>JBGCGC010000130.1:0-36816 GCA_045110475.1 Granulosicoccus sp.
CGAGTTGTAGATGATATAGACCGCTTTCATGTCGATATCAGGATTTTTATCACGCCATTGGATCAGTGAGTTGATGTCGGCTGAACCCAAGTGGTATTCACCCGAGGCAACCTTGGGTATTGCGTCGACCGAACCCCGACCAATGGCAAGCGTCACATCCAGGTTTTCCTGCTCGAAGTAGCCCTTGTCTGCGGCAAGTAACAACGGTGCTGCCTGGCCTTCCCACTTCCAGTCGTTGATGAATCTGATCGAGTTGAGATCCGCAAAAGCGCAGAAACTGGGCAGCACAAGACCGACAGAAAACAGGAATTTCAGAAACATAGTGTCCAGGGGAGTTTTTGCACCGTGAGCGAAAACGAAGATCCTCTCGCCCTCGATACGTACAATGGGAAGAGTGTAGCCTGGACCGTCCATGAAATGCTGAAGCCCTTCATCAACGATCCACGCCGGAATAGTAAATGTTATCGCATGCTGCGCAGTGGGGCTGCGGCCTAGTGTTAACAGTACTAATCTGTCACTTTGTGTTCGCACGCCAGAGCAACGCTCTGCAAGCGTTCGTTCATCTCACTGCATGCGGTGGTAATGTCCATTTCCTGTTGATCTTTTGGAACATGCAGTGCAGGGCCAATGCCGATGACAATACGGGAAAAAGGCACTGGCAGCATGAATTTGTCCCAGGAGCGAAGCTTAATGGCGTGGGTCGCTGCGTAGGCCATCGGCAGCATAGGGCACTGACTGATGCGCGCCAGCATCGGAACGCCGGGCTTGCACTCATAGATAGGGCCTGTTGGCCCATCGGGTGTCACTATCGGTGAGATTTTCTGCTGTTTTATGGCCACATATATCTCTCGCAGAGCCTGTGCACCGCCTCGCGTCGCCGAACCACGAACAATGTGGACCTTCCGCTGGTCAAAGATCGTTGCGGCCATATCCCCGTCAGACGAGGGGCTGATGAGGTAACCGAGATTGACGTGTTCATGCTGCGACGCTGTATCGAGTAGGTAACGTACACAGAAAATCTGATGCTGGTGCCAGTAGCACGGAATAAAGGGCTCACCAGAGTCAAGTAACGGCTGCAGGTGTTCTTCGCCAACAATTGCATGTACCCGACAGGTCTTCCAGATCAGCCGGATCAGTCCCGACACAACGGGAGGGAGCACACGCGCGGCAACCCGCTTGTGCCATAGCTTGAAATTCACTTGGTAGCTTCGCTGTATTTTCAGACGAATGCTATAATGATGGGTTAGTCATTTTCTTGCAATCCGAAAACCTCACATTGTCCCTCCGCACTCAACGCCGCCCGCTCGCACAAGTTACCGGGCCAGCTGAACCGTTTGATATCAATGTCGACCATCAGACATTTCTGAACCTTGCGGCGTGGAAGGAGCAATATGGAGATGTGGTTGGCGTTGCCCCGCATCGCAGAAATAGCCCGGCACTGTTTCTGAACGATCCGAACCATGTCAGGCATATTCTGATCGGAAACCATCGAAATTACAGGAAAGGCGTCGGCTTTGAACGCGTTGCCATGCTTCTGGGCAACGGCATTATCGTCAGTGATGGTGAATTCTGGCGCGCCCAGAGGCGCATGATTCAGCCGGTTTTCCACAAGTCGGTGATCGCAGCACAGGCGAAAATGATGCACTCCTGTAATAAAAGAAAGCTGGAGCAATGGCAATCCAGGGCAGCGGACTCGATACCGGTCGACATTACCCTGGAAATGAGCGAACTGGCGCTTGAAGTTATCCTGCGCGCGCTCATCAGCAATGATCTGGACCGTTTGATCGAAACTGAGGGTGGTAACCCTTTTGCCCTCCTGGTTGAGGATGTCACCCGTGATTTGCAGCTTGCCATGCGATTTCGTTCATTGACTCGCCATATTGCGAAAATCATTCACAATCGGCGTGAGGTGAATCGCGTTGAGGATGACTTCCTGTCTTACCTTATGCAGGCGCGAGACAAGGATACCGGTGAGGCGATGCCCGACAAGCATCTCATTGATGAGGTGATGACTATCATTGTCGCCGGGCATGAGACTACGGCAGGCACGCTGAATTGGGCCTGGTATCTGCTGTCGCAGCATCCCGAGATAGAGAAAACCCTGCATGAGGAGGTTGACAGGCTCGGTCGTGATCCGGCGTACGAGGATCTTGCGCAGTTGCAGATCACCCGTCAGATTATCGAGGAAACGTTGCGTCTGTACCCGCCAGTGTGGCTGTTTTCTCGCAAGGCCATCAACGACGACAGGCTTCCACAGGGTGATCACGATATCCATGTACAGGCGGGCACTGATATTTTCCTGTGTCCTTATCTGCTCCATCGGGACGAGCGCTATTGGCCCGATCCCGAGCGATTCAGGCCCGCGCGTTTCAGCGACGAAATGGTTCGCGATAGAAACAAGTGTGTCTACTTCCCGTTCTCGCTCGGTTCGAGGCGCTGCATCGGTGAATTTTTCTCTCTCGTTGATATGCAGCTGCATATCGCCATGCTGGCACAGCATATTTGCCTGCGCCATGTTCCGGGTGATGCTATCGAGATAGAGCCTTTGATCAACTTGCGTTCACGTAACAGCATCATGATGATGCCAATGAAAAGACACCCATGACCAGTGCCCGAAGCCTTGTTTCTCTTACCCACTTACTGGAGCTGAGAGCGCAGAGTGAACAAACGCTGACATTTGTCAGTGGGAAGAATGAACGGCGATCTGTTTCTTTCGCCCGGCTTTATGAGCAAGCGCTGAAACGACTCGCGTCGTTCCAGAAAAAGGGGTTGCATAAAGGCAGTCAGCTGATTGTTCAAACCAGCGACAACGAGCAGTTCATCGAGGCATTCTGGGCTTGTCTGCTTGGTGGGATTGTGCCTGTGCCTGTAACTGTCGGCAGCAGCACTGAACAGCGCATGAAGCTTGTCAGGATCTTCGGGAAACTGAACAATCCAGCAGTGTTTATCGACAAACGGCATCTTGAGCGTTTGCAGCAATTGCACCTGGAAGACGAGCATCAGGCTGTATTCACTTCTCTTGAAGCGAACATTGTCCTTGCAGATGGTGAGGTGCCCGACGACGGCTCTGCTGTTGTACATATGCCAGAGCCCGCTGATGTTGCGTTTATACAGTTTTCCTCGGGCTCTACCAGCACGCCGAAGGGTGTTGTACTCACACATCACAACCTCATGGTCAATATCAGCGCCATTATCGAGGGCTGTCTGATGAAGGACAAAGACTTCCTGCTCAGCTGGATGCCGCTGACTCATGATATGGGCTTGATCGGGTTTCATTTGTCACCGCTGATGTGTAATGCAAGTCACGCACTTATTCCCACAGATCTTTTTGTGCGTCGTCCTGCGTTGTGGCTGACTGAGATTGAAAGAACCCGTGCCACTGTGCTCTGTTCACCTAATTTCGGTTATCAGCACGTTCTTAACTCCCATAAGCCTGCACAACATGCTGAGCTGGATCTTTCCAGCGTTCGCTTGCTTTTCAACGGTGCGGAACCCATATCAGAAACACTGTGCAAGGATTTTATGGATACCATGACCCGCCATGGTTTACCTGCAGATGCAATGTATCCTGTATACGGGCTCGCTGAGGCCAGTCTTGCTGTGACGTTCCCGGCGTTGGCCAGCCGCTTTTCGAGTATGGCTGTCGATAGATCCAGACTTGGTGTGGGCCAGACTGTTGTAGCACCGGCTGATGCCGCCAGCGGGGTGAGCGTTGTCGCTGTCGGATATCCCGTACCACAGATTCAGGTGAGTATTCGCGATCCGGACAGTCAGCCTTTGGCAGAGCGGGTTATCGGGCATATCCGGATTCGCGGCGAGAATGTCACCGGCGGCTACTATGAGGAACCGGAACTTAACGAGCAGTTGTTTGACAAGGATGGCTGGCTGGACACGGGCGACCTGGGCTTCATCAGTGATGGACAACTGTTCATCACGGGTCGGGCCAAGGATATCGTGTTTGTCAGTGGGCAAAACCTGTATCCACACGACCTTGAGGAAATTGTTTGCCGGCATCAGCTGGTAGCGCGAGGAAAGCTTGCAATCAGCAGTCAGCCATCTGCCGAAACCAACGAAGACCAGCTACTCGTCTTTGTTGTACACAGAACCGATGCTGCAGAGCTGCTTGAGACGGCGCGCAGTATTACTCGCGTTTTGGCAATGGAAGCGGGGGCCGGTGTTCATGCCGTCGTACCTGTTCCCAGAATACCCAAGACGACCAGTGGTAAAGTTCAGCGCTATCTGTTGGTAGCGGCATTGCAGCAAGGCGATTACGAGCCGCTTCTGCAGTCTTTGGATCCGGCGGAAGACATCGCAGTAGCTATCGATGAGGCAGGGTGCAAGCAACAACCCGCTTTTCTTGAAGCCACAGGTAATAGTAAAGATACTCAGGCAATTCCGATACAGGAACAGTTGCTGAGGCTGTGCAACGCGCAGCTCGAAGAGCAGCAGAGTATCGCGGTTGATGACAATCTGTTTGACTTGGGAATCAGCTCGTTGACGCTAGCACAGATTCATGCGGCCGTCGAGGAAGACTGGCCAGGACAAGTAGAGATTACTGATCTGTTCGACTACCCCACGGTACGGGATCTGGCTGGATTTCTGGAGAGTAAAAAGCCTTGAACAAAGCATACCAGTTTCACCTGCCTGGGAGCCTGCGCGGCAGAAATCAGTCGGCTACGAGCAGCCTATTTTTGATCAAATTATGTGCTCACTATCGTCACTCAGCGAGCTAAACTCCTCAAATCAGCACAAAATTTGACTCAAAATTGGACTACTCTCGCTCGAGCGCTTTCTGCCGCGCAGACTCCTAGGTCAGCTGTAGTTCCCCTTCACCCGTTCCTTGGTCGGGTCAAAGTGCGGAAAAGCCACTACAGTTGCTGCAAGTCTTTTCTGAAATCCATCCAGTTGCCCCACCTCAACGCTCGTGCCCACCTGCGCATGTGCACGATCGACACGCGCCAGCGCAATGGTTTTTCCAAGAATGGGAGACTTCATTGCAGAGGTCACCTCCCCCACCTGGGCACGACCCACACGTACACAATCACCTGACGCCGGCACAACACCGCCTTCGAGATCAAGACCGACCAGCATGCGCTGAGGATGAAGCTTGCGCTGCTCCAGTACATCACGGCCAATGAAATTATCTTCCTTGGACTTCAACGGTACCGTAAATCCGATACCCGCTTCGAAGGGATCAGTTCTGTCCGAGAATTCATAACCTGCGAATATAAGCCCGCCTTCAATACGCAACATATCAAGCGCCGCAAGACCCAGCGGCACCATCCCCCGAGGTTCGCCCGATTGCCACAGCGCATCGAACACAAGCTTTGCATCCTTGGGATGACAGAAAACCTCATAACCCAGTTCGCCAGAATAACCGGTTCTACTGACCACCACCGGTGCACCGTGAAAATCACCAATGCGTCCAACGCTGAACCGGAACCAGCCAAGCTCATCAATACTTGCCTGTGTCGGCGCTGTCCAGATGACGTCGGCCAGAATCTCTTGCGACAATGGGCCTTGAACCGCCACATTGCAAAGCTGCTCAGTACTGTTGCGCACCCAGGCGTTCAAACCCTCACGTTCAGCAAGCTCGCGCAGCGCCAGACCACTGTCATCGTTTCCACCGATCCAGCGAAAGTTGTTATCACCCAGCCTGAAGACCGTTCCATCATCGACCATACCTCCGTGCTCGTAGCACATGGCGGTATAAACCACTTGCCCCACCGAGAGTTTCTTCATGTTGCGCGTAACACCCAGCTGCATCAACGCTTCAGCATCGGGACCTGTGACTTCGTACTTTCTCAGCGGTGACAGATCCATGATGGCCGCTTTTTCCCGGCAAGCCCAATACTCGGCAATGGTGCCATGCTGTGTCATGGTGTTAGCCAACCAGTACCCGTTGTACTCGATGAAGTCTCTGGTGTGTTCAGCAAAGCAGGCATGAAAACCCGTCTCTTGAGTTTGTTCCACATCCGCCTCCGGCGTTTTTCTAAAACCAATGGATCGTTTGAATAATTCACTCTCGCCATAAACCCGAGTCTGTATGTCTGTCGGGTTCCAGCCATTGGCAGGATCCACATCGCACGGACAGGCGGTGGCAATACACACCAGATCGCTCAGCGCGCGCAACAACACATAATCACCGGGTCGTGACCATGGGTCATCCATCAGGATGGCATTGGCGTCATCGAGCAGTGTATTGAAAAAGAAATTGATGGCAGGCCAGCCACCTCTGGGGCGAATACCGAAATGCTGCAACTGCCTGTTCATGTTGTCAGAGCAGTTGCGATGCCCCGGATAACCCAGATCTTCATAGTAGCGTGCAGTACAGGCAAGACCAAAGGTGTCATGCCTGCCGCAGGTATCCTGAACAATCTCGACCAGCGGCTCGTGATCACTACTGTAGTACTTGGAAAAGATGCCCGGCGCCGGATAGAGCGACCCACCCAACGAGCGTGTTGTCGTCGGATCAATATCCCGCTCCAGCCCCTTGTCCAGAGCACGCGCAGAGAAGGCCTGAAAGTCTGAACACTCCCTGCCCTGAATATCAAGTACCTGAACGAACTGCCCCTTTTTTACTTCAAAGGCAAACGCGTTACCGGGTTGGATGTTTTCATCCAGCAGCGGCTCGGCCAATGGTGCCGGTGGCTGCAATCTATCAGTGGCACTTCGGCTTGTCTGTCGCTCTACGAACACGACAACATCGGATGGCGGGTTTTGCTCTTCGGGCAACATGGGACCACCTGGTGCTGAAATACAAAGAAGTCCGCCTGCCATGACGGTGACACTGCGCTGCTCACCGGCCACCGACTGACCATCAAACAGCGCAACACTATCAGCCTCTTGCAGTGAAAAGCCGGCCGTCTCCAGCAAGTGCAAAACGCGTCGACCGGTTGCACCACCTTCTATCAGTGTTTGTTGAAGTCCACGCGCAGCTCCGTTACCGGCAACACCGAGTCGCGCAGCATCTGATTTACCATCGGGGGTGAAGTGAACGAGTTCCACAGCTTGCAAGCCTGCTATGTCCAGCACATTGATAACATCACCGGCTTCAACTTCCAGCGCTCGCGAGCCTCCACCCGGCACAACGTGTCTCTCTACGTTGTCAGGCAATACAGGCATCCCGGGCGTACTGACGCCAGAGCGCGAAAATGGCGCCATGAAAGCCGCCTGCGATGTTGCATTCATTCTGTCACTCCCAGCAATCGCTGACGCTCACTGCCCCAGCGGGTAATCAGATGATCAACCATCAGGCCCATGAAGGCCACGCAAAGTCCAAGCACCAGACCCTTGCCAACATCCGTGGATGACAGGGCACGCTGCATTTCCTGCCCGAGATCCTGAGTGCCGATAAAAGCGGCGATAATCACCATAAACAGCGAGAACATGACCGTCTGATTCAAGCCAACCATGATGGTGGGTACCGCCATGGGAAACGACACCGTGCGCAGCTTCTGCCAGCGACTGGCACCTGACATGTCAGATGCCTCAAGCAGCGCCTCCGGCACACCTCGTAAACCTTCAATGGTATAGCGCGTCATTGGCACCGTGCCAAAGACGATGACGGCTGCAATGGCGGCAACATCATTGACGCCAAACAGCATGATCACCGGGATCAGGTAGATGAAGCTGGGGAACGTCTGCATGGTGTCGCACGCCAGCAGCATGCGCTCTGCGCGACTCTCTTTTCGCGAAGCCCAGACTCCCAGTGGCAAACCGATACAGGCTGAGAGAAAAACGGCGGCACTCACCATATAAGCCGTTATCATGGCGCGATCCCACCAGCCACTCAGTGCGATGAGCATGACATAGACAAAGCAGACTAGCGCGCTACGTCTGCCACCAACTCGCCAGCCAATACCGGTAAACAATACGATCACAGCGCTGAACGGAAGCCACAGATAGGCATCACGCAACGGGATGAGAACGCTGGTAATGAGGAAGGCTCTTATTGCCAAGGTTACTGGATCGACAAACGTGAGCATCGAATCAACGATGAGATCGAATTCCTTCGACAAGGTAAACGCCTGTCGCCTGCCGATTTCTGCGGCTATCGGCATGACGTTGGCAAGCAGCAAGGTGAAGACAGCCAACGCAATCCAGACAAGAAAAATACGATTCTGTCGCCACCAGGCCGTGTCTTTATCGTGATGGACAGGTTGACGATGTG
This sequence comes from Granulosicoccus sp., assembly GCA_045110475.1. Lineage (GTDB taxonomy): Bacteria > Pseudomonadota > Gammaproteobacteria > Granulosicoccales > Granulosicoccaceae > Granulosicoccus. The sequence continues at coordinate 8,174 of JBGCGC010000130.1, forward strand.
CCCATGCCTTCGAAAAGCGATCAAGCATGATAGCCAGCAATACAATGGTAATTCCAATCTCGATTGAACGACCGATCTTCAGCGACTGCAGCAACTGCAATAGCTTCTGGCCCAGTCCCGGCATACCGATAAAACTGGCCAGCACCACCATGGCAAGTGATTGCATGATGACCTGATTTACGCCCACCAGTATTTCAGTTCTGGCGGTGGGAATGCGCGCATGTCGTAGCAATTGCCACGTCGTTGAGCCGCACATCTGACCACTCTCGATAACCTCGGGCGGTACATTGCGCAAACCCAGCAGACTCATTCGTACCATGGGAGGTACCGCAAAGATGATGGTCACGATCGCACCCGCCTTGGGACCGACGCCAATGAAAACAACAACGGGGATCATGTAGGCAAAGTGTGGCAAGGACTGAGCAATGTTAAGTAGCGGATTTAGCATCCGTTCAACCAGCGCACTGCGCCATGCTGCAATTCCCAGAAGCAAGCCAACCAGCACCGCTACCGGTACGGCGACCACAATCACAGACATCGTCTCCATGGTCCACTTCCACTGCCCCAGCAGTGCCGCCCACGTAAAGGTACCTGCGCCGAGCAACGCCAAACGTGGCCCCCCCAGTGCATAACCGATACAACCGGCGGTGACTGCAACCGTTGTCCAGGGTATCGGACCGATGTTGGGCCAGCGACGCTTCCCGTAGAGCAGGTTGGCAGTGACATCAAGCAATGACTCAACACCACCGGCAATCGCGCGAGTCACATGAATGAAACCCAGTTCATCCTTGATGAATAAAAATACGGTGTTGATGACATCCGCAAATGGCAACACAAGCATTGCCGGTAGTCGTATGAGAATATCCGGAAGCCAGGGCTTGAAAAGCACCAGGGCCACCGCAACAAAGACAAGCAAAGTACCTATCTGACGAGCACTCAGAAGGGACTGTGTACCAACGGGTGCGGCTGCACCGGGTGCGACAGCCTCAACACTCACAATGGGCTGTCCGCAGTATCAGGATTACCCAGCAAGACATCCAGCGCTGCCGTTCGACTCATCTGACCGGATACGTTGCCCTGCTCATCGACTAGCGGATAGTAGCTGCGCGTGTCATCAACCAGCCGACGCGCCAGTGAATGAATCGTGCCTGCCGCTGGCAACGCATCACCAGCCGGTACCGCGCCAGTAATGGCCTCGCTTAGAAACGAGGCATGTACGACCCGGGCACGTTCGATATCTTCAGTGAATCTGGCAACATAGGGCGTTGCCGGTTGCAAGACAATCTTGTCCGGGGTGTCTACTTGCTCCACGACACCATCCTTCATAATGGCAATGCGATCTGCCAGGCGCAAGGCTTCGTCGAAGTCGTGAGTAATAAAGACAATGGTTTTTCCCAGCATGTCCTGCAGACGCAGAAATTCATCCTGCATATCGCGGCGTATCAGAGGATCAAGTGCCGAGAACGGTTCATCGAGAAACCAGATATCGGGCTCTATGGCGAGGCTTCGAGCAATACCGACACGCTGTTGCTGCCCACCCGACAGCTCTCTTGGGAAGTACCCTTCCCGCCCTTCCAGTCCGACCAGCTTGACCACTTCAAGCGCTCGTGCACGACGGGTGTGCCTGTCCTGCCCCCGCATCTCCAGCGGATAGATAACGTTGTCCAGAACCGTCCTGTTGGGCAATAAGGCAAAGTTCTGAAAAACCATGCCCATCTTGTTGCGCCGCAAGTCGATCAGCCCCTTCTCATCCAGAGAGCGAATGTCCTGGCCTGCGATGTCAATGCTACCAGCGCTTGACTCAATCAACCTGCTCAGACAACGTACAAGCGTCGATTTGCCAGAGCCTGACAAGCCCATGATAACGAGCATCTCACCGGTCTCAATATCCAGAGACACATCGCGTACGGCCGGGATATAACCATCATTACGCAATGAGTCGAAGCTGGGCAAATTGCCGCCCTTGAGTTTCTGCTGCAGATACGATTCAGGTTCGTGCCCGAACAGCTTCCATAGACCTCGGCAACTGATCAGCGGATTAGCTTCACTCATAGTCGTCTTTGAAAATCTGAACCCTGACTACCGCAAAACAACGGCAGTAATCAGGGTAATTGCTCTATGCCCAGACTGACGGTGCGCTATCCACCATTCAGCAAAGCGGTTATTTACTGAATCCAGCTCTTCCAGACATCGGTGTTTTCTTCCAGCCAAACCGTCGCAGCTTCTTCAGGCTCCAGCTCATCAACGTCGACAAGCTTTGCCATCTCGGCGATCTGCGGATTGGTAAATGAGATTTCTGTCAACACTTCGTAGGCACCAGGCCATTTTTCAGCCATACCTTCCCAAGCAGCTTTTTTCATGTAGCCATTGGGTGGATTAGCGCAGTCGTAGGTCTCATCGGGGTTGGGCCCGAGTGAAGGGTCTGTATCGCATCCGGGCTGATGTTCCGGAAATTCAATAAACGCACCGGGATAGACGGCCTCAATAAAATTTGGAGTCCAGTTAAACAACACAATAGGCTCACCACGCTTTTTTGCAGCCGCAAGCTCGGCCCATAATGCACTGGCTGACCCGGCATTCACGACCTTGAAGTTCATGCCCAACGCATCCACGCGCTCCTGATCATGCTTGAGCCAGTCTACCGGCCCACCCAGGAAACGACCCGCATCACCGGTCTCTGGCGTGGCAAACTTGGCCGAGCATGCATTCAATGCTTCCCAGTCCGGTAATCCGGGGCAGAGTTCTGCCACATAGTCCGGATACCACCAGTCCTCGCGCGTGATTGCATTGTGATCGCCCGCATCAACAATGCCGCCCTTCTCCATGGCCGCATTAAACGAGGCACCAAAAGCCCCTTCCCATACTTCCATCTCCAACGTGACATCGCCTGTACGGACGGCTTCGTAAACGGCCTGACTATCGGTGGAGACATACTCCACGTTAGCCCCCATCTCTTCAAAAATCTGACCGACCACATTGCTCATCACAATCTGGCTGCTCCAGTTGTGAATGGGAATAATGATGGGGTCGGTACTGTCTTCGGCATTGGCCGTAGACATTGTGCCTAGCACGACTGCGGCAATGGCACCGCTCAAAAACTGGCGCGTAATAAATGGTCTTTTAGTGCCCATAGTTAACGGGTCCTCTCAGGTGTGATGACGGAACGACAGAAGCATCGTTACACAATTATTCATGGAAGTAAAATCTAATTCCTCTGTTGAAAGACTGAAGATTCGGTGATACCGTGATGCCCTGTCCAGCTTAGAGTATTCGTTATGTGCGGAATAGTCGGTTTATATCTGAAAAGCGAAGCGCTTTATCCGAATCTGGGCGAGCTTTTCAAGCCCATGCTCATCGAAATGACAGGGCGAGGACCCGACTCGGCAGGCGTGGCCATTTACCGGGATCCGGTTCCGGAAGGGCAGCTGAAATTCTCCCTCGCGCACGATAGCCACCAGCACAACTGGAAAGCCCTCGCAGAGTCGTTGTCTGGCGCACTTGGTTGCACTGCCGACATCAAACAACGTGATACCCATGCAATCCTTGTCACATCAGGCTCCGAACAATCCGTTCAAGCATGGCTGGCAAGCAACGCGCCCGATGTCCGCGTCGTTGGCAGCGGACAGAGCGTTGAAATTTATAAAGAGACAGGTTTACCAGAGCAGGTGTACGAACGCTTTGATCTGGCCAGTGCGCAAGGTCGTCACATGATCGGCCATACCCGGATGGCAACTGAAAGTGCGGTAACGACTGCAGGTTCGCATCCCTTCGCCACCGGTGCAGACTTGTGCCTGGTGCACAACGGCTCCTTGTCCAATCACAACCGTCTGCGCGAGGAGTTAAAACGCAAGGGTGTCACCTTTGGCAGTGAAAACGATTCTGAAGTCGCGGCCGCCTACCTGACGTGGAAGCTTCGTCAGGGTGTATCGCTAAAAGATGCACTGGAGCAGGCGCTGGACGATCTGGATGGCTTCTTTACGTTTTGCATTGGCACCAGCGACGGCTTTGCTGTGGTACGCGATCCTATTGCCTGCAAACACGCCGTGCTGGCAGAGACTGATGACTGGGTTGCCATGGCCACTGAATACAGAGCCATTGCCACACTTCCGGGTTCGGGTAATGCCCGTGTGTGGGAGCCTCGTCCTGCAACTGTATATGCCTGGGGGGCTGAGACCCTTGACGGACAGGCAGCCAATGCCGCTGAACACCTTGGCAAGGGAGCTGCCTGAGATGAACACTCTGGATTATCAGCAAGTGGGTCTGCGGCATATCAATCAAACGCTGCAAGGTCTTGACCCCCTCGCCAATGAGTTAGATTGGTCTATCACCAACCCGATGGGGCAGCATGCCATTGCCTGTGGCCTGAATGCACCGCTTGTGGTTGATATCAAAGGCAACGTTGGTTTTTATTGTGCCGGTATGAATCAGCAGGCCGAAGTGATTATTGGCGGACATGCCGGTGTGGGTGTCGCGGAGAACATGATGAGCGGCCTTGTCCGGGTAAAAGGCAACGCCAGTCAATCAGCAGGCGCTACAGGACACGGCGGGCTGTTGGTGATTGAAGGCGATGCGTCATCACGCTGTGGCATCTCGATGAAGGGCATCGACATCGTTGTTGGCGGCTCGGTCGGACACATGTCGGCGTTCATGGGGCAAGTAGGACATCTGGTGGTTTGCGGGGATGCCGGCGAAGCGCTGGGCGACTCCATCTATGAAGCCAAACTGTATGTCGCGGGTTCTGTTGAAAGCCTGGGCGCCGATTGCATCGAAAAGGACATGACGCCTGAACATGAACAAGCACTGGCAACATTGCTTGAAAGAGCGCAAATCAACAAGGATGTGAAGCACTTTCGACGCTACGGATCGGCTCGCAAACTTTATAACTTTGACGTTGACCATGCTGACGAGTACTGATTCATGAGCCACGCTGCATTGAACACACTGACCGTGATAAGAGCAATAGCATAATGGACGAGAACATCCCTCAGCTCACTCCTCGAGAGTCTGCAACTTTTGACGACTACACGCGCTCGGAAATTCGACGTGCAGCCAGCACAGGCATTTACGACATTCGTGGCGGTGGCGCAAAACGCGCCTTACCCAACTTTGATGATCTGCTGTTTCTGGGTGCATCGATATCACGCTATCCACTGGAAGGCTACCGCGAACGCTGCGGTACCGATGTGACTCTTGGTGCACGCAATGCGTCTAAACCTATCGAATTGAAGATTCCGATCACTATTGCCGGCATGAGTTTTGGTTCCCTGTCGGGACAGGCCAAGGAAGCACTGGGTCGTGGTGCCAATCTGGCTGGTACCTCAACAACCACCGGAGACGGTGGCATGACACCCGAAGAAAGAGGTCACTCAAAACAACTGGTTTACCAGTATCTGCCATCACGCTATGGCATGAACCCTGACGATCTGCGTAAGGCTGATGCCATAGAAATTGTCGTCGGACAGGGAGCCAAACCCGGTGGCGGCGGTATGTTGATGGGTCAGAAAATCAACGATCGAGTTGCGCAAATGCGTGCACTTCCCAAAGGCGTTGACCAGCGTTCGGCGTGCCGACATCCGGATTGGACCGGACCTGACGATCTTGAAATAAAAATACTGGAACTACGCGAAATCACAGGCTGGGAAAAGCCGATCTACGTAAAGATTGCCGGTGCACGCCCTTACTATGATGTCGCACTGGCCGTAAAATCCGGTGCGGATGTGATTGTTCTGGATGGCATGCAAGGCGGTACAGCGGCAACACAAAACGTATTTATAGAGCATGTCGGTCAGCCCACACTCGCTTGCGTTCGGCCTGCGGTGCAGGCTCTACAGGATCTGGACATGCACAGGAAGGTTCAGCTTGTTGTGTCCGGTGGTATTCGTAATGGTGCTGATGTGGCCAAGGCCATGGCGCTGGGCGCTGATGCGGTATCCATTGGCAGTGCTGCAATGATCGCCATGGGCGACAACGATCCAAAGCACGAGGCAGAATACAACAAGCTGGGTACCACTGCAGGTGCATACGATGCCTGGCACCTTGGGCATGATCCCGCAGGCATCACCACACAAGAGCCTGAGCTTGCCAAACGACTTGATCCGGTTGCTGCTGGTCGGCGACTGGCAAACTATCTTGCCGTCATGACACTTGAGGCGCAAACGATTGCGCGTGCGTGTGGGAAGAACCACTTGCACAACCTTGAACCCGAAGATCTTTGCGCACTGACAGTTGAAGCGGCAGCAATGGCTGGTGTACCTTTAGCAGGAACATCCTGGGTGCCTGGACAGACACCTTTTTAGAGACAACAATCCGAACGGACATCTTTCAGCAACACGCAAGTAATAGACGTCACATCAACCAAGACCTTTATTTCATCCACTGTTTCATTAAAACGATCATTTGTTCCGTCAATCATTTCATTTGTGTGCAGGCGGGAATCCAAAGAACATTCAAGACACAGGATACTCACTAAACGCGCCGCAAGCCCGAAACGCGCCGCAAGCCCAAACAAGAGGAGTTGTATCAGCATGGCACTGGACCTGACCGATTATGCCGAAAAACACGGCATCAAGTTCTATCTGTTCAACTTTACTGATCTGATCGGCACTCAGCGCGCGAAGCTGGTTCCCGCTGGTATGGCCAGTCGTATACAAAAAGCCGGCGCAGGATTCGCACCGTTTGCCGCATGGATGGATTACGATCCTTCCGACGAGGATATGCTGGTCATCCCCGACACCGAATCAATCATTCAACTGCCCTGGAAGCCGGAAATTGCCTGGATAGCCGGCGATTGCTGGATGGGTGGTGAGCTGGTTGGTCAGGCTCCGCGCAACGTGTTGAAAAAACTGATGGGAGAATCCGCCAAGCACGACTTGCTGATGAAAGCTGGCGTCGAGCCAGAGTTCCATATCATTTGCCCGGACGGCAGTGCCATTTCCGATGAGCGTGATGTTCAGATGAAGCCCTGTTACGATCAATCGACCATCATGCGTCGTATTGATGTCATCACCGAAATCAGTTCGACCATGACGCATCTGGGCTGGAATCCTTATCAGTGCGATCACGAAGATGCTAATGGTCAGTATGAAATAAACTGGGATTTCAGCAATGCACTAAGCTGTGCTGATCAGACCGTCTTTTTCAAGTTCATGGTCAAGTCCATTGCAGAAAAGCATGGCTTGCGCGCGACCTTCATGCCCAAGCCGTTCTCGCACCTTACCGGTAACGGCTGTCATGTGCATGTCTCCATGTGGTCCAATGACGAGAAGACCAACAAATTTTCTGACGCTGCCGGTGAACTCGGGTTATCCGATATTGCCTATCAATTTATCGGTGGTCTGCTGGAACACGCTGAAGCACTTGCCGTCATCACCAACCCGTCGGTTAACTCCTACAAACGCATCAATGCACCACCAACCTTATCCGGTGCAAGCTGGTCTCCCAGTTCAATTACGTTCGGAGGCAACAACCGGACACATATGATCCGTATACCGGATGAGGGACGCATCGAACATCGACTACCAGACAATTCGGCCAATCCTTACTTGCTGATGTCTGGTTTGCTGGCAGCCGGCATGCATGGCATTCAAAACCAGACCGATTGTGGCGAGCGTCTGGACATTAATATGTATACCGAATCTCACAAGGTTGATAATGTTCGCAAACTGCCATTGAACCTGCTCGATGCCATTCGCCTTTTCGAAGCCAATACAGGATTGAGAACCGCCATAGGGAATGAATTCAGCCAAGCCTATATCAATCTTAAGAACGACGAATGGAACCGCTATTCCCGCTCGTTATCAGAATGGGAGCGCGAACAGACACTGGACTGCTGACAATCGCAGTCTTTCTAATAGCTACTGTGCGCTTTCATTGCAAATAGTGCACACACCATCCATCAGGAGACAGACAACATGACTGCTAGCTGGCGCTTTTCTACTCTGGCTGATCGACATAGAGCGATGGGCTCAAATCTTGAAGACTGGAGCGGTATGGGTACGGCCTGGACCTACGAAAAGGATCAGGAGGCCGAGTACCTGGCCATTCGCACCAAGGCTGGGGTCATGGATGTTTCGGGCCTGAAAAAAGTTCATATCACTGGTCCACACGCATCGCATGTGATTGACCGGGCGACCACCCGAAACGTGGAAAAGATAAGCCCCGGCCGCGCCTCGTACGCTTGCATGCTCAACGATGCAGGCAAGTTCATTGATGATTGTGTCATCTATCGCACCGGTGCCAATGCCTTCATGGTGGTTCATGGCTCAGGCGATGGCCACGAACAACTCACACGAGCAGCCGTTGGCCGTGACGTGTCCATACGCTTTGATGACAATCTGCACGACATATCCCTGCAGGGCCCTTTATCTGTGGATTTTCTGGAAAAGCATGTCGAAGGCATTCGACACCTGAATTACTTTGCCCACATGCCAACCCGGCTGTTCGGACACCCCGTCACTATCTCACGCACTGGCTACACCGGAGAGCGTGGCTACGAGATCTTCTGTCGTGGCCAGGATGCCCCCGACATCTGGGATACGATCGTGGCCGAAGGTGCCAGCATGGGTATTATTCCAACACGTTTTACAACTCTGGACCTGCTAAGAGCGGAAAGCTATTTACTGTTCTTTCCATATGACAATTCGCAGCTTTACCCGTTTGAGAATGATGTCACCGGTGACACCCTGTGGGAACTGGGTCTGGACTTTACCGTAAGCGAAGGTAAAACCGGCTTTCGTGGTGCCGAAGAACACTATCGTCTTAAAGGCAAGGAGCGATTCAAGATCTACGGTATCAAGCTAGAGGGTCAGGAGCCGGCCGAGGAAGGTGCACCACTGCTGCACAATGGTCAACAGGTGGGTGTAGCCACCATTGGTATGTACTCATCCCTGAACAAGCACAACGTCGCTATCGCCCGTATGCCAGTGGATTGTGCAAAGCCCGGCGTCAAGCTGCAGGTAAAAAACAGCACAGGTCTCATAGAATGCGAAGCTGCCCCCATGCCATTCTATGATGTGGACAAGGAACGACGCAGCGTTAAGGGATAAGCGATGAGTACCCTCCAATATGCGGCGTTTAAAAGCCGTCCGTTCTACGGTACGTTGAAGCCTGTTTCGGCAGTGGCACATCTGGTGGTTGCAGAAGGTGAAGGTGCCGTAGCCGTACAGGATCTGGTAGCAGCCGCGCCTGCCGACTTTCTGGCCAGCGCAACATTGGTGTACGCGGAAGGATCGGGTGGTCAGAAAAACACCGATGACTTGCGTAAACTCGGCTTTGCCCGATTTCATGGCAGTGCTACAGCCCATGCGGCACTACCGCGCGTGCAAGGAGCGCTGGATCGCCTGCGAATGGGCACACAGATTTACCTAAGCGGTAGCGAGACGGCACTCAGCCTGTTTGTAAAGGCCTGTGCGGATGCCGGACAAGATTATCAGGGTCTGCAGACCGAACATCGAGGCAGCCTTGCACGCCGGATGCAATGCGTGCATTGCAAGGGAATTACTGAAGACGTCACCACGCAACCCGCGCAATGCGCGCATTGTGGATTGCTGCTTCTGGTACGCGATCACTACTCTCGACGTATCGGTGCATTTCAAGGGGTGAACATCAACGCCGAAGATCCTTCAGACGTGCCCGAGAAAGAGGAGGCGTTTCGATGAGTCACCATGCTGCTATCGATGTCGTTGTCTCAGACGTTGTAGAAGTCAATTCTCTGATTAAACGCTTTCACTTCAAACGCACCGATGGCAACGACTTGCCCGCTTTTTCCGGTGGCGCACATATTGTCATCGAAATGCAGGACGGTGATCAGCAACGACGAACCCCCTATTCCCTGATGAGCTCGCCTTTCGATACCAGCAACTATCAGGTTAGCATCAGGCGTGATGATAATGGTCGAGGAGGATCGCTCTACATGCACCGTGAAGTGACACCGGGTATGGCCATGAGGATCAGCTATCCTGCCAATTTGTTTCCACTGGATTTGCGTGCCAACAAACACCTGCTGATTGCCGGTGGCATCGGCATTACACCGTTTCTAGCGCAGTGCTTTCAGCTTGACAGGATGGATGCCAACTACGAACTTCACTACGGTGTGCGTAGCCCTGAACTGGGGGCTTATCTGGACGAGCTGTCCAATCGACTCGGGCACCGACTGCACACCTACTTTGACGACCAGCAGCAATCCATCGACTTTAACACCTTGTTGAATCAGCAACCGGTTGGCACGCATCTGTATGTTTGTGGACCGACGCCCATGATAGACAAGGTACTGGAGAGCGCAAGAGATCTTGGATGGCCCGACGTACATATCCACTTCGAACACTTTGCCAAATCTCCGCCAGGTGAGCCCTTTTCCGTTGAGCTGGCAAACAGCGGCATTGCGATAGAGGTTGGTCGAGAACAATCGATGCTGGAAGCCATAGAGGCCGCGGGTATCGATGCACCATACCTGTGTCGCGGTGGTGCCTGCGGACAATGTGAGACCAACGTGCTGAGCCATGACGGTGAGCTACTGCATGAAGACCACTGGCTCGACGACGAAGAACGTGCCAATGGCAAGAAGATCATGCCTTGCGTCTCACGCTTTAAAGGTCAACGACTTGTTCTGGAGCGCTGAACATGAATAGACAAAACGATCACCGACAGATGGATCAACCAGCGATAGCCGAGGTTAATCATGGGTAGCACAGCCAGTTTGCCAACGTTCAAGGACGAAACCTACCGCGACGATTTCAGTTTCAGAAATTCCCCGGAGTCGGTATTGCGTGCACCTTTTCCTTTCGACAAGGACAGCTATATGTATGCTGTCAACATGGAGTTGCACAAGGATGGACGTGCCAACACAGCGTACGAACAACCCATCGATGTCGATGAGCACTACCTGGCAGAGATGCGCGATCGTGCTCTGGTCCTCGACGAAGATCCGTTACGCTGTCAGAGCCTGCCACATATGGAACTGGCAGGTTGGGATACGCTGGAGCTGCTGATGCAGTGTAAGGCTGAAAGCTATCCTGAATCGTTCTCATTGGAACGCAACGGCGATGACTGGCACTGGATCAACAAACCCATGGGCATTGATCAGCGCTTTCGCTTTGGCGATGCCACCACGCTGCCTTACGCTCCGATGGAATACATTACACGTCAGGCACAAGGTGACTTTGTCATTCTTGATGAACGTCAGGGCAATTTGTGGATGGATGCCGGCATGGTAACCACACAGGCAGACTGGTCGCTGGATTTTGACATTGGCATGAACTTCTTCGAGTGGCACGCACCGGTGCCACTGGCACATGAAAAAGGCATCTTTGTTCGCGCATTGAAGTATCTGCTGGCCGTTCAGCAAGGCAATCCCGCGCGCCGCTTGAACTGGACGATGACAGTCAACCCCCGGCTGGATACCAGTCCGGAAAACTACCATCTATGGGGACCGGAAAATACGCACGTGACACCTGAAAACGTTGCCGATAAGTTATTCCTGCGTATCGAGCTACAGAGTTTCTGGCGGCTGCCTCGTTCCAACGCAATCCTGTTTCCCATTCGTTGCTATTTTTTAAGTATGCGCGATTTGTCTACGGTTCCCAAATGGGGGACACGCATGCACCGTGTTCTAAAATCGCTACCACCAGAGCTTGCATCCTACAAGGGGCTGGACAACTTCCGACAGATTGCCATTGATTGGTTGTCGCAATTTGATGACGGTAAGCCAACAAGCCCTGGCTCTCACCCGGACTGAATCATCTTGTCTGCGCAAAAAACAGTTTAAATCAACCATAAAAATAAAATAACACGTGTATCGAACCCGCAATCCCGCAGGGACCCACAGGAGAAAAACTATGGATGAGGAAACGATGTATGGATAACGAACTGACCGCACTTACCATCATATTTACCGAGTTCTATTACTGGGTAACCGTCGTCTTCATGTTTCTTATTCATGTGGGCTTCTGCATGTATGAGGTGGGAGCAACCCGCCAGAAGAATCACATGCACACCCTGATGAAAAATACCATGATCATTCCACTGGTCACGGTGTCGTTCTATTTTTTCGGCTGGTGGATCTACTTCGCCTTTCCCAATGGTCCGTGGATTATCGGCGATCTGCTGGCGGCACCATTTGCGACGCCCAATAGTGAGCTGATGGGTACACACCTCGGTGGTCCGCCGGTTCAGGATGCACTGACCCCTGACGATACCGCTTTCTGGGCGCGCATCAATGGCGTCTTCTGGGCTGCGTTTTTGCTGTTTTCATGGACCGCAGCTTCGATTGTATCGGGTGCCGTTATCGAGCGAATTCGTTCTAGTGCCTTCTGGATACTCGCCGTTCTTATCGGTTCGGTATTCTGGATAATCGATGCCGCCTGGGGCTGGCATCCTGATGGATGGATGGTTCAAAAACTCGGGTACCACGATGCCTATGCATCGGGCGTTATACATGCCGTAGCCGGTGGCTTTGCATTAGGTGTTCTGATCCCGCTGGGTGCACGTATCGGCAAGTTTGATAAAAACGGGAACCCACGCAACATTGGTCCGCGAAATCCATGGCTGGTAACCGTCGGGCTGTTTTTGATCTATACCGGTTTCTGGGGCTTCTATGCTGCCTGCAATGTCCCAATCATTGATGTCCAGGCAGGTGAAGGCTTGGTGTTCTCTGCAACCAATATTTACCTTGGGCCGACGACACTTTCCGCCATTACCCTGAACTTTTTGATGTCACTTGCTGGCGGCATGATGGCAGCCTATCTGATTTCAAAGGGCGACGCCTTCTGGACCTACTCCGGCGGACTGGCCGGTATCATCGGTGCATCAGCAGGGAATGATCTGTACCATCCCGTACAGTCAATGCTGATTGCTGCCTGCGTTGTCGTCATAGTGTACAAGTTGCACTTCTGGGTTGAGCGCAAATTCAAGATTGACGATGCGGTTGGCGCTGTTGCGGTTCACGGCTATGCCGGTTTTCTAGGTGTGGTCATTTGCGGCTTCATGCTCTGGGGCTATCCCGCTTCACCGAATCCGGAATACGCCACCATCAACCCGCTGGGTAATTTCATCGGTGCGGTCATCATGTTCTTTGTTCTTGGGTTTCTCCCCGGCTTTATCTTTGCCAACATTCTCAAAGCCATGGGAATACTTCGGGTTCCACCTGCCGTTGAAATCGTCGGCCTTGATGTAAGCGCGGTGGTGCTTCAGGAGCACGAAGAGGCTGCCATGGTCCAGGCTGAACGCGACGTTGTCGTTGCCAACTATTCCAAAGGAAACTGATCATGTCGACAGGTAATGTAGAAAACTGGACGGGCAACATCGCCGACATCGGTGCGGCTTATCCGTTCGTTGGTATGGAGACGCCCTTGGTTATCGTTGGCGTCGTTTTCTGGATCGGCTGGCATATCGTGCAGCTACGCGCCGAAAGCCGCGAACTGGAACATGAAGCACGTGAGCATGGCAACGCCGAATCGTTAAATCGTGTGCTGGATAGCTCTGATCCCAACAAGCGTTGATCAGCGATCAGGAAGTGGCCATTCGCTGTGCCGGTTTGCACAACGGATGAAGGCTGAAAAAATGGGGAAGCTGCAATAGCTTCCCCATCGCCAGTTTGACAACGTACGTGATTATTCGAAGCCGAAGCTGTATTGCCAGACCCGCACAACCTGGAAATCCGCGATGCAGGCTAGGCGATTTACCTACTGTGGCGGCTCCATGGCACCTGTCATCATCGCCACCGCATCAGACATGGAATGATCCTGCGGGCGAATCACACACAGTCGTTTTCCCAACCGATGAATATGAATTCGATCTGCGACCTCGAACACATGCGGCATGTTGTGTGAAATCAGCACAATTGGCAATCCACGATCGCGTACTTCCTTGATCAACTCCAGCACACGACGCGATTCCTTAACCCCAAGCGCGGCTGTAGGCTCATCCAGTATCACCACCTTTGAACCAAAGGCAACGGCTCGCGCAACAGCGACACCCTGACGCTGACCACCCGAAAGCGTCTCTACTGCCTGCGAGATATTCTGGATAGTCATTAGGCCAAGCTCACTGAGTTTTTCTCTAGCAATTTTTTCCATAGCCGGCCGATCCAGAGCCTTCAACCACTTACCCATGAATCCAGGCTTGCGAAGCTCGCGTCCCAGAAACATATTGTCGCCAATGGACAAAGCAGGCGACAGTGCCAGATTTTGATAGACGGTCTCTATACCGGCATTACGCGCCTCCATGGGTGATCGATACAACACGCGTTCACCGTCAAGTTCCATATGCCCACTGTCTGGCACCACAGCACCAGAGATCGCCTTGACCATGGTGGATTTACCGGCACCGTTGTCACCGATGACCGCCAGTATTTCACCGGCTCGCAATTCGAAATCGGCGTGGTCCAGCGCGACCACCTTGCCATAGCGTTTGACAAGGCCAGTAGCCTTGATAACCACACGAGGCTCTGTTGATGTATCACTCTGAACAGCAGCTGCTTGCTGATTCATGCGGAAACCCTCCTTAACCATTGATCGATACCGACAGCCAGAATGATCAGACAACCGATGGCAAAACGTTGCCAGATGACATCAACCCCCGCGATTTTCAGACCCGAACTGAACACCCCTACGATGAGCGCCCCGAACAAGGCCCCGAGAATGGAACCGCGCCCACCAAACAGTGAGGTGCCACCGATGACAACCGCCGTTATCGAATCCAGATTGGCATCATAGAAGCTTTGAGGACTAACCGAACCTACCCGGCCCACTGAAACCCATGCTGCAACGCCAGCAATAAAACCGGCAACACCGTACACCGATAACAACAAGCGATCCGTATTTATACCGCTGAGTTCCGCAGCTTCCTTGTCATCGCCAACAGCGTACACATGTCGGCCCCATGCAGTGTTGTTCAACACATACCAAAGAATGAAAAAAACAGCCACCATGAGAAACGAGCCATAGGTAAACACCGCCCCACCGACAGAGACCCGTTCACCAAAAAACTTCAGCGAAGGTGCAATCTTGTCAATGTCCTGACTACGAATGGATTGGGATCCGGAATACCAGATGACCAACGCAAAAAAGATGTTCCATGTACCCAAGGTCACAATAAAGGGCGGTAGCCGCAAACGCGTAACCAAAAGACCGTTGACCATACCGCTGAGTGTTCCCACAAGAAAACCCGCAGGTATGGCAATAACGGGTGGCACGCCCAGCACCACCGCAAGTTTACCGGCTACCACCGACGCCAGTACCATAATGGCCGCGATAGATAGATCGATACCCGCAGTCAGGATTATCAGCGTCTGGGCACAGGCCAGAAAACCGATGATGGTGACCTGCTGAATAATTAGTGAAAGGTTAAAAGCGGTAAAGAACCGCTCGCCGGCAACGATGCGAAACGCAATGACACTGACGATAAGAATAATAACGGGAACCATCGCCGGGTTACCGTGCAGGAAATGCTGAACATGTTGCAGTGCCGTTTTTCTGTCTTCTTCAAACTCAGCGACAGAGTCGGCGGTAGCAGCTACCAGACCTGATTCTGCATTGCTGTTCGATTCTGGAGTTGTTGAACTCATAGTGAACTGGACCACGCGTTAATGAGTGAATCGGATAGAACGGAGGCACAGACAAGTACCTCCGTCAGGCAAAAGCTTCTCACACTACAAGCATGAAGAAACTATCGTCAGTCAAACCGGAGTCTAACCCCAGCACCGCTCAGCACCTTCTTTGGTGTCGATAGATTCAACACCGTCAACCGGCTGATCCGTTACAAGCGATACTCCAGTGTTGAAGAAATCAAGCCCGGGCGTAGGCTCAGGCTTTACACCGCTGTCAGCCCACGCCTTGATAGCCTCGACGCCCATGGATGCCATCAGCAGAGGGTACTGCTGAGCCGTTGCACCGATAACACCGTCTACAACATTGGCAACACCCGGGCAACCGCCATCAACCGACACGATCAATACATCGTTCTCACGGCCAAAAGCCTTGAGTGCCTCGTAAGCCCCAGCTGCGGCTGGCTCATTGATGGTATAGACCACATTGATTTCCGGATCTTTCTGCATCAGATTTTCCATCGCCGTGCGACCGCCTTCCTCATTGCCTGATGTAATGTCATTTCCGATAATACGAGGATCGGTTTCGTCGCCCCATTTCTTTGGGTCGTTAAGCTCGATACCAAACCCTTGCAAAAAGCCCTGATCACGCAACACGCCCACCGAAGGCTGACTGGCCGCAAGATCGAGCATGGCTATCTTCGCATTAGCCGCCTCCTCACCCAGAGTCGCTGCGGCCCACTGGCCAATCAATTCGCCGGCCTTGAAGTTATCGGTGGCAAAGGTTGCATCAGCGGCATCTATTGGCTCAAGGGGGGTGTCCAGCGCAATAACCAGCAACCCGGCATCACGTGCCTGCTGAACAACAGGCACGATGGCAGCCGTGTCGGATGCGGTCAGCAGTATGCCTTTGGCACCTGACGCAATACAGGTTTCAATAGCCTGCACCTGCGTTTCATGATCGCCGTCTACCTTACCTGCATAGGTAGATAGCTCTATACCCAGCTCCTCCGCCTTGGCGGTTGCGCCTTCTTTCATTTTTACAAAAAACGGGTTGATATCTGTCTTGGTAATCAGACAGGCTCCCATATCTTCAGCCGCAGCCGAAAAGCTGACACCCGCAGTAAAAAGGGCCAGCACAGTAGCTGCAATAGGCGTTGAATTACGCATTTTATTTCCTCACAAGAAGTAGATTAATCGATATACCGGGGAGCAAGGTGGCTAACCGACTCGCGTCCCTGAGTATAGAAAAACGCATTTTAGTATCATTGTCAATAAATAAATAAATTTGATATATCTATTAAATCCTTGTAGCGTGCGTGAATGAACAACAGAATCGAAGGAATTCAGGGAGTTACACCGCAAGATTCCCCTGAAAACAAAGGTGCCATTATTTCCGGTGGTGGCGCCAATCTATCCCGTGTCCGAGCTCACAACGAGCGTCTGGTGCTTTCACTGGTTCGTGATGAGCCGTTGCCACGGGCCGAAATAGCCAGGCGTTCAGGATTATCTGCACAAACCATCACCCTGATCACACGAGATCTCACCAGTGACGGCCTCCTGCACGCTGGCGAGCCTATCAAGGGCAAAGTGGGACAGCCCTCTGTGCCGTTGAAGCTAAAAGCTGACGGCGCCTACTTCATGGGCCTGAAGCTGGGACGACGCAGTGCCGAGCTCATTGTCATGAACTTCGTCGGCGACATCGTGCTAAAGCGTCTGGAGCACTATCGCTACCCGACACCAGAGCTGATTGCCGACTTCATGCGTCGGGAAATTCCGTCGCTATCCGCTCAACTCGGTGCAGACTCGGCCAAGCGCCTGCACGGTATCGGTATCGCCATGCCTTATGAATTATGGGACTGGAGCGAGAAACTGGGTGCCCCGCAAACGCTTATGGACAGCTGGAGAGAATTCTCATTCGCCGATGCGCTGGCAGACGTTTGCGACTTGCCTGTGTTGGTGGAAAACGATGCAACCTCAGCCTGTGGCGCAGAGCTGACATTCGGTCGAGGCCGGCAGTATTCAGACTTTGCCTACTTTTTCATCGGCTACTTTATCGGTGGTGGCCTGGCGATAAATGGTGCGGTCTATCGCGGGCAATCTGGCAACGCCGGGGCTTTTGGTTCCCTACCCGTCATCGACAACAATGCAACATCGGGTGTATCCCAATTGATTGATACCGCATCCATACAGCTCTTTGAAAACAATGCCCTGTCTACCGGCAACCTCGATAGCGAATACATTGCTCACGATGCTGATATCTGGGAAACCGATTCTGCACAACTGCAACAATGGTTGGAGAAATTGGCCAATTCATTGGCTCTGGCTATTGTATCCATCAGCAGCATAGTGGATGTTGGTGTTATCGTTATCGATGGTGGCTTTCCCGATTCGATCAAGGACCGTGTGGTCGCCATGACACGCTCTGCGTTGGATAAGCTTGATACCAAGGGTATCCGCTCACCAGAGATAATTGCAGGTCTGATTGGTCCGGATGCCCGTGCGTTAGGCGCAGCAAGACTGCCCTTGTTTTCACGTTTTCTGCTGGACGAGACCGTTCTCACCAGAGCCTCCGGATAAGCGCTTTTTCCAGACTAACTATCCTGCTTTATTAAACCGTTAGTGGTATCTGGCCGATACCTCCCGCATGACAGCTCATGATGCAACAGCTCCACTGCGGCAGCTCGTCAGCGCTTGTGCGCTGGTTCTGCTGATACTCCCAGCCACGACGACACCAACTCGGGCTGCATTTTACAAATGCGTGGCTACAGATGGCAGCGTGACCTACAATGACGCCTCCTGCGAGGCTGATGAGAGTACGCACGTCCTGAGTAAATCCGCGCGGGAACTATCGGTTCTTGATTGCCGAATTGCACAGAACTTCGCCTTTGACACCGTCGCGCGCATGCGCCAGGAAGACAGTACTGCAGACGTGATCGACGCTTATGGGGGCGCTGCGAATGTATCCACTGACGCCGTAACCCTGATCAACTACGTGTTTTCATTTGACAACGTCACGCGTGTTAGCTCGCAGCGCATTGTCGAATTAACCATCGAGCGTTGTCGGACAGGTCGTCTGGGCAAGAATCTGGATCAATGTGGGGCGTTTCCAACGGAATTTATAAAACGTTTGGGGGGTTGTACCAATGCGCGTAAAAGTGGTGAGAACGTGCTGATTCAATCGCAAGGCGCAGATCAGTTGTCCGGTATTTCAGTAACGACAGATAATCCTGGAACGCCACCGACGCTCAAGGCAGCGCAACCTGTAGAGAATACCCCGGATGTGATCGAACGACCTGCTGACGATGACATAACCCCGGATATATCTAATCCGTAGCCTCCTGCTAACGCCTGCTCAGGCGTTGCTGACGTATTGTTTCGATCGAACGCGACCGGCACGCAAAACGTGGCGGATATCTTCAAGTACGAGGTAATTGACGGGAATCAGCACAAGTGTCACGGCAGTGGCAAAAAGAATTCCGTAGCCCAATGATACCGCCATGGGAATCAGAAATTGCGCCTGCGTACTGCTTTCAAAGATCAATGGTAACAATCCAAGAAACGTGGTTAACGAGGTAAGGATAACGGCACGAAAGCGGGCAACGCCTGCCTGTCGCACCGCATCAAACAACTCGACGCCCTGTCGCCGTTGTCGGTTTACCCAGTCAACCAGTACCAGGGAATCGTTTACCACAACCCCGCATAATGCAAGCATGCCCATATAGCTCATGATGCTTAACGACATGCCCATGATCATGTGCCCCAGCACACCGCCAACCACACCAAAAGGTATCACCACCATGACCATGAGCGGTTGGACGTAACTGCGAAATGGTATCGCCAACAACGTATAGATAACCAGCAGCACGAATATCAGACCCACTTTAAGACTGGCGAACGATTCTCGTTGTTCCCGTGCTTCGCCTTCCAGCGAAATCCGGATATCGGGAAACTGCCGCTCAAGTTCGCTGGCACGCATTGACAGGTCTTCCTTGATAGCTTCGATATTGGCACTTTGTTTATCGATATCCGCGCGTACGTTTAACGTTCGCTGACGATCAATACGACGGATCTGTGCATATCCTCGGCCGACATCAAAATCGGCCACACTGGCTAACGGAAGCGTATTACCAGTGGGGGTACGAATACTCAGACGTTCCAGTTGCGCAAGCGATGCACGTTCCTGTTGTGGATAGCGCACATAGACCTTCACCTCGTCACGATTACGCTGAATACTCTGTACTTCGGACCCGAGGTAGGCAATGCGTACTTGCTGGGCGATATCTGACAATGTGATGCCAAGCTGTCTGCCCACCGGGGTGAGGTTCAGTTGTATCTCTTCTTTGCCACCTTCGTAGGTGTCAGAGATATCACTCACGCCCGGATACCGGCGAAGTTGTTGCTTGATGTCCGCCGCCGCTGCGTTCAACTGCCTGAAATCACTGCCAGATATCTCCACATCCACAGGCGATCCACCACCACCGATTTCTGCGCGGTAACTGACTTTTTTTGCACCAGGTATTTCACCGATTCGGGCTCGCCACTGATTAACAAGCTCAGCGCTACTGATCTGCAAGCTACGCTGCTCTGGCGGAACAATCTCAAACATCACGCGGCCAAGGTGACTCCCCTTGTCCGACCCGGAACTGCCTGCGGTCGTCAGAATGGATTCGATCACACTGTCGTTGGTGTCCGGGTCCACATGCGTTGCCTGAAGCCATCGCACCGCCTCACTCATGCGTTCCACATGCGATTGCGTGACTTCAAAGGGCGTGCCTGCCGGCATCTCAAGGGTTGCTCTGGCTGTTTCGGCCTGCACACGTGGAAAAAACACAAAACGAATATGCCCTGAAGACACCAACGCAAATACAACAATGGCGCCCCCCATGAACAAAGACAATACGAGGTATCGGTTACGCAGGGCCCACGCAAGCACAGGCTGATATCGGTCGACTACAAACCGTTCAAAACCGTCGGCAATCCTTAGCTGGATACGCGCAAATACGTTGGGTTTTTTCTCGCTATGAAAATCAAGGTGGCTCATGTGCGCCGGCAACACAAACTTCGATTCGATAATCGAAAACAGCAACACGGGGATAACCACCAGAGGGATCTGCGCAAAAATCTGCCCACGTGCACCCTCGATCATTAACAAAGGCGTAAACGCAGCAACCGTTGTCAGAACACCGAACGTAACCGGTACTGCAACCTCCCGGGTTCCTTCAATCGCCGCCGCGACGCCGTCTTTGTTACGGCGCATGTGGGTGTAGATATTCTCACCGGTCACAATAGCGTCATCAACGACAATGCCAAGCACCAGAATAAACGCAAAAAGACTCAGCAGATTCAGACTGACCCCTAACATGGGCATCAGGGCAATACCGCCAAGTATCGATACTGGCACACCGACAAACACCCAGGCGGCTACCCAGAACCGAAGGAACAACGTTAGTAATATAACGACCAGAATGCCACCCTGCAATGCACTACTGGTAAGCGTATCCAGCCTTGCGCGGACCGTTCTTGACCAGTCACGCCAGTACCCCAGTGTGACACCATAGGGCATGCTGGCCTGAGCATTCTGCAAGTACGCCTTGACTTCATCAGCAACGGTAATCGCGCTTTGCATACCTGTGCGGTAAACGTCGATCTGAATGCTACTCTGGCCATTGAAATACTGCACCAGCTGCTGCTCTTCAAATCCATCATTGATCGTTGCAACATCACCCAGCGTCACCCTTGTGCCATCAGGTTTTGCCAGCACGACGATGGACTGATAGTCACCTGCGGAATAAGCCTGCCCGCGGGTACGCAGCAAAACCTCGCCGGTGGTTGTGGTAACAGCGCCCGCCGCCAGATCTATCGATGTGGCTTCAATTGCCTGAGCGACGCTTGCCAGCGTGAGATCGTACCGATCCAGAGAAAGCTGTGAGACCTCGATAGCCAGCTCATAATCGCGAACACCGCTTACCGCTACCGTCGAGACGTTTGGCAGAGCTTCCAGTTCATCGCGCACACGCGATGCAAGCATCCTCAGCTCCTTTTCCGGCATCGCCGCCGCTACTACGACGCTGATAACTTCGCGGTTGGCCTGTGGTATCGTGATCCTCGGCGTGCCGATCTCTTCTGCAAAATTGTTAATACCGGTAACGCGTTGCTCAATTTCGTCCTTGAGTCGCTGGGGATCGTAACCGTTAGCAACCTGCACAAGTACGCTGGAAATCCCCTCACTGGAGGTCGAGTTGATGCGCTTGATCCCTTCGATATCCTGTATTGCTTCTTCAACCTTAATCGTCACTGCTTGCTCGACCTCAGAGGGAGCAGCACCGCGAAATGGTACCGAAATAGTGACGTTATCCAGCTCGAAACTGGGAAATACCTCGAGTGGAATGCGCGTAGCCAGAGACGATAGCCCCCAGGCAATGATAAACACCATCAGCAAATTGGCTGCTACAGAGTTTCTCGTAAACCAGCCGATCAACGAGTGCATCAGCTTTCCAGCGGTGCAGGCGCAACACCATCGATGGTGGGCCTTACCGGTGTGCCGTCCGCCACCGTGCTCATCGGCGTCGTTACCAGAACGTCGCCCTCTTCGAGCCCCTGATCGACGGCAGCAACGCGATCATCCGACCACACGATGTTGACTTGTCGTCTTTGTATTTCGTTGTTGCTATCAACAATTAAAACTTCACGTTCTTCTCGCAGAGCCGCACGCGGAATAACATAGACATCCTCCAGTACCTGCCCTTCGATTAGAGCCTGTACGAACTGACCCACACGCAGCGGCCTATCCTTGTTTGCATAGGGGTTATTGATACGGGCAACGACGTTCAGCTGTTGTGTCGCTGTATCAATGCCCTCTGTCCGTATTAATGTACCCGTCCATATTTTCTCGCTCGTACCTATAGACGCCCGCAGCTCGACGTTTGGCCAATCCATTTCCGGGCTGGCTTCAGGCAGATTCAGGTAGGTCAGTTGACGGTTGTTCAAAGGTAGTCGCACATCTACCGCATGGCTGGAATGAATGGTGCCAACGGCTGCGCCTCGGGCGATGAACTGGCCGGGATCAACAAGACGCTCAGTAACGATGCCATCGTATGGCGCAACGATCCGGGTACGTTCAAGGTCAAGCGTCGCCTGTCTGACTTGTGCCAGCGCTGCATCGCGATTGGCGTTTGCAGCAGCCAGCTGTGGCACACGCAATGTTAGCTCTGAAGGTTGGCCGTTACGACCCATCGAGCGCCATTCGGTCCTGGCTTGCGCCGCTAAAGCTTGCTGCTCCTGCAACTGTGCAACGACTTGCGCAAGATTGGCCTCCGCCTGTGTCAAGGCTATTTCATAGTCCTGCGGATCAACCTGCAGCAGCACATCGCCACGGGAAAAGACGCCCCCAACAACGAAAACGCTGTGAATGTCGGTGACCGTGCCTGAAATAGCCGGCACCAGCGTATTAGTCAAAGTGGGCTGGACGACGCCTTGACTGCGTATAACCACCGGATAGTGTGATGTTGACAACCGTGTCGCCTCTACCACGGCAACGGATGCCACCGCCTTGCGTGTCTGCGGCTCAGGTTTATTGGCGCTAATCATCCTGGCAGAGAGCACCGCTGCGACGATGACCGCGACAGGCAGCACGTATTTCAGTGTTTTAGTGATTACAGTTCCCATTTAGCAGTTACCATACGCGATTAGCCCGTGCGGTGGACCAGAGACCCGTTCCATGCTTGCTCCAAACAAGATGACCAAAACTCGCGCTCTGTACGATTACCCGGCCTACTGGGCCGAATGCTACGGTCGCGCCCCGTTTTTACCCATGAGTCGTGCCGAAATGGACGAGCTGGGCTGGGATAGCTGCGACATCATCATTGTCACCGGTGATGCCTACGTCGATCACCCCAGCTTCGGCATGGCAATTGTGGGGCGACTACTGGAGGCTCAGGGTTTCCGCGTCGGCATCATCGCGCAACCCAACTGGCACGGCACCGAGGCGTTCGCAGCACTGGGCGAGCCTAACCTTTTCTTTGGCATCACCGCTGGCAACATGGATTCCATGATCAACCGTTACACGGCCGATCGCAAGGTGCGTTCTGACGATGCCTACTCGCCGGATGATATCGGCGGCAAACGTCCTGACCGCGCGTCCATCGTGTATTCACATCGCTGCCGCGAGGCATTCAGGGACGCGCCGATCGTTATCGGTGGTATCGAGGCCTCCCTGCGACGAATAGCCCACTACGATTATTGGCAGGACAAGGTCCGGCGATCAATTCTAGCCGATGCCAAGGCCGATCTGCTGGTATACGGCAATGGTGAACGTGCCATCGTCGAGATCGCTCATCGCCTGGCAACCGGTCACAGGATAAACGAGCTGCTGGATATCCGCGGTACCGCCATGATGATCGACGATATCCCGGACGACTGGCTTGTCATGGACTCCAGTAAGGTTGATAAACCCGGGCGTATCGAAGAACCTGTTAATCCTTATATCGTCCCTGAATACGAAACAGCCAGCAACGGCGATGAGGCAAAACCCTGCCAGGATTCTGCAGCGGCTGCCACCGCACCAGCACTGACTGACAACACGCAGGTGCTGAATTTCATGAGTCGCGAGGAACGTCAGGCGATTCGTAAAAACAAGCGTGATCGCACCGTGCTGCGACTCCCCTCCTTCGACATGGTATCCAACGACAAGGCTTTGTACGCTCACGCCAACCGTGTACTGCATCTGGAGACCAATCCCGGCAACGCGCGTGCGCTGGTACAAAATCAGGGTGGTCAGAAACTGTGGCTCACTCCCCCACCTATTCCATTGACTACCGAAGAGATGGATTACGTGTTCGATCATCCCTACGCGCGTGTTCCTCACCCCAGCTACGGCGACGCTCGCATACCAGCCTACGAGATGATTCGCTTTTCCGTGAACATCATGCGTGGCTGCTTCGGCGGATGTACATTCTGCTCTATCACTGAACACGAAGGACGGGTTATCCAAAACCGCTCGCAAGAATCCATCATCAAGGAAATCGAAACCATCCGTGACGAAGTACCCGGCTTTACCGGCGTCATTTCAGATCTGGGTGGCCCGACCGCGAACATGTATCGCATTGCCTGCACATCACGGGAGATAGAGGCCAATTGCCGATTGCCCTCGTGTGTCTATCCTGATGTCTGTTCCAACCTGAATACCGACCACTCTTCACTCATCCAGCTTTACAAGGCGGCCCGCGAGCTGCCCGGTATCAAGAAGGTACTCATCGCATCCGGGCTGCGCTATGACCTGGCCGTCAAGTCACCTGAGTATGTCGAGGAACTCGTCACTCACCATGTTGGCGGCTATCTGAAGATTGCTCCGGAACATACCGAACGCGGTCCGCTGGACAAGATGATGAAGCCGGGTATTGGTGCCTACGACGAATTCAAATCGCTGTTTGAAAAGTTCACAAAAAAGGCCGGTAAACAACAGTTCCTTATTCCTTACTTCATCGCAGCCCATCCGGGTACAACCGATGAGGACATGATGAACCTTGCCTTATGGCTCAAGAAAAACGGATTTCGAGCAGATCAGGTACAGAATTTTTATCCCTCACCCATGGCGACGGCCACAACGATGTACCACACTGGCAAGAATCCTCTGAAACGGATCAGGCGCGACGGTGGCGAAGACGTGCCCATAGCCAAGAGCGGAACACAACGCAGATTGCACAAGGCGTTTCTGCGTTATCACGATCCACAGAACTGGCCGATGTTGAGGGATGCACTGCGTGCCATGGGCAAAGCCCATCTGATCGGTAATGGCAAGGAGCATCTGATCCCATCATTTCAACCTAAGGAAGGCAAGGGCTACCAGAGCGCGCGAAGTAAAAACAGCTCGCCCGCGCACAGACGCAAAGGCCGAGGTGCTGGTAGTAAAGTGCGCAAGGGACAGATACTGTCTCAACACACCGGTCTGCCACCTCGAAGTACGAGCTGAGAGCCTTTATTAAACTGGCAGTAGATAATGTTAAGAGAAGACATTGCCTTGTTTCACGCTGCCAGAAAATCTGCACTGTAAGATCCGTCTATCAGCAATTTGTCGTTTAGCTCTATCAGCAACTCAGTCACCGCCAATGCACGAAATACAAGGCAGATGAGTATTGTTGTTGACTATAGAGCCGGCAACCGAGTGATCCCCGCAGGTACGACATTGCATTACGAAGGTAGTTCCTGCAGGGAATTGTTAATCCTTCTGGAGGGGTGGGTGTCGGTGAGCCGTAGCGTGGAAAACGGCTAACAGCTCATTCTCAACTTTCAGATGCCGGGAGCATTCCCGGGTTTTCAGCAGGATCTTCTTGCGTCCGTAAACAATACCGTCAAAGCCATTACCGAGGTCGTGGTTTGCGTGTTTACACGAACCAGCTTCATGAAGATGCTGGCAGACAATCCCACGCTGTCCCGGTCCTTGACCTTCAAAACAGCGGAGGATGAAAAATTTATGCAGAACAATCTGATAAATATCGCGACGCGCCCGGCACGCGGGCGGTTGGCGTATTTACTGCTCGAGATGCATGCTCGCGTTGTTCGAGCCTACCCGCAAGAGTCGGGTAAGGATGCTTATCTGCCTCTAACACAACAGGATATTGCAGATACCCTCGGGCTCTCTAACGTTCACGTCAATCGGGCCATCAGATCGCTGCGCAAGGAACAAATTGTGTCGATAGGAAAAAACCGTCTGCAAATTCACGACTATGAAAAGCTGAAAAGAATAGCCGACTAAACCGAACGCCAAGCCATCAGTTTCCGCTTATTGACAGGAGATAATCTCCACCACCGTATTGACCTACTTCGGAAACCGTACTGCCGACCCGCACAATGTAGGCTCTGGCCGTATCACCATTGGTAAAGCCAAGTACAACGCCGCCCCTGTTGGTTTGACTGACAACTTCATAGTTTCCGTCCTCGCCCTGCTCAAGCAGTTGTAAATAAACCCCAAACTCCTGAGGGTCCTGATGGCGCAACACTTCAACGCGGTAAGAAGCATTGGCTCTTGCAGAAAATTGAACGTAATCCGAATCATAGAAACCACACAGACTGCGTTCCATAAGGGCAGAGTCTGAGGATAAGACAATCGGTGATTCCAGGTCATCGGTAAGCGTTCCGCCCTCATCAAACGAATCCCGGCATCCACCCACGTTAGGACCAGTAACCTCACCTTCGGTACCCGGCTCGCCTTCGGCACCTGATTCACCTTCAGTACCCGGCTCGCCTTCAGTACCCGGCTCGCCGTCCACGTCAATAGCTGGTCCAGATGGCGTACTGTCATTCAATGAGAAATTGAAGTAGTCGCCAATGGCATCAGCATTCGAAAACTCGATCTCCCAGGCTTCCAGTACGTTGTTCTCGTCAATCTCCCCTTCTACCTCTATACGCGAATCAACTATCAGCTCGCCTGAAGATCCCCCTCTGAAAAGGGTAGTGTCAGTTATGCTTACGGTTGTCCCGCCCAGGATAAACGTCTCCTGAGAACTGAGCGCAGTAACGACACCGTCAATTTCGTATTCAGTTTCACTGCCATCAGCCCGGGATTGAATCGATGCAGGTTTGACCTCGGTTGCCCCGAGTAACAAGGAGCCTGGTTCATAGTTAGCCAGCCTGTCCTGAAGCTGCAGAACCATACCGTTGGTGATGCCGGTTGCGGAAAGATTACTGGAATCAGCGTTGCCAACGTCGATCATGAGATCCTGAATTAAAAAATTCTGAGCGTTGGAATCAAGATTGGATACAGAACCGATAACCTGATAGACGTTAGCATCCAATTGGCGTTCTATATAACTGGCAAGAATGGATTGATCTGAATTTCTAAGCCCGCTGACTTCATAAACATCACCGACCGTGTAGTTGCCCGGCGACAGGTTGAAGAATCTGGTGTTAGTGTCAATGACCACTGTTTGACCCATGACAGATAGCGAGCCATCAAGATTGATGGAATCCAGTGGTCCTATCACATCACCATCGTAGAAAATCTCGCTGGCGTTTCCGGCATTGCTTCGGACAACCAACTGCATACCGGGAGAGAGGTCATCCAGCGTTCCACGCTGACCATTGAGAGTCACCGATGTACGCTGAGTGCTGAATGCACGACCGCTAACCGTTAGCGCACCTGATTGCGCCAATACACCCTGCGTGACAACGGTCGGTGCATTGGGGTCGCTCGCCTCTGAGCCATCTCCACCAGAACATCCGGCAACACTGCCCACCAGCACAGCGACCAGACAACTGAGCGCAAGCCTGCCATTCATGCTCGTGTCCAAGCCAACAGTGCGGACAACAGAACGTGTCATACGTTTACCCATGTTTAACATTGGAATTCACCGTCGATCGACTATCGATCGACTAACGATCGACTAACGGACTCCTGGCCTCAAGCTGTTGAAGCAAGATCTGCATAGTCATCACAGAATAGCGTAACGGTAACATTTGTCCATGCGTAAGCCAAGATTACAGAGATCCGGTTTGCAAGTCGCGCAAGCTGAACACAAAGAAATGGCGCTGGGGTTTTCTTAAGGCATAAAAAAACCCTCGCCCGACAGATGTCAGGCGAGGGTCAAATGCTGCTACAACCAATAAGAGCTAGTTGTGGACAACAGGCGCTGCAATCAGTGCGTCAAGTGAGGCTTGCTGTTCGATTGCCTCGAGCTTTTTCAGACGCTCTGCTTCAACTTCGTCAACCGCAGCAACGACGGGTGAACTAGCCGCCTTGCTTGCAAGATGCTTGCTGTAAGCGCATCCACCGTCGCCACCTGCGTAGGCAGCCCCAGACATCAAGGCTACCGTCCCTGCGGCGATCACTAAGACTCGTTTCATAGGATTATCCTGGCTTCTTTGTTGCCCGCAAATCTACCAGACAGCGTGTTGCGGAATACACGGTGCCCGTCCAGCTACACTACGACATTTTTACGCAGAAATCCTGCGGCTGGAGCATAAAGTAACGGCTAGGAGTCTGCGCGGCCGGAGGCGGCCCCGTAGAAAGCGATCGAGCGAGAGTAGTCCAATTTTGAGTCAAATTTTGTGCTCATTTGAGGAGTTTAGCTGGCTAAGTGACGAAAATGAGCGCAAAATTTGGCCAAAA
>JBGCGC010000131.1:0-21696 GCA_045110475.1 Granulosicoccus sp.
CGTAGCACCACTGTCGTGAATACGCTTGCAAAAAAAGGTGTCAACGTTGAGCTCATGGCCTTTGATGTCACCGATTCTGCAGCGTGCAACGCAGCAATCAGTGAGATAGAGTCCAGAATCGGACCCATATCGGTGGTCGTCAATGCAGCAGGTATTACCAGAGACGCAAAACTGACCAATCTCGAGCCTGATGAATGGAATGCGGTGCTACGTACCAACCTCGATGGTGTCTATAACGTCAGCCGTCCTGTCATTACACCAATGACCGAGCGCCGGTATGGCCGCATCATCAACATCTCATCAGTCAATGGCCAGCGTGGCCAGATCGGGCAAACCAATTACTCGGCTGCAAAGGCAGGCATGACTGGCTTTACCAAAGCCCTCGCAAGGGAAGTTGCCCGCGACGGCATTACTGTAAATAGTGTGTCACCAGGGTATGTTCAATCGCCCATGATTCAGGCCGTGCCCGAATCGGTTCGGGAAAAGATTGTCAAGCAAATACCGGTGGGGCGGTTTGCGGAACCCGAGGAAATTGCAAGGGCTGTGAGCTTTCTCGCCAACCCGGACAGTGGCTACATCACTGG
Source organism: Granulosicoccus sp. (assembly GCA_045110475.1). Lineage (GTDB taxonomy): Bacteria > Pseudomonadota > Gammaproteobacteria > Granulosicoccales > Granulosicoccaceae > Granulosicoccus. The sequence goes on from JBGCGC010000131.1 coordinate 585, forward strand.
CACAGACCTGTCTGTCAATGGGGGCTATCACATAGCCTGAGTTTTGGGTGGATCAACGATGTAGCCCCCTGCACCGAGCGTGATAGCAACATCGTGTTAAGCAAATCACACTTTAAAAACCGCATTTTTCTTGTCTGAGCTCCTCAAACAGCCGAAGCACCGCAAGATAAAATCGAATTACAGACCTTTTGAAATGATCGAGCAGCGCATTATTTTCTTCACAATATGGGTTTCTTTTTAACCCAGCAGGCAAATAACACTACTAAATTTGCTAGTCAGAGGCACATATTTCCCTTATTACGTACATTTCATTCAATTTTTCATTTTTTTAGCCGCCACTTGTTGCATTGCAAAACAAGACCCCCTATAATGCACTGCAACAAGACGTTAAAACTTCTTTTTCAACCGGAGCAATAAAATGCAAAACATCACTGAAAACATGAACGAGCAATTCAAGCAACTCCTCGACCTTCAAACTCGCGCTATCGAACCACTGCGCATCTTTGCGGGCATGTCCGCTGACGCTGTTGAGCAGGTCGCTCGCCAGAACTACGCAGTCGCTGGAGACGTGCTCGAGTATGCTGCGAAGTCTGCCAACCTGCCTTTGTCTGGTGACGATCTGCAAAACGTTGCCTCTGCACAGGTAGCAGAGGCGTCGACCTTTGCCGAGCTGATGGGCACACGAGCAACTGAATATGCTGACATGGCCCAGGCTTTCAACACAAAAGCCAAGGAAGCTGCAGAAGCGGCTGCCAGCTCTTTCAAGTAAGCAAGTCTGTTAGCTAAGTTTGTTGCAATTCCAGCTCGTCGAACCAGCCTGTGCTTTAGTCATACGCTGGTTTGACAAGCTGCGAACGCACAACTCAAGGCAGTGCTCGGAAATTGTTAGCCAAGTCCTTTGCGGACTTCCGGCTCCCGCGTCAACACACACTTGCATGACGCCCCACCAAGTCTCTTCAGTACCCTCACAAGCTTCGCAAAGCGAACGTGGAGTCCAGTATGAAATCAGTAAATGAGCAGTTTGCAGAAATGCAGAAAAAAACCATGGAAAGCCTTGAGCCCATGCAGAATATGAATACGGTTGCCGCTCAGGCATTCGAACGTATCGCCCGAAAGAATTACGACCTGATGGGTGATCTGATGGAATATGCCGTGGCTCAGGTAAAAATGCCAGAAGGCGAAGTAAACGTTCAGCAGGTTTACGAACAGCGCGTCGCCGAAACCAAGGCGTTTGCTGACAAGGTTAATGAAAGAGCTGCAGAATATGTGGCACTGGCGGGTGAGCTTGGCGATATGGTGTCAAGCAGCGCATCTGCCGAATCTGCGGCGCCAGCACCAAAGAGCAAGGCCCCTGCTGCCAAGAAGGCTGCCTCCAAGAAGCGCGCTGCCAAGGCCAAGTAGTCATGTGCTAACAATGGCGCTACATCAGGACGGAGTTCTTCAGTTGACGAACTCCGTCCCGTACATCATTGTATAGGTGTCAGCGGAACACTCTTTGAGAGTATTTGTGAATCAGACCAGAGTCATCAAGAAATACGCGAACCGACGGCTGTACGATACCGTTGCCAGCAAGCACGTCACTTTGAGTGACATCCGCAAAATGATCGTGGAAGGTCTAGAAATCCAGATTGTCGAGGATACCTCTGGAGATGACATTACACGGCCGCTACTTTTGCAGATTATCGTTGAACAGGAGCAAACCGGTGGCCAGCCCATACTCACCGAATTACTTCTGGCTCAGCTAATCCGTTTCTATGGCAACCCCATGCAAGGCATGATGGCGGAGTACCTGCAGAAGAGCGTCAGTACTTTCGTCAGCCAACAGAGCTCTGTGCAAGAGCAAATGCAGCATATGCTGTCGAATACGCCAATAGAGACAATCAAGGATCTTATGGCCCAGAACATGAAGACCTGGGATACGGTATTCAAGGGCCCGGGCGATAAAGGCGACAAGAACAGTCAGGAGTGATTCCTTAACACTCAATGCTGCATTGAACCAAAACTGCAGCCCTAACCGTCGATAGACAACGAGAGAGCACAGTGAGCGATCAAGAAAAGCTAGTCAATGAGCATATGGAAGAGATGACCAGAACCTTCTCGAATGTCTGGCAACAAAATGCGACATTGATGACGCAGCTGTTTAATCAATCGCATCAGATGCTTACCCAGAGCAACATGGATCCCATGAACGTCGGTCCAGCGTTTACTGACGCGACCAAAATCATGGTCAACGACCCGCAGAAGCTCATGGAAGCAAACTACGCGCTGTGGAAAGAGCATATGGCTCTCATGCAGCAAGCGACGATGGATCTCATGAAAAAAGGGGCCAGTGAATCCGACGAGCCTTTCGACCGGCGCTTCAAGCATGACGACTGGACAAGCAATCCCATGTTTGACTACATTCGCAAGTCTTACCTGATCACCAGCAAATGGATGGTAAAGACAATGACGTCGATTGAAGGTTTGAGCGAGGCTGACAAAAACAAGATTGTCTTTCATTCGCAACTACTCGTTGATGCCTTTTCACCCTCAAATTTTTTCATGACTAACCCTGAAGCTATTCGCACGATGGTGGAAACCAACGGCCAAAGTGTGATCAAGGGTTTGCAAAACCTGCAACGCGATCTGGATCCAGCGACAAGCCAGTTAAGCATCATGATGAGCGACCCTGATGCATTTGAGCTGGGTAAGAACATAGCCACAACACCAGGAAAAATCGTTTATCAGAATGAGCTACTGCAACTGATCCAGTACGAGCCCACTACGGCAAAAGTGTATGAAAGGCCTTTGGTTATCGCACCGCCATGGATAAACAAATATTACATTCTTGACCTGCAACCCAAGAATTCCTTTATCGCCTGGGCCGTTGAACAGGGGTATACCGTATTTGTCATATCGTGGGTCAATCCCGATTCCGAACTCGGTGGCAAAACCTTCGAAGACTACATGCAAGAAGGTATTCTCGACGTGCTGGATGCTGTAGAAGAGGCAACCGGCGTGGCTGAAGTTTCGATGATCGGCTACTGTATTGGAGGCACCCTGCTTAGTGCTACGCTGGGGTATATGGCTGAGAAAGGTGATGACAGGATCAAGGCTGCCACTTTCTTCGCCTCTCAGGCTGACTTTTCAGAAGCAGGCGACCTGAAGCTTTTTACTGACGAGGCGCAGGTAGACAACCTTGAGCGCATGATGAGCGACAAGGGCTATCTTGAAGGCAAGTCAATGGCAACCACCTTCAATATGCTGCGCTCAAACGACCTCATCTGGTCTTTCTATGTCGATAACTATCTCCTTGGCAAGGATCCCCTGAAATTCGATCTGCTTTACTGGAATGCAGACTCAACTCGCATGCCACGCGAAACCCACCTGTTTTACCTCCGCGAGATGTACATCAATAACAACCTTTCAAAGCCTGGCGGTATTACTCTCAAGGGCGTACCGGTCGATCTATCCAAAGTCACTATTCCCATTTATCTACAAGCGGCCAAGGAAGACCACATTGCCCCCTACCCGTCGGTATTCAAGTCAACCGGACTGTATGGTGGCCCTGTGAGATTCATGTTGGCAGGCTCCGGGCATATTGCGGGTGTAATAAACCCTCCGGCAGCGCAGAAGTACAACCACTGGATTAACGAAGAGCAGCCAAAGGATCTCGATGTATGGCTGGAAGGCGCAGAAGAGCATAAAGGATCGTGGTGGAATGACTGGGACAAATGGCTGTCAGAGCACTCTGGCAAGAAGGTCGCCAAACGCGTGCCTGGCTCTGGCAAGCTTGACGTTATCGAAGATGCGCCGGGAACGTTTGTCTCTGTCAAGAGCTGATCAGGCTCGCCCCGGCCGTCACACAATCGGAACAGGGGCCTCTATATGCATGAGGCCCTCACTTTTGAGATCGCTCCACAGGCTTGATGGAATCGTCTGATTGAACCAATTGATTATCTGTGTCATCTCGGCCCGTGAGCGCGGCCCTGGGATGACACTGGATACAAGTGTTGAACCCAAAGGAAATTGCAAGGCGGCAGCGGCTATGTCCACCCCATGTGACTGACATACGGCGTGTATAGAAGCTACCTTGTCGGAGACTTCTGCCGGTGCATCAGCATAATTCCATGTTTTACCACCGGCAAGAATACCGGAATTAAACGGGCCGCCAAGGATAATGGATGTGCCCGCTCTTTCGCAAGCAGGAAACAGCTCGTCCAACGGCAACTGCTCTAGCAGGGTGTAGCGACCTGCAAGAAGGAACGCATCCCAATGCCCCTTGTCCAGGGCTTGCTGACATACCTCCTTTTCATTAACGCCCAATCCGATCGCCTGGATATCGCCGGCACGGCGTAATTCATCCAGCGCCTTGTATCCGCCACTCATGGCATCAGAAAACAACGCGGCGTTGGCTTGCTTACCGTGCTGCATTTCACCAATATCGTGTAGCAGCAAGATATCTATGCGGTCCAGCCCCATGCGTTGAAGGCTGTCTTCATATGAGCGCATCACGCCATCGTAGCTGTAGTCGTATTGCTGATGAAAAGGAAAACAACCCGGCCAATCAGCGGCAGAAGCGTCTTGTGGATGTCCTGGTGCCAGTAAACGACCTGCTTTGGTTGACAACACCCAGTTGTCTCTATGCCTGAGACCTCGACCAAGAAAATGCTCCGAACGACCAAACCCATAGAACGGAGCAGTATCAGCGTAGGTAATGCCGTTTGACAAGGCTTCGTCAATTGCCGCTTCAAGATCAACATCAGCGACCGGACGATGATTACCTGCCATTGCTGCGCAGCCGAGACCAAGCTCTGTTACCTCAAGAGAAGTTTTGCCGATATACCGTTTCTTGTAGACTGTCACGTGTTCCAAATCCTCGATGTGTCGCTGTGACAGTATCGCACCCGTGGACCTTTCTCGCTATCACCGTTTCTCGCCGAGGCTGACAGTCTGTTTTGTACATTGATCTGCCATGCGTGGTTAGTGCAAGCCTTGAGACACGGCCCATAACTACGTACCCGGGGGTTTATTGGCCAGCACTGACGACGATCGATTGTAGTGATTCCTCGTCCCCATCATTTGACGCCTCCAGATTGCTCAAAATGGGTAGAGGATCGACAAACCTCCAGGCCGGCAATGATGTCAACATGCTACTCATGATAGCGCCTCCACTGCTTGATCAATCAGCCGTGTATCTATGAGGACATCACAGGAGAATCTGTTTGATAAATCTGCTGGTAACAATTGAGGAAGTCGCTGGTTTGCAACCAGTGTGGGCATTGCGCGCCACGAATTGCACAATTGATACACCCACTTAACAAGACAACAACTCTACTGATGTAGTTTGTGCACTACGATTGTTTAAGCAGGAAAATTGTTTATTATCCATATCGCCCTAGTGAAAAACCAAAGGCATTACCTGTACTTTACATTCCTATGTTACGGTTATCTGGTAGTGGCTGGACAACGGCATTCTCGACAAGTCTGGTGTTCCAAAAAAATATCGTTGTTCAAGAAACCACCATGAACAGACACTTCCGAGGACTGAATGAAAACCCACATGATAAAAACTGCGTTAGGCGCATCCTTAATTTACCTCTCCCTGTCTAGCAACGTGCACGCTCAGAATCGCATCGATGTGCAAAGACCGGACGCACCGCAATTCGCGGCCTACGGAGAATTTGAAATCGGAACAAGACCCATAGAGCTAATCAACCCCGATCAGATAGATGTTCTGGCATTGGACGCCGACGCCAATCCGTCCGAAGACCTGCCCATGTACCACCGACCACTAACCATTCAGATGTGGTATCCCTCGTTTCCCGGCGCTACTGGAAGAAAGGACCTGAAAGTGCGCTTGCGCGATGCACGCACTGAAATCGATCTGTTTGGTCAGGCAACCAAATGGGCTGCGCCCGTAGTCAACGAGGGACCATTCCCGTTAGTCATCATGTCACACGGTTATCCGGGCAATCGTTTCCTCTTGTCACATCTGGCTGAAAACATCGCGTCCAAAGGTTATGTCGTTGCCTCGATAGACCATACCGACTCCACTTACCGAACTCAGGCAGCTTTTGGCTCAACGCTCCGCAATCGGTCACTGGATCAATTGTTTGTTCTCAATGAGATGGCCAGACTCAACGATGATGATGGAAACTTTCTTCACGGCTTGATCGATACCGACAACACCGCTATCGTAGGCTACTCAATGGGAGGCTATGGTGCGGTTATCACTGCCGGTGGTGGAGTCACAGAAGCTTCTGTGCAATTTGGTTTCAGTCCCCCGCTAGGTACCCTCGGTATCCATCAAAGTGGCAGCGATACTCACAACGCGCTTCCAGATCCACGGGTTAAAACGGCCATCGCATTTGCTCCGTGGGGCCGTAACTCAGGCTTCTTTGACGCACAAGGTATGGCAGGCATACAGATTCCCATGTTATTCGTCGCAGGCTCACAAGATGATGTGTCCTTATACGAAGATGGCGTGCGAGCCCTCTGGGCTGAGGCTGTCAATGTCGATCGTGCATTGCTCACGTTCGAAAACGCCAATCACAATGCAGCAGCCCCTTACCCGGCACCCGCCGAAAGCTATGTTGACAATACCCGTTCTGGATCAACCACATTCGCTCACTACGCCGATGCCGTCTGGGATACCACACGCATGAATAACATCGCTCAACACTTCACCACTGTGTGGCTCGATCGCTACCTTAAATTGGATGAATCGATGAACACCTACCTTGATTTGACGCCTCAATCCAATGATGGAATCTACTCAGTAGAGGAAGACGGATCATTCAGCGAGGAGCACAGCTACTGGGCAGGCTTCGAAAACCGTACCGCTAAAGGGTTGATGTTTGAATGGTTGCGGGCTGACTGATACGCGCGATTCCCATGCTGCTGGCCTTCCTGACGTTGTGGCTTAACTTAACCCTCACCCGTAGTTTTTGCCACAACATCGAATTCCAGCACATGGGCATCATGACGCTCACGGCTACGTTGCAGCACATGGAAACCCGCACGTCTGTAAAAATCCAGTACACGCGGTTGGTGAATAGATACATGCGCCATAAGCCTGTCACTGGCACTGCACAACGCCTTTAAGAGCTGAGTACCGATTCCCAAACCCTGGAAGTCGGGATGCACTTCAAGCATGGTAATCAGTTTAATCTCAGGAAGCGGTCGTAACGCACTGATACCCACTATACGTCCGTCTACCCAGGCATGAATTGTTAACGGCTCGTGGTGGTCAAAAAGCCGCTCCTGTTCGGTCAGCTGTTGCAGATATTCAGCGGCCTTGTCCTCGCCCAGGTAATCGGCGTAGTGGGTTAGCCAGGATTTTCGCAAAATGTCCAGAAACCGGCGATCCGACGTCCATTCCCCTTGTCGTAACTGAGCAGGATTATCGCCATAAAATACATGTTCTGGAAATCCCGCCATACGAATGCTGTCAGTTACCTTGTTTTATGCATCGTTATCAACTAGAAATCAGGATAAGGCAAACTCGCACTTTCCATGGCACGACGGTATGTCTGCTTTAACAGGGTTTTTGAACATTGATACGTCGTCTTCCGCCAGTCGCAATTTCACATTAGTCGTGTCATGAAAGAGCTATCCGAGATATTCAAAAATTGGGCCCAACTGGATTCCCTGCCCGGCATATCAGTGCTGTTGGTATTGATAGTGATGCTGTGCATGGCAGCATTCAAACTCATGCATCGAAAGCACATTAATAGCAATGGCAAGGTGGTCGTTACTCGAAGAATAGCCCTACCACTCGGACGGTTGATTCCAAAAGGCATCAAGAGCGATAAAAAAACCAAACCGTTCTCACTTGTGCAAAGGCGCTTGCTGGGCGTTATCTATTCTATTCATGAAGCACTATTCGGCCTTATCATTTTTGCTTTTGGATTGGCGCTTGTGACCAAAGTCTATTTTGAATATGCGAACGGACAGCAAACCATAACTGATCCAGTGATCATGGTGTCAGGATTGATAGGGGTTATTGCCATGCCGATTGGCGCGCTACTTGTCTACTTTAGAAACTCAGACAATCCGTTTAAGTAGAGGACGCTTTTTTGATCAAGCGACGCTGCAGCACTCACTCTTTACAAAAGCAACCAGGTTAACGCCTCACGCCCATGCCCAGGGGGGTTGCTGGTGTGCGCTCAGGTACTCGACCATGAATTTGAGGAAGGGAGCAGGTTTCCAGATGTGGCAACACCTGCTGACCAAAATGCTCACACTCTTCAAGATGCGGATACCCTGAAAAAATGAAAGCCCGAATCCCCATTGCCTTGTATTCCTCTATGGTACTGAGTATCTGATCAGTGCTTCCAACCAGTGCTGCACCACAACCAGAGCGGGCTCTGCCAACACCGGTCCACAAATGCGGTTCGACATAACCTTCAATATCAGCAAGAGCTCGATTCTTTGCCTGATGCGATACGCCCAAAGACGATGAGTCCTGAGCCCGTTCGCGAATGAGCCTGCCCTGTTCGTCATCGAGTTTCGACACTAGCATGCGAGCGTATTCGCGTGCCTCCTGTTCAGTATCACGAACGATCATGTGCACCCGCAATCCATAATCGAGCACGCGACCATGTCTGACTGCGCACGCATTGACCGCCTTCATTCGCTCAGCCAGATCTTCTTTTTTCTCTGGCCACATCAGGTACACATCGCAGTGTTCACCGCAAAGGTTCAATGCGGGTGGTGAGTAGCCACCAAAATAAAGAAGTGGTCCACCGCCGGTCTGATAGGGCTTGACCGGGTCAGTCGTCAGTCCCTCAAACTGATAGATCTGCCCCTGATAGTTGATTTCTTCTTGTGTCCAGGCTTGTTTGAGAATCTCGACGACTTCGTGTGAGCGCTGATAGCGATACGCACTGTCCTCCTTCTGACCGGGAAAGTCTGACGAGATGATGTTAACCGTCAAACGACCTTCCAGCATATGATCAAGTGTTGCCAGAGTACGCGCCAGCATGATCGGTTGTGTCTCGCCACAACGAACAGCCGCCAGCATATTGATATTGCTGGTTAACGGTGCGTTGCCCGCCACAAAGCTCAGCGTGTCCTGACCCACCTGATAGGAAGACGGGCAAAGGATATTTCGAAAACCCAGCGCATCTGCCCGTCTTACTATGGCTGAGGTGTTTGCCCAGCTGCTGCGTAAGTCACCCTCTGGCACGCCTAGAAACTGATAGTCATCCGAGCACAACGGTGCAAACCACGACACTTCTGCCGCCGAAATACTATCAGACCTTATGGGCACGACCGGCATCAAGAATTCTCCATTACTGTTGCATTCAATGTATCAATCGTGTATCAATATGTCAATATAACTCATACTTAATCCATATTGGTGATCCACCATGCCGTCTGCCGCCAGCGAGCCGTTAACGCAGAAGACCGGGCGAGTGCCTTTGTCCGGACAAATTGCAGAAATGTTGATCAGAGACATCCATACCGGCACACTGCCTGATGGAGAGCGCTTGCCACCCGAACGCGATATGGCGCAAAAACTGGGAATTGCGGTAGGAACACTCAGGAAAGCTCTGGCACAACTTGAAAAACAAGGTCTTCTGTCCCGGGTTCAAGGCTCAGGCAATTACATCAACCACCCACTGGATATCGACAATGTCTACGCACTGTTCAGGCTAGAAAAAATCGATGGTCCGGCCAACCCCACCGCGCAACTTCTCAGCGCAGAGAAAAAGGCGAAACCTGACGAATTTCCTCTGCCCGGCAAGTGCCCGCACGCGTTTCGCTTCACTCGTATCCGACGACTCGACGCCAGCGTCGCAGCGCTTGAGGAAATCTGGCTGGATGGTCGGTTCGCCGAAACTATCAACGTCTCTTTTGTCGGTGACGCGCTGTACCGATTCTATCGTGAACACATGGACCTACGCATAACCCGGGCTGAGGATCGTGTCGGTGTTGCATTACTACCCGATTGGGCTCCCAATGATTTCGACGAGCATAGACAGTCCCATTGGGGATTCATAGAGCGTATTGCCCGAGGTCAGGATGGTCTTGTAGCTGAATACTCACGAACCTGGTTTGATCCGCAGGAGGTTCGATTTGTGGCACGATAAATCACGCTTGCTGCAAGAGTCAGCAATGCACTAATTCAATCAAACTACACTGTATTCCTCCACAGGACTGTACACATTGCATGAAGCCGAGTACCGTCTAGTGGGTCACGCGGGTAATTCGGTAACAGACATGTCGTTTCCACCGTCGTCAGAACAAGGCAGAAAAGCGACGCGTATTGCGTATACGGGGAGCTTTTCTAACGCTGGGCTGGCGCCGATGGAGACGAAAGGTGTTAGCGAATTACCCGCGTGGCCCACTTATCGCAAATGTCCCGGAGTTACTGAAATGGCCGTAGCAAAAGTTACTGAAATTATCGCTTCATCCAGCAAAGGCTTTGATGATGCCGTTGCGCAAGGGGTAAAGCGTGCCAACAAGACACTCAAAGGTGTAAAGAGTGTCTGGATCAAGGACCAGAAAGCCATCGTGGAGAATGGAAAGATTACCGAATTTCGCGTCACCATGAAGGTGTCATTCATTCTGAAAGGTTAGGATTTACAACTCTCAGCCTAAATAACGCCGAGAGTGCACTGCACAACCTGACGCCTCTCGTGCCAGGTTGTGCCTATCAAAACAGGTACGCAGTTTTCACACTCAAAAACGGGTAGAAAGGTCGGTCATGCACCAGAGGCTCTGCGCCGACGACCATTGCTACCGCTTCTGCCGGGAGCGCTATCGGCCGCACCGCCCTGAGCTCGGCGCCCGGCTCCCCGTGATTGCCCGGATGAACTTCCATTTCTGCCCACGCCTTGCTCGTTGTGAGCACCACCCTGGCCGTTTCTCTGGCCACCTCTATGGCTGCTTTTCTGGCCGTTTCTCTGGCCACCACGGTGACCACCACCCTGACGAATTGGCTCTGCCGGAATGCTGGGATCCGGTTCAAAGCCGTCAACCTGAACGCGTGGGATGCGTTTTCCGATTAGACGTTCGATTCCGGCGAGCAATTTGTCTTCGTCAATACAGACCAGAGAAACTGCCTTTCCTGACAGACCGGCACGTGCAGTTCGGCCAATACGATGGACGTAGTCTTCTGCGACATTAGGTAACTCGTAGTTGACCACATTAGGTAGTTGATCGATGTCCAGACCGCGCGCAGCAATATCTGTCGCAACCAGCACTTTGATCTTGCCAGCCTTAAAGCCAGCCAGTGCTTTTGTTCTGGCGCCTTGACTCTTGTTGCCGTGGATAGCCGCGGCAGTGTGACCGTCTTTGTCAAGCTGCTCAGCGAGGCGGTTGGCACCGTGCTTGGTACGCGTGAAGACCAGAACCTGTTTCCAGTCTTCCTCACTGATTAATTTTGACAACAACTCACGCTTGCGTACCTTGTCCAGCTTGTAAACCTGTTGATCGATACGATCGGCCGTCGCATTCTGCGGTGCGACTTCCACAAGTTGTGGATTGTGCAGAATCCTTGCTGCCAACTGCTTGATGTCTGCAGAAAAGGTGGCAGAAAACAGCAGGCTTTGCCGCTCCTCTTTGGCCGGAAGCAGCTTTAGCACGCGCTTTACATCGTGGATAAAACCCATGTCCAGCATCCGATCGGCCTCGTCGAGCACAAGCACTTCAAGCATCGATAGATCAACGGTGCCCTGACCGGCATGATCGAGCAAACGACCGGGGGTGGCAATGAGAATATCAACGCCGCGACGAAGCTGGCTAATTTGCGGGTTGATGCTGACGCCACCAAAAACAACGGCTGATTTTAAATCAAGGTGTTTGCCGTACATCTGAACGCTCTCCGCGATCTGCGCCGCAAGCTCCCGGGTGGGTGTAAGAATGAGGGCGCGAATTGCGCCACGCTTTCTCGAAGGTGCCGGCTCTTGCTGTGACAGACGTTGCAGCAGCGGCAAGGTAAAACCGGCAGTTTTGCCTGTCCCGGTCTGCGCGCTTGCCATGACATCACCACCACGCAAAACAATGGGTATGGCTTTGATCTGTATAGGGGTTGGTTTGTTATAGCCCTGTTCCGTTACGGCGCGTAGCACCTTGGATGACAGGCCCAGTTCTTCAAATGACATAGAAATAGAAGTTGTGTGTCTAGGTGTGGAATATCTACGCCTGGGCAGCATCCACTGATAAGAAAACTACGCTAATCGGGTGCATCTGTAGCGCGTTAAGCAAGCTACAACACCGGAATTAGCGTCAGGCTGGTAATCGGTAGTAAACCGATGAACATTTTTGGATCTTCGCTAAACCGACGTACTGTAAGCACGAACCGTGCGCCAGTAATTCAGGTGTGGAGAAGATGAGTGTTAACAGGAAGTACGCAAGTCTGACACACATGGGTTTCATGTTTGCACCAGTTCTCTGTATTTGGTGAGATAACTCAACGTTTCCCGATTATTGCGGAACATATAGTCGCACAGATGCCATAAAAAGGTGGTGCCACAGCTAATATCATCACAAGTGCTATGAAATTCAGGCCTATCAACGACTTTGCAACCAATATCTACCCAACGTTTCAGCTGATTCAGCGTTGTTGTTATTTCATGCCTTGTAACCCATTCGAAATCCTCCCCAGTGGCGATTGTTAACCTTGATGGGTGCCGAGCAGTCGTACATCAGAACGTGTTCGCCATTGCCCATATCTCGCCGATAAGTTTGAAGTAGAAACGGTTTCTGGTTTTGTCCACAGGCCAGACCGGTTCTATCGTTGAATATTCTGCGATTACGGCAATGGGCGTTGTTCCAATCGGGCTCACCTGACTTTTGCGGGCGAGAAAATTGGCGGTTATGCGTCGGCAGGAATCCATTTCTATCCACGGTTGCACAGAAAACAATACGGTCGCTGACCTTAAGTCTATCCTCCAGAATCGGGGCTATCAGCTTATCTGTCAGAGCAACAAAATCTGTCATGTGCTGTAACGGATCCGAACCCGACACCGGACGGTAGTCTTCGTCAAACAATTGAGCCATTGTTATTGCGCCCTCTTTCACCGCCTGCTCAAACAGGCCCGATACCTGCGCAGCCGTCACGACTACCAGATCGATAATCGTCCTGTCGCGCACCTGTCTGCCACTTCCTGCAATCAACTGAACCAGTGACTCGCTCATCTTCAGCAGACCCTCAATTCTTTGATCAGCCTCCCGTAGCGATTCGTTGGCATCTTTCATTTCCATCGCGGCCGCTTCTGTCCGATCATGCATAGCTTCGCATTGCACCACTGACTGGCCAGCAGCACTGGCGATACGTCCGACACTGGATTGCATTCGGGTGGCCATGTCATTGAAGCTGTACACCGTGTTGTTGATGAAGGTAACTCCATCACCCACCTGATCAGCGACATCACGCGCTTTACCACCCGATGCAATCAGCGAACCGACGTTGTCAGAAACATCCTGTATCGTCTGATCGATAACACCGGCAGCCCCTGCAGTCTTGCCGGCCAGCGTCTTTACCTCACCCGCAACCACAGCAAAACCTTTACCTGCGTCCCCGGCACGGGCCGCTTCTATGGTTGCATTCAAAGCGAGTAAATTGGTAAGACGAGCTACCGTCTGGATGTCTCCAGAGACCTTGCTAACACCACTTAAACTCTCATTTAACTCAACCAGCTGCGATTCCATGCCACCAACACCGACAACGAGATCGCTAATACGGCTGGTTGCCGCCTTGACAGTGGCTTCAGATTCCGTGTTGCCGGCCAGCACCTTTTGCGCTTCAGCGCTTGCCTGCGACCCTGCTTCGTTGATGTCGGCAGCGGCCTCGGATAGCTGCCGGGCAAGTGATGAAAGTTCGACCAGATAGTCTGTTTGCGTCGAAATACGATGAAATACCGAATCAACGTTTCCCGCTACATCCGCAAGCTCCAGCGAAAGACTCTGGATCGACCTCAACAAGGATTCCGCAAATTCATCTACAGGCACAGCGTCTGACTCTTTGCTGGCCGGCTCTTGATCGGACGGCATGGGGTCTGTTATCACGCTACTGCCTCGGAGTTTTCTCACCAGTAGATGACGCCTGTCGCATAATACAAGCCAGAATTAAGCCTGCCCGTGCAAAACTAACGTGCGCTCTTCATCTTTACAAAGACAGTGGAAAGAGATTATGGCGCAACGCGTTCCACAACTACGCTACAGTGACACATCTTCCTCCGGACCCGTAAACTGGATACACGAATGAAGGTTAACCTCACCGACGATTCCGCATTGAACGGCGGGCAACTTATTGTCAGGGCGCTGGAGATCCACGGAACAAAGCGGGTGTTCTGCGTACCGGGTGAAAGTTATCTGCCCGTACTGGATGCCTTGCACGACAGCGACATCCAGACTACGGTGTGTCGGCATGAGGGCGCAGCGTCAATGATGGCAGAAGCCACTGCGAAGCTTGACGGTGCACCTGGCATTTGCCTGGTAACACGCGGGCCCGGTGCAACCAATGCCAGTGCGGGTTTGCATATTGCCTTGCAGGATTCTACGCCGATGATTATTTTCATCGGTCAGATAGGTGTTCATCTGCGTGAACGTGAAGCCTTTCAGGAAGTTGACTATCGACGATTTTTCGGCGCCAGTGTAAAGTGGGTGGCTGAAATCGACAGTGCTGAACGCATCGATGAATTCGTGTCACGGGCGTTTCATACCGCGACATCCGGTCGACCCGGGCCGGTGGCTCTCGTGCTGCCTGAAAGCACCCTGTCAGCGGTTGCCCAACCGTTGCGCGTAAGTCCATGGCACCAACTGGAAACTCATCCCGGGCAAGGTGAGGTTCAACAGCTGGCGAGCATGATTGCGAACGCCAGAAGCCCCATCGCCATCCTCGGAGGATCGCGATGGAACGCAAAAGCTGTCAATCAAATGCAGCAGTTTGCGCAGCAGTGGCAACTTCCGGTGGCTTGCTCTTTCAGGCGTCAGATGCTGTTTGATCACCTGCACCCAAACTATGCTGGCGACGTCGGAATCGGTATAAATCCGCAACTTGCAGACACCGTTCGGCAGAGTGATCTGGTGATACTTCTCGGTGGCAGGTTTTCCGAAATGCCCTCTCAGGAGTACACATTGCTGGATGTGCCTTGTCCGCAGCAGCCTTTGGTCCATGTGTATCCCGGTGCCGAGGAGCTGGGCCGCGTCTATCGCTCACAACTGGCCATCAATGCCAGTCCCGTGGCATTGCTCGACGCGCTTGAAAAACTACCTCTACCCGATAAACTGGCAGAACAGCGACGTACGTTTGTCGATCAATGTCATGCTAACTACCTGTCGTGGTCAAGGCCAGAACTCTCAACACCTGGCGATGTGCAAATGTCCCACATTATAGGAACGATGCAATCAAACCTGCCAGACAACGCTATCGTCACCAACGGTGCCGGCAACTACGCAAGCTGGATCCATCGCTTCTGGAAGTTCCGACGCTACGGCTCACAACTTGCGCCCACCTCAGGCACGATGGGCTACGGCCTGCCAGCGGCTATTGCCGGAAAACTGCATCAACCCGATCGTTGCGTCATTGCTTTTGCCGGTGATGGCTGTTTGCAAATGACGCTTCAGGAAATCGGAACAGCCATGCAGTATCAGGTTAATATCATTATTGTTGTTGTTGACAATGGAATCTACGGAACCATCCGCATGCATCAGGAACGCCATTTTCCCGGAAGAGTGAGTGGTACTGATTTACACAATCCGGATTTCGCGGCGCTTGCACAGGCCTATGGAGCAATTGGACTTACCGTCAATCATACCGATGAGTTCGAAGCTGCTTTTTCAACGGCGCTTGCCGCAACGACTCCTGCTCTCCTTCACCTGAAAGTCAGCCCGGAGGCAATTACACCAACCACTACGCTGACATCCATTCGGGAGTCTGTACTCGAAGAGGGCCAAGCACGATAAGAGAGTCACGGTAATATCACGGTGATTCATGCGTTGATGTTGTTATCTTCTTGACAAAATTCTATTTAGGCTTAAAATCCCAAATTATCTTCATTGGATAACTTATCGCATGTTTCAGAAATCACCCGAATTCAATTCGAAAAAAACCGTTGTCGCCATCTCAATACTTGTCGCAGGTATGCTGCTAAATGCCTGTAGCTCAAGCGATGATGACGAGCCTGAGGATCTACAGATCAACCCCGGTTCCGAAAATATCAGCATGCCATCGCCGACTATCGATCTGGTACCACAAGAACTCACGGTACCCGCAGTGGGCGTTATTTACACCGATGACGCTGGCCTGGCCTTGTATACCCGTTTTACCGATGAGCCTGATGTCGTTAGCTGCAACGCAGAATGCTTGCAGCAATGGCCTGCGCTAACCACAACAGTGACGAGCACAGGCATCAGTGGTAATTTTGATGTTATAGCACGTGATGAGAATACGTCTCAGTGGACGCTTCTCGGTTACCCCTTGCATCGATTCGCTGGTGACGCTGCAACAGGTGAAGTTAATGGCGATGGGGTCGACGATGAATGGGCGCTCGCCCGTCCCATACCTGTGACCAGCGCCGAGGTAAATGGTGATGAAGCTCTGGTCGCTCTGGGGTCTACTCTGTCCAATGACAATGGTGATACTCGCGTGGAGCGTGATAATTTCACCTTGTATATCTTCGCCAATGACACGGACGGCGTATCCAATTGTAATGGAGGCTGCGCGACCAACTGGTTGCCACTGTACGCTGACACCGGCGCGGTAGCCGATGGCGATCGCTATTCACTGATTACTCGCGAAGACGGATCGGTGCAATGGGCGTATCAGGGCATGGCCTTGTACTACTGGCAAGGCGATAACGCTGCGGGTGATTTTACCGGTGCACAGATCGAGAACTGGAGCATAGCAACGCCGTAAATTCCAACAATGGACTAACTAATCCGCGACCTAATCCGCGACGATTGATAACGGGTATAGTGAATGTCGTTTGATAGCAATAACAACAACGTGCTCATGACCCGATTTTCTGCCAACCTTGGTTTCCTGTGGAAAGAACTCGACCTGCCGGATGCCATCCGTGCAGCCGCCAGCGCTGGCTTCGATGCAGTGGAGTGTCACTGGCCGTACGACATACCCACCAGCAGCGTCAATGCCGCGCTGGAACAAACGGGGCTCACCATGCTCGGCCTGAACACGCAGCGCGGCAATGTTGATGCTGGCGACAATGGCTTAGCCGCCATTGTCGGCAGAGAGTCTGAGGCTCGCGATTATATTGATGAAGCTGTCGCCTACGCGCATGCCATCGACTGCCCGAATGTGCATGTCATGGCGGGTTATTCTGACAAAGGCTCAGCCAGCATAGCCACGTTTCACGACAACCTGAGATATGCCTGCCAAAGTGCACACAAACACGGGATTACAGTGCTGATCGAGCCACTCAATCATTTCGATGCGCCAGGCTACCACCTGTCAACAATAGACGAGGCGCTCGATACTCTGGCAAAGCTTGCACAATCAAACCTGAAAATCATGTTTGATTGCTATCACTTACAGATCATGCAGGGCGATCTGATACGCAAGCTCAAGACCCACTTACCATCAATTGGACACATTCAGGTTGCCGCCGTGCCCGATCGCTCCGAACCAGACAATGGCGAGCTGCATTATCCTAATATCTACAAGGCGCTTCAGGACATGGGTTGGAGTGGCTACATCGGTGCCGAGTACAAGCCACGAACTGACACGGCATCAGGTCTGGGTTGGCTGAACAAACTACGCGAGTCGACCTCATGAGTCAGCTATTCGCTCATCTGGTGGCAATGATCGGTGCAGCCGCCATCAAGATGCGACGCTTCGGTGGTGCGGATACCGACGTGCCTGCCATGGGCGGCGCTCCCATCATTCCAGAAGCCAGAGCGCAGAAAATATTCACATTGAAGATGCCGACAGCGCGAGGCTGGCTGAATGGTCACACACCTGTTGCAGCACCCGGCCTGAAGGTCAATGCGTTTGCAGCAAACCTCAAGCATCCGCGCTGGATCTATGTACTACCCAACGACGATGTTCTGGTCGCTGAAGCATTGCCAACACCGTGGGCTGTAAAAAGCGCGTTTGAGTATGCGATGCTCAGTACGATGAAACGCGCAGCGGCAGTGGGTGTATCCGCCAACCGCATTACCTTGTTCCGTGATGCTGACAACGACGGTGTTGGCGAAATACAAGAGACGTTCATCGACAAACAGAACCAGCCTTTCGGGATGGCGTTAATCGATAACACGTTTTACATTGGCAACACTGACGGCGTTGTGATGTATGGCTACGAAGACGGTGCGACAAGTTTGAGTGGCAAGGCCAGAAAACTGGTCAGTTTCAAACCGGGTGGCCACTGGACCCGCAGCCTTATTGCCAATCAGGACAATACCAAATTGTATGCAGGCGTAGGCTCTGAAAGCAATATTGCAGAAAATGGCATGGAGGCTGAAGAAGGTCGGGCCGCCATTTATGAAATAGACCTTGCCAGTGGCAAAAGTCGGGTATTTGCCAGCGGTTTGCGCAACCCGGTGGGTGTTGCATGGGAGCCTGAAACACAAAAACTCTGGACTGTCGTGAATGAACGGGATGGACTGGGAGACGAGGTGCCACCGGACTACCTGACATCCGTAGCTGATGGTGGCTTCTACGGATGGCCCTACTGCTACTGGGGCCAAACTGTGGATGATAGAGTTCCTCAGGATGATGCCATGGTTGCCAAAGCCATAACGCCTGACTACGCCCTCGGCGGTCATACGGCGTCGTTAGGTTTGTGCTGGCTACCGGCAGGAACGCTCAGGGGCTTTGATACAGATGGCATGGTGATTGGTCAACATGGCTCATGGAATCGCAGCACGCTCAGTGGCTACAAGGTCGTGTTTGTACCTTTCGAAAATGGCAGGCCTGCGGGCCCGGCAAGAGACATTCTGTCAGGGTTTCTGGCCCCGGATGAAAAAGTGTCTTATGGACGGCCGGTTGGTGTCACCGTCGGGCCCGACAACTGCCTGCTGGTTGCTGATGATGTGGGTAACGTTATATGGCGGGTAACCAGCGACTAGCGGGCTACTACACCACACTTACGGTTACGATAAAACTGCGCGCAACATGGCTGACTGTCGAGAGCACAGTGCTTCAATAACATCAAAATGCTGCCTGTCCGGTTCTTCAACAGCGCGAGTACTTGCGCCCAAACCTCGCCACATATTTGCAATCAATGCATTCTGCCTGATAAATTCGGCACGCTCGCCAGCGCCCACCCACGCGGTAAATGGAATTCCGGTGAGTGGCCGGTGCAGAACCGGGCTGCTCTCACTTGCGGAGTGCATGTCAAGACCTAACGCGTCGTTCAACTTCGTCTGAATTAGCGGGCGCAAGTCCGCAAGCCCGGAAATACTGAGTACATGCGACAGACGTTGAATGACCTGCGAAGGCAATGGAGAGTTTTGACACATCATCGATTGAACAAGGTGACCACCCGCTGAATGCCCCGAAAGCACTATTGGGCCACTCACTTTTTCTGCAGCATGCGTGATGGCTTTAGCAACCATCTGCTCGATCCCGGCAATACTGGCGTTGGGGCAGAGTACATACGAAGGAATCGCTACCGACCAACCTGCCTCAAGTGCTCCCTGCGCAAGGAAGGACCAAAACGATTTATCCGTCTTCTGCCAATACCCTCCATGGATAAAAACAAACAATCCATGAGGCTGGGAGAGCGCTCGGGTATCTGGCGAAAAAAGATCATAACGTTCTCGTTGATCTGTGCCGTAGACAATGTCAAGCTCACCTGAATGATCACGTCGGAATTGCTCTGAGCGCGCCTGCCAGCGCATGGGGTATTCTGCGCCACCAACAATATGAGCACCATTTTCGTAGGCGTTGTCCCAATCGACAACAGGCTGCTGAATCATTGCGCATTCCTCGGAATTTGTGCAGTAGCATACCTTAACGCAGGCAGCTTTGATGATCCCATGACACAGACAGCAACACCGTCCGATTACACTCGGCTGATAGATTCTCAGACACACGCCTTCATCCAGCGTACCGAGGCGGCGTATCCGGAAAATGCGGCAACACTAGATATTCAGCAGCAACGAGCCCTCTACGATGACATGTGCCATGAATTTCATGCCGGCTATCCAGCGGGTGTCATCAGCCACGATACTTTTGTGGCATCGACAGATGGAGGCCCAATACCCACACGCCGGTACGAACCACCTGCCAGGATAAGGGCTGACGACGCGGCACAGATTATCTATGTGCATGGCGGCGGATTCGTTGTCGGTGGCCTTTCCAGTCATGATGATGTCTGCGCGGAAATCTGTGCACGTACAGGTCTTGCTCTTACAGCAGTTGATTACCGATTGTCACCGGAGCACAAACATCCCGCCGCACTGGATGACACGATGAAAGTCATCGATGTCGTCAGTCAATTTCACCAACAGCCTATTGTTCTTTGCGGTGACAGTGCGGGGGCGAATTTGGCAGCAGCCGCCTGCCATGCCTATAGAGCTCGCGCAGCAAGCATGCAAATAATTCCCAAGCTCATTGGGCAGGTTTTGATCTACCCCGGTCTTGGTGGCGATACCCTACAAGGATCATACCTCACGCACGCAATGTCACCCATGTTGACAACCGAGGATGTCCATTTCTATTCAAACGCGCGGTGCGCTTCAGATACCGATGTTCTTGATCCGCTCTTTGCGCCGCTGCAGGATATTGATTTCAGTGATCTGCCCCCCACAGTGGTATTCAGCGCTGAGTGTGATCCTTTATGTGACGACGGCGAACACTATTGCCAGCATATTCGGCTTGCCGAAGGCAAAGCGCATTGGGTACTCGAAAGAGGACTGGTGCACGGCTACCTCAGGGCACGTCACAGTGTGGATCGCGCCGCCCGGAGTTTTGATCGCATGATAGAAGCAATTGTCAGCATGACTGAGCATCGCTGGCCGTACTAGTAAAACAGGCACAGCTCTATTAACTGATGGTACCTGTCCGTCCAGGCTAGTGTAGTGTGACCTTCAAACGCTTCAAACAGAGACCACCAAAACGCCCTCAGCAAGGCGCTGTTCGCAGGCAAGGTCGGGATCCTTGTCAAGAACAGCAACGCGGCGGAGGGTGTTTTGGTGGTCTCCCGAAGGGCGG
>JBGCGC010000132.1:0-50388 GCA_045110475.1 Granulosicoccus sp.
GTTAGAGTTTGCAAACGTATCCGGAATGGCCTGAACAACGTCCCAGTGTTCAATGATTTTTCCACCTTCAACACGAAAAATATCCATTATTGCGCCACCATTTTCACTAGGCCAATTATAGAATTTAACGTGGAGGGCAACCAGATTCTCCTCTGCTATTACTCGAACAATCTCACCAAGAGGCCCCCCACTTTTAACCTCAGGCGCAAGACTTTTAAGCAGATCCCGGAGGGCCTCTTTTCCGTCAGCTATGTCAGGGTTGTGTTGTATGTATGTTTCTCCAACAAACGTATCAAGCTTTTCGTATCCAGCATTCAGAACAACTTCATTGTAGAAGTTGGTGACCAGCTCCTTGTTCTTTTTCGTCAGCTCATTCGCCCACGATGCAAGCGGTACCATCAGTAAAATAAGCAGTAAAATAACTCTCTTCATTGGGTGTTTCCCTTTTGGGTGATTTACAGTAGGTGGTGACTGATATCAACAGGTGTTTCCAACCATTGCCTCTATCGGCCTTGTCTGATAATTCCAAGGTAGTTTCCGGCATAATGATTGTCATTACTAGAATTTCAATCTCGAATGGAGTGTTCGGCATTTGAGTACAATTAACCCCTCGTACCTTCGACATCTGGCGATTTTTGCCAGTGTCGTGGAATGTGGTAGTTTCGCCGCCGCGGCTAGACAGATGAACACCAGTCGGTCACGAGTGAGTGAGCAAGTTGCGCAGTTGGAGCAAGTACTTGGTGTGCGATTATTGCAACGCTCAACACGGCAATTGACGATAACTTCCGAAGGCCAGCGTGTATACGGGCATGCGCGCGCATTACCCCGAATTTTGCAGGACGTGGAAGCGATTGTCTCCTCCCCTGAACCCCATGGGCGCGTCTTGCTCACCGTCAACCATGATATTGCACACAAACACCTATTACCTCGATTGCACGCATTCAGAAAACGCTATCCGCTCATTCAACTGGACCTCGTCCTTGATGATGACAAGCTGGATCTGATACACGAGCAGATAGATTTAGGCATTCGTATCGGTATTCCGCAGGATGATTCACTGGTTGCGAGGGTGCTCCATGAGGAGTGTTTGTTGTTGTATGCAAGTCCTGACTATCTAAAGAAATATGGCAAACCGCAGACAGTAAGAGAATTGAAAAGACATCAATGGATTGCACTGTCACAAAAAACCCGCACTGGTGTCCACCAGCTTAGACAACGTGGCAAATTGCTCGAAGTCCAACCGCAGAATTACACCCTGTGCAACTCTCCGTTAATGCTTCAGCAGATGGTTCTTGCTGGACATGGTATCGGTGCGATATTCGGCAGCATGATAAGAAAAGAAATCGCCAAAGGGCAACTGGTACCCATACTGCCCTCTGTCGCTAGCGATCCCGTCGTTTTCTACCTCATTTATCCTTCAAGGAGGCAAGTACCCTTGAGAACTCGAGTGTTAATCGATTTTCTGTTAGAGCAGAATTTGGTGGGTAACTCGTAAATTCGGAATCAGCTCTTGAATCCATTTACAGCCCTCGAAATGCAATGGGCTTCTTCTTGGTTCCAGGAATTTTCGACTGTTGAACGTTCGCAGAGTAATTAACATAAAGCTGCCCCGCTTCGTCGCGAAACCAGTACCCCGTAAATGATTTTTATCGCACGTTACCCTCAACAGCACACAGATCGGTTAAATATCCATAATAGATCAACCTCTTTCGGTAAGGGAAACGCGCTTAGCAATATTGTGTCGCGTTGAATTACGTCTACATTTTGAATTTGCGATTGGTTAAGCTGTACACCGCATCGCACGCCGATTAGGCCCAATGCAACTCGTTATTCTTCCTCAAGCGACTCCAAATTGCGCTCCGCACCGACAGCGTCGGCAGCTGCAAGTGCAAAGCACATCAAACACCCGAGGCCGACATCATCAGCACCTAAAGCAATCGCCTCTGCGATATCTGTGCCTCGGCAAGATCCACCGTCGACAAGTACTTTGGCCTGACCATCAACAGCGTCCACTACTTCAACTAATGTAGACGCAGACGATGATTAAATTTGGCGCGTATCCGCTCTATGCCCTTGCCATTTAGCAACGCCAGAAAGTGCGCAGATCTGCCTTCGCCTTTGGCACGCCAGAGGTTGACCACTCTGACACTGAACTCAACTTCCCAGGTACGCCAAACGCAGTGCCACTCACCCAACTGTGACAAGCTGATCGGTACCGTGCTCTTCCTCAAGGGCTGGAATCGTTTGCAACGCGTCACGCAGGTGGTGAGCAATTTTGCGGCTCGCATGATGCCCCATGGCCATCCGATAATGTGATCATGTGGCCCTGTAATTATTGCAGCGTATCCTCATCGCCCTCTTCCAACACCCATATCAAATGATCGCTCTGCTCATCTCTGGCCAACAAACCCTAGCTGGGCGTTGGCGCACCCGACGCTCCAAATACCGGGCAACGCGTTCACTGATGTCGACAATCTCACCGTTATCGGTAATTTGCCTAAAGATCTATAATGGGCTGTGTTTGAAATTCAAAGCTATTACCGCACATCCAAAGTTACTAATGCCGCACGTCTGCATAAGTAGCGATTTAGTCTTAAGAATGATCACACCTATAATAGATGGAGAGGGCAAATCGATTCAGTTGAAAGTGTTCATTAACTGACCCACATCGTTGAGGACTGGTACGCCCCCCTTGACAGGGATCGTACCGACGCCCTACAGCCTATTTTTCAGACTTATTGCTGGAAGGAAACTGCTAGCATTCTCTTGCATTCAATTGCTGGCTTGCCTGAAATTCTTGTTAGCAGTCTCCTTCTTCATCAGACCTTTCTCAGCTTCGACCTTGGTTTGATACATCCAAAGTGACACAAGCCCGAAGGTTACAAGCGATAACGTAAGGATAAGATTCATCTCATTCATGTTGATATGCTCTCGGCTGGTTAGTAAAAATGGACACCTGAAAACTCTATGACTGTAAGCAGTCACCTAGTCAGGAGGTTCGGTTGCTGCTGAACTAACTGCTAGTACGTCATCGAAGTAGTTTTTGATTCACAAATAGTATTCGTTATTTTCGAGCGTATTAATCAGGTTTTCAGGGCGGTTACGCACAGTAATCTTTTAGCGAATCGCTGACGTAACAGGTCATCGGAGTCTTTACATGTTCCTACCACACCTGTGTCTGGAGTGGGTTATGAGCTCCTGCAATCCCATAGGCATGACAGGTTTCGCAATTGTGTAGCCACACACTTCAGCCAACGGCAGGCTCGATTGATAATTCGGTGTATCTATCAGACGCGTGAGAGTGCGTGTAAAACATTACGCCGGTCAGTGCTGCGCACCGAATCATCAATACTATCTGCTTCTGAGTCTCCACTCTGTTGAGCTTTCAACAGGAATACGAATGACAACGCCACTCATGACATCGCCGATTGTGAAATCAGTTCGTGGTGTGCCCTTGTGATCGTTGTGACAAGAGGTGCAGACGGGCGACACAGCCGCGTCAGAATAGACAGCAGTAAAGTAGGTGAAGCCCCCAAGCTGCTCTGTGGTGTAGAGGTTTTCACCCTTGTTGTCTGCCATCTGAAAACGGTGTCACACCACAGTTTCATCAAGCAACATGGCCAGCGACGGGTGTGGGTATTTACGATTCATCGTTACTGCATAAAACGGTTCAACGACATTAATTTCGAAAGGTGCTGTTGCCAGTTTTCCAGAGGCAACTTCATCAGCAACGACAACAGCAGGTGCTATCGCTAATCCCGCACCCGGGCTTCAGTGCCGGTGGTTAGTGTTGCTGGTGATCATGGCAGCATCCAGCTCAGACATATCCGGCCCACCGACCGTACGGGCGGAATTGCCGGAGGCCAACCCCATGCTGCACCCTCAATTTCGCTGAGCAAGATCACGAACCCATCCTCGGGCTCTCGTCTTATGCCGGCGTAAATCTTTGAACTTGTTCATTGCCCTCACTTCCAACGCATGATTGATGTGGTTGAGAACGCTATGTAGAACAGAACGGCAGAAGCGACCGTAGTTGATCCAGCCAATTATCTTCAGATTTAGCCAACGAGTCAGTGAGTCAATACCGAAAAAACTCTCAACCTAAGTCGCCATTTACGCCTGATAACTTGACGTAAGGTTTAGCGGGCCTTGAGGCTAATCGCTGGAATAAAACTGATAAAGAATCTACCTTCATGATCTCGGGCTGAACGTGGTCTGAGACAATACTCAAGAAAATCAATACTGTTGCAGTTCCATTGTTCCTGCCGACTAGAATCGCGACAATACAAAATCGAGCGGCATATTTTCAATGATACCCGTGTCGGGCGAGTCTCTCACTATATCCGTTTATCAACGTCATTCATCTGGCGAATTCCAGGCTAATGAAAATATTCAGTAGCATAAATCCTACTGATGTTACTTTGTTGCCCTGCTTTTTTCGACACCATAATTCAGACGATATTCCCCAGCTCTGCGCCTATTCTGCATTAACAATCAACCCTAATCAGTTTTACCTTCCAACTCAAAAATCTCAACGTTTAGGATAACTGATTTCATGACATCGCAGTCTTGTTGAGACTTAAATGCCTTCCATTCTTCTAGAACATCAATTAGCTCTCCTAATTCTATTTTGTACGCATTCAAACTGAGCAAAGTATCATCGCTATAGGCGACGATCGCATAATTATTATCTATTTTGACTACTACAAAATCGTTGAAATAAAAATCTTCAACACGCCTCGCATTCAACCCTTTACGTAGATTGTCCAGTAAGCCATCTAGATTTTCATAAAAGATGTCTATTATTGCTTCATTTTGTTTGTTATCAGATTCTGAAATTACAACCGAATATATGTCGCTCTGTCTTCTTTGAAATTCTATTGTTATATCAGTCATTACAACTTGGATTTTCTAGTAAGGCAACATGGTCTGTTTTTGCAGCTAGTTTTAAAGCTGAGGATGAGCCCTAATGATAACGTTGTTAGCATCAACTTGCACAAGAATATCAAACCCCGTACTTGACTTCTCCTGAATAAGTCTCCCTTCCTGACCATTCATGCGAGCTGTAGCATAAGCATTGTTCACCTCATCTTGAATGCGCTTGAGATCCCAGCTATCCGGAAAAAATGTACTTCTATTACGCTTTTTCTTCCATTGACCATTTTCGTTCAGACCTTCAACTTTTGCAGTATAGATACCCTTACTATTCGGAGCAGCCCGATCAGTAATTCGCACCCCCGCCCTGTCTTTTCCGTTGTATCTTGTGTGATAACCAACAAAACGGCCAGATTCATTAAACTCCCCTCGTAAATGATTGCTCGTTCTTGTTGCCCATTTCGGAAACTTGCACCCATTTGCATTGTGATTCAGTACGCCGGAGACACCAGCATAATAGGTATGATCGTTCGCAACGGTTAAATTAAAAACTCTCGAATTCCCTATACGCTCGGATATCCGGGTTATTTCCAATAATGATCCATCGCTGTCCAGCAGCAATTGACCCTCAGTCAAATCACCCGCTTCAACCCACAACTTTATTCTTGGCAAATAGAACGGATGCCCGGAAGTAGCGGTTATGGATTCCCCATCATTCAACAGAATATCTACCAAAGACTTTTCACCTTTTCCGGAAATCAGATTCTCAACCATCTGAAGAGATTGCTTACCCGTTTCTTCATCGTATGCCAATACTAAATCGCCTACCTTTACACTTGAAATGGGCACCTGCCCGGATTCTGTGAGCACTAACGTGTCTTTGTGAAAACTGTTCAAGCCAGATATCCGACAAAATCTTGAAAATTGCGCCGCATTATCTGTAAATCGTGTTGCCGCTATAGATAATCTGTTAGGAACCCGCGTACTTCGTAGTAACTTTATAGCTTTCGGTAGCTTCCCTGCTGGTATTGGGACAATACCAGCTGCAGCATAAATACAATAATTGCCTTCAACACCATCCGCACAGCGAACTATGTCTGAAATTCCTAATAAGTCCACAATTGGGTTGTTAAGTAAATCTTCCATAGCCTGATCAAGCTGAGGGAGTGCGTTGTTCACTATGTCTGCGACGATGTCATCAAACCATTGCCTATTTTTTTTAGACTTATACATTCCGATAACACAGTCTATCCCAGATGAAACATCAAGATCAGAGGCACTAACGTTGTTTCGTCTCGCGAAGATAATACACTCCGTCAATAAATTTCTGTCCATTTCTTCATCTGCTGGTGATCGATTTATTTCATCAGCAAGAACGTTCAAGAGTGCTTGTGCAGATGCAGTTGTATTATTTGCAAGCCCCGGTGGTGGATTATTATTCGGCTGTATTGAATCTGCAGCTGAAGCACGGATCCAGCCCCCGGTGGCGAGTCTTAAATAGCCACCAGCATAGCCATTGGTCATAACTCTCTGACCTTCGTCGAAAGTTTGTGAGCCTAGTCTGGCCCTACATCCGTCGGCAAAGGATTCCAACGGTTCAATGTAACTTACTACCGTGGCTGGCGAAACGATAACAACCTCCCGACTGGGATACCCACGCGTTGGAGCAGGTCTGCAAACTGGTTCCACAGGTGATGTCGGTCTTGATACAGGTGGTCCTTGCGTTTCGACCACGAACTCTGTCTTTAGCCCAGAAGATACCCCTCTGGCCTCGAGTACAAGGGTAGACCCACCATTGGAGCACCGCCATGTAATGGACCGATTCCCGCCAGTTGCGTTTCTTGCTGGGTAGTCTGTGCCATTGACATTAACTACCACAGATTCGCTGTCGTCAAATCCTGAAACCACTGCAACAGTGCGGTATGAACCGTCGCATTTCAAGGGGTTCTCAGTGATTGACACAGCAAGCTTTCTTGATGGAGTCTGGGGTGTTGGTGTCGGGTTTCCCGGGGGCGGCGAGTCTGGAATCTGATTCCCCGCCGGAGGTGCCGAGGTCAATTGAATCATGACATCGATTAGCTGCCGGCGTTCTGCACTGCTGAGCTGCCCTCCTTCGGCAAGCACGTAGTGCATGGCGCCACCATGACTGAAGGATGTGTGATCGGAACTTGAGACCATAACCCTGCCTGGGCCGAGCACCTTGCGAATGATGCCGGGTTCGATGGCAGCGATGACTGAGGTAATATCCCAAGAACGCATATCGTAAGAATTACCGTTCGCCAGGTGCCAGCTGTACGTGTTGTTAAGATACGAATCTTTGATCGGATGATTGGAGACGTAGTTGAAATCATTCCGAATACTGCTTAGCGGATACAGCACGTTCCACCCTAGGCCAAATTCGCTAACAACCATCTCGTTCGGCCAACGCGAAAATACCGTCTTAGCGCTACCAGAGTGCACCCTGATATTAAATTCGCTCAGACTTCCCACGCCACCACTGGGCATGTTGAAGTCACCTGCCATCACTGACAACAATCGGGCCTTTCTAGCAACAAGATCCGGGTACTCCTCCAGCAAGCGTGCAGTATTGGTCGAGAAGCCGACCTGAATTATCACTACACTATTATCCGGTGAAGCCGTAAGTACATCACGCATCAGATGATGCCCCTGAGGCAGGCGGTTAACGTCTAGCGAAAACCGATACTTACCGCTGTTAACGATATCTCGAGTGTATCCGTGTTCAGATGAATCTTCCCTTGTTATACCCCGGTAGACACCAATCGGTATATCTGGCCGTTTGTAGAACGTGTTCAACAAGTCAATGTAACGAGCACCAGTATTCGAATTTCTCGAAAGTGTGACAGCAGCTATATGGGCCATACCCTGGCTTGCGTAAGCATGCAGGGCTGCAAGAGCTAAAGCGTCGTCTATATCAGGCCCCATGTCAGTGTCAAATATAACGATCGGAACACCACTTGGTGCAGGATCAATCGGTGTAGGTGCAGTAGTTACCGAACCATTTGAACCTTCCAGAAACTTCGTTTCCGCCCAGCGTTGGTCTGTCGAGCCGTTGTGATTGAATTTTAGTAGTGACCAGGACTGGTCCACTCCGATGTAGACGCCAATCTCCTCTACCGGAAGATTATCGTCAGCCCAGATCGGATTAGAGCCACAATCCATGGAAGGCCCTGTGCGAAGCATCACCTTCCATCCTTTGGCTTCATACTCAGGATGCGACAACGTCCGAAGTCGTGGGTTGAAGGTAGCTGATGGCGAAGCCCCCATGCAACCACCAGAACCACCTGCCACTTCAAGAAATTTCGTTTCCGCCCACCTCTGTTTTGAGGTACCGTTGTGATTGAACCTTAGCAGTGACCATGATTGGTCGGTGATGATCGTGCCAAGCTCCTCTACCTGCAAATTGTCGTCAGCCCAAATCGGGTCAGATCCGCAGTCCATCGATGGACCAGTGCGAAGCATTACTTTCCAACCTTTTGCCTCAAACTCTGGGTGCGACAGGGTACGACTAAACGGCGAGCTGAAGCGAGTTGATGGCGAGGCCCCAACGCATCCAGCAGCGCCACTACCGCCTTCAAGAAACTTCGTTTCTGCCCAACGCCTCTGCTGTCTGCCATTGTGATTGAAGTCGAGCAACGACCACGACTGGTCTGTAAAACTGGTTCCGAGTTCTTTTACTTGTAGATTATCATCAGCCCAGATCGGATCAGAGCTACAATTCACTGATGGGCCAGTACGCAGCATCACCTTCCAACCCTTGGATTCGAATTCAGGATGCGAAAGTGTTCTACTTCGCGCACTAAAAGTGGTGGATGGTGACGCTCCGGTGCACCCTCCACTCCCCCCTGCGTCTTCGAGGAATTTTGTTTCCGCCCACCGCTGTTTCTTCAAGCCATTATGCGTGAACTCTAGTAACGACCATGACTGGTCTGTGACTATGATGCCGAGCTCTTTGACGGGTAGATTGTCATCAGCCCAGATAGAATTAGTATCACAATCCATTGAAGGACCAGTTCTTAGAGCCACTTTCCAGCCCTTCGACTCATACTCAGGATGTGACAAGCGGATTGGGATCGTTGATCCAAGTACCGAAGTTGGGGATGCGGATGCGCACAAAGACGATGTTTGCGCCAGTACAGAAGCTGGAGAAAAAGTAGAAAACAACACGCCCAGGACGCTACCTGCGAATATCAGGTTTACGTACAAGCGTCGCCATTCAGATCCAATCGCAGTGATTAATCCAGCGATCCTTTTGTATTCAAAAATTTCAGCTGAACGAAATATTCTCACTCTTACTACCCCCGAATGAATAAGGATCAGCACCAATTGTTCAATCGATCACTAATCTATATTTTGTGTGCCTGTCAATCACGTGCTAGTGGGTCGTGCGGATAGTTCGGTCACAAACATTTTGTTTCCAGCGTCGTCAACACAAGGCGGAAAAGCGACGCGTATTAGGTATACGGGGAGCTTTTCTGACGCCGGGCTGGCGGCGCTGGGGACGAAAAGTGTTACCGAACTATCCGCACGACCCTCTAGGGGTAGTATCAGCCTATCGAACCAGTGAATTCCTCCTGAAACCTGTTTCAGGAAAGAACTTATCAGATAAGATTCAAACCAGCGTGCCACACTAGGCCCGTATACTCGGTGCCAGACGTTTTAACTGCCCGATTCTATGGAAGTCGCCAGAACCAGATCACGATACTTCGCAGGTGGTACCGACTCAAAGCGTTTGAACTGCGCATAAAACGCCGACGTGCTGTTAAATCCAGAGGCCAGTGCAATATCTAGCATCGTTTGATCTTTTGAACTCATTAACAGCTGCTTCGCATGCTCTATACGTAGTGCATTGATAAAGCTGTTAAAGTTCGCGCCGCTTTCCCGGTTTATAAGTTCAGATAAGTCGTGTACTGGAATTTCAAGACGCCGCGCCAATTGCTGGATCTTAATATCCGGATCAAGATGCCAACGAGTTGCGCGCAGTTGTTCGCGGTAACGCTCGAGGCGATTCTTGCCTTCCTCGGTGACAGGTCTGAATCTAGACGCACGTACACCAAGGTTCATCAGCCACGGATGACGGTGGCTCAGGCAGTATAAGCCGACGAATCCAAAGAGTATTATTGTTATGGGGATGAGCACGCTAACTGTATGATTGTCAGACACTGACCCTACCAAACGCGCAATTGCCGCGACAGTGGCAATACTGGTCAATCCCAGAACAATCGAGTGTCGACTTCTAGCTTCTGGCGTATTTGCTTCTCGTGTTTGCGACAGCCTTAGCTCACGAACGGTCATAGCCAGATAAACAATCGTCGCTAATTCAGCGATGCGTGTTGCCACATAGACCGACAGTGAGACAAAACCACTAATTTCGACCTCAACGTAATCCTGTTTGAATGTCGCCGACTGAAAAATGAATGGCAACAGTAGTATTGAGGCAGACAACGCAGGCATCAAGTGCCATCTATCGGTCTTCGTCCAACCGTTTCTCGTTAGTAAAGTACGTACATAGAGGTACCAGAACGGTCCCGTGAGGGCAAGAAAAGGCACGTGCAACTTGTTTAGATGTGGATAGACATTCAACATACCCAATCGGTAGCCGATTCCGTGTGTCAACCAAACGAAACAGACAATCAGCAGCAAGCACAAAAATAAGTTTGTGTCGTTTCTGCGTGGCACACTAAGTTGGCTAAGCGCTAGAGCGACCAATACCCCACTACCCATTAAGAGAATGTAATCCATTGTCTCTGACGAGCTCCTGCCAAAGCAATCTGTGATTCAAAACAATGCGTTTAAGCTGCCGTGTTTGAACTAGTAAGTCAAACACGATTCCAGTACAAATGCGCTGGGCTGTCGATATATGGGACCGGCGGGTGTCACCTTGATGTTGAGAACACCAATGTATTCGTGGAACCTTGCATGCAACCGGTTTACCTATGGATGCTACGCATTACTGCCGGACTAGTCTGGCTTTGGCTTTGTACATTACAAGAATCAACACACTTGTAACAGAATAATGCTGCGTTGTTACTTACGCCACTAGACGTATGGCTAGTCATCTATCTTACTTACAGATTTATGGATAGAATGTAATACATCACTCTCAATCAATTTCGGCAAGGTTAGCACGTTGTCCTGCCTAGCCGGACTGAATCAATGAAGGGGTTATAACGGGATGCCCGAGTTGAAAATACCGCCCAGCGCCAGGCTCGTGCCTTGTATGGCACATACGTCGAGCAGGCCCGCCAATAGATCTTCAACGCCGCAAAAGTACTTTGCTGATGTATGTCCAATTTCTGTCGGCAACTCAAGTCCGAAATATTTACTAATGGTTGGATTATTGGCTAAATCCCAATTTTCATCAAGCTAAGTGCAGAAATTCGGTCTTACTAATCTGAAGCACTGCACAGCTGAGTTTCATTGCGCTCAACCATTCGATTTGAAGTCCTATACACGAGATGCGGCCTCGCTTTGGTAGCTGATTTGATGAATCTAAATGCTGAGCCCACGGTGCGAAAGCAATTGGTCAGCATAACTCATCAACAAATGGTCATTTTTATACGCACTCACCAATTGCACGCCAATCGGAAGACCCGACTTCCCTTTCAGTATTGGCAAGTTCACACTTGGTAAACCGGTTAGTGAAAAAAGGGTGCAACATATCGGATCACCGGTGCTTCCCATTAAAGGTGCTTCTGCCACTGCAGAAGGTGTGAGCATGGCATCGTATTGTTCGAAGAGTTTGCTGAACCAGACTATGCCAGCTTTGCGCACCTGTAAAGCCTCTCGATACTCCGCATCTTGTCTGTTTTTTGATTTTTCAAAAATTTGTCTTGCTGAGGTGCTAATGTTGTCCCAGTGATTTCTAATTTCATTATCCAGTGCTCTAACAATCTCGTAGTCGTAAATTGCTTTATGTGCATCGAGATAAGCGCTAAACCCTGCTGGGGTGTCTTTGCGTATAACTAAAGCATCGAGTTTACTCAATAATTCTTCGAATGCTACATTAGCGTCGTCGCTGTAACGATTGCTATAGGGCATATCAAACCAAACGATGGAAGGTGGCTTACTTCGCTTTGTGTTAAGTTGCTTTACGAGTAATGGTCGTGGTTGTTCATAACTTGCATCGTCTGCCGGGTCGTAGCCAGATATGGCATCCGTTAGGGTTGCTATGTCGTCAAGGCTTTGAGCAAACACGCCCACGTGATCAAGTGTCGTTGACGTTTCAAGCACTCCGCGTCTTGAGACAAGGCCGCGCGATGGCTTAAAGCCGAACACGCCGCAAAAAGAGGCCGGTCGAATAACAGATCCACCAGTTTGGCTTCCTATAGCGAGTGGGATATGTCCCGCTGCTACAGCGGCGGCCGATCCGCTCGACGACCCTCCGGGGCTATGATCTATATTGTGTGGGTTGCGTGTTCGAGATGGATTAAAAAAAGCAAATTCGGTTGTCACCGTTTTACCCATAAGAACAGCGCCTGCCGCTTTTAGTTTTTCTGTTACAGCAGCGTCTTGTTGGGGTTGCCGGCCTTGGTATATGGGTGAGCCGTATTCTGTCGGAAAATCGGTGGTATCAACAATGTCTTTGAGCCCCACAGGTATACCACGCAATGGGGCTGCTGCATTCTGGAAATTTGGCTTTTGATTGTCTAATTGTTCCGCCTGCTGTAGTGCAAAAGCAGCATCTTGATGCTCCCAAGCACCGATTATGTTTTCGCTACTGGCTATTTTCTCGTTGTAATGATTGACTACATCCACACAGGTAACGGAGCCGTTTTTTATGGCGGTTATCGTTGCCGCCACGTTTTGTTTTTCAATACTCACATGTATTTACCATAACCAGAGCTGCATTATTGATAAATTTAAAGACAGTGTCAGCAGCTATATCAATTCGCATAAGCAATAGCCGGCAGCCAGGTCGTTAATTCTGGCCAGTAAAAGACTATAGCCAATCCAATCAATTGCAGAATAACAAAAGGGATAACGCCTTTATAAATATGTCCCAGGGTGACACCAGGCGGACACACACCTTTTAAGTAAAATAGCGCGAAGCCTACCGGCGGTGTCAGGAAGGATGTTTGCAGTGTCACTGCAACCAGAATAGCAAACCAGACAACAGACGGATCGCTAACAACACCGAAGCCGTTAACGGCTAGATCGAGTGACAATATCACCGGTAGCATCAATGGCATGATGATCAACGTGATTTCTATCCAGTCGAGCAAGAAGCCCAACAGAAAAATAATAAACAAAATAAAGAGCACAATCATTTGTGGGTTTTCAGATGTGCCAAGCACAAGGTTTTCGATGATTGCGTCGCCGCCGTAACGGCGCAAAATGTATGCGAAGAAGTTGGCAGCGATAAAAATACCAACGATGTAGCCAGCCGTATTAAGTGTTTGTCGAGACACATCGCGGAAAATAACCAAGTTCAACCTACCACTCAACAATGCTAGCGCTGTTGCTCCCAGCGCTCCAAGTCCAGATGCCTCGGTTGGTGTCGCAAATCCAAAGAATATGGAACCTAGCACTAAAAGAATAAGTAGCATCGGTGGCACCACTGATAGCGCAACCTGTAGTAAAATCTTTGCGGTAACTGGTTCTTGATTGTCGGGTAGCGGCATGGATTTGGGGCTAACCAGGCCATACAAAATAATAAAAATAATATACAGCGCACCAAGGATTAGTCCTGGGATCAATGCTCCCATAAAAAGATCGCCTAATGAGATAGAAAGCTGATCACTCATGATCACCAGCATAATTGATGGCGGAATCAATATACCCAGCGTGCCTGAGGCAGCAATCGTTCCTGTGGCGATGGGTTTTCCGTAGTTTTGTTTCATCATTGCGGGTAAGCCCATTACACCGAGCAGTACAACTGATGCACCAATAACGCCCGTGGACGCGGCAAGAATAATTCCGATCAGCATAACAGTGAGTGCTAGACCACCACGCAACGCACCGAACAGCACCTGCATTGATCGCATCATTCGTTGAGCCACACCCGATTGATCAAGCATCAAACCCATAAAGATAAACATGGGCAAGGCCACCAATACAGGATTTTTTATAATACCGCCGAAAAATCTCCCGGCATTAACTGCCATTTTTTTATAGGTAATGCCTGTACGTTTAAATTCGATAACCTCGGATATCGCTTTACGATGTTCATCTAGAACATGTTCCCCCAGTACAACAAAAATCAAACTCACACCCACCAGTGAATACGCCACTGGAATACCTGCAAATAGAAAAACAACAAAGACCAGAAACATGGCTAAAACCATCCACTGGTTCAAATCCAAATACTGACCGAGGAATGCAAGAATCTCCATCTTATTGCTCCTGATTCTTGCGATTAAACAACCACAGGCCGACGATCAGTACGAGAAGAATTGCGAGCGCTGAGACGGTTGAATACTCCATCAACGGTTCTTTGGAAATTCTGCGTGGCTTAATATCTGGATTATTGATCTTTATAAACCAGTAAAATCCATAGTGAATCAGTCTGTCTAAAACAAACCACGCAAACGGGAAAGCACCTATCAAGCATTTGGCCATGGTAGGTGTTGTGAACAGCTGCAGGTTGCGTTTCATCATCGACCACGCGGCCATTCCGGCAATAAAGAGTAGAATGGGTAAAGTTATCTTTAGCAGATACAAGCGATGCAAGCCATTAGGGCTGTCCGAGCCTTCTCTTGCTGTCCAGGAAGCAAAGGCATAGTGACTTAAAATATCGACCATGATCGCTATGAACGGTAATAGTAACCAACCGAGCGCGAAGATTTCGAGTTTGGCTTTCTTAGCGACCGAAAAATTCTGATGAAGGATGTCGACCCGTACATGACTGTCTGTAGTGATGGCGTAAGCGAAGCCGGTGATCATCGCAAAGCCGTATAACCACCATTGCCCGTCATCCAGCCAAGCTTGGTTATGGCCCATCTTACGCATAACAACTTGAGACACAATGGCAAACATCAAGAGCGGGAATATCCACGCCACGGCATTGGAAATACCCACTACAAAGCGATCGACGTTGTAGTGTTCTTCTCGTCTTCGCTCACCAGGATCACTGATCACGAATGGCGTATTACTGTCTGGCGAAGTATCTGGCATTTCTTAGCTCGCTTTGAGTGGTCGGCATAGCTGGCGTGGCATAAGCGGTGCTTGGATGAGCTGAAAAGAAAGGGCAGTTAATGACCACCCTTTCTTAGTTACGGAATGAATCTACTCAACTACTTGCGAGGCAGGTAGATATTGGTAGACCAAATTTTATATCCTTCACGATACTCAGCTAGATCGTCCCATGCTTTTTTAAACATGGCATCTTCTTCAGCCAGACCTGCTGCAACTTCATTCCAAGTGCTTTCAAAGGTCTCAAGCATCTCTGGAGGCCATTGTTTGATGGTCACGCCGTTATTTTCAGCGTTATCTACCATGGCTGCGTAGTTGGTTGCTTCACCTTCAGCTAAGCTAGTCGTGATATTGGCAAGACAAGCCACTTCAATCTGATTCTTAGCGACCTCAGATAATTCATCATAGACGTCTTTGTTGATAAGCAGTTCAAACAAGGTCGAAGGCTGGTGCCACCCCGGGAAGTAGTTGAATTTAGCGATTTTGTGGAAACCCAGGTTCGCATCAATTCTGGGCATAGAAAACTCAGTCGCATCAATTGCACCTCGTTCAAGGGCTGGGAAGATATCGCCACCAGCGAGAAGTGATGTTGACACACCTAGCTTCTGCATAACTTCAGCACCTAAACCAAAGAAACGCATGTTAAGACCTTTAAGGTCATCAAAGCTGTTAATTTCGTTTTTAAACCAGCCTGATGTTTCCGGTGCGATGATGCCGCAAGGAGTTGCTACAACATCGTAGCCTGCTTCGTCATACATTTCCTGCCAAAGTGCAGCGCCATCGTCATACAGTATCCATCCGAGATACTCACCGGCTTCTGGTCCGAATGGTACGGCAGCAAACAAGGATGCTGCAGTGATCTTGCCTTGCCAGTACCCAGATGTTGCAAATGCCGAATCGACTGAGCCATTTGACACTGCATCAAGTGCTTCAAGAGTAGGCACAAGTTTATTGGGATCAAAATGTTCGAATTGAATATCACTTGAAATACTGTTGATTTTTTCAACGAAATCGACCCCGGCTGTGCCGAGAATGGGAAGGGTTTTCGCAAATGACGACGTCATCTCTAACGTGTCTTGCGCAAGCGCTGGAGCGCAGAGCGCGGAACTGAGCATTGCTGCCAGAAGGGTTTTCTTTTGTACATTGATCTTCATTCAATCCTCCAGTGGATGTTTTCGGGCTTTTTCATGGCCTAGCACAATAAATCCTAGAGCGACAGGCTTTGGTACGTGTAATCGAAACGACGTATAGAGTGTAACAACCTATGCCCATCAGTCAAAGGCTTTACGCTCATTTGTCAGCAGTGCGTGGTCTCAACTGTGCAGAACGTCGACTTTGGTGTGCAATTGACTGGGTGGGCAAGTGCCTCGAGACTTGGTATCAAGGGCGGGTGAGAAACCTTTAAGGTCAGTGATCACTCTACTGATCTCTGGCCAGCCATAGCTGCGTTGGTCCGCGGAGGTAATGAGACGCTGGACACGCAGGAGTATGCTTGGTGACGCGCACCTTAATTGAATCCCCCACGCCCGATCCTTAGTAAGCTCGTGACACGATATGCGCGCCCTATTAATTTGCGTTTGGTGTACGCGAGCCAAATTTGTCATGCTGTGGTCTTCAAGTAAAAACCCTGATAAAGCTGTCATGTCGCTTGTTATAGATACCTTTGACTACGTCATTATCGGCGGAGCAGCGGCTGGCGCGCTACTCACCAACCGTCAGAGAGAGGATGGCGCAAGCGTTTGACTGCTCGAAGCCGGACCACGCGATATTATTCCTCTAATCCATATCCCCGCGGGTTACATCAAGAAAGTTTATTCGAAGCGACTCATCTGGGGCTTCGAGGCAGAAGCCTGTGCCAGCACGGCACAACGTCGTTTTTCGTTGCCGCAGAAGCGCGTACTAGGTGGCTCAAGCGCGATTAACGGACTCAATCACAATCGGGGCAGCGTACCGACTTCGATCATTGGGCACAGCGTGGTACCCCTGGTTGGTCCTATGACGAAGTACTTCCCTACTTCCGTCGCAGCGAATGCTGCGATTGGTGAAGCCGACGAGCAGTATCGAGGGCGCGATCGTGAGATGCCGACAACCAATCTAGATTGACATCACACAGAGACTACTGCATTTGTTGAGAGTGCACCAGAGCTTGGGATTCCTCAAAACCCGGACTATAACGGTGAGCGGCAGGTCAGGCACACAGCGAAACGCTGCGCCTTGATAGCGAAGACTGGGTGTCAGATGCAGGTGCGGTATTCGACAAAACGTTAAAGATAGATGCCAATGGGATTGCACCGCTGGTCAGCTGGGGAACCAGCCCTGATCAGGGCTGTACCGAATGACGACAACGTTCCGCAGTTCAATAGCCAACCCACTCCGAAAGCCGAAGCAGCAATGGAACGCACCCTGAACTACATGGGTCTGATACCGGGGCAATCGATGCAGGATATCGCGATTGATAGTGCCTTCATCGGTTCTTGCACAAACGGCAGAATCGAAGACTTACGCGCGGCAGCTCAACTGCTTAAAGGTCGCAAGAACGCACCGGGCGTAAACGTCGTAGTCGTTCCAGGATCAGCCATCACAAGAATACAAGCGGAGACCGAAGGGCTAGATAAAGTCTTCACCGATGCCAGTTTCGAACGGCGCCCGGAAAGCGGTTGTTCGATGTGTTTGGCCATGAATGATGATATCGCTATGGATGGAGAGCGGGTCGGCTCCTCCACCAACCGTAATTTCGAAGGCCATCAAGGTCGAGGAGCGCGTAGCCATTCAATGAGCCCCGCCATGGTGGCCGCCGCCGTTGCTGGCCACTTAGCCGATGTGCGCGACTTTCCGCTGGAGACTCTATGAGTGCCAAAAGCAGTTTCAGGTCAAGCCGCCCCGCTTCCGCTGGCCAATGTCGATACTGACGTGATCATGCCCAAGCGTTTTTTGATTACGATCACTCGCGAAGAATTAGCCGATGGCACGTTTGCCGATCTCCGTTTTGACGAAGCGGGTAACCGCCGCCCCAATTTCATTCTGAACCAGACCCGATGATCCCAAGCTACGATCTTGATTGTGGGCGACAATTTTGGTTGTGGCTCCAGTCGCCAACATTCGGTCTGGGGTATGCGGCAGCTTGGTATCGAGGCCTGTATTGGAACTGGCGTTGCCAGAATTTTTTTCGACAACGCGCGCAAGAACGCTCTTGCCCTACCCGTTGTCACAGCAGAGGAACGGGATGCGCTAATGCAACTGGCTGGCATGGATAGCCAATCCGTTTTGTCCGAACGTATCTCAGCCCTTGAACACGAACTGGGGGCGCGTTTGTTCTTCGAACCAGCCGTCAGGTCAGCCTGACTCAGGCCGGGGCAGAATTCGGTAAGCCTGCTAACTTATTCCTGTTGGCTATCGAAAGATCAGTATCCAATCTGTGCCACACCGCCAAGTCTGATTTGCGCCGCATTCGCATCAGTGGCGTTGACGAGGCAATCTCGATGCTATTGCCTAAAACACTACTCGCGTTTCGTAAAGCTGGAAAGACCTTGGGCTTTTTTTCCTGATGAACCATGGCACGGAGATGGCGCGCAGATACTTGTCAGTACCGAGCTGAATGACGTTGCCGCAAACAACTTCCGTGATCTTCTGGATCACGATGGTGGTGACGATGCAAATGATTTTTCAACTTTGGTTGTCCCGGCGAATTTAGAAAGTGTGCTCAAGTAATCACCCCTATTCGCCTTGATCTTATCTGTCGTAATGTATGCGAGAAATTATCAGGTATTTCATAGTAGTGCTTCCAGCGCCAACCACTAGAATGCGCTTGAAGCCGATGAATTAACCAGACAATTGGCAAGGCAGATAAAGGGATAAACTCCGAACCGCTGAATCAATATATAGAAACTACTCAACATGAATCTTTGTATTTTATACATAAACCCAGATTATTTAGGTATTTCTGTACCAGGGCATCTCCGGACTTCAAGTGGTCACGGACCTGGAATGGTCACAATTCGCCTACTTCAGATGGTCCGTTCGCTCTACTTACTTAACGGTGTATGGCGCTCATTAAAACCTGATGATGACACCATCCCGGCGGCTCCTGCGTCGGTCATCCTCTATATTTCTAAACTCATACACCCAACTCGAAATCACTTACATTTTGGTGTTAAAGCCTTCGGTGATGCCGCAGCCTTTGCCAAAACGCAACATGGCAACAATAGGCTCTAATTACAATTCCAGAGTTCTGACTAATGTTTTTAGTATGCAAGTTGTTTCGGCTCGCGGTTGTTAGCCACGCTTATGCCGAACATAGGAAACTGCCACATCATTAGACATCCTGACCGGCAGTTTTGCGCAAAAACATAATTTTTGACCTTCAGCAAATCCTTTGGTCATTGACCTGTATTGTACCGCGACATTAGTTGTTGTAATACAGCAGCATGACTGGCGAGCCTTTCGGCTGAAGAATGAACCGTATTAGCGGCTGTTTGTGAGTGCTGAGACTGATCCGCTACCTCTTTGATGACGCCCGTTATGGCCATGTTGTCTTCTGAGGCACTGGCAATGGTTCTGTGCAATTCGTTACTGGTCGCTTTCTGCTGCTCCAGAGCTGCTGCAATAGATGACTGAGACTCACTAATAGCACTGACGATCATACTAACGTCTTCAATAGCACCTACAGCAACCTGTGTATCAGCTTGAATAGACTCAATACGACTTTCGATCTCTTCGGTTGCTTTGGCTGTCCCCTTTGCCAATTCCTTAACCTCATTTGCCACCACAGCAAACCCTTTTCCAGCATCACCTGCGCGAGCGGCTTCAATCGTAGCATTCAAAGCCAGAAGATTTGTCTGCTCTGCAATTGATGTAATTACCTTGATCACTGAACCGATACCCGCTGATGACTCAGATAATGTTTTGATACTGGCGCCCGTGCTGGCTACCAGATCAACTGCCTCGTTAGCAGTTTGTACTGCATTATTTGTATTCTGCGCTATCTCCATGACAGAGGAAGTCATCTCAGCTGTAGCGGACGCTGCCGTTTCAGCTGATTTACTCACACTTATGGCTCTTGCAGAAGCACTCTCGGTCATTTCAGCATTTTTTACGGACGCCTGGCTAATCGCTTGCCCCATCTCGTTGATTTCTTCTGCTGCCGATGAAACACTGCGTGCACTGTTATCAATATCATTGAAACTGCACCTCAACTGCGTAAACAATCCATCAAGCGCTACCGCTATCCGACCAAGATCATCATTTGCAACGGTCAAGTCAATTGGCTGGGTGAGATCACCTCGTGAAGCGGCATCAACACTTTCCAACATATTGCCGATTCTTTTCTGCAATGCAAGCGCGTCTTCCTCAGCTTTAGCCGCTTCTTCCAACTTAAGTTCCTGTTGACGAATCTGGTCTTCCCGAGTCTTTGCCTCAGCGGACTCGATAAGTTCTCGCTGACGACGATTTTCCTCCTCGACCAACTCCTGCTGTCGCCTCAATTGCTCAGACTCAATCGCGTTTTGCTGAAAAATCGCAACCGCTTTGGCAATAGCACCGATTTCATCTTTCCTGTGGACAGCGGGAATTTCTAAGGATGTCTCTCCGTTTGCAAGCTTCGCCATTAAGGCAGTAATATCCCGCAACGGACGGACAACGAGGCGCTTGTTTAACGCAATTACAAACAACACCATAACGAGCATTAACATAAAAGCAGCCACGATGGATATCAATGAATTTTTAATAACCTGACTGACCACCGAAATATGATTCCAGCTGGTTATTAACGTGGCAATTCTGTTTTCATCGCTATCTTTGACAGGTACACTACTGAAGAATATATTGCCCTCATAATATTCCAATGGTCCATTGGAACGCAGCCCCTGTTCAATAAACTCAGGTTTGCTCTTTCCTGGAAGGTTCATCACTGAGCCTTTCACCGACACCCAGGGAGTTACCGAATCCAGAAATACTTCCGCACGTAAAAAACTCTGATCTTGTTCTTTTTTCTTCAACTCCGCCAGTAAACTAGACACAGTTTCTTTGTTCGAGGCTTCTACCCCAATATTTAATTGCCCGGCAAGTAAGGTACTGGTGTTCATGTGTGATTCATGAGTAGCCGCATGCATACTCATTGTTGATGTCATTATGTTTACCGCAATCAACAGACCAAACGCGATCACAGCAGAAATAGCAAGAGTTGCCATTAGAGTACGACTAACAGAGCTTTTACTCCTTCTTTCGCTCTCTATAAATACGTCTCGCATTCCATACTCTCTTGTGTATGAGCCATAATGGCCGTAGATACTCCTACCGGAACAAGGAATATGAGCCAAGTCACATAATGAATTAAGCCAAA
Source organism: Granulosicoccus sp. (assembly GCA_045110475.1). GTDB lineage: Bacteria > Pseudomonadota > Gammaproteobacteria > Granulosicoccales > Granulosicoccaceae > Granulosicoccus. The sequence goes on from JBGCGC010000132.1 coordinate 21,365, forward strand.
CGTTTAGCAACACTGCCGACTTTCACTACAGTTCTCGTCAAAATTTGACAATACTTGAATTCGTCAGCATAGAAAATACCGTTACAAAACCTCGATGAAATCAGCACCTTTTTTGAATGCGTTCATATCAACTGGCTTTCCGCTTGGCCGAGTAGAAATGCAGCTTCATAAAAAAGCGCAGAAAACCCCGTCTTTCAGGAAGAAGATGGATAGCGCGAGGCGCGAAACCGCTTCCGGATATCTAGTTTGGCGTTTGTTGTTGTTCTATTTATTGTCTGATGATGCTGATCGGTGCACCACCACAGCTGCCGGCAAAGTACGAGGGAGACCACAGTGTGGTACCCCGAGTATCTACTTGATACCAAGATAGTTTTTACCGTACCTAGCAGCTGGAAACCCCTTATGTGCGGTTGCGGATTCGATTATGGCACCGACATTGCACCCATACGCGAAATGTATTCGAACACCAGCGCAAATTTGGCGCAGGCGTACCGTTACTGGTTCTACCTACCACTACCGGAAAACACAATCAGTGCAAATCCGACAATCTTCTGGAAACTGAAATGCTTCATTCAGGCGAGTGGCGATAACCATTTCTCTGATGCTGCTTTGGCAGAGTATCTAGTGGCTATTGCAGAAACTGATGCAATCCACGCAAGTTGTGACGACTGTCGCACCACCACCTGTATTGAAATCGAACACGATAACTGGGATAACAGACCTAAATTAGCGATACCTTGCTAATGCTCCAGGCAAAATCTGGTGCAATTGTGAAATACTTTGATGCGCCGACGATAATGTGCCGAACAGGTCCAAAGGGAGGCACTAAATACGACGCACTACATAAGCGAGGAAATCCCAACTGGTATCGCTGCTCGGATGTCCAGTTTCTTTACACACAACTCAATCCAAGTGTAGGCAGCTAAATAAGCCGGACTCTAGAAAAATTCAACTACAGCCCTCTGCGCAGGCGTAAACTATAGCGAGCCAACATTTATATACTGTCTGGTCTAATTCTAAAACAGATTTGAATTGCAACTTTCAGCGCTCTTTAGAAACCGCCAATGCCACACCAGCAACTGGAATCCTTAATATCAAAATTCGGCTTGACAGATCTCGCGATTGCCATCAACCGAGGTAATACTGAAGTATTCAGTGCCGGCTACGGCCACTGTGATCCATCCTGCACACAAGCAATCAGTCCCGATACACTGTTTGGCGTAGCGTCAATTACAAAACTGATCACTTCTATCTCGATCCTGCAGCTGCAGGATGGTGGACAGCTATCGTTAGACGATTCTGTCAGTCATTACTTTCCGACACTAACGGCGGCATCGAATCCGAATCTGAAAGTACACCACTTGTTAAGTCATACTAGTGGCTGGCCCGGATTGGCAAGTCGTTATTCCGCCGTCGACCTGTCCGCACCTTATGATATGTCTGGCGGAATCGCAGGCGTTCACAGCACTAATCACCGTAATGAAACAAAGTTATTGAGTGTTGACGATCTAGTCGATTTCATGAACAGCCAGAAGTTCAATCTGTTGGCCGAGCCAGGTCAGTTGACGAGCTACAGCAACGAAGGCTTTTGCCTACTGGGAGGCATTATCGAGCAGCTGACAGGTTACAGTTGGCAGCACGCCATCGAACAACACGTGTTCAAACCACTGGGTATGTTGAACAGCACCATAGGAATACCCGATTCCAGTTTATTTACATCCATAGCCCAACCAATCACCATCAGCAACAAGCAGCGCACCACACACGGAATCTGGGATGCCCCCCTGTTCTATCCAACGGGTGGCGCGGTTGCCTCGGTTCGTGACTTGCTAAAGTTAATGACAGTACTTTCACCCGATGGTCCGATACTCAAATCCAAAAGCCGCGCACAGCTTTTTGCGCCATCCCAAGCCATTGCATCACGACCGGAAAAATATTTTGGTTATAGCCTCGGCCTCGAGTACAGGAAGTTCAATTCTGATACCGTCATGCACTGGCATACCGGACAAAGGGCTGGACTATCTGCTCTGGTCGCATCGTTTCCCGAAAAAGGATTGTCGATGGCACTCTTGAGCAACAGCTCGGATGCGCCATTGACAGCTATTGCACACCAATTAATCACCCTGTTTGTTAGCGATTGCGACCCACGGTGGCCACCCACTGCTGATCGATCTGAATCACACCCTACCAAGCCAAATCTCTGCGGGCACTATGGCTCGGATGAAGGTTTTAATTATTTCATCACACAGCATAGAGAACAGTATTACATAAGTGTTGGCTCTGAAACCCGCAAGCAGGAATTGCAGTTTCTGACACCAACCAGTGGGTACGTCAACCAGCAAACATTTGCTTTTCTGACAACCCACATCACAGATCCTGCTGACTCAGAACCATGGGCACTGGCGATAGATTTGCGTGTACTGCCACGAATCGAATAATCCTGGAATTACGGTGCCCAACTCATTTCTGGATCTAACGGATAAATTGGCCGTGGAACACGAACAAGGTTCAGATTGGATATGACCGGTGTTGTAAGGCCTGGTGCATCGACCTCTATAATCTGATCAGCGCTAAAAAACTCATCGAACCCAGCCCGGAAATGCCCACGTGACTTGATCACTAATACCCGGACCTGGCTCAGATCGATTCCCAACCGTTCAAGAAACACAGGATCGGCACATTGATGTCGGCGACTCACCACCGCAATTCGAATGCCTTGTGCTCGCAACAGGGCACACGGCCCAAGATCCACTCGACGTTCCGCATAGATGCCGCGCCGTCCAATACAGGTACCATTAACCAGCGCCTCAACTTCAACATCCACTCTGAAAGGTTCGGAAAATCGAGTAGTTTCATTCCGATTGAAGTGTGCGTGAAAGCGACTGTCAATACCTTGCGCGTGTGCTTCCGCTGCCAGTGCTTCATCGTACATCATACCCAGCACAACATTGGAAACTCGTAGCTGTAATAATTGCTTCAACACATACACCGTATTACCACGACCACCAGCACCCGGATTATCAGCAACATCAGCCAGAAGAATGGGTACTTCGTCCGTTGAACTCGACACTGTGACCGCTTTGGTAACAGCCTCCCCCAAAGGCATCAGATTGGCGACATACCGTTTTCGATCAGCCCAGGCGCGAACAGCTATGTCGTTTGCAAGCTTTTCAGCCAATACGGAATTACCTCGCGAGGTAACCACTACTGACAAAGCGTTAGTACTGGCATCAGCAGGGGCAAAGCCTGCCAGTATTGAGACATTCAAGATATCTGAACTTTTCCTGGATTGCCCATAGGCTATCAGGTCGGCATAGGGGCCACTTACTGTTAAAAGACTCACCGCCGGACTGATCATCGGTACACGTACCAGCACACTGTGTGGCTTCATTCCCTGGTGCATCTCCATCATGATCTGCGCAGCTTCCGCGCCCCGTTCAAACTGGTCCACATGTGGATTAGTTAAATAGGCCACCATGACGTCGGTGGATTCATTCATTCGCTGTGTGACATGTCCGTGCAGATCCAGTGTGGCAATGATGGGTACCTCTGCACCGACTACATCGCGGACCAACGAGAATACCTCACCGTCAGCGTCGTCAATATGTTCGGCAAGACCCGCACCATGCTCGGAAATATAGACACCATCAAGTCCGTCTGAGTGTTGTATCGCTTGCTGCAAACCGTGTCTCATCTGTACAAGCAATTGATCAAAGAACGTCTGTTCTGCCGGGCCACCCGGTGGTGCTTCCACCAGCACTATTGGCACAGCAACCCAACGAATGGAATCATCCAGAGTGGCACAAAAACCACGCACCGTACCTGGTAGTGACGCTCGATCGCCCGCCAGTTCTTCCGCAAACGTATCGCCTTGCACATACAGAGTTTGCTCAAAACTTTTACTGTCAGATACTGGCGCATTACGATTAGCTTCCAGCGAGAAACCTAGAATGGCGATTCGTTTTACTGTACTCATTGCCTTATCACCTGATGGTTGATTGTCGGGACAAAAGTGAGAGGACCAAACTTTACCCGGATAAAACGCTTTGTACTGTAGGCATCACGATCGATCACAGATTGCCTGCGAAATAGTATATCCGCTACCAGCCTGGCACTACTCGCGGCATGCGTAAGCACCCAAAGCTGATACCCGAAGTCTACAATGACGTTCTCAAGACCGGTCACCTGCGAGATAACCGGTAGTGAGTCTGGCGTTGACAGCCGAGCATCGCTGCTGACACTTATCGATTTATACGCCAGGTCGCCATACAATCCTGTTAACTTTTGCAACCAGAGACTGCATTGCAACTGAGATTGTGCCGCACCCATTGACACCAGACCAGCGACCCGCAGACTGTTCCGTCCGCCCATTGCTGTTATTAGGCACTACTGCTGTAAAACAACATCTGCGGCAATTGAGTCCATAGTCGTTCATGAAACTACAGTATCACCGCGGAACCGCCAAAAATTCCGGCAGTGGCTGTAGGCGCTCTTTGTGATATCTGCACAGAATCAACAACGGTTACATCGTATCCGCACTTCATCAGGTACAGCGCAGACGCAAGCCCAACAACGCCCCGCCAACGACCATAACACTATCGACAGTTGCTGACATATCAAGGCGCTTTGCGCTTGCTCTCAGGCATCCAGACTGCGCAGTACCACACCTCTATTATTATCAGTTCGACGGCCATCGACTACGGTTGGCACACCATTGACATACACATACTCAAAGCCTTTGGCATAGCTGCGTGGTCGCTTGATGGTCCAGGTACTACGTACAGCATCAAGATCAAACACGACCATATCTGCTTTATAGCCTTCCTTGATCAATCCGCGCTTGGTTAGGCCCAGTCGTTCAGCAGGCAGACTGGTCATTCGTCGGATACCCTCAGACAGGGACAACGTTCCCCTCTCCTTTACAAATTTACTCAGGAATTCGGATGTCCAGCCATAGCCACTCAGTGAACCGACTTCGTTTTCCAGGAAACCATACGGAGCCACTGCCTTGGTATCCGAAATGACGGCACATTCGGGCTGCTGTAAACACAGCTCCAGATCAGAGTTTTTAAATGAATTGGATGTCCAGAACAAGCGATGCATTGCTGGTGCTTCCTCAAGCAGCAGATCAAACGCCGCATCGTAAGGATCCACTCCACGCATTTTGCCGATCTCTTCAAGTGTTGCACCGACCAGACCGGGGTTTGCGTTTGAATTCAATAAAACCACTTTTGACCAGATTCGATCTGCCACCAATAACCACATCGGGTTTCGATTACGCTTAATCCGCTCGCGAGTTTTCTTATCATTAAGGCGATCAACAATTTTCTCAATACCGCCTTCCAATGCCCACTTGGGTAATATCGCCAGGACCAGGGTGTGGCTCCAGTCGTGTGGAATAATATCGAAGGCGACGTCCAAGCCATATTTTTGATCCAGTGCTATCATTTCCAACGTGTGGTCCATTGCGTAATCAGGCGCACCATACTTGGGTTGTATATGCGATATTTGCAATCGACAACCTGCTGCTCTGGCAGTAGTGATTGCTTCACCAAAACCCAGATCATAGTAACGGTCCCGATTTCGCACGTGAGTGGCGTAGAGCCGATTTTGTTCAGCAGCCACCTGGCACAGGGGTTCTATTGTTTCGGGGCTTGATTGATTGCCAGGCCAGTACTCAAGACCTGTAGAAAAACCCATTGCACCCTCTTCAAACGACTGGCGAACAAGCACAGCCATCTGATCAACTTCTTCGGGTTCGGGCAATCGTAAATCGTCACCCATCACAGCATGATGAATGGTGCCATGTCCTACAAACGCTGCTACGTTAACACCGAGCGGTTGCTTCTCGAGCGCATCGAGGTACTCGCCGAAACTCTGCCAGCTTTCAGTGGTGGAACCTTCGGCAAAACCAATAGTCCGTTGCGCAACTTCATCACGGTGACGCAATGGTGCAACACTATGACCGCACTGACCAACCACCTCTGTTGTGACTCCCTGATGCACTTGACTCTCAGCCTTACCATTAACGATAAGGGTAAAATCAGAATGCGTGTGTAGATCGATAAAACCCGGTGATAGCACCCGCCCTTCTATATTGACACGCTGTGCGCAATTGGCATGCTTGAGATGGCCGATTTTTCTGATCTCTCCATCGGCAATGCCAACATCAGCAACAACTGCCGCGCCACCCGTACCATCATAAATGGTTCCGTTCTCTAGAATAGTGTCAAACGTATGAGTACTCATGACGCCTCCTGTTGATCGGGGACAGTGTGAAAGTGGCAGGCCTCCCAGTGACCGGGAGATTTTTCCAACAGCACGGGCTCTTCGTTTTCGCAGATCTCTTTCGCGTGCAGACAACGGGTATGAAACCGACAGCCGCTGGGTTTATTGATCGGATTGGGTATATCGCCTTTTAAACGAATACGACCGCCAGATTTACTGGCATCGCCTTTTAAAACCGCTGATAACAAAGCTCGCGTATAAGGGTGTCGTGGCTGGCTGAACAACTGTGCCCGAGTGGTTTGCTCAACAATAGTACCCAGATACATCACGGCCACTTCATCACACACATGCTGAATAACAGCTAAATCGTGCGAGATAAATAGATAGGTCAGGCCCAACTCGTTCTGAAGACGACACAATAAGTTCAGAATTTGCGCTTGTATCGCAACATCCAACGCCGACACGGGTTCATCACATACAATAAATTCAGGATCCAATGCTAGTGCCCTGGCAATGCAGATGCGTTGCCGCTGGCCTCCAGAAAACTGGTGCGGATACAGCTCAGTCTGATTTTGTCGCAACCCCACCAGCGAAAACAGCTGTGCCACCCGTGCGATGCGACTCTCTGTTGTTCCCATCTTGTGTATATTGAGTGGCTCCATGACTATCTCACCAGCAGTCTGGCGCGGATTAAGCGACGAGTAGGGATCCTGAAAAATGATCTGCATGCGTTTGCGCATAGGAAACATATCTTCCGTGCTGGTAGCACGAAGATCAATACCATCGAAGGTAATGCGCCCTTGATGGGGTTTAACCAGTCCAAGCAAGGCAAGACCAGAGGTCGATTTCCCACAACCACTCTCGCCGACTAAACCGAGCGTACTACCTCGCTTGATTCTAAAGCTTACGCCATCAACGGCATGCACCACTGGCTGTGGCAAAAACATGGCCGGGCGCTTGAGCTTAAACTGTACCTTCAGGTTTTCCACATCAAGTAGTACATCAATTGAAGGATCACTCACGTCGACGTACCTTGGGTTGCAAGCCAGCATTTAACTGTACGATCTTCAGCCAGCACATGGTATTCAGGCATCTCATGGCATCTAGGCATCACCTGTGCACATCGCGGCCCAAACGGACATCCTGGTTGACGGTTGAGCAAATCCGGGACAGAACCCGGGATTTCAGGCAAGGGCTGGCGAAAACCCGACTGATCCGCCGTTATCGCTGGCATCGAACGTAATAAACCTTGTGTATAAGGATGCACTGCGTCGTTACGAATTGCGTCGAGCGTCCCCTCTTCTATCTTGTGGCCGGCATACATCACTAATACACGGTCTGCCATTTCAGCAATGGCACCAAAATCATGGGTTATCATAATAATGCTAGTGCCACTGCTCTCCTGTATTTCCTTAAGCAGGTCAAAAATTTGCGCCTGCACAGTAACATCAAGTGCAGTCGTTGGCTCATCAGCAATCAACACCTTCGGATCACAGGCCAACGCCATCGCAATCATTACTCGTTGGCGCATGCCACCCGATAATTGATGTGGATACTCGTTTATTCGACGTTCAGCTGCCGGTATTTGTACAGTGCGCAACAAATCAATGGCGCGCTCCAGTGCTTCATCCTTACTCATTGACTGGTGGCGCCGAATGGTCTCAGTAATTTGATCGCCGACCGAGTACACCGGATTCAGCGAGGTCATTGGCTCTTGAAATATCATCGATATTTCCTTACCACGTATAGCATTTAACCGTTCTTTTGACGCCTGTAGTAAGTCTTCACCATTCAACAGTACCTTACCACTGCTTATTCTTCCCGGCGGAGATGGCACCATTTGCAACAGTGCCAGAGCAGTCATACTCTTGCCACAACCACTTTCTCCGATGATGCCAAGTGTTTCGCCACTACGCACGTCAAAATTTACGTTCGATAGGATGTTTACCGCTTTTCCGCGCACATCAAAATCGACGGTTAGATCTTGAACGCTCAAAACGGTATTGTCGCTTCTTTGCACCAGCTCTCTCATGTACTTCGCCGAATATAATAATACAATGGAGTCACTTTAACGTCCGCGCAATTTCGGATTAAACGCATCATTCAAACCATCGCCAATCAATGCGATGCACAGAACAACCAGCAAGATCGCCATACCCGGAAACGTTACAGTCCACCAGGCGTCAAAAAAGAAATCTCGCGACAGGCCAATCATCTTGCCCCACGTGATGACATCGGGATCAGTCAAACCCAAAAAACTCAGTGCAGCTTCATAAATGATGGTGACGCCAATTCTCAGCGTAATTGCAATCACCAGTGGCGGCATAGCATTGGGTAAAATAACGCCAGTAATAATTCTGAAATTACGCGCACCCACGGCTCTCGCAGACAAAACATATTCTCGCTCACGAATTTTCAGAAATTCTGCACGCGTTAAACGCGCTTCAGTGGTCCATGTGGTCACAGCAATAGCCAACACCACGACCACCATATCAGTCGAAAACACCGCCACGATTACCATTGAAAAAACCAGTGGTGGCAGGACCTGGAAGAATTCGGTAATGCGCATCAGAACGTTATCGATCAATCCACCATAGAAGCCAGCGATGGCACCAATGGTAATACCAATTAATACGGTTACCAGTGTTGCAGTCACAGCGATGATCAACGTTGGACGAGTGCCATGTATTATTCCCGTAAAAACATCCCGGCCAAGATAATCAGTACCAAGTAAACGATATTCACCTGGAGCAGTGAGCGGTGGCGCGACAGGTTCAAATGGATCTGCAGGTAATAGAGCAGGTCCAAAAATACCCGTGAAAATAAACACAAACACCACGATCAAGCCTAAAACAGCTGTGTAGTTGCGACAGAACAGACGCACAGTTTCTCGCCACTTTTTCTCGGCAACTACTTGCACGTCTTCAAATTGAAACGCGGCAGGCTGCGGCAATGGATTCTCGTTCGTCATGTGATTGACTGAATCCTTGGATCCATCCGCTGATAAATCAGATCGGTAATAATGTTTGCGACAATTGTAGTGACGGCGGCACCAAACAGTACTCCCAATATCACGGGGTAATCCCGACGCACAATCGACTCATACAACAGAGGACCCACGCCCGGCAAACTAAAGACCGTTTCAACCAATACTGCACCTGAGAACACCTGACCAAGCTGTAACCCTGCTAGTGTAACAACTGGTAAAGCCGCATTTTTCAACGCGTGTTTAAAAATAACCTGAAATTCAGACAGGCCCTTGGTTCTGGCTGTTCGTATGTAATCAGCGCCAAGCACATCAAGCATCGATGCGCGTGCGATCCGGCTGTAGTTAGCCAGATATAGAATCGCCAGCGTACATGTAGGCAAAACCAGATGGTTGGCAATATCCAGTGCTCGATCAAACCAGTGTTCCGGTTCTGGAATAGTGCGTATTCCATAGGCTGGGAACCAAGGCAAGTACAATGCAAACACCATTAACACAATCATACCCAGCCAGAATACCGGAGTGGCATACCCCAACAGAGAAAATATAGTTACAAAATTACTGAAAATGCCACGCGGCTTGATCGCTGCGTATACACCAAACAAGGTGCCAACAATAACGGCGATAAAAAGAGCAGATACGGTTAATAGCAGTGTTGTAGGCAGATGACCGAGAATAAGCGACGCTACAGTATCGTCGTAATAAAACGAGTGTCCAAGGTCGCCCGAAAGCACTCTTCCCAGGTATTTCCATAGCTGGATATAGATAGGCTGGTCCAAGCCGTAGGATGCACGCAAACGTGCGGCCAGTTGGGGATCACCACCACCGGCCTCAGCCAGCATGGCGTCAACAACGTCACCAGGTGCTGCCTGCAACAACAGAAAATTCAGCACAATAACTGCGACAACAAGTACAAAACCTAATAGCACTCGTTGAATAATCGCAAGCTTCATGCGCTGTCAGTTGACTCACAAGGTAAGCTGCGAAAGCAGCAAGAATAAATACGCAAGCAGCACCTCATAGTTGCCAACGCGAGAAACCGCCAAAATACTCAAAATTCATCGAGTCAGGAACTCAATTAAAGAATCCCTGTACTCGACTGATCAATCAATACAGAAAACTGGAACGCACTATTTCTGTGCGGTCTTCCAATACATGACATCCCAGTTTTCCGCGGTCCCGTAAGCAGGGAAAAATAGATCTTTGTGGTTGAAGAACAGACTAGGTGTATCGAACAACCACAACATGGGCATCTCTTCCAGTAGAAGATCCTGAACTTCTGCGTACAAGGCTTCCCGCTTTGTAAAATCAGCTTCCAACGCAGCAGCAGCGAAAATCTCATCCACCTTTTCGTTGCAATAGCCTGACGTATTGGTATACGCCTGATTCTTTATGTTTTCGCACACATAGAGTCTGCTCACACCAATAGCCGGATCGGTTTTGTCACCGGGCCAGTTGATAGACATATCGAAGTCCCAGGCGGCGCTACGCTCGGCCCATCCGGCAAAGCCTTGCAATGGTTCAAGCTTGACCTTAATACCCACTTTCTTAAGAGCTGCGGCAATGTACTCGGACGGCAGCGTCTGAAAATCTGGCATAAACGGCTGCGCAATATGTATCAGATTCAATTCGAAACGCATGTCGTCATCCTTTTTCGGATAGCCAGCCTCGTCCAGCATCGCATTTGCCTTGTCAAGATCTAACGGATAACCCTGCAGTTGATCGTTAAAAAACACGTTAGTTGCTGGTAGTGGCGAGCGAGCTGGCTTGGTATACCCACCGTGCAGGATATTGGAAATATGATTGCGATCGATGGCATAGGCAATGGCCTGTCTGACCTGCTTATTGTTAAGTGGTTCCTTGCGGTTGTTGAATTCAAGAACGATAGCACCACCCGAAATTCCGTCATACTCAGTCAGTTCAAGATGATCGATTTTTGAAAAAGCCTTTATGTCACTGAATCGCATAACGGAGTCGGTTCGTGCAAGCTGAAACTGATTTTGTCTCAACCCAATACGTTTTGCAGTTTTGTCTTGAACGTTGCGGTAAATGATCTTGTCGAGATAAGGCAAACCCTCCACAAAATGGTTGTCGTTTCGATCAATACTGACATATTCATCTGTTTTGCGATCTCCAATTACAAATGGTCCAGAGCCAATAGGCTCCTGGTGGGCAGGTTGCTTCATGAAATCTTCGGCCTCCCCATAGACATGTTTCGGTAAGATCGGTAGCTGACGAGGCGTAGTAGCCGCTAATAACAACGGACCATGCGGTTCTGACAACTTTACAACCAACGTCTTTGGGTCGGGATATTCGTAACTTTCTATAGGGCCGAACATCTGGGGCCCAAAACGATGATGCTCCTTGACGATATCAAACGAGAAGGCCAAATCTTCTGATGTTACCGGCTCACCGTCGTGAAACTGCGCATCAGCAGCAATTTGGAAAGTGTAGGTTTTACCATCTGCAGAAATGTCCCAGGATTCTGCAATATAAGGAGCTATCTCATTGTTCTCATCCATCCGGGTTAGGCTTGCAAATATCTGCGAGGTCACAAGCCCTACCTCATACGCTGAATGCAAAGGATTAAGGCTAGGTATTTTGCTGGAAAGGTACACTACGGTACCGCCTTGTACTGGGTCTTCAGCTGATGCGTTGTGCACGCCAGCCGTAAGCAGGGTTCCGGCGAGGATCGCGGGAACGAGCACTTGCTGCAACTTCATAGTCATCTCCAAGGATTAGACTCAGCTGTCGGGTGACAGTAATATAAATTCAGCTTCAACAAGGTATATCAAGGCGCTACTTTACTGTCAAGAAAGTTTGTCAACAGCATCTAGCCAAGCAAATACCACTTTCAGCGATTAACCCTACTAATGGTAACGAATTTGAAACACTGCCTGTGTATCCAATTCAGTCCATTATTCGAACAAATTCAATTAGCTGTAGTCCAGCCACGTCCGTGGTGCACGTGATGTGACCAAGCGGCTAAACAATGATCGCTGCAGCACAACCTGAAACGCGTGCGAATAACTACAGACCGAACAGGGAACGCATGCATCCTGGCTCGCTCAATTTCTACAGCAATGACTCGACCTGAAAATAGGCACTTTTTGGCACTTGATGAGCCTTTGGAACGATATCTTTATCAGCACGAGCTGATATTTCAACAGCAGCAGTACCGTCATCAAAGGCGACAATAATAGTTTTTTTAGTAAGAAGGTTTAGCCACAGGTTCAAATGAATTTGGAGATACCCGTATTTTGGTGTGGCTATCCACGCTGTACCTAAGTACCATAAAAGCCTGATCATAGAGTAAGTACACTTTGCTGAGGGTGCCAATGCCCGGTCGACTATAACGATCTCTCGTGTATAACAAATGAAAAGTGATTGTATCGAACCAACCAACCCGCTCTTTTGAACGCTGACAACCGACACCTCAGCCAGTTGTTTAATGCCTCAAAGTTTCTTCTTTCATTAGCGTCAGCAATTGTCATGTTGCTGTAGCAGTGACAGGCCTGCCTTAATGGAGGCCGCGGCGCTTTCAATTACCAATATCGCACAGACACCGATATCAACCGATAATATCCTAACGACCGAGAATATTGATGTGACCTACCCTGGGGGAACCGTCGCATTAGACAGCGTAACGCTTAAAGATACGAAGCAGCATTGAACTTCTATCGGCAATCTGGTTTGCCGTTCTCGATTTGCTTGGTCAGTGGTCGTTCTGGGACGCCTTTGCAATGACAGCACGCGCCTTTGCAATCGGGCTGGGACAATCGATAGCTGTTGGTATCCCGATCGGAATCCTCATGGGGTTGAGCCGCCGGGCTGACAAGCTTTTGTCGGTTTGGGTAAACCTATTCCTGTCGGCACCCCTTACCGCAGTTATCCCAGCGCTTATGCCTTTGTTGGGGATTGGTGATCCAACAGTTATTGCAACGATCATCCTATTCGCGATTTAGGTGGTGACTATCGATTCTCAGGCTGGCGTCACACGGGTTTCCCCATCGCTTGTTAAGATGAGGCGTGTTTTTGGGTGTTCCAAATGGCGGATCATCTTCTGGATCGTTATTCCAGCTGCGCTCCATGAAATCATTACAGGTGTCCGTCTAGCGGTTGTTCGCGCCATAAAGCGTAATTGTGGGCCAGATTGTCATTGCACTGATCGGCTTTGGAGGGCTGTTTAATACCTATCTGTCGATGTTCCTCATGAAACGCTTTTGGGCTCTTATTATCGTGGTCTTTACGATGTCGTTTACGATCATCGGATTGGTCGAGCTGCTGGAACGCCGAATTGTATTTTATGCCAACGAGAGATGATTTCACAGATGGTCTGCTTTAGCGTACTCAACAGTCTGCTTTCCGAGATCGTGAGCACTGGATACGAGCACAACCGTTCCTCTCTACCGCGGATTTGAGCTGATACGATGCATTGATGATCGTTCAGCCGCGAACTCTTATACGTTGGTATAGGCAGTGTTTTGGCACGCTCTGGAAAAACAAAACACAGGCTGGAAAACCTGCAATTACACTAGAACTTCAGCGATTAATTCATTGTATGGCTGCTGACGTTGTGACCTAAAGAGTAGAACGCATTGTCAACGAACTGTTGATAAAACTGGGTATTTCAGTATCACCTCGCACAGTCCGAAAATACATGCCAGGAGACTGCGATGCTACTGGACCACAGGGGATCAAAGGTGAGGTACATGTCTCAAGGATCATCCAACTGCGAGCGTTGCTTGCAAATTCCCGTGTTGTCGTCGCTATTAATTCACCAGTGCTGTATGCCGTCGTGGTGGTGACGCTATTCGTGCCATTACCTGCCTTCCTGCATTAGTAGGGGCTTGGCGTCACGTAGGTGGCGGCACGGTCGAGATGCCGATTTGGGAGTTTCCATTCAACTTTGATTTCATGTGCAGACCTGACTGGATCCCCGAAGGAACACGCGTGATCAACGAGCTTGATATTGGTGCAGCACTTACGGGAGAGATGGCACTGGACCCACCCATCAAGTCGTTGTTCGTTTTCAACTCCAACCCAGTGTCGCAAGCACCTGCTGCAGGGCAAGTGGTAGACGGATTTATGCGGGAGGATCTTTTTACAGTAGTAAGCGAACTCTTCATCACTGATACGGCGAAGTATGCAGATATTTTACTACCCGCTGCCATGCAAGCGGAACAATACGATCTAATGGTCACTTGGGGACACCTTTACCTGACACTTAATCAGCAGGCCATTGATCCACCAGGGGAGTGCGTGGCTAATATTGAAATGTTCCGCAGACTTGCTAAAACGATGGGTTTTGACGATGAGTACTGGTCGTTGAGTCTTGATGAGATGTTGTTGCGATCGTACGACTGGGATGCACCGCAAATGCAAGGTATCACGCTGGACGCGCTTAAGGAAAAAGGCTACATGCGCTTGAATGTGGGTATGCCAGATGAACTCAAACCGCATGCAGAGGGGAACTTCAAGACTGAATCAGGCAAGTGTGAATTCGCTGCTTCCGCCGCGGCTGCTGGAAACTTCGTGGTACCTGTGTGGCGCTCTGGTTACGAGGCTATGCAATCGGGCACGCCAGTCGATCCTGTACCTGACTACATCCCACCCGAGGAGATGGCGTCGCCTGGCAATTCATCGCCTTATCCACTCAATATGGTGTCACCCAAGCCGCATGCCTTTTTAAACACACAGTATGGCAATGAGCCGGTACAGCAACGACGTCAGGGTGAGCAGATCATAGTGATTCATCCGATCGACGCCGCAGGGCGCTCTATAGAAGATGGTGGCTTTGTTAAGGTCTTTAATGCACGAGGGGCTTTCGAGGCTCGTGCGGAAATCAGTGACGATGTGTCCGAAGGTCTCGTGGTGACCAATGTAGGACATTGGCCGGGATTGAACCGCACCGGCACGGCCGTTAATTCCACATCACCTCCACGGCATAGCAATCTTGGTCAGGCAGGAGCGTTTTCCGACAATCTAGTTGAAATTGAACGAGTCTGATGCGATGACACACATTGTTAACGGCAACTGTCGATTTTGCCGCTATACGGAATGCGTGGAGACCTGTCCCGTTGCTTGTTTTCATGTCAACGAAACTCGTGTCTATATTAATCCAAATGTGTGTATCGACTGCGGTGCATGCGTTTCGGTATGCCCGGTTGAAGCGATCATGGAAGATTTCGATCTACCTGAGGATCAGATTCATTGGCTAGATATTAATGCTAAGGCCGTAAGTCGGTATCCAGTCTTGCAATCCAAACTGGACGCACTTCCAGAGGCGGACACTCGCCGTGCAGATTTGGGGTATTAGTGGTGTCCAGAACTCAGACAGATTCAACACCGCTTGGAAACGAAAGTAATCCGCTCAGGGCAATCATTGTCGGGAGTGGACCAAGCGGTTTCTATGCTGCACAGGCATTGCTTGACTCTGGCTACCACGTCGAAGTCGACGTAATTGAGCGACTTCCAACGCCGTTCGGCCTTATTAGATACGGCGTAGCACCGGATCATGTCAAACTTAAATCGGCGTCTGATGTCTTCACGGGAATTGCTCAAGATCCCCGCATATGCTTCTGGGGCAACATCACAGTGGGATGTGATATCAATGTGGACGAATTACGCTCGCTGTTTCATGTCGTTGTGCTCGCTACGGGATCTGATAGCGATCGCAAGCTCAACATTGCCGGGGAAGATCTACGCGGTGTTTACGCTGCCAGAGAGTTCGTGGGCTGGTACAACGGCCATCCCGATCATACAGATCTGACGTTTGATCTGAGGCATGAGTCGGTTGTTGTCATCGGTCACGGGAATGTAGCCATTGATATCTGCCGCCTGTTGACAACACCGATCGACACTTTACGAAAGACTGATATTGCCCAGCACGCATTGGAAGTGCTTTTTGAATCCCGAATTAAAGAAGTTCATCTGGTTGGCCGACGTGGACCTGTTCAATCAAGGTTCACACCCAAAGAACTACGAGAGCTAGTACTAAGCGATAACGTACCGGTAATAGTTTCGCCTGAGGACCTTACATTGAATCCGGCCTGCGAGATGGAACTGAGCATGCCAGGCGCCAGAAATGCGCTTAAAAACATGAAACTCCTCAATGCGTGTGCAAAGCAATCATCAAATCAATGCTCAATGTCGATATACCTGCACTTCAGAAAATCCCCGACGGCATTCTCGGGCACAGATAGTAAGCTCAATCGTGCGCATTTTGAGATGCAGAGATTGACAGGAGCACCAGGAGAACAACGCGCTCAGCCAACAGGTATCACTTGCACTCTGGATGCTGGCGTGTTGTTCAAAAGCGTGGGATATCAAGGTACTCGTCTGCCGGGGGTTCCTTTTGATTCATCGTTGGGAGTAATTCCTAACGAAAAAGGCCGATTGGGAGCGCCTGGGAATTCTCCGAATTTTGTGGGTCTTTATGTCACTGGTTGGATCAAACGCGGTGCTACGGGTGTGATAGGAACTAACCGCGCAGATAGTATCGAAACTGTGACGCAAATAGTTGCTGATTTGAAATGTCTAAACACACCCAGAAAGGGTCGAACGCTGCTTCACCGTTTGTTAACAGACCGCGCACGTCAAGTGGTGAGCTTCAATGACTGGCTGCATATTGAAAAAATTGAACGGGCACGGGGACATGCTGTGGGTAAATCAGCAGAAAAAATTGCTTCTGTCAGTGAAATGCTCAGTCTGGTATCTGCAGATAGCCACGCAGGCAATCCCAAATCTGCATTGGGCGGTGCAGAAAACGGCAAACGTCACGCTCACTAACTGCACCGATTATTCGCGTGCTCAACTTATCAACTTTTCCATAGGCTAGAAAGCAACGGAGATTATAATGACAGCGATAATAGGAAACGTATCCGATCTGGATGCAATAACCGAAGTATTGTCGATTTACATGAAAGGCGCGAGAACTGGAAGTGGTGAGGATATGAAACCAGCGTTTGCTGAGAATGCGACAATCTATGGCTATGTGGGAGACGACCTTGCTTTTCAAGGCCCAATTGAAAGTCTTTTCGAATGGAACGACAAGAACGGACCAGCCACTGACATTCAGGGGCGAATATCCAACATAGATGTTGTCGGAACCGTTGCACACGCACGTGTTGAGGCAGAAAATTGGACTAACTTGAAGTTTACTGACCTGTTTCTATTAATCAAGCTCAACGACGAATGGAAAATCATCAACAAGGTTTTTCATTTGCACTAATTTTTCATTTGCACTAAGTTGTATCAAGTAAAGTTGTTTCTTTCACGTTGGCACACGTATTTGTGTTAACTCGTTTATGTCATGACGGTAGTTTCCCGAGTCACCGAGGGATAGTAGGTTCTATCGTATCCCTCGGTTCTAACTTGAGTTATCATACTGAACCAGTAAGCTAAACTATTGATGGCTTGGATGACAACGCACCAGTCAGTATTGAGATGAGTGCGAAACTGTCGCGGATTGCAGTGGCCACATAAAAACGACGCGTTCGGGATCGTCACTAAAGGATCGTCACTAAAGGTCGGACCGCAGCATTAAAGATGCGATTGTCATCGGAAAAATATTGTTATACCTGGAAACAAGAAGCTGCGATCCAGTATCAGCAGGCCGCAAAGTATAGATGTATAAAACATATACCAATCAGCTGCCGCACCAAAAAAACCAACATCCATCTCATTTCATCACTGCCAAACGCCAGGCTCTTACAAGTGTGAATCGCCGTTTGATTTTGTACTCACTCGCCAAATCGATACCCGTGGCCACGAACAGTCTTAATCAAACATCCGTGGTCACCTAGCTTCTTTCTAAGCCGTGCAATGTACACGTCTATCACGTTGGTTAATGGATCTTCCTGAGAACCCCAAACAGCATTGAGAATACGTTCTCTGGCAAACACTTTGCCCGGATTCGCCATAAACAAATTAAGCAAACTCCGTTCTTTGGACGTCATCTCGATTTCGTTTCCCGCTATTGAAACCCGATGAGACTTTACATCAAACTCCAAGTCGTCGAAACGAAGAATACTGGACAATGCCGTTGACTGAAAATCGGTTTTACGCCGGACCAGAGCTTCAATACGCGCAACAAGCTCGTCAAAATCGAAGGGTTTGGTCAGATAATCGTCAGCGCCTAATTTCAGGCCTGCAATGCGTTCATCAACGGCATCCAGTGCGCTTAGCATAAGAACGGGGGTGTGGTTACTTCGAGCGCGCATTTTTCGACATACATCCTGTCCTGACATGCCCGGTAACATTAAGTCCAGCAACACCACGTCAAAATCGTGATCTAGCATGAAATCCAATGCTAATTCTCCTGTAGATGCATGTTCGGCAGTCCACCCTTCCGAACGCAAACCACGGGTAATAAAATCGGCCACCCTGTGCTCATCTTCGACTACAAGAATATTCATAAAGATAGTTTAGACCGCTCAGCGTGAATTACGATTTACCGGTAAATTCAAGGTAGCTACCAGACCACCTTGCTGCCTATCTTCAAGGATGATGGTGCCGCCATGTGCCTGAGCAATTGATAATGCTACTGGCAGTCCCAAACCGGCGCCTGCTTCGTAACGTTCTGCCGCGTTGCTACCACGAAAAAATCGCTCAAACGCCTGCCCTTTCTCTACATCACTCATGCCAGGGCCAGAGTCCTCCACCGCAACTGAATAACCATTTCCTGTAGCAGCTAACCGGATCTGTATTTCTTCACCTCCATGATGCTTGGCGTTTTCCAGCAACACCAGCAAAGCTTGTCTTATACGCCCTGCATCGCCGTGAATGATTGTCTTGTCAGGGCCCCTTACAATTGGAATATCATGACCGAACGTATCCCGCGCTTCTTCCATCACTTGATATAGATCCATATCCTTCAGATTCAGTTGCACTTCACCTGCTTCAGTTCGCGCTACGAATAAAAGATCATCCACCAGACGAGCAGTGTGACCAGCAGCTTCTCGTATACGACGTAAGGCGTCCTTATAAACCTCAGACGTTTTTTCTTTTCCTCTTAGGGCAAGATCTGACTCGCCCCTGATGATGGTAAGCGGTGTTCTCAGTTCATGACTGACATCGGCAATCATGCGTTTGCGTCCTTCCTCTGATCGTTTGACATCGTCCAACATCACCGTGAGCTGTCGGGTTCTATCTTCGACTGCTTCGCGTAGTGTTTCCTTCTCACTAGTCAGGCTCCGGTTCTTGGTAGCCACACGCTGAGCCATGATATCAAAAGAAGATCCGATTTCAGCCAGTTCGTCACGGCCTTGAATATTGACTCGATGCTCAAGTTGGCCTTCTCCGAACTTGCGTACTCCCAAAAGCAACTTATTTATCGGGCGAGTAACTCGTCGATCTAACATGATTACGGCAGCCAACACCGCCATAAAAGTAGCGAACGCAAAAAGGCCAGCAAACAATTGCTGCCTTAGCATCGCCGACTCTATACCGTCTACAATCTGCTGTACATCCTGATTCTCCTCATTCAACGCAGCCTGGATCATGCCCCGAAAGCCTTCGTCAATTTCCTGGTTGAGAAGTAGAGACAACCGTCCCCAATCTGCAACCAGCTCACCTGTCCCTGTTGGAGAAAACTGATCCAGGCGAACGATAAGTTGTTTCACGGTTGAATCGATAATCGCGAGCGCATCTAATTTAGACACAGCTTGCTCTCCTACCAATGATATTTTCTGACCTATCAGCTGTGTGAGCGCGAGAGTATCTGTGTCAATGAGCTCGATGAGAACCTGTTTATCAGCCCTCTGATTGGCATCACCAATAATTATCGCATCTCCATACTGCTTAAAAAGCTGGTAAGTGTGGCTTTCAAGCATCAGATAGTTTTCATATATGGAATGCGACAGATTGATCTGTGCCATATGTGAGCGAGAACTCTGCAGGTTCCAGACGCTCAGAGCTGCGCTAAACAAACCTAATAGCAGAATCATCAGGAGCGTGATACGGAGCTGGGTGACAATTTTCATGTAAAAACCAACTAACAGCGTTCTCTCAAACAGGAGTTACACCCCTCCATGTTATAGGGAAAAATGGCTCCCAGATGCTATTCATAAACTGTTCATGTAAGCTTAAGAAAGATGTCATGTATCAGCCACGAGCAGTTAAGCTCAAGAGTTTAACATGCGTCTGTACCTTTAAATTGGAGATTAAACACCATGATCAAATCATCACAGCGCAGGCTGGGCTTGGCAGCCGCCTCACTCGTTATCATCGGGGCCAGCGCGTCCGCCGCGTCCAACGCAAGCGATCCTGTCGCAGATACCGTTATCGAAGACCAGCGTGCAGCGCTTGCCAAGAACACCGCAGGCGCAGGCTTCGGACCACAATCACCGCGTGATATCGACACATTGACAGGCAGTAACAACCGTGCGTTCGAAGCGGCACCAGAATACACCTCCATGAATCTGTGTAATATTCACTTTCACGAAAGCGCTGAGCACCGAGGAGGGGAATTCACCAAGTATGTTGGTAATGGCGACGGCAAGGGTTACCAAACCGGCTACGCGTATTCTGGCGAACTTAGCGATGCTGAATTGACGCCACTGGACGAACCTATTGCAGCAAACGAACATGGAAGCCTGGAACCAGGGGACACTATAGAAGTTCACTACGTGCATTCTACTGCACAGGTCGTTCCTGGCCCAACACTGGGAGCTTGTTTGAGCGAATCGATCATGAATCCACAACTGCGGGTTGAGACACAAGTGTATGTTCTGGTCAATGATAGCGCTGCAATGGATTTCCTTGCACTAACAGAGATCGGTGAAGTTGATGGTTTTCAGCAAGCCTTGAACATACCAGACAACACCGGTGAAGCAGTGCAATATTCTGGCTCAACTACTGGTCCGAGCTACAACGAGAAAGGCTCACCGTTGCAGGTTTCATGGAGTGTTCGCCCGCAGGTAGCCAAAGTAAATATTCAGACGGTAGGCAAGTGGCTTGAAGGCAATGTATTTGATGAAGGTTATGCACATGGTGTCCGTAACCTCGTAACCAATCCGAATCTATTATCAAACGCTGCAAATTGATGCATGGATTAGCTTGAGGTGCTTGCCCCGCTCAAATTGTCTAGTCACCTTCGTTCATTAACACACTGAACTTTTTCAGCCATTTTGGCTTTCATCAATAGTTCGGAGCGGGATAAGTTAAGTTGGAATATCGATGCAGTTGCTGGGCTGCAGCCAGGACAAGTGGCTCAGCCCTTTTTGGAATCACGCGTATTCACCACCACTCAGCAACTAAAGAACTCTACCCTTCAGCGCCTCTCTCAGTTACAGGTTTTACGCTGTACTTAAACCTGTTAATACTGCGCCCTTTACCCAACAGAGTACAATCACTCTACCCATGTGAAGTTCTCTGTGGCGGCACAACGATAGCGATTTACAACGCCAGACTATTATTATATTCAGCAGGCACCCGCGATACCTCATCAATAATGGCCTCGTGTCTGGTATCTTCAAGATACCCATGTGGATCTTTTGTACGAACGCTCGAAGATCAGGATCTTCCAGTGATTCGTTCCGCGTTTTCGGTCGAAGCACTCGAGCTAACGTTGTCTTTCCTGACTGCCTGGGGCCAGTCAAGGTCAGCATGGAGATAACCCAGTTTGGCGGACATTGGGGCTATGCTGCTTTCGCCACCCCTTTCCTATTGACACGCCGGCATGCAAAAACCCCTCGCCTGCCTTGCCGGCCTCTGTTCGCACATCGTCGGTTTGCGATGGCAGGCATTGGAGCCATGCACTGGACAACCTTGTGCGGCCCTATTGCTATGCGATACGTGATTGATGAACCGGGTAACTCCTCTACTGCCCTGCCCTCCAGCAGCCTGTCTGCCAGATAGCGATTCTCGATGTCGTGCGTGAACTGGTACTAACTCTCTAAGCGGTGAGTCCGGTGATTACTTAACGATTGTTTTGCAAGTGGTCTGGCTAGCCAATTCAGGTTGCTTTCTTTGACATGACTGTCAGCCGTGAGCTTACCGTCCGTCAAAATTGCTTGTCTTTTTTATTACTCATAAAAGGACCACCATACTCCGCAAGGAGACGACACATGACACCGACAGTTACTTTGCAATACCTCTTCGATCCGTTGTGCGGATGGTGCTATGGTGCCTCCGCCTCAATAGGCGCCCTGGATCAACACCCTGCTATTGAACTACAGCCTATGGCCACCGGCCTGTTTGCCGGCAGTGGCGCGCGTCCGATGAAAAGCTTTGCCGCGGACGCCTGGGCCATGGATCAACACATCGGTGCGCTCAGCGGCCAGCCGTTCAGCGAAAATTATCGCACCAAGGTGCTTGGCTCAGAAGACTCCCTGCTGGATTCAACGGTGGCAACACGCGCAGTGGCAGCCGTTTCTGCCAGCGCTCCTGATCGCGTAATCGAAGCACTCACAGCCATTCAATCGGCGCGCTATTTTGGCGGCAAAGACGTGACCTCGAATATTGTTGTCGCAGGTCTTTTGACAGATCTGGACCTAACCGATGCCAGCGCGCGTCTATTGGCTGCGGATGATAGCCTGTTGCAACTGGTCAACACCCAAACCAAAGCATCCCGAGAATTGATGGGCGCATACACGCTGCAAGGCGTTCCGTCGCTGATTGCAACCGTCAATGGTGAGCAGAGCATCCTGGATGCTAGTGCACTTTATCCCAAAACTGACGACATCCTGTCGGCTCTCAAGCTGGCTTAACCCGTAAGCAAGGATTTTATAAAATGAACCGTAGATCAGCCCTCAAATTAACCGCAACTGCGGGCATCGCCGCTATCATGGCTTCCAGAATGTCGTTTGCAAGCGACAAAGGCCTCAGCTGGACCCACTTCCCGGCTGGTGAAAACGGATTTTTTCGCGCCCCTGTATTGGTGTCTGGTCCGTCCGAGGCCGTTTTGATCGATGGCGGTTTTACACGGTCAGACGGCCTGGCGTTAGCTGATGCGATCAAAGCCACCGGCAAAACACTGACCACTATTTACGTCAGCCAAAGCGACCCTGACTTCTACTTCAGCTTGCGTCCAATTGTAGAGGCCTTTCCTGAGGCCCGCGTCATTGCAGCCAGCGAAACCGTTGCCGCGATCAGCGCAAATGTCGCCAAAAAGGTTGAAACCTGGGGGCCGCAGCTTGGCGAAAACGGACCGCAATCTGTTGACGACGTGGTGATGGCCGAAGTTGATGACAGCCCGACTCTCACCGTGGATGAGCATGTGCTCGACATCGTTGCTGCCGAGGGTTTAGCCAATCGCCGCTACATTTGGAGCGAAGATTTACAAGCCGTCTTTGGAGGTGTGATGATCTTTTCAGGAACCCATGTCTGGGTGGCAGACACCCAAACAATAGAGGAGCGCGCCGCTTGGATTGCCAACCTCGACGCCATTATCGCACGCACGCCTGAGATCGTTGTACCCGGCCACATGACACCTGACGCGCCGCAGGGTTTGGACGCAGTCAGATTCACCAAAGCCTATCTTCTGGCTGTCGAGGAGGAGCTGGTAAAAGCCAGTACATCTAAAGAACTGGCTGCAGCGATGACAGGACGCTATCCCGATCTGGGCATGGGTGTGGCCCTGGACATCGGCGCAAAGGTGCTCACCGGCGAAATGAAATGGGGCTAGGAGTCTGGTCAGCGAGCACTTGCCACAACGACGGCATTTCTACGATCAGTTAAGGCGCATAGTTTTTCGCCCAGGTTCCAATAACAACCTTCACTGAAAATGGCAGGCCCCGCCAAGCGGGGTCTCGCCCCACCCGCTTTATTCGGTCATGGTTGCGTCGGTATTTGCAGTATTCCACGAGGCATCCCGGTGATATTCAATTGCCATATCGAGAAAGGCCTGAATTGACAGGCTTCGGAATTTCACAGGTGGGAAAACAGCGTAGATACCGCCAGTTCTCAGTGACCAATCGGGTAACAGTTGTACCAGCTTGCCCGACGTCAGCTCACCTTGCACAAGAAAATCCGGTAGAACCGAGTAACCACCTCCAGCGCAAACTGTCGATAGAATGGCAGGCCCTACATTCATGGTGATAGTTTTGTCAGTGATCACTGAGACAGATTTGCCATCCTGGTTGAACGTCAACCGCGTTTGATCAGATAAGGCTGTGTTTGCAACGAAAGCCTTTCCTTCTAAATCCTTTGGAATTGTTACAACCTCCGCACCCACTGCCTCTGGCGCACAGACAACCACCTCACGAAAATTTCCTATCTTGCGGGCGCGATTACTGGAATCGGCCAACCATCCAACCCGAAAAGCAATATCAAAGTTCTGACTAACCGGGTCGAATTGCTCATCGCTGAGCGTCACATCCACTTCCACCCTCGGATATCTCCGCGTAAAGTTTGCAACAAGACGAGACACATGCAGCGTGCCGTAGTCGACAGGCGCCGTCATTCGCAGCATTCCCTGCGGCTCGGACAAGCCGGCAATGGCGGTTTCGAAAACTTGGTTTGCTTGATCAAGTGCCACCTTGGCCCCCCTGTAAAACTCTTGGCCGACGTCCGTTGCACTGAGATGCCGGCTGTTGCGAACCAAAAGACTTACACCCAACTCGTCCTCAAGCATCAGCAACTGCTTGCTAACAACGGCTTTGCTAATCCCGAGCCGCTCAGCTGCGGCTGTCATGGTACCTTCCTCGATAACGGCCACGAATGGGGCGAGGCGATTCAGATTGTATCGATTTTTTCGCATGGTTTGATGTCTGCCCTTTTACTTGCGACGTGTCAACGATGTATCTATATTAATGACAGTAACTCCAGCACAATTTTCAGCAACCCGAAAATAGTTGCTGTTCTACTAAACCCGGTCCGGTATCCCCCCTGTCAGGTTGTTGTAGATTTTCCTGCCGTATCGGCGCGGTGGGCGCTACCTCAGCTTTCCCACCATACGGTCGTGCCATAGCAGAAACTCTGCAAAGCGATAGAAATCCAAACGCTACGACATCAGCTGGTTTAGAGAAGTTCTCAATGAAACTATCGCTAACCGCGCCAATAAATAAGACATTCTTTTAAAAATTAAAGCATCGCTTGAACACTGCAGGGCTGGTTATTGTTTGACATCTGGTACCCCAGCCCGTGGGAAACCGCCTTGTCCAGGTCTGTTGCCGAGACAATGCCTGCACCAATCAACTTGAATGCTTCTTTTAGGAATGCACCCTGCAGGCGATTGACAATGAAGCCATCAATCTCTTCACTCAGCACAATAGTGTCACGTCGACACCTGATCAGTAATTCGTCAACGGTTGAAATAATGTCTTGTTCAGTCCAGGGCGTCGGCATGATTTCAACAGCCGGAATGAAATGCGGTGGATTGATCGGATGCACAACCAGACAGCGATGCCGCCCTTCGATGTGCTCGCAATAACGTGAAACAGCGATACCGGATGTTGAGCTGCAAATGGGAACGTTTTTCGCAGCGAGAGCGTCAAGCGTTTGCGTAATTTTTCGTTTTATTTCGATATTTTCTGGAGCACTTTCCTGAATATAGGCCGCACCTTCAACAGCGTTTTCAAGCGTCGTGGCAACTGTAATTCTTTGCAGAGCATTGGCCGCATTTGCAGAATCAATCAGCTCAAACTCTATGAGATCGGTAATTCGCGTTTCCATTGACCTGAGCGCGCGATCCGCCGCTTCTGCCGATGGGTCATACATCACCACCTCGAAGTCTGCCGTCGCAAATACCGCAGCCCAGCCTTGACCAATCAGGCCACAACCTACTATCGCAATTTTGCTCATATTCAATCTTGTTATATTTTTTTTTGCCCGTACAACTGCATGCGCCAAAGGACACGGTACACATTTTCTACACGCGGATGGACGCGCTTTTCATCACGTTTAAAAGGCCACTTGATCACCCCCTTTGAGCGATAGTATTTCTCGCGCCTCATCGGGTGTGGCAACCGTTAGTCCAAGGCCCTCGATAATCTGGCGAACTTTTTCAACCTGAACCGCGTTGGACTTGGCCAGTTCACCGGGCCCGGCCCAGAGGCTGTCTTCCAGACCGACTCTGATATTGCCGCCAAGAGCAGCAGATTGTGCCGCTACGCGAAACTGGTTAGAGCCGGCTCCAAGGACCGACCAGCGATAATCAGAACCGAACAAGCGATCGGCGGTACGTTTCATGTGCAGAACATCCTCCGGGTGTGGACCGATGCCACCTAACAGACCAAATACCGACTGCACGAAAAACGGTGGTTTGACCAGATCACGGTCGGCAAAATGTGCAAGGTTGTATAGATGGGAGATGTCATAGCATTCAAATTCAAATCGAGTGCCATGGCCATAACAGGTATTGAGCACGTACTCGATATCCTTAAACGAATTGCGAAACACCAGATCGCGCGATCCTTCCAAGTGCGCTCGCTCCCAATCAAATTTGAATTCTTTATAGCGATTCAACATCGGGTAAAGTCCGAAGTTCATCGACCCCATATTGAGTGACGCTACCTCCGGCTGAAAGGTCGCCGCCGGCAACGCTCGCTCCTCGACGGTCATGTAGGGACTCCCACCCGTGGTGATATTAAGTACGGCATCTGTCTGCTGCTTGATACGCGGGAGAAACTGTGCAAACCCCTCCGGGGTTTGATCGGGCTGCCCCGTATCGGGGTTACGAGCATGGAGGTGCAAAATGGCTGCGCCTGCTTCGGCAGCGGCTACAGCTTGCTCGGTAATCTGATTCGCCGTGACAGGCAGATACTCAGACATCGAAGGCGTGTGGATCGCACCGGTTACCGCACAGGTAATGATGACCTTTCCCGATTGAGTTTTGTTTTGTGTCATGTTGTTATCTGAAGTTGATTGGCACTAGCCTTGACTGTTCATGAAAGCGCAACGCCGCCCCGACCGAATCCTTTCCGGAAGTATCTGGTGGCTTCATGAATAATCCAGACTAAAGTGTCTCGACATTTCCGTCTACCGCCAGCGACTGACCGGAAAGGTTGACGCCGGCATCCGACAGCAAGAATGCCACGGTTGTTGCCACATCGTAGCTGTTGACCATACGGCGTAGCGATATCTTGTTAAGGTAGTCAGCGTGCATCGCCTCAACGCTTTTTCCCGAAGCCTCTGCCCTGTCCTTGATAACGCCGTCCATGCGCGGCCCGGCAACAATGCCCGGAAGAATCGCATTAACCCGAATGTTGTGCGGTCCGAGTTCTTTCGCCAGGCTTTGTGTTAGCCCGATAACCCCGAACTTGGCTGAGGAATACGGACTGCGGAAGGCATAGCCGTGTTTACCAGCGGCCGACGACATATTCACCAACGCACCACCGCCAGCCTCTATCATCATCGGGACCGCGCGCCGCGCACAAAGAAATTGGCCGGTGAGGCAAACATCGATGCACTTGCGCCACTCAGCCGGCGAAATGTCATGGATCATTCCTGTAGGGCCAGCAATACCGGCGTTGTTGATCAGGGCATCAAGACCACCCAAATCCGATTGAATGGCATCGAAGAAAGCGTTCACAGCATGTTCATCGGAGACATCAGCCTGTATGGCAAAACAATTGCCGAGTTCCCGGCTAGCAGCCTGCAATGCTTGAGCATCGATATCAGAAATTGCCAATCGCGCGCCCAGCGAGTGTAATAAACGTGCGATCTCGAGACCGATGCCACCTGCCCCTGCAGTGATGGCTACGCGTTTTCCAGCAATGCCGGGTAATTGAAGACTGTCTTGATGAGTCATAAGATTTGCTCGAACACTGTCTTAACAGAATAGCTCAGGTTTTACTAATTAATCACCAAACACAGCATCAGGAATCCAAAGGACCAGATTCGGCCAAAGGATCATCAGAGCAAGGCCAGACAGTTGCAGCAAGACGAACGGAATAATTCCACGGTAGATGGTACGAATAGTAATTTCCGGTAGCGCTACACCCTTGATATAAAAAAGTGAATACCCGAAAGGCGGCGTCAGGAAACTGGTTTGAAGATTGACCGCAACCAGCATCGCGAACCATAAGAGCTGCTGCGCCTGCGAAATACCATTGGTCGCTTCACGTAGATCGGCCAATACCTCGTCGGGGAATCGCTTGACTATCGATCCACCAGCCTCGAACTCCTAAAGTTGCGGAGTTTGCGCTGCGGATGCGAAATTCAACGTCCAGGCGATTATTGCAATATGCGTAGGTTGGATTACTCTGTAGCGTTGCCAACTGGCCTGACATGGCAACGTACTGCATGTGAAGGCTCGATTTCATTCAGAACCGGAAGTTCCGAGTGACAACGCGGCTCTGCAATTGGACAGCGAGTCACAAATGGACATCCCTTGGGTGGGTCCAACGGGCTGGGCAATTCACCTTTCAGTACAATTCGTTTGCGCTTGCCACGCAGTGAAGGATCCGGTAGCGGAATAGCAGACAGCAAGGCTTCTGTGTATGGGTGTACCGGATTGGAAAACACTTGCTCGGTACGACCCTGCTCAACCACACGCCCGAGATACATAACTGCTACTCGATCAGCAATATGACGCACCACTGACAAATCATGGGCTATGAAGAGATAACTCAAACCCAGATCGCGTTGCAGGCGCATCAATAAATTCAATATCTGGCTTTGTATCGAAACATCCAGTGCTGAAACCGGTTCATCACAGATGACAAGCCTGGGACTGAGTGCCAGAGCACGGGCAATAACTACACGTTGGCGCTGCCCTCCGGAAAGGGCCGCTGGTCGACGGTTACGCTGATCGGAATTGAGGCCCACCAGACTCATGAGTTCATCAACTCGTGCATCAACATTCACCTTGTCACTATGATGAATAACCAAGGGTTCGGCTATTGACTGCGCAATGGTGCGGCGC
>JBGCGC010000133.1:0-135949 GCA_045110475.1 Granulosicoccus sp.
CCAGATTCTTCCGCATTCCCTTTTCCTGTAGCGAATCCTGTTCAGTCGGCAATACAGTCTGTATTCCGCTCCTTCTCAGAATTCGCTACAGAAAAAGGGTCTGGTGGAAGAATCAGGCGTTTCATGAATAGTCCAGGCTAGGAGCCTGCGCCACTTTCTTCGGAAAACACAATGAATTCGCGTTCATAGAGCGTTTGGCCCACTAGTGGATGGCAACTTCGTAGCTTGCCCTGCGAACGGGGTGTCCAGCCGGCAAGGCCCCCTCCAGACGAACTACCGAAGATTCCTCGGTAGTTCAATTGCGTTCCAGTGAAACAGCCTGACTGTTCATCACCTGTCACTCTAATTCACACTTCTTCTCGGGTTTTTAATAAATGCACGATAAACTGAACTCGGCACGTTATGGAGACAAACCATGCATATCATTCTGGGACTTCTAGGCGGTCTCGTCACGGTTCTCGTTCTACTGAACCGTCTGGCTGAGGCCGGTATCTCGCTGGGTGGGCTTAACCCATTCCTGTGGCATCGTCGGCGCAAGTGGCAACAGCAGCAAACCGGCAATCCGATTTTCCACATCGATCACCCCATGGACGCAACAGCGCTCGTCCTGACAGCCGCAGCCAAAGTGGATGGCGATCTTAGCTCAGAACAGAAGAACTTTTTAATCGAGTCGTTTGAACAGGAATTCAAGCTCAGCAAGAAAGAGGCTGCTGCGCTTTCAATCTCCAGCGCGTATCTACTGGGAGCAGGTGATGCAATTGAAGGAAAACTGGAGAAAGTACTCGCCCCAAGCTTGCCTAATTTCAATCAGGCGCAGGCAGACTCTGCTATTTCTCTGCTAGATCGTCTGTGTGCACTTGATGCTTCCCCTAACCCGCTACGGCAGAAGTTTGTTGAAGCGACAACAGATCTGTTGCGCAAGCAGTTTGAGCCAAAGGAAAAATGGGACTGACAAGACAAGCAAACCGTGGAAGTTTTTGCCGATTCTGATGCGTGGCATCCACCCGGCGACGGTTATCACACAGCGTATACAGGACACTCAGGCGATACGGCCTGATCACTGGGCTTTATGGATACGGGACAGGCGTTTTACCTCGTCATTTATATTTGCATCCCACCCCGAAAACCCGGTTGGCAAGTCATCAACAGCGTGGAATGTGCCGCGGCCTTGTTGTGGTGTAGCTACCCAGGTGCCGTACAACACTTCATCGATGTTTGTCAGCAACAAGTTTTCGACCTCCTCGATCAGGCGAGCGTAGGTTTCTGCGAAACTTGATTCGTTCCTGTCAAACTTAACTGCCTTTTGATAGACAATATCGCCGGTGTCAACACCTTCATCAATCAGGTGAATGGTGACGCCCGCAGGTGTACCTTCGTAAAACGACCAGAAATTGGGGTGAGCACCCCGATTGAAAGGCAGGTAGGAAATATGCAGATTAAAAATGGGACACCCTGCACCTTCAATGACGTTGCTTCGCAGAATATGCCGGTAACCAAAGCTAACAACAAGATCGTAAGCTATATCTTCGTCAATCCGCTCATCAGTATAATGCACGTCGCATTTTTTACTGATGAAGGCATCAACCAGTCTCGATGGAGGTAAAGCGCCTCCCAGAATCAGGATTTTCCTTGATGGATTGTTAACGCTATTCAAGCAGGAAAACTTCTTTGGTTCACTCATATCAAAAATTCACATCGTGCTTTTGAAAGCCCGCGCTCGATAGACCGGCATACAACGATACCGTGTTTGGTTAAAAGTAAGTTACACGGAGCAATCAACGTATTCCGAATCCGACCCCATCGACCAGTTCATCTTTCTTGCCACGATGGACATTGATACGCGCGAGTAATTGAGTTAACCGTAACTTCCATCGGTATATCCACCCAGTAGCGCATAGAACCAAAAAGTGCGATTCAAGGTCAGCCTCCAATTACAAGGCGTTCTTTGCGAAAACCACGCAATGTATCCATTCGTCGGCCACACGTTACCTCAGTGTCGCTCCTTACTGACACCACGGCCTGCTCTTTGCTGTCAGTACAACGATGTGAAACCAAACTGACTGCCAGCCGTAGAGCAACCTCCCGTATAAATGTCACTCTCGCAGACTATTTAATGAAACCTGAAATCGACATTGCTGGCCGGAAAATAGGTGAAAATCATCCGCCATATATCATCTGCGAACTCTCAGGCAACCATAACGGGTCACTGGACAGAGCGCTTGCACTAATAGATGCAGCTGCAGATACTGGGTGTGATGCCATAAAGATTCAATCGTACACCGCAGACTCACTGACCATTGATCACAGCAGTGAGGATTTCCGCATCAAAGGCGGGCTATGGGATAGTTACACGCTTTATGAACTTTATGAGATGGCGCATACGCCGTATGACTGGCACCCGGCCATGTTCAAGCGAGCGACTGAGAAAGGCGTAACCCTATTTTCCACACCGTTTGATGAAGCCGCTGCTGACATGCTTGATGAACTTGGCGCCCCGGCATTCAAGATTGCCTCTTTTGAAGCTGTCGATCTGGCCCTGATTGCGCACGTAGCCAAAAAAGGCAAACCCATGATTATCTCGACGGGCCTTGCCGATATGGGAGAGATCAATGCGGCAGTTGCAACTGCCAGAAAAAACGGTTGCACTGATCTTGTGCTGCTACATTGCATCAGCTCCTACCCTGCTCCCTCAGATCAGTCCAACCTGCGCACCATGCCGCATCTGGCCGAAGCGTTCGACGCAGTACCCGGCCTTTCCGATCACACGCATGGTTCAGCAACCGCAGTGGCAGCCATTGCACTGGGCGGAGCCGTCATAGAAAAACATTTCACGTTACGAAGATCGGACGGAGGCCCGGACGCAGCCTTTAGTCTGGAGCCGGATGAATTCAAACAGCTTTGTGAGGACTGCAACAATGCATGGCAATCACTCGGGCAGATCCATTACGGGGTAAAGCTTGCAGAAGAGCAAAATACCGTGTTCCGACGTTCGCTGTACGTTGTGAAAGATATCGGTGAGAATGAACCATTCAGTGAAGACAATGTGCGCTCGATAAGGCCGGGCTTCGGGCTGCCACCCAGCGTACTTGACACTGTTTTGGGTAAGAGAGCTCGTCGTGCAATAAAGCGTGGAACAGCACTTTCCCGGGATATGATTATGTAAGCGAGGCAACGCGCAGCGTGTGCACACAAACACTGAATGGTCGCAAGCAAACCTGCCTGCAAATCAGGGAATAACCGCCTCAATCAGGAATGGCCCATCATACGCCAGGGCAAGCTCCAGCACTTGTTTGAATTCACCCACTGTCGTTGCCCGTTTTGCAGTAACGCCCATTCCACTAGCCATGGCCACCCAGTCCAGTGTCGGTCTATCCAGTTCCATCATGTCCATTGCAACACGACCGCTGGTGGCCTGTACATTGTCCAATTCGTGTTTGAGTATGGCATAACTGCTGTTTGCAAAGATAATAGTGGTGATGTTCAGATTCTCTCGCGCCTGCGTCCACAAGGCTTGCAGGGAATACATGCCACTTCCGTCAGCCTGCAAGGTAATTACTTTTCTTTCAGGGCTTGCCACCGCTGCGCCTACGGATATCGGCATGCCACCACCTATCGAGCCTCCACACACTTCCAGCCAATCATGCGCAGCCGCAGTCTGCGTACAAAACGTTGAACTCACCCCTGATGTAACAGCCTCTTCGACCACAATCGAATCATTCGGTAATCGATTTGCCACAATCGGTCCGATACTTTTTGCAGTTAGAGGTTCATCCGTGGGTTCTTCGTGCTTTTCCAGTCTCTGCAGCCTCGGCTTTAGATGATCAGCCCCAAGAGCGGCCGCTAAATCACGAAGCGCACTGATACCATCTTCGGGCATGCCGGCCAGACTATGTAGCTGAGCATCATTCGGATACAACTTGCTCGGCTTGTCAGGGTAGGCAAAAAAACCTACAGGCCCTTTGGCACAGACGGTAACAACGTGTTTGAACGGCTTGAGCAATTCCATGGCAAGGTCTATCGGGTAGGGAATCTCTTTTACCGTAACGCGGCCTTCGCCTCGCTGAAATCGCGCCTTGAAAGTCTCTGCCAGCAATGTCACATGACAATGCTGCGAAATTTTATCCGCCAGCTCAAGCGCTTCGGCGAGCAGGCAGTGTCCGCCAAGCACCATGCAAACAGCTTCACCGTTGGCAGAGGCTGACGCGAGCACTTGGGCTAGTTGGGTAATTCGCTCTGGCGCTACGACTTGCGCACCTACAGGCTCTTCAATTGCATCAGAAACAGTATTGCTCTGCGCCGAATCCCAGGCTGTATTGGCGGGCAGCACAAGTGTTGCGATATGGCCAGGATGCGCACTTGCCTGCCGAACTGCTTCCGCACCTGCTGAAGCGAGAGAACTTGCCTGTGTGGGTGTGTGGACCCAGTGCGACATAGGGGCGGCAATGGCCTGAATGTCAGATGTTAAGGGTGCATCAAATTCAATATGATCAAGCGCATGCTCACCGACCACATTCACGATAGACGACCATGCCTTGCGTGCATTATGTAAACCGGATAAGCCATTAGCCAGACCCGGCCCGGTATGTAGTAGCGTTACAGCAGGCCTGTCTGCCAAACGTGAGTATCCATCAGCCGCACCAGTGACGATTGTCTCGTGCAAGCCAAGGATACAGCGCAATCCGGAGACCTTGTCGAGTGCAGCGACGAAGTGCATTTCAGATGTCCCCGGATTTGCAAAACAGACACTGACGCCGCTATCGACGAGAGAACGCACCAGGCTTTCCGCACCATTCATGATATTTTTTTCCTCGATATTTCTGACGCACGCAAGCAGCGCAATTTACAGTTAACAAGCCAGTTTCCCTGGAGCAAGACATGCCTACAACAAACTGTCGTAGCTGCATAGACCGACCGCATGACAAAAGTAACATAAGCACCCGCACAAAGTGCAAACCTCAGCCTCCTGTGAGCAAACAATCCAAGCGTTAAGGAAGCCGATTCTATGGCAGGCACCATATTTGCGACGTTCTGCGAAGCATGGCCACTGGAAAGTCAGTTCCATGTTGGCAGACCGGAAGGCCGATATCTCACTAAGTACTGATCTTATGCCTTTCAAATATAGGAACGTCTATTTTCACCCTAGCCTTGAATATTCATGAAATCACCAAATCCTTCCGGAAGGTTTGGCGTTTCATGACTAGTCCAGGCTAGTGATTTCAGAATCATGGTATTGACAACATAATTACCACCTGACTCATGGCTCCTTCACCAGACCTTAAATCCGAAAGGCTGTGCCTGCGCTCGTTTTCAGAGCGTCATTTGTCAGAGCGCTACGTTTCGTGGCTCAATGATACAGACACAACGAAATTTTCCGAACAACGACACAGACTGCACACCATGGGTTCCTGTCGTCAGTTTGTACAGAGCTTTTCCACTGGTCCGAATCAACTCTGGGCTATTGAGACAAGCGATACTGAAGAACATATCGGCAACGTTACGGTGTCACACGATACTAATAATCGCATCGCTGATATCGGCATACTCATTGGTTCTAAAACAGTACGAGGTTGTGGCTACGGTTACGCAGCCTGGAAAGCGGTTCTGGAGTATCTCAGCGGCAGAGACGACATCTACAAGATAACAGGTGGTTGCATGCAACCGAATAAGGCCATGGTGAGAATCATGGAGTCCTGTGGTATGACGCTGGACTGCATCAGAGCAGATCACTTCCTGTTAGATGACTTACCTGCAAACCTGGTGTACTACTCTACGCCGGGTATCTGGAAACCGATAAAGACATGACGCTTCGTGCTGGCATCATCGGCGCGGGTCGCATTGCCTGGCAATATGACAGTGGCGTTCATATAGAGCAACAACCATCAGTGACGCTGGCTTCCTGCCTACATCGCCATCCCGAGACGTTGCTGGTATCTGTCTTCGATCCCGTCGCAGAATCTCGAAAGAACTTCCATCAGGGTTATCTTGGCCCGCAGCCGATCGAACTTCATGAAGACCTTAATCACTTTCTGGCACAGAAGCTGGATCTGGTAGCCATTGCCTCACCTTCGCAGTATCACGCAGATCATATTGAAGCCTGCCTGAATGCCGCTATTCCCAGACTGTGGATCGAAAAGCCTGTGACGCTCAAGCTTGAGGATTACGGTCGTCTATTGAAACAATATCAGAGCCTCATTGCTGTCCCAAGAATCTGTGTTAACTATCTGCGACGCAGCTTGCCACAGATAACGTACATGAAGGACTTTCTCGCAAAAAGTCCAGACATTCCGGCTACGACAGCGATTAACCTGACTTATAGTCGTCAACTTGAGGTCAATGGCATCCACCTACTGGACCTTCTGGGCGCACTGACCGATTCAACAGAAGCCCCACCACTGGATTTTATCCGAACAGGAAACGGGGAAAACCCGCAGTTTGGACTCACCGTGACAGGCTATCCAGTGACTGTTACGGGGCACGATTTACCCTATCACCTTATAGAGATATCCATTACCGACAGCCGTGGGCGATTGTCGCTGGTGCACGGTGCTCAGGAACTGGTATGGGAAGCTGCAGAACCCAATCCCGACTACCCGGGATTTTTCAGATGCGCAAGACCCAGACCAGTACCTGAAATGTCGGCCAGCACTAATGGCTTGCAGGAAGCCACCTACAACATGCTATGTGCATTGCTTGACGACCGCAAACCTTCGCCGTCATCACTTGAAACCGCCTGGTTTTCACAGTCACTTCTGGATCGTGTACAAACTGCGTGCTTGGCGGGCGCATGAAGATACTATTTGCCGCAGGCGATGTTGGCGGAGCACGTGCGATACTACCCGTGGCCCGAATGGCCGAACGCAGAGGACACAAAGTCTTAGCGCATGCGCATGGCACCTTGCGCGACGAAGGCAGTAGCGGCTGGCATTGGCTTGACACACATGATATTCACCAGAACAGCATCGATGCTGACATCGTGTTGTATGCAACCAGTGTGGCTGACAACCACGCCATACAAATCGCATCCAAAGCGCAGCAGGCAGGCAAACCCTGCATTCACGTCCTCGATAACTGGTCTTCCTACAGTGAGAGAATTGAGCGGCTGATACCAGACGCGTACACCGTCATGGACCAACTGGCCCTGGATGAAGCTTTGGCTGCCGGCGTACCCGCTGAAATTCTTCATATCACAGGGCATCCAGACCTGGCAAAACTGAGCGACGAAAAAAATAGGTTTTCTGGTCCTACGACCGCGAAAACCATTCTTTTCGTCTCTGAACCTGCTGCGCAGGATGGAGGCGTTGTGAAAAGAGGCTACGACGAAGCCGTCGTGATGAAAGCGTTTTTCTCAGCCCTGTGCTCCATTGAAGATCGCGCTATCGACGTGCGGATAGCACCGCATCCCAGAGAAGACAGACAGGCTGTTCAATCGCGTGCAAACACAGTGTGTGCCCAACTTGAGCCGCCACTCACCTTTTCGATGGTGTCATCATCGGATGTCCGTACTGCCTTGCATTCCTCCAGCCATGTCATCGGCATGTCATCCATTCTCTTGTACGAAGCCTGGCTGCTTGGTCGGTCCGTGTTATCACTTCAACCGGGACTGAAACCCACGTTTACAAAGTCGCTGTCACAGCGAAACGGCTTGTTGTTCCACGACGACGACAAGGGAATATCAGAAGCGGTGGATACCTGGCTTTCCCGCAACCCCGGACCGGCCACCGAGGAGCTGGTTAGTCATCAAAATGCAGCGCAATCTGTCATGACGTTAATAGATAAAACCGTACAAAGGCACGCCGTTTCGAACGTATTAATCCCAACCAATGAACCCAACCATCTGAACTCCTCCCGGTCTTCGCTGCGATAGGTATAGTCCATGCTGAATATGAAAAATCCGTTAGCGATCCACGGTGGTCCGAAAATTCGGGAGACGCTATTTCCCGCACACATCACTGTAGATCACGAAGAAAAGTCTGCTGTAAACGCGGTACTCGACAGCGGCATATTGTCAAACTATCTGGGTGCCCACCACGAAAATTTCATGGGAGGCACCTCAGTAAAAGACTGTGAAGCTGCATGGGCTGAGCATTTTGGCGCAAGTCATGCCCTCACCGTAAATTCCAACACGTCTGGATTGATAGCTGCGCTTGGAGCTATTGGCGTTGGTCGGGGTGATGAGGTCATTGTGACCGCCTACTCGATGTCGGCATCCGCAACTGCGCCCCTGATATATGGAGCCTTACCTGTATTCGCCGACGTGGAGCCGGACATGTTCTGCCTTGACCCGGCATCCATAGAGGCTGTAATCACACCTGATACCAAAGCGATTCTTGTCGTCGATTTATTCGGACAGCCTTTTGATGCCACGGCTATCCGCGCGCTGGCGAAACAGCATGACTTGATCATCATCGAAGACTGTGCTCAGGCACCTGGCGCCCGCCTACATGATGAGTACGCTGGTTTGCTCGGCGACATTGGTGTGTTTTCCCTGAACTATCACAAGCATATTCATTGTGGTGAAGGCGGGATAATAGTCACCAACAATGACGAAATCGCACAACGAATTGCCCTGATCAGAAATCACGCAGAATCGGTTGCTGGCCCAATGGGGATCAATAATCTGACCAACATGATTGGCTTTAATTTTCGCATGACTGAAATTGAAGCCGCGATTGCGATGTGTCAATTGAAAAAACTTGATTCCCTGTTGCAGACACGTCGCGAGCGGGTCAGTTATTTCGAAAAGAAAATGACAGGGTTTGAAGGTATGGCAATGCCGGTGGTTCGCGAAGGTGCCGTGCACGCTTACTACGGACATCCCTGCCTTTGGAATCGTGACAGTGGGGTTGACCGAAACCTGTTTGTTGAGGCAGTAAAAGCTGAACTTCCCTGCTTCGAGCTACGCGAAAAAGAAGGGGTAAAGCTCGGCGCTGGTTACGTTGCGCCAATTTATGCGCTACCTGCCTTTCAGGAACGCCAATCCATCGGTGGCGATCACGACCCATTGGCAATAGCCTGGCAGCAATTCGGACCCGGACTATGTCCGGTTGTCGAG
The DNA here is from genome assembly GCA_045110475.1 of Granulosicoccus sp. Lineage (GTDB taxonomy): Bacteria > Pseudomonadota > Gammaproteobacteria > Granulosicoccales > Granulosicoccaceae > Granulosicoccus. The sequence continues at coordinate 9,053 of JBGCGC010000133.1, forward strand.
GACCTGCATCACCGGCTTTTAGTGACCCACGAGTTCATGGTGCCAAGCATGAACGAAAACGACATCGATGATGTTGTTCGCGCCTTCGAAAAAGTGTGGGATCAAAAAGACTCGCTCTAACACACTACCGAAAAATACAAGTTTTGATTCCTGAAGGATGCATCTGAGCGTCTAAACCTACGATGCCCATCATCTGACTGTCAGGCACGCGTAGCCAACCTTATCGGGCAACAGCGGGTAGATCCTGCACAGTTGTATCCGTGTGGGCGCTCAAACACGATCAGGCTGAGCGAATCGCACCACTACTTACAAAACAGGATGATCGACAGGACACTACGCGCAAGTACATTCCTGTAGGTGAATAAGCACTTTTGGTCGGTTTGGCCCAAGCAGCGAACCAGGCGCGTCAAATAATCGTCCCCATCGTGCAGATGACGAAGACTTATACGAGGTATTCATTAATTCAATTAGACATGAAAAACCGTCCTGAAATCCTGCTTTTCCTTTTCTAAACATCACTTTAAAGACGAATGTCAAAACCAGAACAAGAATGAATAATTGATGACAATCTGCAAAAAAGAGTAGGTATCTTGACCGGGTTGCGTTACGGTAACGTGGAACGACACAACTTGAAGTTTCATTTTAACGTTACCGACAGCGACAACAATGTTCGCTCACTGAGAGGTAGACCAGTATATGAGTACCACACTAGTAGTTGGGCTGGATGGCGAGAGCTCTGGCGAACGCGCACTGGCGTATGGCATCCACATGGCAGAGGTGATGAGCGATGCAGAGATACTTGTTGTCTACGTCATCGAATGGTCTCCCTTCTCTTTTCAGACTGCGGAAGAGAACGCTCAGCGACATAAGCGACGCGAAGAAGAGATCTCAATGGCGACAGAGAGGGTCGTTGCCCCGGCAGTAAAGAGTATGACCGACAAAAATATAAAAGCGCGTGGCCTGGTGAAACACGGCGACGTAGCGGATACGCTGAATGCCATCGCCGTTGAACACAAGGCTGAGCTGATTATTGTCAGCCGCAGTTCAGAAGGTGGATTCGCCAAGAGAATATTTGGAAGCTCTACCGGCAATCTCGTCATGAACGCTACCGTACCCGTCACGGTCGTAGCCTAGTTTTTAAAGGGACAACAACAAATGAGAAATCTCTATCGGTTCTGCCTTGCAGGACTAGTAAGTCTAGTCGCTACGGCCCCCGCCCTTGCACAGGAAGCGGAAAGCCTTGATGCAAAAGTGAATGCGATGTTTGCATCGGCTACCGGGCCTTTTGTGAGTTTTATCTTCGCTCCCCTCCCGGGTACGTCGTTTCCCTGGATTGTCTTGTGGCTGGTTGTTGCAGCTACCATCTTCACTGTCTACTTCACTTTCGTTCAGCTACGCTGGTTTGGTCACGCCGTATCCCTTGTCAAGGGCGACTATTCCGACCCGGCGGATGCAGGAGAAGTCAGCCATTTTCAGGCACTGACCACGGCACTGTCCGGCACAGTAGGCTTGGGTAACATCGCAGGTGTCGCCGTAGCCATAGGTATTGGCGGCCCCGGTGCAACCTTCTGGATGATTCTCGCCGGTTTGCTTGGTATGGCGTCGAAATTTACCGAGTGCACCTTGGGTGTCAAATACCGTAACGAGTACCCCGATGGAACCGTATCCGGCGGCCCTATGTATTACATCTCCAAAGGCTTCAAGGAGCGTGGTCTTCCCGGTGGGCGATTTCTTGCCATCCTGTTCTCGATCTTCTGCATACTCGGTGCTCTGGGCGGCGGCAACATGTTTCAGGCCAATCAGGCACATGCGCAGATATCTGGAATTGTCGGGGATTATCCGGGTTGGATCACCGGAGTAATTTTCGCAATCGTCGTATTCACCGTTATTGTCGGTGGCGTGAAGTCCATTGCTCGCGTGACTGAAAAAGTCGTTCCTTTCATGGGCCTTCTGTATGTCGGTGCTGCGCTGGTGATCATTATCATCAATGCCGATAAAATCGGTTGGGCATTCGGGCAGATTTTCGACGGTGCGTTCACCGGACTTGGAGTAGCGGGTGGTTTCGTTGGAGCTCTGATTCAAGGATTCAAACGTGCGGCATTTTCAAACGAGGCGGGCGTTGGTTCCGCGGCAATTGCACACTCCGCGGTGAAAACAAAGGAACCCATAACCGAGGGCTTCGTATCACTTCTGGAGCCGCTCATTGATACGGTTGTAATCTGTACCATGACAGCACTGGTCATCATCATCACCAATCAGCTGGTCTCTGATCCTGAAACCGGTCTTTACGTTCTAAATGAAGCCGGCGCGGCTATCCAGACAGTTGATGGAAACTCAGGTGTGGCATTGACATCAGCGGCCTTCGGATCAGCAATCGGTTGGTTTCCCTTTGTGCTTGCAATTGCTGTAGTACTGTTTGCCTTTTCTACCATGATCTCCTGGTCATATTACGGCTTGAAGGCGTGGACCTATCTGTTTGGTGAAGGCAAAACATCGGAGATCATCTTTAAAGTCATATTCTGCATTTTCATTGTCATCGGTGCAGCAGCGAGCCTCGGCCCTGTCATTGACTTTTCAGATGCAGCAATCTTCGCTATGGCTGTTGTAAACATCACCGGCTTGTACTTCCTGATGTCGATCGTCAAGAAAGAGCTTGCGTCGTACAGCGCACGATTGAAGTCTGGTGAAATCAAAAAGTTCGCCTAGCCTGGACTATTCATGAAACGTCTGATTATCGCGCAGGGCCCTGTGCCTGTAGGGAATTTCGCGAGCGAGCGGAATACAGACTGTATTTCCGGGTGAGTGAAATTTCCTACAGGTGCGGGGGACAAGTGAGAATTAGGCGTTTTCATGAATAATCCAGGCTAGTGATTACCTGTAACTCATCGCAAGCGTTGCGGCCACCTGATACAAGCTGTAGCCTTGCGGTTAGATCGATATAAGCAGTTTGCAAGCTGCTATCGATGAAGGCTTTGCAATGGGTTCAAGGAATAACCCACCAACAAGCTCAAAGCACAAAAGCCCGGCATCTGTCGGGCTTTTTTTTGCCTTGAATAAACCCTAGCCTGTGCGGCCGGGGGCTCCCAAGGTAAATTAACAACTCTGGCGAATTAAGCTGACGCCACTCTGGACAAGTCGTACACCAATAACCGAGAGGTAATTCATAGTTCGTTGCTTTCACAGCGGTCGCACAAATTTCTGCGGTGAGTCGGTCTGAACTTTGCAACCCTCAGCATAGAGGTGAAATAACCATGAAACGACTATTCCAGCAAAATTGGAGCAGATGCTCCTGGGAAGCTCAACTGTTACTGACCGCGTTCGGCGTCACCATCGTTGCGCACCTGCTTATCCTATTCATGATTGTGATGCTTGGTAACAGTTAAAAACGACTCGGCATACCTCTACAGATACATTCAGCTACCTTTAATCGATCAGGCATACTGTTTTCGTACAGTTAAGCGGCAAAGCGTAGCGTTACTCTGGCACACTACCTTAAACCTCAGGGTATCTGATAGGTCTTCTGTATCATTACAGCACCCGACCCCTCAAGTTCCTTGATGAGATCAACATCCGCCGGTGCAGCGTTGATTTCAAACTTCCCACCTCTGACAGAGCTTATTGGTGGAAGTGGCTGATGTAACGCGCAAAGAAGCTTTATCGCCGGATTGATGCATGAGGCGTATCCAGCCAGAACGTTCACTCCGATATGATTGGACTCCAGCAAATAGACGCTCCCCACAGTAAGCTGAGAGTTCTCGACAAAATACCAGGCGCGGTAGGGATGTGAGGTAACAAATGCGCGATGCTCATCAAACGATGGCATTCGCCTATGACTAATCCCGAACTGTCGCTTATTCAGCAGGCAGAACAGTAAGTCAATGTCATCGTTGAACGTCGTTACCGGACGTAGCTTAACTGAGCAACTGTTATCTGACATCAGGCATCCCTGTTATTTACAGCGCTAACCGAAAGAACACGACTGGACCATCTACAAGCATTACTTCAACAAGCGGCTTTTTACATTCATTTTTCTGTTATGCAAGATCACATCCACGGTCATTCAGCCATGCTTACCTGCAGTTTTCCCACGTGTATTACTTGCCTACTCTAAGTGAAAATACCTGTTATCTGTATCTAACATCAGTAGATCATACCTACCAAGCAGTGGCAGGCAAATTGAATATTCTGATGCAACAGCGTTCAAACGGAGTATCGTTTTGTCATACAGTTTTTGTGAAAATAAATGGGGCGAAAAGTACGTTGAAGAGCTGAATCGCACTGATTTCACAACGATGAAATCGACAGAATTTTTTAGCAAAGTCTGCAGCTTCGAGCTTGAACTGGAAAATTCTCTCTATCTTATTATCGGTAGCGATTCGGGACTATTGCTTCCGTATCTCAAAAAAGTGTCAATTGGTCGTGGATCTCGCTATGCCATTATCGAGCACGACGATGTGTACCCACTAATTGCCAGTGAGTATCGCGGCTTACTTACATCAGATGATGACAAGACTTCTGACGAAAAACCAACCCTCACGCTACACAAACATAGCACCTGGCAACAGGAGATATTTGACGGTAGCGATGAACCATGGCTGCTGGGCGGCTCTATACGCGTCATAGAAAGCAACGCCTCCACAGTAGACTATTCACGTCTGTACATGCCGATACTGCGTGATGTAAAGAAAGCCTCCAGTGAGCGCGTTCTGGAGATATCCGTATCGATGAGTCGTCGCGACTTTACGGTTATGCAGTTTCGCAACGCTACCGATAACATTATGTCTTTGAATACCAGTAGCGATTTTGGGGCAAACCGAACAGCCGTCGTACTCGGCGGTGGGCCGTCGCTCGACATGCATATTGACTGGGTAATTGCTCATCGGGAAAAACTGTTCATCCTTGCCGTATCCCGTGTTGCGGGAAAATTGATGAAACACGACCTCATACCCGATGTCGTAGTAACCGTAGATCCCTATGATATTTCCTACGAGGTATCCAAGAAAGGCATTCTCTGGACTGATGTCCCGCTAATCTATAATTTCCATACCAACTTCAGATTATTGCAGCAATGGCAAGGTCCTGCCATCTCCCTCGGGAAAAGACTACCGTGGGATGATGACTCGACACTGGAAGGAAAAGTAAGATCAGCTGGGCCGACAGTGAGTCATACGGCGGTATTTGTCGCCTCCCAGCTCGGTTTTTCTCAAATCTTCATGACCGGTGTAGACCTTTGCTACAGCGTGTCTGCAACCACACATAACAACGACTCACCGGAGAAAATGATTCAACAGATGCCTAGCATGTGTGACGCCAAGGTGGAGACATACAGTGGACGTTTTGCAGGTACGTCTGCCGGACTAAAACAAAGTGTCGATTCGTTGAATGTACTTGGCCAGGTTGTAAACCAAGACAAACCTGTGCTGTTTAATCTCAGTGAGGAAGCTGCGCGTTGTGAAACCATCGCTCATAGGGATATCAATGACATAAAATTGGGCAATAAAAAGCCTGATTTTTCGACGCATATGGACACAACGCTGCGCACTGTATCGACGAAAGAGCTAGACGTGTTGGAACGCGAACTCAAATTTGCCACTCATGAATTTGGAAAAGTCAGCAAACTCTGCGTCAGCGCAAAGTCATGGGTTGAAAAAATGCACGCGCCTGACGTCGGCATGAACGCTCACAAGTATTCATTAAAACTAAAAAAAATACGCAAGCAACTCGAAAACGACCATACCAGCTATCTTGCGGCTATTACCCAGGATGGCGCTCTGGAATTAAGCAAAACCGCCACACCAACAGACTTTCATGATATGGAAACGTCAGAGTTGATTGCCTGGGGCAAACTCTACTATGACATTATCCACAAAGGCAGCAAAGCCATGATAAGTCAGATAGCGATGCTTCAGGCACGAATCCAACTTCGTCGTGATGAGCATGATGAATCAATCAATGTGCGTGATCTGGCCGCTCGATGGCGCGAAGATCAGACACCGGGACGGTTGTTGATATGGAAGCGCATAAATTGGCATCGCGTCGCAGCCAAAGACCGAGCCTGGGTTCAACGCTCGATAGGAAAATTCAGATCAACGTTGAATGAACCTTCGACTACTGCAAAAAAACAGCTCCTTGGCGATAACCACAGTATCGAAAAAGTCATGAAATCTCTGGTGTTTCTCACAGAGAACAAGCACCGTGAAGAGTTGCAGGCTATTGAGTCAAGACTTGACGAAAATGTCTGGCCATACTCAGCTTTGAAACCATTCATTCTTGGCGTTCTCATGCAGATGGAAAATAACAATCAGGCAGCTCTTGCACAATTCCAGACATCGATTGACATTTGCAGTGGACATCTGGAGATCGACGCAGACTCGATGGTGAAAATGAGACGACTTGTCGAAGAATGTCTTGTCAGAATGGTTCAAACTTTTATCGGCGAGAAAGATCGTGATTCCGCATTGATATGCCTGGGCATGCTTTGCGAGATGTTTCCATCCTACATTGTTAGCTACGCCAAGATGCTTAACCTATGTGGTCGCCAGGAGTTTGCAATTGAATTACTCGAGACCTATGTAGAACTCGAACCGTCAAACAAAAAGGCCCGCTTTGTCCTGGAAGGCATCAAACCATCCAGTGCTACAGAAATAGATGGCACTGACCCGGTATACGTCAAGAAAATCAGTGGGGTCATGCAAGCTATTATGGGCAGTTAGCTTCCCGCGCAAGCGGGAATCTTGGTACGCCATACATGGATCTCCACCTTCGCGGAGATGACAAGGATGATTAATTCAGGCCAGGAGCCTGCGCGGCCGGAGGCGGCCCTAGCTCCTAGGCCGCAAGGCGAGACTCAGCCTTCGCATCATAGTCATGTAGCAGACCAATCACTCGATCTTGCTCGGTCAACGTCATGGAACCAAACAAGGGCAAAGTGATGGTGCGCTCATAGTAGCTTTCAGCTTCAGGAAAATCTCCCCATGTAAACCCCAGAGCCTGATAGAAAGGCTGGGTATGAACCGGAATATAGTGGACGTTAACACCCAGTCCGTTGTCCTTCAGAAATTTGTACAGGGACAAACGCTCAGCGCGCTGATTACTGCTCTTCGGAACCATTATCGGATACAGATGCAACGCAGATCTGGAATGACTTGCCTGAAATGGCAATTCGAAAGCTAGTTGCGCCAGCTCCCGTGAGTACCTGTCGGCCAGTTCGTGCCGCCAGTTGACGAAATCATCCAGTCGCTGCATTTGGCTAAGCCCAAGCGCTGCATGAACATCTGTCATGCGATAGTTATGTCCGAGCAACACCTGCTCATAAGCCCACGGTTCGTCACTTGCTTTCGCATGTTCTGGCTTGGGACGAACGATGCCATGGCTTCGTAGCAGACGCAGCCGCTCTGCTAACAGGGAGTCATTGGTCATCGCCATACCGCCTTCACAAGTAGTGATGATCTTTACCGGGTGAAAACTGAATACCGTGATATCACTATACTGACTACTACCCACAGGCTCTTCTCGACAGGTAGCGCCGATAGCATGCGAAGCATCTTCTATAATCCTGAATCCGAATATGTCAGCAAGCCTTGAAAACACACGCATATCGCAGGGTTGACCTGCAAAATGCACGACAACGACCACTTTTGGCAGAGGTAGTCCGTTTGCTTGCGCATTCTTTAATTTGATGGATAACGCTTTGGCGCTCATGTTATACGTGCGCGGGTCTATGTCTACAAAATCTACATTCGCCAGACAGTAACGAGCACAATTGGCACTTGCGACAAAAGTATTGGGTGTCGTCCAGACAAGATCACCCTCTCCCACTTCAAGCGCCAAACACGCCAGATGCAAAGCTGAGGTAGCACTGTTTACTGCAACTGCGTAACTGGCGCCGCAGTGGTTCGCAACGGCATCTTCAAATTGCCCTACCAATGGACCTTGTGTGATCAGATCAGATTCCAGCACCCGGCAAACAGCGGCGATGTCATCTTGACTGATATGCTGCCTTCCGTAAGGTAGCACTGGGCATACCATCTCAGGCGGCCTTGTCAAGCATGGGCTCATCCATCCATAGACGTAATTCCTCAGCACTCAACCACTGCGTGTTCTTGTCGCTGGTGTACTCAAACCCTTCAGCTACCTTAACACCATCCTTGATGCGGTTTGGATCATTATCCCAGTGATTGATTGCGGGCAGGATCTTGTAGTAATTCTCGTATTCATAGGTTGTGTAGGAATCCTCTACGCTAATCATCTGCTCATGCAGTTTTTCACCCGGGCGTATGCCGATGTACTCATGGCGGGCATCTGGCAGCACGGCTTGCGCGATCTCCGTGATGGTCATGGACGGGATCTTGCGAACATAAATTTCACCACCCACCATATCATCGAAGGCTTGCCACACCGCTTCAATCCCCTGATCCAGAGTAATCATGAAACGTGTCATGCGCTTGTCTGTGATAGGCAGAATGCGTTCACCGTTTTCTCGGAGACCAACAAAAAACGGAATTACAGAACCTCTGGATCCCATAACGTTTCCATATCGAACAACAGCAAATTGCGTGCTCTTGCCCCCACTGTAGGCATTTCCGGCAACAAACAGCTTGTCCGATGCCAGTTTGGTCGCACCGTAGAGATTGGACGGACTGCTGGCCTTGTCCGTTGACAAGGCGACAACCCGCTTTACTTTACGATCAATCGCCGCATCAATGACGTTCATGGCACCATCGATGTTGGTTTTTATACATTCAAACGGATTGTACTCCGCAGAGGGGACAATCTTCATGGCAGCAGCATGTACGACATAGTCGACACCACAAAGAGCGCGATACAGTCTGTCTCTGTCTCTGACATCACCGATAAAAAACCGAATTCGCGGATCATGGCCAAAATATTTTGCCATTTCCCATTGTTTCATCTCGTCACGCGAGTAGACGATAATGCGTCGCGGCTTTTGAATCTCAAGCGCTTGCCTGACAAAGGCATGGCCGAACGATCCGGTACCACCAGTGATAAGAATTGTAGAGTCCTTGATATCTATCATGCAATGTACTGCCTTGTGTTTAATATGACCCCAGACAGCCAAAGCCTCTGAGACACTCATCAACCATTAGGGCTGCAGTTACAGTGCCGCACAAGACTGTTTTAACGCTTGGATAACATCGAGTTTCTCGTTACGGTCCGAACCAGCGCACCAGCAGGATGTGCAAAAAACCGCAATTCACAATGTTAGCTGCGACCAAAAGGTGTATCCTCCGTCTGGTTACAAGGTTCTGAGAAGATGAAAAGGGAACGAGGTGCGACGCCTCGGCTGCCCCCGCAACTGTAAGCCGCGAAAAATGTGCCGCAACACCACTGAGATTGTCGACAGACTCTCGGGAAGGGCGTTACATTGCAACTTTCTGGACAATTCAGAAATTGCATCGCTGCGAGCCAGGAGACCTGCCTTGAAACATCAATTCACAGCCAGACGGGGCGTCTGAAGGTGTTTGGGAGTTTATTTGTGCTTGTTCTTGCGCTGAAAGCAGAACAACCAGCCTCTCCCCTACCCTTTCTCAAACCGCGCGGTTAAACCTGAGGTTTCGCGGGGTGCGTTCCTGTTCAAGATTACCGGTCATACCTAAGGTCAGCCTGTGCCGACCGGGTAAGGGTGTCCGTAACAAAGCCAGCGACAACGGACACGCGCTGCAAAATCATAAGTGCATCACGGTTTGTCTGACAGCCTTTGCCAAGGTGTGTCTTTTTCCGACTCTGTTACACGCTCAGGAAATCACTTCGACTCTACCAGCGCCTGAACGATCGACTACACCCGTGCTTGATGAATTAAAAATTATTGCTGACAACGATGCGCCTGTGCGGACGGGTGATGTCGTCGGCGAAGAACACACTGGCAGCCACAGCACCATCAACCGTGCCCGATTATCCCAACCAGGTGCACAACTTGCCGATTTGCTCAGCGGCACTAGCGGTGTGCAACAGAGCCAGTCAGGCGGATTTGGCACGTACTCCAGCGTCACCGTACGAGCGGCTTCTGCCGCTCAAACTGATGTCTACCTTGATGGCATTCTGCTCAACAGCGGGGGCGAGTCGGTTATTGATTTATCGACGCTGGAAATTCTCAATCTTTCCTCCGTCGACATCTACAAGGGCGGCGCGCCCCTGCAGCTGGGACACGCCAGTATGGGCGGTGCGGTAAATCTCAACACACAACGTAATGATGATGAGGGCACAAGCCGGTTAAGACTGGGCGTCGGCAGCTTTTCCTATTCTTCGCTATTAGCAGCACATCAGGCGACTTCGGGTAAGTGGGACTGGACCACAACGCTAAGCCGGCAGCAAAGCGACAATGATTTCCCCTTTACACATGACAATGCAACGCCTTTAAATCCGCTTGACGACAGACGGCTGCGGCGCAGAAACAATGATGTAGAAAGAAATTCGGTTTTGCTGAAAACCGGACACCAGAGCACAGTCAATCTTCGGACTGATCTCCTCCTGCAGATCGCTGAACGAGATAGCGGTGTATCAACATCTCGAAACTCATCAGCCAGCCAGGCACGATATGAAACCAGAAAAAACCAGATTCAACTGTCTCAGATTGTCGACCAGTGGGCTGGATGGAACACACGGCATACCCTTTACTGGCACGGGTCAGATAGCGTGTACGATGATTCTGAAAGCCAGGTGGGATTAGGTGAACAATACATAGACACTGAAATACGCACGATTGGCGCAAAGACGTACTGGGAAAAATTCCTGAGCTTAGGCACATGGGGTGTGTCGCTTGATTTGCGTGATGAATCACTGAATCTGGAAGATGAGCTCAATTCCAACGAGAACTTCACCGCCGATCGACAGCTCGTCAATGCGACCTCACATCTGGTGATTCTGGATGAAGGGGATCGCTGGATGGTCACACCCGCCGTGCGCTGGCAACACAGCCAACGCCGTGGAACGTCCACTGCCATCGGTGTACCCGACACGCAACTGGAACAGGATGAATCAGAACTTGGCTTGCAATTAGGGCTTGCCTATTCATTAACGCAAAAGTTGACCTTTAACGCCAACGCCGGCAACTACCATCGGGAGCCTTCGTTTCATGAATTGTTTGGCTCTATCGGGGCAATCAACGGCAATACCAATCTTGATGCGGAATCAGGTATCAACACTGACATTGGCATCACCTATGACACCGGTTCCCTGCAACTGGAAATGGCGCTGTTCCACAACGACCACGACAACCTGATTCTCAATTCCTTTGACTCGATTGGAATCGGCAGGCCTCGCAATACCGGCAAGGCACAAACCACAGGCCTGGAGCTCTCCAGCATCTGGGCACCCGCAAAAAATTGGCACTTCAGCGCCAGCGCCACATTTCAGAATCCAAAAAACCGTGACCCCTTTGAAGGGTATCAGAACAAGATATTGCCTGGCGAAGCCAGAAGAACAGGATTTGCAAGGCTGGCGTATCAGCACGGCAATTTCGGCTACTGGTACGAATGGCAAACCCGTCAGGGAAGGTTCTTTGACAGCAGCAATACTCTGGCAGCACCCGACACAACAATACAATCAATTGGTATGAAACTGGAAAAACCACGCTGGAATCTCAGCGCTCGACTTCAGAATATACAAGACGTCAACATAGAAGACTTCAGCCGTTCTCCAAAGCCAGGCAGAACATTTTTTATCGCAATAACGCAAAAGTTTTAACATCACGCCAAGCGCAATCATCCTGCTTCTTTAACAGCAAACTTACTAAAACATGAATACACCAACACCCTACTCTTTACTCACCCCGGCCTTACTAGCCAGCTCATTGTTTCTGCTAAGTGCTTGCAGTTCCAGTGATGATGATCCTGTCAGCGACACAACCGATGCGCAGACTCAGACCTCACCTGACTCAGATGTGACGGACACCCCTCCTTCCGAAGATGCAGAAACTCAAACTCCACCAATCTCCAGCAACAGCTCTACAGACTACGGTTACGCTTTCACACGTGGACCCGCTTTTGACTCAGGGCAAATAGAACGCATTAATCTTACTACCGGCAATACCATCGATGGTACCTATCCGGGCACAGAATCAGATCATCGTGTTGCAACCGATGGACAAAGCGTTTACCAGCTAGGTCGGTTCACCATCGATAATCTGACAAGGTTCAGCGCTACAGACACATCCGTTGTCGATTATCAAATTTCAGTACTCAATGAAGACGTCGAAACCTTCAACCCGCAGGCAATTGCATTTGTTAACGATGACCTTGCCTACTTGACCCTGCGTGGTAGCGACAAGGTCCTTGTTCTCGACCCAAGCCCGGAGGAGGCAACGACTGAGTCGCTGATCACTGGAGAGATCAGCCTCGCGGACTACAACAAAGGTGGCGGTGATACGCTTGATTTACCTGACATGACTAACGCAATTATTGTCGATGACAAATTGTTTGTACTGATGGAAAATCTGGATAACTTTGCACCGATAAATGGAGGCTACATTGCCGTCATTGATACCAATACCAATCTGGAGATTCCGACGCAGCAGGGTGAGTTTCCCCGTCAGGGCATCGACCTGCAAACAGTCAACCCCACATCGTTGCATTTCAATACCACTACGGGCTTGATCTATGTAACCGGGCGTGGTAACTACTTTCTAAGCGAGTCAGCACCTGGCGATCCGTACACCGGCGGTATCGAGACCATAAACCCTACCACCTTCGAAACCGCTTTACTTATTGATGATGGTACTGAAGATAACAACGTTGGCTTTTTTCTCGACACGATTGTCATCAACGAAACGCTGGGGTACTTGATTACGCTGGACGGGTTTAACGCAGATTTCAGCGCCATAAATAACCTGCGTACGTTTAATCCCACAAGCGGTGAAATTTCAGAACCCATCGCCGGTACCGAAGGGCAAAGCCTGACCACCCTGGCAGTCGGGCTGGACAACCATCTCTGGGTCGGAATACAGTCACTGACACCAGGGTTCATGCGCATTGATCTGGCAACCGGTGAAATTGCTCCTGAGAGAGTGGCAACCAACCTGATACCCTCAAACATCGTATTCATTGACGTCGAAAACTAGCCTGGATTATTCATGAAAACGCCTAATTCTCACTTGTCCCCTGCAACTGTAGGAAATTTCACTCACTCGGAAATACAGTCTGTATTCCGCTCGCTCGCGAAATTCCCTAAAGGCACAGGGTCCTGCGCGATAATCAGACGTTTCACGAATAATCCAGGCTAGGATCTAGCCCTTCCCTCCTACCAACCTTTGCAAACGACACTTCCGGTATGTTTACAAGCTCTTACGCCACGCGCGAAGAAATGGCTAGTCTGACAGCACGGATGTTGCTGGAAATACAGGCGGTCCACTTTCGTTCTGACGAACCTTATATTTTCACCTCCGGGCTGGCCAGTCCCGTCTACATAGACTGCCGCAAGCTGATTTCCTACCCGCGCATTCGGGCAACGCTCATGGACTTTGCAGTATCGCGGCTTGTGCGCGATGTCGGCTACGAAGCCTTCGATGCCATTGCTGGCGGCGAGACTGCAGGCATTCCCTTTGCTGCATGGATTGCAGAACGCATGCAGTTACCCATGCAGTACGTACGCAAGAAACCCAAAGGCTTTGGCCGTGATGCACGTATAGAGGGAGACATCCGCGAAGGACAGCGCATACTACTGGTGGAAGACCTCACCACCGATGGCGGTTCCAAACTCAGTTTTGCTGAGGCAATACGCGAAGCGGGTGGAGAAGTAGCGCATACGCTGGTTGTCTTCTATTATGATATTTTCAAGCAGACGCCGGATAATCTGGACAAGGCAGGTTTGCAACTTCACTACCTGGCTACCTGGTGGGATGTATTGGCTGAGTCGCGCAAGCAAGGTCATTTCAGTGATGAAACCCATAGCCAGGTCGAAGCCTTTCTTACCGATCCTCTGACTTGGTCCGAGGCTAACGGTGGTAAGTATCAACCCAAGAGTTAAACTCGATAAATCGGCCCACCACAGGAACTGCACAATGCGCACAAACGATCGGCTGGACAATCTGTTGCCTGAAGTCATCGAGTGGCGGCGTCACCTGCACAGAAATCCCGAGCTGGGCTATGAGGTTCATCAAACTGCCGCTTTTGTGGCGGAAAAACTGCGCGGATTCGGCGCTGACGATGTTGTTGAAGGAATCGGCAGGACGGGAGTTGTTGGTGTAATCAAGGGACGAAGTGATTCATCTGGCAAAGTCATCGGGTTGCGCGCCGACATGGATGCCTTGCCGATTGTCGAAAACAGTGGTGTCCAATGGTCATCCGACATGCCAGGTCGCATGCATGCTTGCGGGCATGATGGTCATACCGCCATGTTACTGGGCGCGGCGCAAGCGCTGTGTGCATCGCGTGATTTTGATGGAACACTGGTTGTTATCTTCCAGCCTGCCGAGGAAGGCGGAGGAGGAGGCCTTGCCATGGTTGAAGATGGCATGATGGAGCGCTTTGGAATAAGCGAGGTTTATGGCTTGCATAACATGCCCGATCTGCCGGTCGGTGAGTTTGCCATTCGTACAGGACCACTTATGGCGTCTGCCGATGAGTTCGACATTGTTGTCGAAGGTTTGGGCGGTCATGCCGCCATGCCTCATTTGTGTACCGACAGTGTGGTTGTGGCTTCGCATATCGTGCTTGCCTTGCAAAGTATCGTAGCCAGAGGCGTCAGTCCCACAGATCCGCTTGTGGTATCAGTGACCACCATGGAAGTGCAGGGTGGGGCCTACAATGTGATACCGCAAACGGTGAGCATGAAGGGTACGGTTCGAGCGTTTGACGAAACCGCTAGAGTCGAAGCTAAAACAAGACTGGCAGATATCGCTCGCAAGACCGCTGAGGTGTTCGGCGCTACTGCGCAGGTTGAATATCGGGATGGCTACCCGCCAACGGTGAATCATGATGAGCAGACCGGCTTTGTTGTGGATGTGGCGCGACAGCTCGTGGGACATGACAAGGTCAATGCCGACACCCCGCCAACCATGGGTGCTGAAGATTTTTCCTACATGCTTAATGCAAGGCCCGGCGCATTCATATTCATGGGCAACGGTGCCACTGCCGGATTGCACCATCCCGAGTATGATTTCAACGACGATGCCATTTCGGTTGGCTGTCAATACTGGATGAAACTGGTGACTACCGCGATGCCAATGAGCTCGTGAGCGTGCAGCGTGCCTGTCGTCTACTCAGATTGCTATAGTAGATGGAACCGATAGTCATTGCCCTGGCATTCGGCGCGGGCTTGTGTTTTCGACACATTGGCTACCCGCCGCTTCTCGGTTATTTGCTGGCAGGATTCTTTGGTCATTGGATCGGATGGGGATCGGGCGAAGAGCTTGCACCTTTGGCCGATGCCGGCATTCTTCTGCTGTTGTTTACCATCGGTCTGAAGCTGAATCCGCGCGATCTTGCGCCTCGCTATGTCTGGGGGTCAGCAATTGCCCATATGTTGATTGCCGTGCCCTTGACCGCCGCTGTTATCTATATCGTCGGCTCACTCTATGAGCCTTTATCGTTTTCACACCCGGTTGCGCCATGGACACTGGCCTTCGCCTTGTCGTTTTCCAGCACGGTGCTGGCGATCAAGCTGTTTGAGGAACGCGGTGAGACAGCCTCCTTTTACGCCTCTATCTCCATTGGTATTTTGGTTGTCCAGGATGTGCTGGCAGTCATCTATCTGGTCGCCAGTTCGGACAAGCTACCGTCGCCCTGGGCGCTAGCCTTGCTGGGCCTGCCATTGCTACGACCCGTACTGAGATGGCTGTTCTCCATTGTCGGGCACGGTGAGCTGTTGTTGATATCTGGCGTGCTTTTTACCTTTGGAGCAGCTGAGGTTTTCGAGCTGGTCAATCTCAAAGGCGGGCTCGGTGCTCTGGTCTGCGGCATGCTGATAGCGCAATCGCATAAAAGTAAATCCAAAGAGCTGTACGAGCAGCTGGCGGGATTGAAAAATCTATTACTTCTCGGATTCTTTCTGCAGATCGGCTACTACGGTATTCCGGAGCTGGAGCTTGTTGCGGTGGCTTTCGTGCTTACCTTGCTGGTGGTGCTACGCCCCATCATTTACTTCGCGCTATCGGTGATCTTTGGCTTACGAGCACGTACCGGCTGGTTTGCTGGCTTGAGCCTGTTTACCTATAGCGAGTTCGGTTTGATTGTGGCGGCAATCGCCCAGAGTAACGGAGTCCTTGGCGATCAGTGGATTACCACGCTGGCACTGGCGATGGCACTATCGTATCTGTTTGCAACACCGATTAATCGCAAGGCCCATGAACTGTATGTGCGTTTTGCCGAACCATTGTCACGCTATGAAAAGCCGGAGCGGCTACCTGAGGAAGTGATTGGTTCACTCAATGGCGCAACGGTTGCCATACTGGGCATGGGGCGGGTAGGGCGTGGTGCTTTTGATGCGTTGCGTAACGCGGGCTACGACAAGGTCGTCGGCATAGAGGAGAACTACCAGTTAACCCAGAAACGTAATGCTGAAAACTGGCCCTGTGTACATGGTGATGCGTCCGATCGGGATTTTTGGGACAGGACCGGGCTTGCCAATTGCGAACTGATTTTGGTAAGCCTGAGTAACCACCGTGAAAATGTTCGCGTTGCCACGCTTGCCAGAGAACTGAATTTCAACAACACGCTGGCGGTGGCCACACGATTTACGGATGAGACCGAAGAACTGGAGGCTCTGGGTTGTCTGACCTTCTACCGTTATGCGGATGTGGGTCATAACTTCGCTACCCATACCTTGCAAAGTATGGCTAAAAAATCCGGCGGTTGAGTATGGATCCCATCAAATCACATCTAGAGGCCTATCAGAGTGCCTTGCGTTGCTTTTCCGAATTGTCTGTCAAGGATGCACTAACCAGAGTTTTCGACGCTGAGGCTGAACTTAAGCTGTGCCATCCATTTGGTGAGCTTGCCGGGCCTGCGATGTTCTGGACCCATTGCCTTGAACCCTTGTACAAGGCAATGCCGGATCTTGAACGCCGCGACATGATTGTCTTGTCCGGTGTCACTCCCGAGGGGCTTGAGTGGGTAGGCTGTATGGGGAACTACATGGGGACGTTCTCTGCTCCGTTTCTGGGTATTGCCCCGACGGGGCATCTTGCCCATATGCGCTTTCACGAGTTCTTTCAGCTAAAGGCGGGCAAGGTGGTACAGATGCAGGCTATCTGGGACTTGCCGGAGTTGATGATGCTAGCTGGCGCATGGCCCATGGCGCCTCAACTTGGAGCGTTCATGTGCACTCCGGGGCCCATGAGTGCTGATGGGCTTAGCGTATCCGGTGATGGCAGAGCTACACAGGAACACGTCATAGCCATGCTGAATGATCTTTGCCGATACCCTGCCAATCCTGACCCTGCTGTCATGCAGCTTGAAAAATACTGGCACCCGCAATTCAACTGGTATGGCCCGGCGGGTATCGGTAGCTGCCGGGGTATAGCTGGTTTTCGTCATTGGCATCAGATTCCGTTCCTCAATGCCATGCCCGATCGAAAGCTCGATGCTTCGGCTGACTTGATGTCCCACTGGTTCGCTGAGGGTGACTACGTATGTGAGACGGGTTGGCCGAACATGCGTCTCACCTTGAGTGGTGACGGCTGGATGGGCATAGCGCCGATCGACAAGGAGATCGTGCTCCGCAGTCTGGACTTCTGGCGAATGGAAGATGGCTTGATCAGGGAAAACTGGGTGTTGGTAGACTTGCTTGATCTGTATGCGCAGATCGGGGTCGATGTACTCGGCCGAGTGCGGGAATTCAACAAGGCTAGGAGCCTGCGCGGAAGAAATTAATCGGCTACGAGCAGCCCACTTTTAGCCAAATTTTGCGCTCATTTTCGTCACTTAGCCAGCTAAACGCCTCAAATGAGCACAAAATTTGACTCAAAATTGGACTACTCTCGCTCAATCGCTTTCTGCGGGGCCGCCTCCGGCCGCGCAGGCTCCTAGCCTCTGCCAATAAACGGCATGGCCGAGGCCATGATGGTGATGAACTGGACGTTGGCGTTGAGTGGCAGGCTTGCCATATTGACTACCGCATCTGCAACATGCTGGGTATCCATTGTGGGTTCGGGTTTTATTGAACCATCTGCCTGTGGGACTCCCTTGCCCATCTGTTCGGTCATGTCAGAGGCCGTGTTGCCGATATCTATCTGCCCACAGGCGATATTGAACGCGCGACCATCCAGTGACAAAGTACGCGTCAATCCCGTGATGGCATGTTTGGAGACTGTGTAGGGAACAGAGCCGGGTCTGGGTACATAGGCGGAAATCGAGCCATTGTTGATTATTCGCCCACCTTGTGGCGACTGCTTGCGCATCAAAGCGAATGCTCCTCTTGCCATGATGAACGCACCAGTGAGATTGACGTCGACAACGTGCTTGAACTGCGCCACAGTGAGTTCATCAATAGGCATGGCAGGAACGTTGGTGCCGGCGTTGTTGAACAAGACATCAAGGCGCTTGTGTTGTGTCTCTATACTCGCGAATAGTGCCTGAGCCTGAGCTTCGTCAGTCACATCACAGGCAATCGCCGTCATCGAACCGGGTGTGCTTGCCGCAGCAATCGTTTCTTTCAGAGCCGACTCGCGTCGTCCTGTGAGGACCACATGGAAACCTGCGTTTGACAAGGCTAACGCGGTGCTTTTGCCAATGCCTGA
The DNA here is from genome assembly GCA_045110475.1 of Granulosicoccus sp. GTDB lineage: Bacteria > Pseudomonadota > Gammaproteobacteria > Granulosicoccales > Granulosicoccaceae > Granulosicoccus. Next base: position 27,744 of record JBGCGC010000133.1, read on the forward strand.
ACCCGCTCCGGTAACTAGGGCAATCTGAGTCATGGTTGTCTTTTATCCTGTTGGTAGAATTTTAAACGCTCGATCTTTGGGGTCGTTCCCGCGTTCACGGCTCTTTGTCAAATTCATGATTTGTCGGAACTACGCAACTCCTCCAGACGTTCCTGCAGGTAACTGCCCGCGGTGTACCTGTCCGAGAGTACGACATCGGGACGTGGATGCAGAAAAAGCGGCAGACTGATTCGGGCTTTTTTTGTGTCTTGTCCTTCCGGATTAATGACCCGGTGCGTGGTAGACGGAAAATAACCGCCAGAGGCCTCTTGTAGCATGTCACCGATATTGATTATCAGATTACCAAAATCACACGGCACATCCAGCCAGTTTCCGTCTCGTGCCTTGACTTGCAATCCGGGTTCGTTCGCTGAGGGTAGCAGTGTAATCAGATTAATGTCTTCATGAGCGCCTGCGCGGATAGCGCCTGGCTCTTGTTCATGTTCTTCGATAGGGGGGTAATGCAAGACCCTGAGCAGGCTTTGGGTGCTGCCTTCTATCATGCTGCACAGAGGTTCACGGTAGCCATTGGCAACCTCTGGCGGTGTTTGTCGCTCAATCCAGCTGAGCAAGGTGGTAGCAAATTGCGTTGTGGTGTTGTAGTAGTCACTGATTTCCTGTTTCAGGCTGACTGGGCACCGCCCCCAGGGGTAATAGTGAAAATACTCCTTGATATCCCTGACGGTGTGGCCTTTGGCTGTTTCGGCCAGTGTTCTAGGGAAAAAACCGTCGTATTTTTCCGGATCGAAGACAAAATCATTTTTTTCGCGACTATTGAAGAACCCGGCCCAGTTCTGGTAGATACCGGTTACCACTGATTCTGCAATAGGGTGATTACGCAGGACACCAAAGCCGGTGTCGCGTAACGACTGTACGAATTGTTCTTCTGCATCAGGCGCCTGGTAATCAACTGCTGCCAGTACTGTCATGATCGGCCTACCAAAGTTCCGGAATCTTGGGATCTCATGTTACCAGTTGTCGTTGATAATGATCCGGCAGCAGTATTTCAGTTCTCCAGGTGACTATTTGAACATCCCTTATGGAAGCAACCGGTGTAAAGCACGTCGGGGTAGGGGGCGTTGACAGTGGTTGTGGTGCAGTTTCGCGATACGAAGTAAACTGTATGGGCTCGGCGACGGCCTTTTTCTCCCACCTACGGTAAGGGTATATCTACATGTTCATGTCTTGCGGCGACGCTTTGGTTGATCTTTTCAGTCATGTAGCAAGTGACGGTGCCGAGCGCTCCCCCGGGGAGGTTGCATTAAATGGTCATGTGGGTGGTTCGCCATTAAATGTTGCAGTGGGGTTGGCACGGCTGGGTAATCCGGCGGCCTACCTGTGCAAGAACTCCTCTGATTTTATGGGGCAGAGAATTGCCCACTACCTGCGCGTTAACCGGGTGGATACAGACTATGTGGTACCAACCGATTTGAACAGTACGCTTGCCATGGTGCAAACCAATGCCGATGGCTCGGCGAACTACGCGTTCTATACCGACAACACAGCCGATGTGTCACTACAGATTAATGAGCTACCGAACGCACTGCCTGATGAACTGGCTGTGCTGAATTTCGCCTCTTATTCCACCGCAGTCGATCCAACACGTTCGGCCCTGTTGGCGTTGGCGCAGCGGGAACAGCATCAGCGCGTTATCGCTTACGACCCTAATCTGCGACCCAGCATCGAACCGGACATGGATATCTGGCGTGAGAGTTTCGCGAAGTTCAGCGATTGTGCCAGTTTCCTCAAGGCCAGTGATGAGGATATTCATACACTGATGGGTAGTGATACTTCTCTGGAGAATTTCGCGACTGACGCTATCAGCTCCGGGGTTGATGTTGTTGTCGTTACCGAGGGCTCGGAAGGTGCAACCGTCTATACGAGTAGTGGTGAACGGGCACGTTCAGCCCGGATTGGTATTGATGTCGTTGATACGGTCGGGGCGGGGGATACGTTTCAGTGTGCCAGTCTTCATTACCTGAAAGCACAGGGACACGTTCTGGGAAATAAAGTGAATGGCGATGATATCGATCTGCAAGTCCTGGTGGATTTTGCAGCAACCGCTGCAGCGATTACGTGTTCACGGCGTGGGGCGGATTTACCGACGCTTGCAGAGGTTGAGGCGTCTCTGGCAAAAAAATGATTCAGGCTCCTAGAGGTGCGAACTAGAGGTGCGAACTACACAAGTGTGACACCAGCATCTTGCATGGCCTGACGTGCAGCGGCATTAGAGCCGTCTGCGTTAATGCCACGACAGCCATCTTCCATGACACTGGCTTCAAAGCCCTCCTTGCGAGCGTCGATGGCTGAGAATCTTACACAGTAGTCCAGCGCAAGACCGACACACACGACGCGTCGCACGCCACACTCTCGCAGGTATCCGGTAAGGCCAAGGGACGTGGTACGGTCGTTTTCGAAAAACGCTGAATACGAATCGATAGTGCGGCGGAATCCCTTGCGGATTATCATCCGGGCGGCGTCGGTATTCAATGCGGGGTGAAAGGCGGCGCCATGACTGCCTTGAACACAGTGGTCTGGCCAGAGTGTCTGTTCACCGTAGGGTAGTGTGATTGACTCGAAAGGCTGCTTGCCACTGTGTTCTGAAGCAAAGCTGCTATGTCGCTGAGGGTGCCAGTCTTGCGTTAGCACGGTATGCTTAAACTGCGGAATCAGGCTGTTGATAATCGGCATGATGGCTTCTGCATCGGGCACTGCCAGTGAGCCACCGCTACAAAAATCATTCTGCACATCAATGATGAGCAAGCAGTCAGAATTACGAATATCCATAGTTGTCATCGTTGACTGACGGGCTTCAGGCCGAGTCTGCTACGTTGCGGACGCGTGCTCTACGGCTGATCGGCGTAGAGCACAACCACACGCTGCTGGGCATCCGCTGATTCATCAGGCAGCACAGCTGCGGCAGCATCTTCACCTAGTCCGCTTAATGCCTTGATCTTGGTGAAATCGAGTCCGTTTTGAATAAGATAGGAACGTACATTGGTGGCACGTTGAAGCGCTAGTTGCTGATTATAGGCTGCCGAGCCACTGCGGTCCGTGAAACCGAATATGGACACACCCGTGGTGCGGTTCTTTTCCTGAGCGATGAATGAATTGAGAACCCGAGCTGCGTCTTCGGTAACGTCAGCGCTGTTGCGATCGAAATAGATCTTGTACTCAATGGATTCTGCCTGCTCCTTTGCGCGTAACTCATCCTGGGTGACAAACCCCTGAGCGCTTAATTGTTCCACTTGTTGTTTGACATCATTGACGGTGCTTTCCAGTGCCGGATCGGCACTGTTTATCGCTTCCAGACGTTGTTCAAGATCGGCGATCTGGGCTTGTAATGCACTCTGGGTCTCAAGTGCTCCGTCAGCTTCCGCGGAGGCAGCAGGCAATCCCTGAACCCGCTGTTCCAGCGTCTGGAGACGGTCTCGGGTAGTGTCTATCAGTGCTTCCAGTTCGGAGGAATTGGCCGTATCCACCGAGCTGTCGATTTGTGACTGGGCCAACGCCAGTTGATCCCTGATTTGCGCCTGTATGCTCTCAATCGAAAGTGATTCGCCAGCGGTTTGCAAGGTTTCCACTGACGTGCTGAGTTGCTCCAGCGATTCGCTTGCCTGTGCATCCTGTTGCTCCAGTTCGCTGATTTTTGCGATTGATGCTTCGAGGAGCTGTGACAGGCCAGTCAGTCGCCGTGAATCTGAATTGACGGTGGCGAGGCGGTCTTCGATACCGCTCAGGCGTTCGTCGATGCCTGCCGACAGCGCCAGTATTGACGTGCTGTTGGCTGCATCCGCGCCGGTTTGCCCTGATTCGTCACTGGCGGCTGCGGAATCGCCAGCCTCTGTGGTTTGTGTCGCCGTACTGACCAGCGTGTTAAACCTTGATTCGAGGGTAGCCATCTGTTCAGTAAGACCGGTCATTGACTCGGATACCTCACCACGGTGGTTATCGAACTCTTCCTGCAACCCCTCCACACTACTCTGTACACCTTCCAGCGTCTCGGTCACTGATTGCAGATCGGAGTCGGTGGTCTGTTCATCAAGCCGACGGACCAGTAACTCAAGTCGACGATCGATTGCATCAAGACGTACATTGCTGGAATCTGTCCGGGCGCGCGTGTCCTGCAAGGCGGTGTCGAGTTCGGCGACAGCCTTCGTCATGTCCTCCATGGGGGCGATGCGCTCATCGAGGGCAGCCTGCAGAGTGGAGACGGTGTTGTCGTTATCAGCCAGTGTCTGATCAAGCATGGCCTGTAATTTTGCAGATTGCTCTTCGTCGTCGCTTTGCTCGATTTGTTGCTCAACACCAGCAAGGCGTTCGGCAAGCGAGAGTTCTTCGGATTTGGTCTCCGGATAGCTGATCGCGGTATCGACCCCGGACTTGACGCGTTCGAAGGAGGCAGCAGCCTGCACTTTCAAATCGTCGATCGTGCCGTCAGGGTTTTGTGCTTTCCATACCCCACCGCCCAGAAGCAGGCCCACTAAGGCAAGTAGCAAGAGTTTGTTCATGTAAGTACCGATATTCCTGAAAAGGCACGCAAGGGATGTTACGGGCGATTATCAATTCGCAAACTTCAAGTATATCCCAGCCTTGCTACTCTGCGCCTTACCGGCGCCACGTCTTTTGCACCTTCCGATAAAAAACTATTGAGTCTCGCGTTCCAGTATGAGTACGGCCAGCGGTGGCAAGGTCAAATTCAGCGAAGCAGGACGTTGGTGCTGAGGTATTTCATCGGCAAGTATCGTGCCCACTGTTGTAGTCGATGCAGATGCGCCCGTACTTGTACTACTGTTCGGCAAGCCGTTTGCAACGGTATTTGATTGGCCGCTGCCGCCGTAGATTGGGTTATCAGTGTTAATCAGTTCACGATATTTACCCGACTCATTCACGCCGATTCGGTAGCCTTCTCGTACGACAGGCGTGAAATTGCACACTACGACACAACTTCGTTGTCTATCGACAGAATAACGGTAAAACGAAACAATACTCTGATCGATATCGTCACAGTCTATCCACTCGAAACCTCGTCCGTCACAATCGGTTTCGAAGAGCGCCGGATGTGAGGTATAGAGCTTGTTGAGATCACGAACCAACGTTTGTATCCCGAGATGTTTGGGTTCTTCGAGGAGATGCCACTGGATACTGCCATTGTGGTCCCACTCGCTGTACTGGGCGATTTCGCCGCCCATGAAATTGAGTTTTTTGCCAGGGTAGCCAAACATCATTCCGTAAAGTGTGCGTAAGTTGGCAAATTTTTGCCAGTCATCGCCCGGCATTTTATTGATCATGGACCCTTTGCCGTAGACCACCTCGTCATGAGAGAAGGGCAACGTGAAGTTCTCGCTAAACGCGTAGATCATTCCAAACGTCAGACTGTTGTGGTGGTATTTTCGATAGGCAGAATCCTTGCTCATGTAATCGAGCATGTCGTGCATCCAGCCCATGTTCCATTTAAACGTAAAGCCGAGACCACCGTTGTAGGTGGGGTGGCTGACTTGTGGGAAGCTGGTGGATTCTTCCGCCATGGTTATGCCACCTTCGGCATGTACCAGCTCATTCATGCGCTTGAGGAATTCAATGGCTTCCAGATTCTCGCGCCCACCGTACCGATTGGGAATCCACTGACCGGATTCGCGTGAATAATCCAGATACAACATGGAAGCGACCGCATCAACGCGCAGTCCGTCCAGGTGGAATTCGCGCACCCAGTAAACCGCATTGCTTAGCAGGTAGTTGGCTACTTCGCGACGCCCGAAGTTGTAAATCAGGGTTTGCCAATCCTGATGCATGCCCTGTCTCGGGTCGGCGTGTTCGTAAAGATGCGTACCATCAAACTGCCCCAGGCCGTGTTCGTCGGTAGGGAAGTGTGCAGGCACCCAGTCCATAATGACCCCGATATCGGCTGCGTGGCAGGCGTCTACAAAGTGACGAAAGTCGTCTGGACTGCCAAAGCGTGAGGTGGGGGCGAACAACCCGATAGGTTGATAGCCCCAGGATCCGTCAAAGGGATGCTCGGTGACTGGCATGAGTTCGATATGCGTGAAGCCATTTTCCTTCACGTAGGGGATAAGGGTTTTTGCAAGCTCTACATAGCTGAGGGAATCTCCGTGCAGATTCAACCGCCATGAGCCCGCATGCATTTCATAGACCGAGATAGGCTGCAGGCGCATATCGACATCTTTCTTTCGCTGCATATAGGCATCGTCGCTCCAGATGAACTGGCTTTCGAAAACGATGGCAGCATTTCCTGGAGGTTGTTCGAAATACGTAGCGTAAGGATCATGCTTGAGTGGCAGAACGTCACCATTACGATCAACGATTTCGTATTTGTAAAGCGCACCGCTCTCGATCTGTGGCACAAAAATATCCCAGATACCACTACCCGGATGTGAGCGCATGATGTGTCGCCTGCCATCCCAATCGTTAAACTCCCCGACCACGCTGACGCGTCGTGCATTCGGTGCCCAGACGGCAAAATGCACACCGTCAACGCCGTTGAAGTTCATCACTCTTGAGCCTAGCGTGTTGTATAACTGCTGATGAGTCCCTTCATTGAAAAGATGAATGTCTAGCTCGCCGATCACGCTGCCCAACGAATAGGTATCGATGATGGTCCATGTATGTACGTCATTGCTGAGTTCTACCTGATAGGGGCCAGCCGGCTTGTCAAGAAAAACCTCAAACAAACCACTGGGGTGAATCTTCTGCATAGGCAGCCTGTCACCGGAATCTGCAATCACGCTAGCCTGTTGTGCCTGTGGCTGGAAGGTTCGAATAACCGCGACATGTTGCTCGCTGGTTACCTGTTCGTCTTCGTCGTCAGCCGGTGAACCATCCTGCGTAGGCTGGGGTGCCAGATGCTGGCCAAGTACCGAGAAGAGCTCGTAGTGACGGCCCTCTGCAATGGCATAGATCTGTTCAATATCGAGTGCAAGGCTCATGAGTACAACTCCGAGTGATAACGCGAAGCACTAGTGCTCCAATTAAATTTTTTCTTGCGCGCCGTGGCGGCGATGCGGGTAAAGCCGTCTGGTTTTTTCTGACGCATTAGCAGGACTTGTTCGACGCGCGCAACCAGCGCATCAGCTTGAGCCGTAATCGAATCTGCTTCGAACAGAAAGCCATCCTGATTGTCTTCAATGGTATCGCGAAGACCACCGACCGCGTGTGCCAGACAAGGTTGGCCTTCCTTCATTGCCAGCATTTGGCTGATGCCGCACGGTTCGAAAGAACTGGGCATAAGAAACAGATCGCCGTTGGAGAAAAGCAGGTTGGCCAGTTTCATTGAATATTGGTTGATAAAAAGTAATTGTGAATATCTGGAGGCAATTTTTCGACATTGTTCTTCAAGTGCGACATCGCCTGAACCGAGGAGTAGAAACAAGCCTCTGCCGGAAAGGGTGTCAAGAATACGCTCCAGTGCGGTGACACCATTTGCGGCAGGTTGCAGGAGCAACGCCATCTTCTGGTCGGTCAGTCTGCCAACACTTGTCAGGAGATGCGCGGGGCGTTTTTTCCGTGCTTCCGCCAATACGCGTTGGTGTGCGACATAGTCCACGGCACGCAAGTCACTTTGCCGGGCAATCAGGTTTAACAGTTCGTCACCTAACTGGTGCGTGAATTTTGGCCAGCTAAGACCATTTGTGCTGGAGCGGGGATAGTCTATGCCGTTGATGATGCCCACCAGTCGATTCTGAGCGGCTGCCTGTTGCAGATCAGCCTCAAGTCCTTCACCACCGTGAAATCCACGTGCCGGGTCATTAGGCAGAAGAATCTCGCGGGCGTAGGTCGGCGATACGGTATGCACCTTGTCAGCAAGTCGGATGGCGCTGGCCAGTGGATTGATACAATGCGACCAGCGCGGGTCTGCCAGATAACCTGCCTCATAATGCAAGTGTGGAAACCAGGCCTGAAGTGATGAGGTATTCTGTGCAAAGGGACGGATGCCCTGCAGAGCCAGATTATGAATACTGAACACGGTGCGCACGGAACGAAGTGATTCGTAGGCGTTATCGAAGCGAATGAGTGCCAGTGCCAGCGCAGAATGCCAGTCATGCAAGTGCAAGACATCAACGGGTTCGATATTGCCGCTAGTAATTGCGCTGAGGGCAGATGCACTGAAAAGAGCGAACTTGTTTGCATCTGTAGCAAACGGCTGGTTGTCGTCATCATCGCAGTAGACACGGCCTTTGCCACCAGCGCCGAACAAGGGGTGATGCAGAACAAGGTAGCGTACATTGACGTCACGGTCGGCAAAAAGCTCGTACAACTCTACCCGCTGGGGAGTGCCCCGGAAGCCGGTTGTGAACGTGCCTGTTTGCACGGCCCCCGGAATCTCATGGAAGCTCCCATACGCCGGGATTACGACCGTGACGCGGGTTTGTTCATTCGCCAGTGCGCGTGGAATATCGCGCACGACGTCGCCAATTCCACCGACCTTGGCGCCTGGTATCACATCGTTTTCTGCTGCGAACATGCAGATATGTCTTGTAGAAGCCATGGAAGTTTGTCGGTCAGCGTCCTGAAGGAGTCACGATTGCAGCGATAGGCCAGAAGGGCGTAGAGGCGTTGCCCGGCTAGTGCCGGGCAACATCGGGGTGAACACCCGACCACCCATTATATTCTGATCACTGACGATCTGGCGCCAGCTGCGCAAAGTTTCGTGATCAGCGTTGCCACTTGGCAACTAGCGGATCCGATGCACCATCTGGTCAAAATTATCCGGCGTTACCAGAGTGATACCGCTTTCAGTCACTCTGAATCCTTTCTTGCGATCCTCATCGGCGTCGATGCCGACTTCCATACCCTCCGGAAGAATGGTGCCTGTGTCTATGATGGCGCGCCTGATCTTGCAGTATCGACCCACCTGCACGTCGGGCATGATGACCGAATCCTGAATATCGCTGTACGAATTGACCTTGACGTTCGAAAACAGCAGAGAGTGGCTGACCTGGCCACCCGACACGATGCAACCACCCGAGACAATACAATTGACAGCCATGCCGCGACGATCTTCTGTGTCGTGGACAAACTTTGCAGAAGGCAACTGCATTTGATACGTGTATATTGGCCAGTCTGTGTCATACAGATCCAGTTCCGGATCAAGGTCAACCAGCTCCATATTGGCCTCCCAGAACGCATCCAGCGTGCCGACGTCCCGCCAGTAGGGCTGTGTGTCAGAATCAGGATCTTCATCGCCAAGCCTGAAGGCATAGACTTTTTTGGAATGCACAATTTTGGGCAGCATATCGTGGCCGAAATCGTGTGAGCTATCCGGATTGTCAGCATCTTCGATGAGTTGCTGGTAGAGAAAATCGGTTTTGAATACATAGTTGCCCATGGATGCCAGAACGCGCCCCGGTTTGCCCGGAATCTCTGCCGGCTCTGCCGGTTTTTCCTGAAATTCCAGCACTCTGCCCTCAGTATCCACCTTGACGACACCGAACGACCCGGCAGCTTCTTCGACCGAAACCTCGACACAGCAGAGCGTCATGTCTGCCGCCCGTTGTTCGTGGGAGGCGACCAGCGGACCGTAATCCATCTTGTAAATATGGTCACCACCCAAAACCAGCACGTATTCAGGCCCGTGAGTGCGTATGATGTCCAGATTCTGATATACAGCGTCAGCAGTGCCTTTGTACCAGCCTTCGTCGACACGTTTCGAAGCGGGCAAAATTTCGACGAACTCACCAAATTCTGCCTTGAAGCCTGACCATCCGCGGTTTATGTGCCTGACCAGAGAATGCGCCTTGTATTGGGTGGCAACTCCAACCCGGCGAATACCCGAGTTAATGCAGTTGGACAATGCGAAATCGATAATGCGAAATTTTCCACCGAAGGGCACTGCAGGCTTGGCTCGCCAGGTTGTCAGCTCATACAGTCTGCTGCCTTGTCCGCCGGCCAGGATAAGTGCGAGTGTTTCCTTGGTGATCTTTGAAACTGGCCTTTCCATGAGATCTGTTACCACTTGTTTAGTTGTGAGTTCAGTCAGAGCTTACCGTTATGTGGGTCTTATGGCAAAGCACTTGTGAAATAACAACAAATATTCCCGAGAGTCAACCGTATTCATCGAAATAAGCCGATAATCGATGTCGACAGAGATCAGAACCACGATCGACGGTACTGCCAAACAAACCAAATGCAATCCCTTATGAAAACAGCTTCCAACACCGCACTACTGGCGAGTATGCCCAGTGCCAATGATCTGGTCAGCCAGCGCAGACTTTGGGACGACAGTGTCCCCGCGTTGGGCGGTGATCCTGCTGCATGGAGAGAATCCATTACTCACCACTTTGCGCAGACACTCGGACGCGACATCGAACACGCCTCTGCGCATTATTTGTACAAGGCGGTTGCCATGAGCGTACGTGATCGGCTCATGGAACGCTGGCGATCGACCCGTGAGGTGCTTGAATCGACCACCGTACGTCGAACCTATTACCTGTCCATGGAATATCTTATGGGCCGCACGCTGGGTAATGCCGTTAATAATCTGCAGATGCACGATCCGCTGGTTGCAGCCTTGGCGGATCTTGGACTGGCGCTGGAAGATATCGAAGAGCTTGAGCAGGACGCTGGCCTGGGTAATGGTGGGCTGGGACGTCTCGCTGCCTGTTTTCTCGACAGTTGTGCGTCCCTGGGATTACCTGTAACCGGCTACGGGCTTCGATATCGATACGGTATGTTTCGTCAGGCGATTGATAATGGCTGGCAGGTCGAGCGCCCCGACAACTGGCTAAGCGAAGGTCATGTCTGGGAACTGGAAAGACCAGAGCTTGCCTGCACCGTGCGTTTTGGTGGCAATGTGGAGGTCGTGACCAATTTGCATGGCAGGAAATATCATCGTTGGATCAACACCGATGACGTGCGTGCCGTACCCTATGATGTTCCTGTGCCGGGTCACGGAAACAGTGTGGTAAACACGCTGCGACTGTGGGGGTCAGCTGCTACCAACGAATTCAACCTCAGCGAATTCAACGCCGGAGGGTATACCGAATCTGTCGCTGCAAAAACAGCCGCAGAGAACATCACCATGGTGTTGTACCCGAATGACAGTAGCGAGAACGGCAAGGTTCTAAGGCTCAGGCAGCAATATTTTCTCGTCTCTGCCAGTCTGCAGGATGCCTTGCGCATCTGGTTGGGCAAGCATGAAAATTTTGATGGATTTGCCGATGCTCATTGTTTTCAGCTCAACGATACGCACCCTTCACTGGCGGTGCCTGAACTCATGCGGCTGCTTATAGACAATCACGATCTGGACTGGGATGAGGCCTGGCAGATTACCTCGTCGGTCATGGCTTACACAAACCATACCCTGTTGCCAGAAGCGCTGGAATGCTGGTCGCTAAACATGATAGGTGCCTTGTTACCACGACCAACGGAGATCATTCAGGAAATCAATCGACGTTTTCTGGAGCTTGTGAAAGTGGCGATGCCCACCGATGTGGCGACACATGCACAAATGTCCATTGTCTCTTTCGATGCAGTACCTGTGGTGCGAATGGCACACCTTGCGATTGTCGGCAGCTTTTCCATCAATGGCGTTGCAGCATTGCATTCGCAGCTTCTGAAATCGGGTTTGTTCAGGGATTTCAACGCGCTGTGGCCTGAACGGTTTAACAATAAAACCAACGGTGTGACACAACGACGCTGGCTTGCACACTGCAATCCGCGACTCGACAAATTAATCGCACCTGTAGTGGGCGAGCAGTGGGTGTCCCATCCGGCCTATCTGGAAAAGTTGTTGCCGGTAGCTGATGATGCTGCATTCCAACAGCGCTGGGAGCATGTCAAGCGGGCGAATAAGCAGGCGCTAGCCGCGCTGGTCAAGGACAGGGTAGGCATAGCGATAGATCCCGATATGCTGTTTGATGTGCAGGTAAAGCGCATGCACGAGTACAAGCGCCAGTTACTTTGCGCTCTACATGCCGTACATGCGTATCTGGATATCATCAATAACCGTGGTAATCACGTTCCGAGATTCATTCTGATTGCGGGCAAGGCAGCACCCGGCTATCACATGGCAAAAGCCATTATCAAACTCATTAATAATATTGCAGCCGTCATCAATGCCGACCCCCGCACCCGTGGCAAGCTGGCACTGGTTTTTCTGCCTGATTACAACGTGTCGGCCATGCAGGTAATATGTCCGGCGGCTGACTTGTCTGAACAGATCTCAACCGCTGGCAAGGAGGCGTCGGGTACCGGTAACATGAAATTCATGATGAACGGAGCTTTGACCATTGGCACTCTGGATGGTGCAAACGTGGAAATACTGGAGGCTGTTGGCGAGGACAATTTCTTTCGCTTTGGTCTAAACGTCGATGAGGTGGATGCAGCCAGACATGGCTACGCACCTGCAAGTTACATAGCTGCTGATGCTAGACTGACCGCGATCTTTGAAGCCTTCGATAGCGGTCTGTTCGACGGTCAGGAGGCAGATTTGATTCGCAGCGTTGTCGATGCTGCGCGCAGCCCGCACGATCCTTGGCTGACCGTAGCCGACCTTGCGGCCTACCTTGATGCACAGGCGCAGGTTTGCACAGCCTGGCGAGATCGCGCGCGCTGGCAGCGCATGAGTATCATCAACACTGCCAGCAGTGCACGGTTCTCTACTGACCGCACCATGCAGGATTACAACCGTGATATCTGGAAACTCACTCCGGTGCAAGTAGCAGGAAACAAAAAACCTGTAGGAGCGATTAATCGGTAATGTCTATGGCTGTAAACGCTTCATCCCTGCGCATGTTGCCGGGCCGATCGTGGCCCTTGGGTGCAAGCCTGCACTCCAAAGGCGTTAACTTTGCTGTGTATTCGGCCCATGCCAGTGCAGTGGAATTGTGTCTGTTCGATGCCAAGGGTTTGAGGGAGACAGCCAGATTTCCGTTGCCCCGATGCACGGATAATATCTGGCACGGTTTTTTACCCGATGCGGATGAGGGGCTAGTCTACGGGTATCGCGTGCACGGTCTTTATGAGCCCACATCGGGCCATAGATTCAATCCGCACAAGCTGCTTCTGGACCCTTATGCCCGCCGTTGGCACGGCAAGTTCGTCTGGAATGATGCCAATTTTGGCTATATCAGAGGTCATGCAGACAAGGACTTGTCTTTCGACACCCGTGATAGTGCACCGTTTGTCCTCAAGAGCGTTGTGGTCAGGCAGCCTTCGCGACACCCACGTTCGCAGGCTCAACATCGACGTATGTCCGGCATCCCGGTAGCTCGCCCACGTTTGAGTGATTCGGTCATTTACGAGGGTCATGTCAAAGGACTCACTGCCATGCTTCAAGGTGTTGCTGTGAAACGCCGCGGGACGTACCGAGCGCTGGGTTCCAAGGCGTTTGTATCGCATCTGAAATCGCTCGGTATCAGTGTGCTGGAATTGTTGCCCGTTCATGGTTTTGTTGATGATGAATTTCTGGTCGAGCGCGATCTGGTCAACTACTGGGGATATCAGAGTCTTGGTTTTTTTCTAGCCGAACCACGCTATGCCTCGTCAGACGATGCGACTGCTGAACTGCGCGATACCGTCGCCAAATTGCACAAGGCGGGCATACAGGTGATTCTTGACGTTGTATACAACCATACGGGGGAGGGCAACGAGCTAGGGCCAACCTTGTGTTATCGAGGGCTGGATAATCTGTCCTATTATCGGCTGGAGCGCAACCCACGCTACTACGTGAACGATAGTGGTACCGGCAATACCCTGTCGGCCGAAAATCCACGTGTGCTGCAGATGATTGCTGACAGCCTTCGACAATGGGTCACTGAAGTGGATATCGATGGTTTTCGCTTTGATCTTGCCAGTATCCTCGGGCGCGAAATTCATGGCTTTGATCGCAGTTGCGGATTTTTTGATGCGATTGCGCAAGACCCTGATCTGGCGGATGTCTACCTGATTGCAGAACCGTGGGACATCGGACCAGGTGGATATCAGTTGGGTCAATATCCGAGTCGATGGTCTGAGTGGAACGATCAGTTCCGCGATACGGTTCGGCGATTCTGGAATTCTGATGCTGATTTGCTACACGAGTTTGCCGATCGATTGCTGGGGAGTAGTTCGGTTTTTGAATGGCAGGATAGAGACCCGTCATCGAGTGTCAACTTCATAACGGCACACGATGGGTTTACCCTGCGCGATACGGTCAGTTATGCCTACAAGCACAACGAGGCGAACGGTGAGGCCAATCGTGACGGGCACGGTACCAATCACTCCAACAATCATGGTGTGGAAGGTGAGACCGGTGATCCGAACATTCTGGCGCTTCGCCTGCAGCAGCAACGTAACCTGCTGTGTACCTTGTTTTTCTCACAAGGTACGCCCATGCTTCTGGCGGGCGACGAAAGAAATCGCACTCAGCGTGGCAATAACAATGCTTATTGTCAGGACAACTCACTGACGTGGATTAGTTGGCAGAACGAGTCGGTCGCCATGGCGTTGCAACGGTTCACGCAGCAGTTGATCGAATTCCGTGAAAAGCATCCGGTACTACGTCGAGCCTGGTACCTCCATGGCAACCACCTTTCCGCCTCCACGGGGCTGCCGGATGTTAGCTGGCTCAACGCGACAGCCACGTTAATGGAGGAGGCTGACTGGCATCGCCCGGGCGGTGGTTTTGTTGCCCTGCAACTGATGGGGGATGCCTTGCCAGAGGATAGCACCGTCGCCCCCTCCGACACGCTGTTACTGCTCTTCAATGCAGCTCATGAGGATGTCATTTTTCCGCTGCAATCAAGTTTTCTTGCAGGCCGACAATGGACCCTCGAACTGGATTCCAGTGCCCCTGAACAAAAGGCTCAGCCTATTCGTGAGCGCTACGTTACACGTGGATTGTCGGTCGCGGCGCTGGTGCTGGCGACTGCCGCCGGATAAATCGATGATAAAACGACTCGATTCTGTCTCAGCGCTGCCGTTAACCCTAAGGTCGGCCAACACGCGAAAGCACAGATCGTGGTACTCGAATAGCGTATGAAATCTACCTTACCCGCACAGCACCTCCTGGGACAATACCTATTGTTTGTTTTGACGGTGACCTGTCTCCTTACCCTGTTTCGCGCTGGATACGCGCTGTGGCAATTCCCGCTCGTCGAAGAGAGTGGTGCTCTGGTTGCCTTGTTTGTACAGGGTTTAAGGTTTGATCTTGCACTTGTTGGATTTGCCTGCCTGGTCCCGGTCGTGCTCGGGGCCTTGTTGTCCATGACTGATGTCACTCGCCCGATCGCCAGATACCTGATCGGTGTTTTTCTTTTCGGTGCCTTGGCGTTGATACTATTGCTAGAGATCATAACGCCGTGGTTTATCCTGACTTACCAGATGCGACCCGACGTGGAATTGCTCCAGCACTCGGCAGGTGTCGCCGGTTCAGCGCTTGAACAGATTCTTAGCGTTCTGGTGGCCTACACATTTGTCGCTGTCATGCTGATCGTACCTGGCGTGCTTGTGCTTATCGCTTTCTGGTCACGAATGGAGATGCCTCGTTTCCTACGCTACCGTCTGACGGTGCCATCGGCCACCATGACAGCGGTGCTGGGCGGGCTGCTTTGTCTGCTTGCAATCTGGTCCACGCCGGATCTTCGCAAGCCGGCTCTCGGGCCTGGAGATGCACTGATCAGCACCAGCCAGACGGTTAATGATCTGGCGATGAATTCTGCTTACAAATTGCTGTACTCAGCGGCCTTGCCGTATTTGAACTAGAAAACCCATTTTAAAACGAGAGGGAGCATGCCCAAAGCTTATTGGATAGCGCACGTTGATGTCACCGATGAAGCGCATTACCCCGAGTACCTGAAGGCCGGTGCACCGGTTTACAAAAAGTATAACGCTCGGTTTGTCGTCAGAGGTGGCCGACATCAGGCCATGGAAGGCGAGCAGCGGGCACGTCACGTTGTTATTGAATTCAAGGACTACGAAACAGCGATGGCCGCTTACAACAGCGAGGAATACCAGGCAGCGAGAGCACTGCGCAACCGTTTTGCCGAGTCAGAGTTTCTGATTGTGGAAGGCGTTGACTAGTGTAGTGTGACCTTCAAACGCTGTTTGAAGCGTTTGAAGGTCACACTACACTAGATACCGTCGCGACCCGAATTCCAGTCTTTCGTATCTCAGGCCTTCGCATTTGATAGATGAATAAATAGCTATTGACGTAAAATGAGCTCTTCACATCGGCCATCTGGGCTTTTCTTGAAAAAGACTGGTAACAACTCAACCGGTACACGAAGTGTCATAGGTATAGGCCCGTACATAGTCAATCTGGAAGCTTGCCGGAAATTCAGTGCTTGCATCAGGCGATCCGGGCCACGTGCCACCAACGGCTAGATTGATCAGAAAGTGCACAGGTTGGGTAAAGTCGGCCGGTGTCGGGTGAGCCGCCCGCCATTTGCCGTTAAGGTACCAGTTAACTGATTTTTCGTTCCACACAACACTGTAGACATTAAAAGTGTCGCTCAGCGAATTGTCTTCTGTGTGATCGTAAGGGTGCGAGGTGAGCGGGCCTGTCTGATTGGTGTGCAAGGTGGTGTGAAATACATTGGGCTGGTGACCGAGATGTTCCATGACATCAATCTCGGGTAGGACGGCAACACCCTCAGGCCAACGCTCAAAGCTGGGTAGTAGCCAGAAAGCCGACCAGAAACCCTGGCCCTCGGGTACTTGCGCGCGCACTTCAAAACGCCCGTGTTTCTGGGAGAACGATTTCTCGGTCGTCAGCACACCGGATATATAGGGTTGTCCGGATACTTCACCACGCAGTGCGCGTGGAGTGGGCTGTGCCGTAATTGAGAGGACACCTTCAGTGACTGAAAAAGCGGACATCCCGTGCAACGAAGGGTCGATGTAGAACTGTTGCTCGTCATTGATGATGACATCACGGGGCCAGATATATTGGGTTCTCCAACGCCCTTGCGAGTCCGATGTTGCTGGTAATGCTTCATTCCACAGCGATAGATTGTCAAAAGGATCCTCGAAGCTTACCTGCCAGCAGCTGTCGTCAAGTGTCTCTGGGCCTTTGACGCTCTGCGCCGACGCCAACGAAACGCAAAGCATGGCAAGAACGGTGATTGTGGCTATGGGGTGTGAGCGTGACGGAGTTTTCATAGACTGAGTATCGCCTGAAACAACTGCATGTGCTGTCTGAAAGCTGTTACCAGCTGGATGTCTTTGCTTGTGGTGTTCAGCGACCGGCCGGCACGGTGTGTCGCAAGCTACTGCGGTGGGTGCTTTGAGTACCAGTTCCACGCATGTGTAATGCCATCGGTGATATCGACATGTACCGGATTCCACTGTAATTCCTGCATGGCCAATGAAGCATCTGCTACCAACTCGGGAGGATCGCCCGCCCGCCTGTCCACTGCCTTGTAGGTGAGCTCCACACCCGTGACGGCACGGCATGCATCTATGACCTCGAGAACGGTATACCCGCGGTTTATGCCAAGGTTGAATTGCTCTGCACCGTTATGAGGTTGGCGCAGCATTCGCTCGAAAGCCTTTATATGCGCACTGCAAAGATCGTTGACATGGATGTAGTCCCGGATACAGGTGCCATCGCGCGTGTCAAAGTCGTCACCGAATACCATCAACGCAGTATCGGATGGATGACCTCCTGCCTTGACTCGCAGTGCTTCGAACAGAATGAGCGGCAACAGATGGGTTTCCGGATCGTGTCGCTCACCGATGCTGGCATCCTCGCTACAGCCCGCTGCGTTGAAATAACGCAGGGCAATGCTGCGTAAGCCGTACGCAACTGCATAGTCCTTGAGAATCTGTTCCACCATGAGCTTGGATTGCCCGTAGGGATTAATAGGGTTTTGCGGTGTTTTCTCTGTAATGGGTAGATTTGCCGGAACACCATAGGTGGCACATGTTGATGAAAAGACCAGTTTGTTCACGTTATGCCGGAGCATACTGTCCAACAGGTTCTGTGTGCCAGCCACGTTATTGTGATAGTACATGGACGGCTCAGTGACTGATTCACCCACGTAAGCGAGTGCGGCGAAATGCATCACCGCGTCTATGGAATGAGCGGTAAATACATTGTCCAGACTGAAACTATCATGCAGATCTCCTTCGATGAGAGTGCCGGCTACGACGGCATCTGCGTTGCCTCGTTTGAGGTTGTCATAGACAACGACTTTGTATCCCTGCTGGTCAAGCAGTCGCACCATGTGCGAGCCAATGTAGCCAGCGCCACCTGTAACGAGTATGGATTTTGACACGATATCTCCTCAGCCGGCTTTTTTGTGCCGACGATTTTTCGTCTGGGACGTATCATTTTTCGATCCACCCGCGTCTTTATCAGGTTCTGAATCTGCGGATTCCGCATTGACAATCCTGAGTTGCGAGCGACTCTTGACGCGTTCTTTCATGGTCAGTTTATGTTCTTTGCGTTCTCTTGATTCTCGCAGCCTGGTGGCATCAGCAGGCAATAGGTTTGACCCTGTCTGTGTTCCCATCACTGATACTTGTTGCAACATGCTTATGGGCAGTGCTATGAAAAAAATCCAGTACAGCTCACGGTTGTTCAATAGTCTGGCTTCGGAATAATTGCTGACCAGTAGAGCTACCACAAAACCGAGGACAAACAACACACCCGGCTGTTGCCGTTGATACTGACAGTAAATGATTTCTATCAGTTGTTGCATAATCATTAGCAGAGCAAGAATCGTCAGGGGCAGTCCGATTTCAGAGGCTATCTGGAGCAGACCATTATGCGCGTGGAAAACCGTCCATGAAAAATCTGTTAGCGATTGCTGTATCCGCAGGCTCTCTGCTGTCGGAAACCAGATGGTACCGTAGCCATAACCGGTCAGAGGACGATTGAGAATCAGTTGCCATGTTTGTGACCAGACCTCAGCACGCCCGGTGAGATCACCGGATCGACCAATCAATTCAGCGGTATCGATAAAAACGAAGGCAACGCCGACGATACCGGCAACCAGCAGGCCCAGAAACAACATGGCGACAATACTCAATCGCAGACTGAAAGCCGCATGCAAGTACAGCATGACCAGACTGGCAGAGAGCAATGCCAGCAACGAGGTGGCAGATACGCTGTAGTAAAGGCAAACGATTGAGAGGCACGCGATACTGGCGTAGATCAGGCGTTGTGGTGTCGAGATCTTCCAGAAAAAAAGACTGGTGGTTAAAAGAAACGTAATGGCGGCCCAGAATCCCAGTGTATTTTTCGAGGCTAGAACACCTGACCAGACAAGTCGGCCCTGATAGTCTTCCAGCCCCAGTGCTGGCATTCCCAGAGCTGCCGTGATACTGGCAAACATGATGAATCCCAACACCAACGCACTGGTTTGCAATATCCGGCTCAGGGGCAGACTCAAGCCAAGGTACAAGGCGATAAGGGTGGTTCCAACCAGATGTATGGCGCGTTCTGTGGTGAGTGCTGAATCGACCGACCAGACAACTGAGAAAGCAGTGCCCGCGAGCAAGCAAGTTAATAGCAGTCGGTAACGTACCAGCCATGTAAGCCAGTTCAAGCCGAATGAGGTGAGAAGCCCAACGGCTGCCAGAGCGTACATCATCAACCACACCATGGTAATCACGGTAACCAGTGTTCCGCTGGCGAAGGGGCCGCGAAATGCCAGTGACAAAGTGAAGCTTGATCCCTGAAGTAATGTCAGCACCAGCAGAGCTGTGGCGAACAGCGGTGCCTTATAGCTACTGTAATAGGTTGATACCATGGGGTTCATTGCGATACCCGGGCGCAACGGCTGTTTGCGATCACTGGCAGGCACTCGTCCCAAAGACTGGTTAAACCGGGCAAACGATGTGTCAGGTGACAAACTGCCGTGTTGTTATCGAACCGTTTCATGCAAGTTATCCCGATCCCCGGACCTGATCCAGTGTTGCGCCTTTCATACGCACATACTGATCCACCAACCTGCGATACAGTCGGGGTGCCAGATTCTGGATGGTTTGTCTGAGTATTCCGGGTACACTAATGGCGCCAAGGCGATTTGCCTTCCACAATAATCCAAAGCTTTGAAAAGGCGCGCTGCGGGCAAGGCTGACGCTTTCTACCCGCGCCTGATAACCGGCCCATGCCTGTTTGGACATGAATTTCTTTTGTGTAGCCATCCACGCGAAGAAGTTTGTGTACTTGTCGGAGGTGCCAGCGTAGATGGGCAACTGTGATAGTGCGTCCTCACTGATCGCATCTGCGTAATGTGTGCAAGGTGTGGGTAACATACAGAAGGCGACACCGGTTTGCCAGCAATCGATAGCAAACTGGTCATTGTCGCCGTATGTTACGTTCTCATCCCAATGTACCTTGTCTCCGAGCGATCGAGGTATCACCATTGTGCTGGTTTGGATGAAACCCCCGTGAACGTAAAGAAAGTCGTAAATGGATTCTTCCGGGCTTAGCGGTCGGTCGGGTTTTACCCAGTATTTACCCACTCCACGATCAACGATGATCTGGCCATAGACCAGAACATCACCTTGTTCTGCAAGGAGGTCGTTGACTGCAGTAAGAAACTCCGGATACCAGTGATCATCCGAATCGAGGAAGGCGATGTAGCTGCCGTCAGCCAATCTCATGCCATGGTTACGAGCAGCCGCAGGACCTGCATTGGCCTGACTGACAACCCGCAAACGTGAATCGTCGACCGCGTCGAGAACTGCCAGCGTGGTATCGCTGGAGCCATCATCAACAACGATGATCTCGAAATCTGAAAACGTTTGAGCAAAGCACGAGTCGAGCGTATCGAGAATCGAGTCTGCGCGGTTGAACGTGGGAATGATCACTGAAAAACGCGGTGACATCAGTACGTTTCTCCTCGTGTGACCGTTTGACCCAGATGTGCGGTCAGTTTGCCCATGAACTTCCATCGTAGCAACTGAGCGGAGCGACGATAGTCTGGTAGAGCGATACTTGTCACAGTCAGTGCACCCGCAACGCTTGCCAATGCACAGGTTTTGGCAACTCGGATAACTGACGCCAACCAGCCCGGTTGCATATGTTGCATAACGCGAACTCGGGAATTGTGGATGTTGATCACACGCTGTCGTAGCCAGTCGGGCTCTAACCGCGCTTGGGGAACAGGTTCGTGAACGATCGCATTGGCAGCCCAGCGCATGCTGTGCCCGTCGTGTCCAAGTCGGGTAAAGAACGCCAGATCTTCGCTACCGGTATGTGCAAATGCTTCGTAAAAAAAAACCGGCGAATACTGTTCAAGGATGTCGGCCTTGATCAGGAAATTACCACCAGCCTGCAATTGACAGGCACTGCCGTCAGGCAAGTCCATATCAGCGCCGTAGTAAGGATTTTCGTGCAGTTCAGGGTCGGCATAATCCGGGAACACCGGGCGTGTTGGGCCGCCGACCAGATCAGCGTTGTACAGCGCCTGTACGCGTAAAAGTTCTGCCAGCCATTGTGGCTCTGGCCATTCGTCGTCGTCGAGGAAGGCTACCATATCGGGTTGTCTGGCGAGCGCCGCAAGAGCAACGGCATTACGTACTGCCGATATACCGGAGGTCGTCTGGAGCAAGGTGTTGACCGTGAAGGGGTAGTCATCAGGTAGGTTCTGACAGACTTTCAGGCCTTCTTCTGCGGCGTCGTTGTCGGCGACGACTATCTCAAGCGAATCCACGCCATCGAGCAAAGGCAGTGTCTCGAGCAGTTTTAGCAGACCGTCGGGTCGGCGGTAGGTACAAATGCCAAGTACGATCTTCACAATGGGCTCTTTTGTATCGTGCTTTTCGTGACCGTTTGCGTTAGATCTGTACCGCTGCTCCCCGTCGGCTGAGCCTTCAATCGGCTGTAAAGTGTGTGTGTCAGATAAAGGGCCATGAAAACCTCGGCAGCCAGGATACCGAGCAGCGTGGTTTCGGGCTTGTACAAATACAGGGTGGCACTGACCAGCACACCACTGATCAAGGCACCGTAGATGCTGGCCATCGCAAGTACACGGAAATCACGCATCGCCTGAAGGGCAGCAGCTGGTGCGTTGTAGCTGGCTGCGAATACCGTAATGATTGCCCAAAGCCCTACGATGAGTGCCATGGGTTTATCGGCGTATTGTTCGGCGTACAAAAAAGCGTGTATCCATGGCCAGCCAAGCCACAGACACAAACCTAGCGCCAGGACGGCAGCAACCATGGCAATACTGGTGATTCTTATTTGATGCCTGACAGCCATTTGACGAGATTTGGACAAATCCACGGCCAGCTCAGGTTTGACCATGTTCTGCCAGGTAAGCAGTGCAACACGAACAGGACCAAAAAGTACAAAGCCTGCCGCGAGTGGCGCGTACGCGTATGGACCACTCGTCGAGGTTATGATGACGCTGTGCGCCTGAGCCAGAAACAAGGTGGTTAGCGAGCCGATAAGCGCCCATCGTGACTGCTTCCAGACGTGCGAATAACTGCTGATTCGTGCAAACAGTAGCCAGCGTCTGCCTAAACCATGCAGTCGCAATCGCTCCAGCAGCATGGCGCACAAGTTAGCTGCTGCCAATGCCATCAAAACGTTGCCGATGGACAGGGTGTCGGTCATGAAGAACAAAGCTGCAACGATGATGATGCCGGACGTAACATAGGTTGCGTCACCTGATGCTGTTATCAGTGGTCTCATGCGTGCGTAACCGGCACTGCGGCTATAGTGTCTGGCGGAGTAGATGGCGACAAATGTTGTTACACCAATACCGACCTCAACCGGCAAATCAGTGGCGATAACGTACGCCAGACCCGAGAGAAATAATAGGCAGAACAAAAGAAGGTTCAGCGTGCTGAACATTGCCTCTTGTTGGTGTCTGTCTTGCTCATTTTCAATGATGGGTGTGTACACGGTCAGTGGTGTAGAGATCAGCGCATTGTTGATCGCAGAGGCAAACATGGCCATGACAAAGGCGAATGCAAACACACCGTATTCGTAAGGCGTTACCAGACGCAACAGCAGTAGATTGAGTACAAAGTGAAAGCCGCTGACCATAGCTTGTGCGCCCACTGACAGAGCAAGCCTGGAGGTGATCAGTTTGATAGCTTTGTCTAGTGGGGAAGATGATACAAGGCTGTCAGAGACGACAACAGAATCCTTTTCGTTGTTGCTGCTCATCACCAGTATTCAGCGTTGTTTGTTCGAGCGCTGCAAACCGAGGCCATTTCGCAGAAGAATGGCCAACAGAATGACAGGCTCGACAAAATAGCGAAACGCAAACCGACGTGGATTTTCCAGCAAACGAAAACTCCATTCCAGCCCGAGACGCCCCATCCATCGTGGAGGGGTTTTTACATGCCCGGCAACGTATTCCATACACGCACCACACGTAAAGACGATGGGTGCATTGATAAGGTGGCGATGTGCCGCCAGCCATGCTTCTTGTTTGGGGGCGCCAAAGCCTATGAGTAACAGTTGGGTGTTGGCCGAATTTATAGCGTCGACAACGGCCAGGCTTTCGTTGCCTTGTGGGGTAAGATCGAAATATCCATCGTGGCCCTTGATATCGATATCGGGGTTTGCGCTGCGTATCCGATTGAGCGCAACTTCCTGCACCGAATGATGTTGACCGACATGAAATACGGTCCATTGTTGCTGTTCCGCGAGTTGCATCAGCGGCATGATGAAATCAACGTAAGTGAGCCGGTGATCGCGATTGACCGGTAATCGACATAATTTCATCAGCCATATCAGAGGCATGCCATCGACAAGAACGGTGGTGTTTTCGTAGTGCTTGCGAAGTTCCGCCGATGTGAAATAGCTGTAGAGCGAGTGCAGGTTGTGATACAGGACAGTTCGCTTTTCCTTCGCAGCGATACTTTGGCTGGCCAGCAGCAGGTAGTCCTGCAGGGTTCCGGGGTGCGCAAAAAAACCAAGAAGCTCGTGTCGTTCAGGAATCGTTGCTAGGGTGTCCATGGTGCGCTCTTACTGCTCCGGTCCTCGTGAGAAAGAGGTAGGGCTGTGATAGTACTCTTTGAAGGTGATATCGGCTGCGGCATACTGAATCTGCAGGTAGGCTGGGTGTCAGCAAGCAGAACTCGAGGTTTTGGCTATTGTGCACTGACTGTTCGATGGAAACTGACGTGATGGATGCTGCCAGTTTGTGAATCGCAACAAGCCAGTAGGCTTATGACAGCATAGGATACTGCGTGTGGCGGAGCAATCACGCCGTGACCTGAAAGCCCCGCCTGGTCGCGTTTGAAGGCGTTTGCCTGCGGGCTGGGGCGTCGACTGTGAGTAATTGGTTTGCTAGTAGGCGTTTTGGTGCGTCCAGCCTTTGAATACTGTGACGACAAGAATTTTGAGATCCAGAAAAATTGACCAGTGTTTGACGTAGAAGCGATCATGTTCGATTCTCGCCATCATATCGCTGATTCTTCGTGTTTCACCACGGAATCCATTGATCTGTGCCCAACCGGTTATGCCTGGTTTTACGCAATAGCGCGAATGCAGGGAAGGTATGACGTATTGAAAATCTTCGTCCAGCTTCAATGGGTGAGGGCGGGGACCTACCATTGACATGGAACCCTGAATAACATTGAAAAGTTGAGGAAGCTCATCAAGACTCGTCTTGCGTAGAAAAGCGCCCACGCGAGTAATGCGCGGATCGTTTTTCTGAGCTTGCTTGAATTCGGCTGACCCGCTTTGGTACATGGTGCGGAATTTGTAAACCTTTATGATTTCGCCATTACGCCCGTTTCGTGCCTGACAAAATAATGCAGGTCCGGTGCTGTCCAGTTTGATAATGATTGATATAAGCGCCATCAAAGGAAACAGCAAGAGCAAAGCGATGGATCCCAGTATAAAATCCTCGAGACGCTTCAATGCTGCGTTGTAACCGGATATAGGCTTTAGTGTCGTGTTGTCGCTGCTGACCAGCGGCACCCACTCTCCCACGGAGCTATCGTTCAGGGCCTGCGCGTAAGCGCTGTCCTTGATCATGGTCTCGGTAATCCTTTGCGTGCTGACGTTCTTTTTCTTGCTGTCATCTGCATCTGCGATTGTCGATATGGGCACCGAACTCTCCAGGGTCTGGTTATGGTACTGATGTGGCGCAAAAACAACAGTATAACCGCCAAACCTAAGTATTTACTTAAAAAGAACAGTGATGGTACCGCAAGAGTGTTGATACACCAATGACGATAATCCCACTTATGAGATTGTTTTGACTCGACAACCGGCAAAATTTGCACAATGTTGAACCATTACCTTATTGTAAACAAGCGGCGTCGTGT
Source organism: Granulosicoccus sp. (assembly GCA_045110475.1). GTDB lineage: Bacteria > Pseudomonadota > Gammaproteobacteria > Granulosicoccales > Granulosicoccaceae > Granulosicoccus. The sequence goes on from JBGCGC010000133.1 coordinate 52,968, forward strand.
TGCCGCTCGCGCTTGTTAATAATTGTGTCAACTTTACAACAAGCCGACATCAAAGGACTCAGACGTCGCCTCAATCGAGTTGTTCTCGATAGTAGGTGTAGTGCCTGGGCGTTGGCATCGATGATCCATTCATGATGCAGCCGCTGACACGTACGCCAGAGAAAGTAAGACGTTTAAGCGCTTCGCTCAACTGTGGCTCTTTCACCTCTCCTTCTTTCACCACCATGATTGTCGACCCTGCGTGTTTACCCAGAGAAGCCGCTGTTGATACGCTCAGTACCGGCGGGGTATCGATTATGGCGATATCGAAGCGTGGTGCAACGACATTCAGGAAAGCGCCGAATTCCTTGTCACTTGGCATATCGACTCCACCACCAGTGCCAGAATAACCACGCGGAATGCAGTACAGATTTTGAACCGTCGTAGCCTTCACTGTTTCTTTGAGTTCGCTTTTTCCTCGTACCACCTCCGGAAGACCAGGACCTGCATCCAGTCCAAGTGATTTGTGCAACTGACCCCTCTGGTAATCCGCGTCGATCAGCAGAACACGCTTGCCGGTTTGAGCGACCAGTACTGCCAGATTAAGACTTAAAAAAGACTTCCCCATGCTCGGCAGTGGACTGGTAAACAGCAGAACATTGTTGTTTGCGCCCGCCATGACATCTTCCAGCATGCTGCGCAGTCCTCGCATGTTTTCGATAGAGTAGTCTTCGGGTTTGGACAGGGCCAGCACGTTGCCCGCGATAGCTTGCGAAGAAGCAGGCCCGTCCGGACCCGGCAGAAGCCGGCTGGGATCGACCGTTGACGGTGCACCAAGTCGACGTTGAGCCGTGCTCTTGGGTATATTCATATAGACCGGTAGACCGGATGCCCTTTCCAGAGATTCCTGGTCGCCTATCACTGTTGACAGAGCCGAGCGCAATGTCAGGTACAAGGTATACAGAAAAAGAGTGGTAAGCGTGCCTCCGACAATGGCCAACAGGCTGTTTGGAGATACCGGTTTGCGGGGCGCCAGGGCGCCGTCGATGATCTGCACTTCACCCACGTTGCCAACGTTGGCAAGCCGCAATTTTTGCAGTGTTTCGCTCATCTCGATAAACAGGTCGCGTTTGGTATCCAGTTCGTCCTGAAGGACAGCCATTTGTCGTTCTGTATCCGGTGCGCTCACTATGGTGCCGCGGATCTGGCCGATCTTGTCATTTAGTACATCAATTTCTTTCTGTAATCTTTTGGGTGTTGGATGTGCGACGGTATATCGCTTGAGCAGATCGTCGCGCTCAACCTCCTTTTCCAGTAGTTGTGTTTCGAGCTTGTCCAGCTGTCCCAGCTTTAGATCCACTTGCATTTCTCGTACGCTACCTGACTGCTGTTTGTAGTCGGCCAATGCAACTTCTGCGGCGCGCAGGTCCGCTTCGACAGTCGGTAACTGGGCTTCAAAAAACTCCAGACGCTCATCGGTAGAGCGGTTCTGGGTACCGAGCTTGACGCTACGATACTCCTGCAAAATCGCGTTGGTAAGGTCAGCGATTTCTACAGGATCCTCACCTCTCATGCTCAAGGTGATCATGCGCGACTTGGAGTCGGTAGTCTCTGTTGTGAGGTTGTTGCGAAGCTCTGATATCGCCGCTTGCAATGACGACTTACCCAGCGAGAACTGCACCCCCTCGTCCGCTTGTAACTCTGCAATATTTAATCGTAGCTGCTCGTCATTCGGTAGATCGACTTGTACGACTTCGCCGACCTCGGCACGCTCTATGATCAGTCGTGAATCGTATTCCACGCTGAAAGCCGCATCTCCCAGAGCGGTGAGGACCAGCTCCAGATCTTCCCAGCGGCGTGGCACTTCAAGTTCCGAAACCAATATCGATTCCTCTCCCCAGGCGTATTGTCGGAGAAAGCCGATGCCACCGACGAATTCCGCGAGCACGGGTATTCGCCGCGTGACATCGCTAATGACCGGCAGTGAGTTCGGTTTTGCCCAGAGCCGCAGGTCGTAGGTATCAACGACTGGGGTAAGGACGCGTCTGGAACTGATCAGGTTCGCTTCCTCATTGATGGTTGGAGCGTTCCAGTCTATTTGCTGGCCGCGATCCTCACCATCGGCAAGGTTGTATTCTTCGTTTACCTCAACAAGCGCCGAAGCCTCGTAGATTGAATCCGTGCTGATCAAGTACAACCAGGCAAGTCCAAGCCCGAGTAACAGGGTCAGAAGCAGCCCGAATTTATGGCGTAGCAGCAACCTAAGGTACTCTTTGGCATCACTGGTTGCTGGTACTGTCGCGTATCCTTGCATGGGTACACCCGGTTGCGGATAGTTCAAAGTCTTCATCAAAAACGTGGTCCGTCCTGTTTGGCCGTACATTATCCAAAGTGGAGTATAGATGTTGTGACACTGCACGTGATTCACAGCAGTATCGCCCAACAGGCTTGCACCACATTAGTCGTCCGGTACAACAATAAACCGATAACGGCAGAATATTCTGTCAAGACGTCGCTATCTATGCTTGCTGATCGGCAGCATCAACCCAGGTTCCAGATTGTCAGGATAGTCCAGCATTGGCCGCAGCAGAATTGTATCAATCTACTCCGAAGCAATTGTGAACTTGTATTAATAAACGGGCTTTTATCAGCGGGTTACGTGCTGTTTTCGGGCCTGTCACCGATTTCCCTTGTGTTGTATTTGACCTCTACATTGCACAGTGTCGAATCACGGCAATTCCCTGTGTGTTTCATGCGTCATAAATTTGGCGAAATGTTGTTAAGAACCAGGTCGATCAACTCGCTGGGCCTATGATGTAATTTGCAGTTTCCGTCGATCTGCAACACGGCGATTTCGTATAGGAAAATGTCTCAAAGATCGTTGCTTTGAATCCTGGGCGTGTATTTCTGCGGGTACGGGACTTTCTAAACGCTGAACGATCAAATCCGGCAAAACCCCTCGTACCGTGATTTTAGTTCTATACAACCGCTGGCAATCTACTGCGTGCATGCAAGATAAAATTATGAGCAAGTTCGGCTTAGTCAATCGGCAGTGATAATGATACTGACACGCATTTTTTTGTTTCTGAGCGCAGTGTCACTGTTGTCGTGCAGCGATAACCCCGTCGTGGTCAGCGCGGATCATTCTCCGCCTGCGCAACAGCTGCTGGATGCCTTGCTCAGTGAAGATAGGCAGTTCGTGGCTACGGCACCGCCGCAACTTCCTCAGGATTTGACAACACACCCGCTTTCACGAACCGAATCGTTACAGCTACAAGCTATAGTTTCACCCGTTGCCAGTCCCGGTCAGCCGTTGACGCATATCAAGGCTGCGATCACTGCCCGTATCGATCGTATGGCTCTTACACCTGAAGATAACGACCTGCAAGCCGCTGACTCTGCCTGGCGGTATGATGACATTATGCGTTTGAGTGTGTCATCGGATGCGCGCGCAGTGAACACTGCGGATATTCTTGCAGGTAGTCGCGAGGATCAGCAATTTTCGCAACTTCAACCGCTATCCGCGACAAAGGCCAGACAGTCATTGCAGCGCGTGGCGCTGGGACTGGCTGGCGTGCATCCCCGTGAGTTGTGGGTGGGAAAGGATCATTTGATGATTGCACCGTCGCACGGTGAAGAGATTGACTGTCGAAGGGTCTATCAGTGGCAGCTCGATTTATCCCTTTACAAGCACGCAGAGCTGGCTGTGACATTTGACGAATGTCCTGATATCCGCTCGTTTGGTGCCTTCAATAGTTGGCAGCAAGCGAGTGCCACGGTGAGGGGTACTCTGACGGAGACAGCAGATGGGCGGGACACCTTGTCAACTGCACTGGAGGGGACGGCATGGCTGAGTCACAGCTGGGGTAACCCACCGGTACCGGGTGGTGCAGTGGTCATCGACTCGCTCCAGCTCAGGCTTGATGATTTACGCTGGCTGGTTGTTTCTCGAAGTAAGCGGCGCAGTGGGCGAGGGCCCAGAATCGTTTCAGCCGCCATCCATAGTGATGAATCAGCACCACAGGAAATCGTTGTCAGTTGGCAGGACAGCACTGAACAGGTAGTGGCCGATTCTGGCACTGCCTATCCCGCTTCTATCGAATTAACCAGCAGTGATATTGATTTGACGGTGTCAGTAACTGCCATGAACCGTCTGACTGAATCTTCTGACTTTGGCGAAGCTCGCCTTGACACCGCGGTGGTCTTGTCCGGAACGCACACCGGTGCAGGTTTTTTATCCTTTAGTGCGCTGAACCAATGATCGAAACAGATGCTGGCAGGATACGAAGCTTGGCCAGAGTGCCCGTGTGTTGGTAAAGGCAATTGCGGATTTTCTTACAAATGTATAAAAATAATCTTCCGGACACAAGCCGCAGGCTCGGTCTGATCCTTGCCAATGGCAGGGGACTGCGTTCAGTGCTTGCTGTCGGGATCGTGTACGCGCTGGTTGCATGCAATGATTCTCAGCCATCGGTGGCTACCGAATCGGTGACTGGCAAGGTGCAAGCGGCTGATGCCCTCAAACCTGTGACGGTGAAATTTCCTGAAAATACCGCGTCGGCCGATCTGGTCGTTGAAAACGTGGCCAACGGAGATAGTCAGATCGTGTCATCGTCTACTCTGGCCTTGCAAACGGTGAGGGGCGTTTCGCAGGCTCGGTTTGCAACCGATGGGACCGTTCCACACTACCCGCAACGAGAAGGCAGTGTGGAGGCTGGCAGGCGCGCTTTAATCGAGGAGTCCTACGTCAATTGTGGTATCCCCGAAACGGCTTATCGTCAACTGATGGCGAGTGCTGACGTACTGCCGGTGGAGGGGCGAACCGATGCAGCCGATGGATTACCGTTCTCGGTCAATGTCTTTACCAATGATGACGATGTCAGCATCGTCAGCAATAATTGCCTGACCTGTCACGGTACGTCGCTTTTTGGCGAGCTGGTGATTGGCCTTGGAAATGAATTTCTGGATTTCACCGGGAGCGCGACGACTCAGGTGGAATTGGCGGGGGCGTTTGTGCAAGGCGATGCCGAGACGCGTGCCTGGGAATTGTATGCAGATCGTATCGGCGCTATTGCACCTTACAGCCGTCCTCACACGGTCGGCGTCAATCCCGCTAACAATCTGACATTCGCATTGCTGGCCCATCGCGACGCTGCCGACAATAGCTGGTCGGACACCCCGCTTTTGCCACTACCTCCGACCGATGCAGCGCCGGTCAGCGTCCCGCCATGGTGGCGTATGGCGAAAAAGCCGGCCATGTTCAATATGGGAGAAGGGCGGCTGGATCATGCCAGAATCATGATGGCCGCATCGATGTTGTGTACTGACTCACTGGCAGAGCTGGAAGAGATTGATCGATATGCCCCTGATATACGCGCCTATATTGCGAGCCTGAGCCCTCCGGCCTATCCGTTTCCGGTTGATCAGAAGCTGGCGGATGCCGGTCGCGATGTGTTTGAGACACATTGTTCGCATTGTCATGGTCAGTATTCAGCAAGCGAAACGAGTTATCCCGCCAGAGTCGTTCCGATAGAAGTCGTTCAAACCGACAAAACCTTGATCGAATTTGCTCATGGTCCCGGCGTGCCTTACATCGATTGGTACAACCGATCCTACTATGGCAAGTTGTCCACCATGGCTCCGGGTCCGGGTTATATGGCTCCTCCACTGGATGGCATTTGGGCAACAGCGCCGTTTTTGCACAACGGCTCCGTACCTACGATCGACATGGTTTTGAACAGCCAGCAAAGACCTGATTTCTGGCAACACGATGTTACGGATGCCTCCGATCCTGAAAGTTACGACCAGACAAGACTGGGTTGGGCACATACTGTGCTAGACCGGGGAAAAGCCGACGAGCGTGACGTCCGGGTCTATGACACCACACTGCCCGGTTACGCCAATAGTGGTCATCTTTTCGGGGATCACCTGTCTGCCGATCAACGACGTTCCGTGATTGAGTATCTGAAAACTCTATAGTGTGCCTCGAAATCCGCCTAAGACCGCTTGCATGTCAAATCAGGTCGCACCTGTTCTGGGCTGAGCTTGGGCACAACCGCACAGCTCACCCGGTAAACGCAAACACCTGTGCGCCGGTTAAGGGGGATGATCCGTCATGCATACCGTAAACTGGGAGGCTATTGATGTTGCAATGCAACAAGCACGTGAAAGAATCAGGTAAAGGGCAGTTCGGGCTTGTTGGCAGCCAGCCAACGTCATCATTAGGAGACATCGAGAGGAAATGGCAAAACAGATAGTCGTTGTTGGAGGCGGGGCGGGTGGCCTGGAGCTTGTTGTTAAATTGGCAAAAAAACTTAAGCGCGATCAGGATACCCGAGTGGTACTTGTCGACAAAAATGCCTCACACATCTGGAAGCCCCTGCTGCATGAGGTGGCTACTGGCTCACTTGACAGTCATCACGATGAAACCAGTTACCGGATGCTGGCTCGCAAGCACCGTTTCGACTTTGTTCTGGGTCAGGTCACCGGTGTCGATGCTCACGAGCGAAACATCAGCATTGCTGCCGAAAACGACGATGATGGTGAGGAGCTTGTGGAAGCCCGGGAAATTAGCTATGACCAGCTAGTATTGAGTCCGGGTAGTCAGAGCAATGATTTCGGCACGCCGGGGGTTGCCGAGTTTTGCGTAAAACTCGACTCACGTGAGCAAGCGGAGCGATTTCACAAACTGTATCTGAAGCAGTTGCACAAAGTCAGCGCTGCCAAGGACAATAGCAGTCAGTTGTCTGTGGTTATTGTGGGTGGTGGTGCAACGGGTGTAGAGCTGGCAGCAGATCTCCACAATGTCGCAGGACGTTTGCAGGACTATGGTTTCAACTCGTTTTCGCAGGCGCGTTTGAAAGTTTCGGTGATCGAAGCAGGTCCTCTGTTGCTGCCGAGATTGCCCGAGCGGATAGGAGGCAGCGTCAAGCAGGAACTCCGGTCAATAGGCGTCGATGTACTTGTTTCTACAAAAATTGCCAGTGCCGAGAGCGATGCCCTGCTGACCAGTGAGGGAGAGCGTATTGCCGCAGATGTCAGTGTGTGGGCCGCAGGTGTACGCGCGCCTCAATTTCTTGCGGATAGCGGTTTGCCGGTGGACAGCCTGGGTAGAGTCAAGGTCAATCCCGATCTGAGCATAGAGGGGTTTCCTGATATTTACGGGGCGGGTGACTGTTGCTGCTGCCCGACTGACGATGGAGGTACTGTTCCTCCGCGCGCACAATCTGCACATCAGATGGCCGCTATTGTTGCTCACAATATTGTCGCAAGGCACAGAAACAAAGAGCCGAAGGCGTTCGTCTACAAGGATTTTGGAAGCTTGATCAGTCTTTCTCGATTTTCCACAGTCGGCAATTTGATGGGGAACCTGATGCGCGGTTCAGTGTTTGTCGAAGGCTGGCTTGCCCGGATGTTTTATCTGTCGTTGTATCGCATGCATCAAAATGCCGTGCACGGTCCATTTTCCACGTTGCTGATTATTCTTGGCGACAGGATATACAAGGCAACTCGGGCAGAACTCAAATTGCACTAGGAGCCTGCGTCGCCTCCGGCCGCGCAGGCTCCTAGGCAGTGTTTTAGATCTGCGTGATCCCCCGCCGTAGCGGGGGCTTGTTGTGGTCGCCGTAGGTTATTGAGGTTCTGGCTAGTGCTTGTCCAATTTGCCAGCCACCTTCTTGCTGGCGCTGACAAATTTCTTGTCGAGTTCACCAATGCGGTTGCCTACTTTTGATGCAACGCGTGTCATAAGATCCTCATCACCAGATGCTGCAGACTGTCGAGAAGCTGCGACTTTGGTATCGATCGTGGATTCAAATTTGTGCATGCCATCAGATACCCGTGCCCGGACTTTTTCAAACATGCGATCACCCGGTGCCATTGGGGGTGGTTGATCGTCCACCTTGCCTTGCGCCTTGTTTCTGGCCTGATTAGCCATGCGGGTGCTCAATTCATCAGATGTTGCAGCGACCTTGCGAGATACCCGCGTCAACACGCCTTCGTCTGCACTGTCAGCTGATGATCGGGTCTGACTGGATGCCTCCTTGATCTTGACGTCAAGTTTCTGATCCATCTTCTCGACCTTCTCGCTGACGCGGGCAACAGCTCTTCCAAACAGTGTGTTTTCCTCGCGCGCCGACCGAGGCCGTTTTTCAGGGTCGTCAATACGCGCCGCCGCTACCTTCGACTCAAAGAATTTTTCGCCGTATTTTGCGGTCGTGTCCTGAATCTTGCCAACTGCCCGGGCGAAGCGGGAATCCTCCTGACCGATCGAGACCTTGCCGATGTGAGGCAGAGAACCAGACCCGGTTAGAGCGGTAAAGGCGGGAAATAGTCCTTCGTCGGCAGCGACTGTTTCATCATGGCTATGTGCAAGCACCCACCGTCTTTCATTCATTGCGTTGAAAAACAACCAGGCTGCTACAACCAGAAGAAAAAGGGTGCAAATCCAGATCATCTAAAAACTCCGTGCAAGAACAAGAGAAAGACGGGCTAAATGCCCGGCGTGGGGTTATTTTGCAGCGAGGACATAGAGATGCTGGAGCACCTGCACCCACGCTACCTCATGGTACGCGCAACCACAGCTTGGCTCAAGCCCGAGCGGACACTTCGGTTTTGTCAACAGCTTCTGGCAAACCGAACGCGACATCTGAAATCAGATTGAAATGCTGGTTGATGTAGATACGGATCCACTTCGAATAATTGCCGGGGTTATCCTTTATGTCTTGTTGCAATTCGATCAGGTCAAGCCAGCGAACCGCCTGAACTTCATCGCGATTGAAAAGGGTTGGCAGTGTGTCATCGTCGACATAGCCTGCGAAGCAATGGGCTGTTTCGTTCTCGAATAGCTCACCACCAACATCGGCCTTGTAATCAATCTTGCCAAAGTTTGTGAGCTGGATTTCCCGACAACCCACTTCCTCAAATAAGCGTCTTTCAGCGCAATCGGGTAGCGATTCATTCCAGCGAGGGTGTGAACAGCACGTATTTGCCCAGAGCCCACCTGAATGGTATTTGCTGTCTGCGCGTTGCTGTAAAAGCATTCGCCCGCGGTTGAACAAAAATACCGACACGGCCAGATGAGGCACATTTTGGACGTGAGCGTCCCATTTACTGATCGGGTACAGATCACCGTTGGCGCTGATCGCGGTGATGACTTCTTCTTTGGTCTGGCTCTGGACGTCTAGCATGAAATGTCTTGGCTCTTTAATATTGTGTATGGACCCGGCATCAAGCCGTATACCCATTGATACGTTAATTTAACAGAATGGAGCGTGTTCTTCTTGGCATGCGAAACGGTAATAGACAACGTACCCAGGGGGAGTCGAACCGGTCCAGGTACAGGCTTTCATGCACGGTGTACTGTTTGCGTCCCTCATGCTGTTCGATAAATCGAGAGCGCGAATAGAAGGGTGTATCCTCCAGCGTCTGTAAGTTGTCAACGGTTGTCTCACTGTTAGTTCGAACCATGCGCGGAACGCGCCAGTATCGGGTCTTCGGTAATTGATGTATCTGCGGCGCATCGATTTCAGTCATGGTGCCGTCATTGGCAAAATGCAGACTGCGTTTGCTGGCATGCCCTTGTCGATCAATGACATCGTAGAGAACCTTGGTGGATTTATCGGCGGCATGACTGCGAGACCAGACCCAGCTGCGAAAGCTGCTCTCCAGTGCCCTGTCACCATAGTTACTGTCGACGTAGGCCGATCCACACCAGGACAGACCGGGTTGTTCAAAAGTCACGGCAATCCTCGTTTGCGGTGCGATGGGTTGCCAGAAGTGACTGGCCAGCTCATTGGCGTCGGCATCCAGTGGGTGTGCTTGCAGCTGAAAGTCAGGCAGGTCGATCACCAGCTCTCCCCGCAACCTTGTTGGCAGAGGGGTGCACACTTCGTCAATCCGGACGCGTAACCGATTGTCATCAATCCTGATGAAACTCTTTCCGATGCTCAGTTGTTGCCTGGATGCCTGTACTGATTGGGCGTTTCGCTCTGTCATGCTCCAGCGCCATGGTTTGCCATACAGTGCCACATTGATGGCGCAGTACTCAGAGGCTGTCGCATCGCCGTTCTTGCGCGCCCACGCGTAGTAGGGCGAAAAGACACTGCCAATGAATACGATTACGGTGATGGCGTGTTGATCATCATCGCTTACCGCGTCAAGGTACCACCAGCGATAGCCGTTGTCGGGGACGGGATGTGTAAATGATGGAACAGACATATGTCAGTGTGTCTATTTAGGTTGACACAATCATTATGTCAGAATATTCTGACACTTGGTCACACCAGAATTCCACTATGGACGTCAGCGAATACATTGAAAAAAAGCTGCGCAGCGTTCTCGTTGAAATAACGCTTGATCCCTGTCCGGCAAAACTGGCAGCAGCCATGAACTATGCCGTCTTTCCGGGCGGTGCGAGAGTGCGACCCAAACTGGTCATGGCGGTTGCAGGGGCCTGTGCGGACGCCTCATCACCGCTGGCGCTCGAAAGCGCTGTTGCCGTCGAATTACTTCATTGCGCGTCGCTGGTTCAGGATGACCTGGCGTGTTTCGACGATGCCGAGTCACGGCGCTCCAAGCCGACATTACATCTGGCCTTTGACGAACGGTTGGCCATTCTTGCATCTGATGCCCTGATTGTTGCTGCGTTTGAACGCATCAGTTCCTTGAAAAATGCTGACATGCGAGCGCAGCTTGCGCTGGTCAGCCTGTTGACTCATCAGGTGGGTGCCATCGATGGCATCACGGCCGGGCAGGCATGGGAGAGTGAAGAACAGATTAATACGGATGCTTACCACCGCTCTAAAACAGGCGCCCTGTTTGCCGCCGCCACTCAGGCAGGTGCCCTTGCTGTTGGTGTCGGCAATGACCTGCCGTGGGCTGTAACGGGTCATTACGTTGGCATTGCCTACCAGATTGCTGACGATATCCACGATGTGATGGGCGATTCTTCAAAGATGGGCAAACCGGTCAATGTTGATGCCAGGCATGGTCACCCGAATTCTGTGCATGAGATTGGTCTGGACAAGACCGTCATCAAGCTGAAGCTCATGATCGAACAAATTGTCGATTCTGTCCCGGACTGCAAAAACGCAGATTTTTTCATTGAAACGATCCGGCGTGAAGCCCAGCGTTTCGTGCCAAAGGAGGTTGCCCTCAGTGCAGCGTAATACATCATCTACCTCCATGTTCGGCGGAGAGACGTCGGACCATTTACCGCAAGGTGAAGCATCCGAATCAATTGCCGACAAGATTTTTGGTTGGCGTAATCGTCTGCTGGCCAATCCGGATTTTCACCGTAAGGCCAGGCGCAATCCGTTTATGCGTTTTATGGCTAGACGTCGTGCCCGTGCTCTGTTTGATCTTGTGTCCGGGTTTGTGTACTCACAAATTCTGTCAACGTGTGTTCAACTCAATCTGTTTAATTTATTGCAGTCTGGCCCAATGAGTCGCGATGCAATTTCTCTGGCGATAGGTCTGGATCGCGAGGCAAGCGATGTACTGCTTCGCTCGGCCACTTCATTGAAGCTGCTTGAGAACAGAGGGCGTGATCGCTATGGGCTGGGTATTCACGGTGCTGCGTTGCTGGCTAATCCCGGTGTATGCAAGATGATCGATCACCACACGTTCCTCTATCGCGATCTAACCGACCCGGTTGCGCTGTTGAAGCGTGAGCAGGACGAAACCATGTTGTCGATGTTCTGGGACTATGCCGGGGCGCGGCAGCAGCAGAGTGGTGATGGTCTGGGTACTGAGCCCTATACTGATTTGATGAGCGCTTCGCAGACCATGGTCGCAGAGCAAATCATCGATACCTATCCATTGCATAACCATCAGTGTTTATTAGACGTTGGTGGTGGGGATGGTACTTTCCTGCGCACAGTTGCCAGAGCAGAGCCAGATCTGGCACTGATGCTATTCGACTTGCCACCGGTTGCGAAACAGGCGCAAGCGCGTTTCTCAGAGAGCAATATTGGCAACGAAGTGAGTTGTCACGGCGGTAGTGTTTTCGATACAGCCTTGCCGAAAGGGGCAGACGTTATTTCACTTGTGCGGATCGTGCATGATCACAACGATGACGCCGCATTGGCTATTCTCAAGCGCTGTCGCGAAGCACTGCCAGCGGGTGGAACGCTGTTGCTGGCCGAGCCAATGGGTCGTGAAAAAGTCGGAGATCCGGCAACTGATGCCTACTTCGGGATGTACCTTCATGCAATGGGGCGCGGACGACCGCGAACAGCTCAAGAGTTACAGGAGCTGATTTCGCAAGCAGGGTTCAGCCGGTGCAGCTCAATGCGAACCCATATGCCCATGCTTTGCAGCTTGCTTGTTGCCAAAGCCTAGTTATAAAAATCCGCATTTTTAGTTTGGCCATCGACGCATGACGTCGGTGGACCAACACGTCCCGTAATTCCCCTGGTCGTTTTCAGCTTGTAGCCATGTGCTCCAAAGGGCAGAAAATAACCTCAAAAAATGTGTCAATCAAGGTTGACAACAAAAAGTGTCAAGGTAAAATTACAACAGTAGAAATTTGAGAACTGGATTAAATCGTAGATGTCATCAGGGCTTTCAACAAACGCAATCGTAATTGAGCAACCAGGTAAGCTGGCTATTCGCTCTCTTGCGCTTATGGCCCCTGAAATTGGCGATCTGGTTGTTGATATCGAGTCGTCTGGCATTAGTACGGGCACCGAAAAGTTGCTCTGGACTGGCACCATGCCCGCGTTTCCCGGATTGTCCTACCCTCTGGTTCCCGGTTATGAAGCGGTCGGCGTCGTCAGGCAAGTTGGACAAGACTGCACATTGAATGTGGGTGATCGTGTTTTTGTGCCAGGTGCCAATTGCTATCAGGGTGAGGTGAGAGGTCTATTTGGTGCCAGCGCCTCGACACTGGTTGTTCCCGAAGAGCGAGTGATGCCAGTAGGCACTCTTGCAAGCGAACAGGCAACGCTATTGGCACTGGCGGCAACTGCCATGCATATCCTTACCTATCGCTGGCGTCATGATCATCCGGGGCAGGATCCTGATTTTACAGAGGTGGTTCCGCATTTCCCGCAGCTTATTGTTGGTCACGGTGTTCTTGGCCGTCTGATTGCCAGAATCTGTGTCGCATCAGGTGCTGATGCTCCACTGGTCTGGGAACTGGATGAGCAACGAATGTCGGGTGCTAAAGGCTATGAGGTGATAGACCCTGCAGAAGACACGGGTTTGCCTAGACAACATATTGTCGATGTCAGTGGTGCATGTGGGGACCACTTCAACCAGCTGATTGCAAAACTGTCCAAGGGTGGGCGGCTAACACTGGGCGGCTTTTATAGCGAGCCTGTCAATTTCAACTTTGCGCCTGCATTTATGCGTGAAGCCACCATCGGCGTTGCTGCCGAGTGGGCACGTGGTGATTTGTCGCTTGTACTTGCATTAATACATTCTGGTGCACTCAGCCTAGATGGGCTTGTCTCTCATCAGTATTCATTTGATGAGGCAGAAGCTGCCTATCCGCAGGCGTTCAATGATCCTGCTTGTCTGAAACTCATACTTAATTGGAGCGCTTGATGAGTACCCAAACTGTTTCTGTTGATGATTTAAAGTCGATGACTCAACGCCTGCGCGATGAAGCTGCGCAAGAGCCTGACGCCGTACCTTCAGGTGAGCCAAAGAAAGAAACGCAGATTATTGCCATTTATGGCAAGGGTGGTATAGGAAAGAGTTTTACGCTGGCCAATTTGTCTTACATGATGGCCCAGCAAGGCAAGAAGGTTTTGCTGATCGGCTGTGATCCCAAGAGCGACACGACATCGCTGTTGTTTGGCGGCAAAGCCTGCCCAACCATTATCGAAACCTCTTCAAAAAAGAAGCAGGCGGGCGAACAGGTTGCCATTGGTGATGTGTGCTTTATTCGCGACGGCGTCTATGCGATGGAGCTTGGTGGACCCGAAGTTGGTCGAGGCTGTGGTGGTCGCGGCATCATTCATGGGTTTGAACTGATGGAAAAGCTCGGTTTTCATGACTGGGACTTTGACTATGTGTTGCTCGATTTTCTGGGTGATGTTGTTTGTGGTGGATTTGGATTGCCAATTGCCCGCGATATGTGTCAGAAGGTGATCGTTGTCGGTTCAAACGATCTGCAATCTCTGTACGTGGCCAATAATGTCTGTTCGGCTGTTGAATATTTCAGAAAACTTGGTGGCAACGTTGGTGTTGCTGGCATGGTCATTAACAAGGATGAAGGTAGTGGTGAAGCGCAAGCCTTCGCTGAAAAAGTCGGTATTCCGGTACTGAGTGCCATCCCTGCTGATGACGATATCCGCAAGAAAAGCTCCTCGTACCAGATCATCGGCAAGCCTGGCGGCGATTGGGGGCCACTGTTTGAATCCCTTTCAGAGAATGTCGCAGACTCAACGCCTCAACATCCAACACCGCTGACCCAGGACGAATTACTCGGCTTGTTTGATGCCGATGATTCGATGAAAGATTTTCCGATGACACCTGCCACCATCGCTGACTTGTGTGGCAAGAAGTTTCTCGAGACACCAACCCTTGAAGTGGTTTACGACGAGGCCTGATCATGGGTGAGGGAATCGACAAGAATGTCAAGGAAGCTCCGGTAAATTTCGTTGGCAAGCCGGGTGTTGATGACGGTGCCGGCTGTCACGCAGGGAAAGATGCCTTGCTGGCTGCTGCGCAATCTGCTGGCAAGAGCGAAACGCTGGCGCAATATGCTGCTGACTATCCCGTTGGACCTCATGACCAACCGCAAAGCATGTGCCCTGCGTTCGGCTCCTTGCGAGTGGGGTTACGCATGCGTCGTACTGCAACCATTCTGTCGGGCAGTGCCTGTTGTGTATACGGTTTGACCTTTACATCGCACTTCTATGGTGCTCGAAGGACGGTGGGCTACGTGCCCTTTGATTCAGAAACTCTGGTTACCGGCAAACTGTTCGAAGACATTCGCGAGGCCGTTCACAAGATGGCTGATCCCGAACGCTATGACACCATCATTATTACCAATCTTTGTGTACCAACTGCTTCCGGCGTGCCGCTGGACTTGTTGCCCGATCAGATCAACGGTGTTCGTATCGTTGGTATTGACGTGCCGGGTTTTGGCGTACCGACACACGCAGAAGCCAAGGATGTTCTGGCAGGTGCGATGCTTAAATACGCACGGCGCGAAGCAGAGCAGGGGCCAGTCGCCGCACCGGCAACCCGAATCAAGGAAATGCGCACCGTTACGCTGCTTGGCGAGTTGTTTCCTGCAGATCCTGTTGTTATCGGTCAACTGCTTGCGCCGATGGGACTGGCTGTTGGTCCAACAGTG
The DNA here is from genome assembly GCA_045110475.1 of Granulosicoccus sp. GTDB lineage: Bacteria > Pseudomonadota > Gammaproteobacteria > Granulosicoccales > Granulosicoccaceae > Granulosicoccus. The sequence continues at coordinate 68,260 of JBGCGC010000133.1, forward strand.
CCAACGCGTGAATGGAGGGAGCTATACACCGCGCTAGATGGCGCAGCCATAGCGGCACTCCACCCTTTTTATACCGCATCGGTTCGTGAATTTGAGCGAGCAGGTCGGCTTGTGGTGGGATCTGCACCTGTGGGTGTCGAAGGCACCGCTGCCTGGCTTGATGCTATCGGCAAGGCGTGTGATATCGAGCAAGCGCTAATTGATGCTGCAAAGGATGCCGCTTTGCCCGTTATCAAGCAGGTACTCGCAGCAGCGCCAATTGATGGTCGTCTGATTATTTCCGGTTACGAAGGTTCGGAACTGATTGTTGCAAGACTTGCCATTGAAAGTGGCGCAACGGTTCACTACGTAGGATCTGCCTGTCCTAAAACAGCCTGGTCTGCGGATGACCTGGCATGGCTTGAAGCCCGAGGTGTGGTTGTTAAGTTTCGCGCATCTCTCGAGGACGATCTGTCAGCGCTTGACTACTACAAGCCTGACCTTGCGATAGGAACAACACCGCTGGTGCAAGCGGCCAAGGCAAAAGCGATCCCGGCATTGTATTTTACCAATCTGATCTCTGCACGTCCTCTGATGGGAGCTGCAGGCGCAGGTTCAGTGGCGCAGGTCATGAATGCGGCGTTGGCAAACAAGCAACGCTTCGACCAGATGAATGAATTTTTCGAAGGGGTAGGAGAGGCTGATACCTCTGGGATCTGGCAGGACACGCCTATGGAGCGACCTGCTTACCGACAACAATTTGCGAAGAAGCTGGCCAAGCAGGCAGTGGCTCGCTCCAGTACGGCGACAAGCTGATGTTAGTACTTGATCATGATAGAGCGGGCGGTTACTGGGGATCGGTCTATGCCTTTGCTGCCATCAAAGGTCTGCAAGTCATTATTGATGGTCCTGTTGGCTGCGAAAATCTTCCGGTAACCTCGGTATTGCATTACACAGACGGTCTGCCGCCGCACGAACTGCCAATCGTCGTCACCGGACTTGGTGAAGAGGAACTGGGCCAGGAAGGTACCGAAAAGGCGATGCGTCGAGCGCACAAGACACTCGATCCGGAATTGCCAGCCGTCGTGGTAACAGGCTCGATTGCCGAGATGATTGGTGGTGGCGTTACGCCGGAAGGCACTGGGATTTTGCGTTTTCTTCCCCGAACCATCGATGAAGATCAGTGGCAAAGTTCCGATCGCGCAATGTATTGGCTGTGGACTGAGTTCGGACCTAAAAAGGTACCCAAACTACGCAAGAAAGAAGGTGACAAGCCGAGGGTTAATCTGTTGGGGCCGATGTACGGGCAGTTCAATATGCCAAGTGATGTGGCTGAGATTACGCGTTTGGTTGAAGGTATCGGGTGCGAAGTCAACATGACTTTCCCATTAGGCTCCCACCTTGCAGATATCAACAATCTGGCCAATGCCGATGTCAATATTTGCATGTACCGGGAGTTTGGCAGGATGCTATGTGAAAACCTTGAGCGTCCGTATCTTCAAGCGCCTATTGGTTTGCACAGCACCACAGCGTTTTTACGCACGCTGGGTGAAATGACAGGACTCGACCCCGAACCTTTCATTGAAAAGGAAAAACACACAACGATAAAACCTGTTTGGGATCTATGGCGCTCTGTGACACAGGATTTTTTTGGAACGGCCAGTTTCGGGGTTGTTGCTCACGAAACCTATAGCCGTGGCATTCGTCATTTCCTTGAAGACGAGATGGGTCTGCCCTGTGAGTTTGCTATTCAGCGCAATTCGGGCAAGAAAACCGATAACGACAATGTACGAGAGCTAGTACAGACCAAAACGCCACTGATGGTGTTTGGTAGTTATAACGAGCGTATGTATCTGGCTGAAATTGACAGCAAGGCTTCGTATATCCCCGCATCGTTTCCCGGGACGGCTATTCGTCGTCACACGGGTACGCCTTTCATGGGGTACAGCGGTGCAACCTATCTCATTCAGGAAGTCTGCAACTGTCTGTTTGATGCATTGTTCAATATTTTGCCGTTAGGGACAGTACTTGATGAAAAACAGGAGGCGACTCCAAGTCGTATCCAGCCAGCGTTGCATTGGGACGAGGATGCCCATGCACTTCTGCAGAAGCTGGTAGATCAGCAGCCGGTCATCGTGCGCATATCGGCGGCAAAAACATTACGAGATGCCAGCGAGGCAACGGCACGTCGTGAAAAGAGTGATCGCGTTACAACCAGACACGTGGCGGCACAAGTCCCGTCCAGTGAACCGGTCCATTAGGGCCAAGAGGAGATTACCGTATGAGTGCTAATCCTTCGATGATGAAAGAAGCTCATCTAGAGACTACGCAAACAAGCCATCAGGCAAAGCCTGGCAAGTCTATTGAATATCGTGTGATGTACGCACTGATCTTCATGGTGTGTCTGGCTATCACCGGTTTGTGCCGCTTGTTACCGCGCAATCGCCATCCGTGGATCTGTTCTGGTGATGATGGCTCCGGTTCATTGTGGACTGAGGCTCGAAGCGCGGCTGACAGTACAGTACCTTACGTCTTTCAGCAGTAGCCCTGCGCGCAAGTGGCAACACGCGCGATAGCAATAGAAGAGTTCTAGTTTTGTAGCGATCCTTGTTCAGGAACGTTGCAAAATTCATTACCGCCAAATTCAGGTGTCTTGTCAATCCTGGTCTAGAGGCGGTGTTCAACGGCGCGTTCGCGTCTTCTCTTGGCCTGCGGTGAAACAAGGGTCATACAACATGAGGCTATTGATATGGCTGACGTTAATTCAGGCGGTTCTCTGTCTGGACTTAAACAGAACGAAGCACGTGAGTTTCACGCCATCTTCGTTACAAGCTTCCTTTTCTTCACTGGAATCGCAGTGGTTGCACACTTCCTCGTGTGGCTGTGGCGTCCTTGGTTTCCAGGTGTTGAGGGGTATTCCATGTTGGGTGATACGACTGAAAAAGTCGTTTCCCTGATGTCTTACATTGCATAGGAGAGATAATTATGTGGCGTATATGGTTATTGTTTGATCCGCGTCGTGCACTGGTTGGTATGGCTGCCTTCCTGTTCACGTTGGCAATTGTTATCCATTTCATCGTTCTGAGTACCGACCGGTTTAACTGGATTGAAGGTCCGTCTACAGCGGTAAGCTTTCAAGACGTGATTGAGGCTGACGTCGATACAACCCGTCTGGGTTGATCGACTTCGGTTAAGGCAGAACAGCCGTCAGGCACGTGAAAAAAACGAATGCATTGCAGTGCATTCGTCACGCAGCCTGCGGCTGGGCTTGATCAAGATACAAAAAAAACAGGCCTTTATAGTCGGGGAAATCTAACATGGCAATGCTTAACTTTGAAAAGAAGTACCGTGTTCGGGGGGGCACGATAGTCGGCGGAGACTTGTTCGACTTCTGGGTCGGGCCGTTCTACGTCGGTTTTTTTGGCGTCACGACTATTTTCTTTGCCACAGTCGGTACCTTGCTCATTGTCTATGGGGCCGCAATTGGTGATACATGGAACGTCTGGCGCATCAATATTGCTCCACCAGACCTGTCTTATGGACTTGGCTTTGCCCCATTGAAGGAAGGCGGGCTGTGGCAACTCATTACCGTCTGTGCCACGGGTGCTTTTGTCTCTTGGGCATTGCGTCAGGCTGAGATAGCAAGGAAGTTGGGGATGGGCTACCACGTGCCTATTGTGTTCAGCTTTGCCATCCTTGCTTACGTCACTCTCGTGATTTTTCGTCCGATACTGTTGGGTGGATGGGGCCATGGTTTTCCTTACGGCATTTTGAGCCATCTGGATTGGGTCTCCAATATCGGATATCAATTTCTACATTTTCATTACAACCCTGCTCACATGCTGGCAGTCACCTTCTTTTTTACCACTTGCCTTGCATTGGCACTTCATGGAGGACTTGTCCTGTCGGCAACCAACGTGCCTGATGGCGGTAAGGTCAAGACGCCTGAGCATGAGGACACCTATTTCCGAGACATCATCGGGTATTCGATTGGTACTTTGGGTATCCATCGCCTGGGTATGTTCCTGGCGATTAACGCCGCATTCTGGAGTGCGGTCTGCATCATTATCAGTGGTCCATTCTGGACTCGAGGCTGGCCAGAGTGGTGGAACTGGTGGCTTGAACTTCCCGTCTGGTCCTAGGAGATAACAATATGCCTGAATATCAAAATATATTTACCCAGGTACAGGTTCATGGTCATGGTGAGATGGGTGTACCCATTGGCAACCAGACGAAAAACCGGGCAGGAAAACCGATTTTCTCATGGTTGCTTGGTGCAATCGGCAACGCGCAGCTTGGGCCTGTTTATCTCGGAGCGACCGGAACGCTGTCTCTCATTTGCGGATTTATCGCTTTTGAGATCATTGGACTCAACATGCTGGCGTCGGTTAACTGGGATGTGGTGCAGTTTGTCAGGCAGTTGTTCTGGCTGGCTCTTGAGCCACCCCCACCGGGTTCCGGACTTGGCATACCTGCAATGGCTGAAGGTGGCTGGTGGTTACTTGCCGGTTTCTTCCTGACGCTTTCAATCCTGCTTTGGTGGACCCGTACCTACTTGCGAGCGAAAGCGCTGGATATGGGCTATCACATTCCCTGGGCGTTTGGTGCAGCTATCTGGTTGTATCTGGTACTTGGATTTATCCGTCCATTGCTTATGGGTGACTGGGGCGAGGCAGTACCTTTCGGCATCTTTCCTCATCTGGATTGGACAGCCGCATTTTCGATGCGCTACGGCAATCTGTTCTACAACCCGTTCCATATGTTGTCCATTGTCTTTCTCTATGGATCAGCTGTTTTGTTTGGCATGCATGCCGGTACTATTCTGGCAGTAGGTCGTTACGGCGGAGAACGTGAAATTGAGCAAATCACTGATCGTGGTACAGCCACCGAACGTGCCTCACTGTTCTGGCGATGGACGATGGGCTTTAATGCAACCATGGAGTCTATTCATCGTTGGGCCTGGTGGTTCGCGATCCTGACCCCCATTACGGGTGGTATCGGCATCCTGTTGACAGGTACGGTCGTTGACAATTGGTATATGTGGGGCGTAAAGCACGGAATCGCACCTGCCTATCCGGAAGTGTACGTCCCGAGTATTGACCCAGCCCTGGGAGGAAACTGATGAATCTTTTTAAAGTATCTGCTGTTGCCTTTCTGGCCCTTACTATGCAGGGGTGTTGGGAAGCTCCACCCATGGAATCCGAACAGATTGGATTTCGTGGGGTCGCCATGTGGCAGACGACCAATCCGGATGTCACTGAACCACTGGTTGCGCAGAATCAGGTGCCAGTGGCGTTACCTGCCACGCCTGATGTTCCCGGCGCACCCAAGGCCGGTGATGTGTATCAAAATGTTCAGGTGCTTGGCGATCTGTCGATTGGTGAATTTACCCGCACCATGGCTGCCATTACGCAATGGGTTTCACCAGAGCAGGGTTGCGCCTATTGTCATCAGGGCGCTAATTTTGCCGCTGACGATCTTTACACCAAGGTGGTGTCAAGACGCATGATGCAAATGACTCAGACGATCAATAGCGAGTGGAGTGACCATGTCAAGGAGACCGGGGTGACGTGCTACACCTGTCATCGAGGCAAGAACGTCCCCGAGTACATCTGGTTTGAAGATAATGGTCCGGCGCATGCTGCGGGTATGTCAGCCAACAACTATCAGCAGAATAACGTTGCAACCAAGGCGGGCTATACCTCAATGTTGAGCGATCCTCTGACGCCGTATCTTGTTGGAGAGCCAGCAAAGATTCGGATTGCACATGAAAATGCATTGCCGCTAAAAAATCAGAACAACAATGAATCCATGCAGGCGCTTGAACGCACCTGGTCATTGATGATGCACATGTCTGATTCGTTGGGTGTGAACTGTACCTACTGTCATAACTCGCGTAATTTTGCGTCCTGGGAGCAGAGCCCGCCAGCGAGAGTGACTGCATGGCATGGTTTGCAGATGGTACCGGCGATCAACAATGACTACATGGTGCCGCTGCAACCGGTTTATCCGGAACATCGTCTAGGAAAACTGGATGACGCGCCCAAGGCCGCATGTAATACGTGTCATCAAGGTGTCAACAAGCCTCTATACGGGGTAAGTATGCTCGATGACTATCCTGTCTGGAAAGCGCCGTTGAGCGATGAAGCAACCGCTGTGCCTGATTATTCCAACGTACCGGAATATCTGGATCCCAATAATCCGGAGCCTAGCGCTGCACTGGTAACCCCTCAAGCCATTGAAGTGGCTATCAGTTCGGCTATTCGTACTAACGATGAAGTAGTCAGTCAGTGATGACAACGTGAATCTTTCGGGACGTGTGGTGGGTAAAAAATATACACCGTGCAGTTCCCGGTTGGTTGTCAAACACGTCATGCAGCGCCACGCTTCAGCTTGAGTGGTCGCTGCATTTTTTTTGTCCCTATTAAATTCCTGCGGCTGGTAAGAAGCTCGTGAGATGCCTCGGTAGCGTTGTATTACGCGTCGGCCTGCATCAAGGAATCAGTCCCTTGAACGCGTATCCTCATTCTGCCACAGCCTGAATTACCGTATGCCCGGGAATAAAAGTATCCGCATTTTCAAGTTACTGCATCATCGACGTACTCGCATCTTCATTGAGTGATAAACCCTATGAAAACCCTTCGTATAGCAACTCGTAAAAGCCCACTTGCTCTATGGCAGGCGGAGGATGTCAAGGCACGTGTCGAAGCGCTTGACCAGGGGATAACCGTTGAGTTGTTGAAGATGACGACAAAGGGTGATCAGCTACTGGATAGCCCATTGGCGAAAATTGGTGGTAAAGGCCTGTTTGTGAAAGAACTTGAAACCGCCATGCTCGACGGCGAAGCTGACATAGCTGTGCATTCCATCAAGGATGTGCCAGCCGTGCTGCCCGAGGGTTTGCAGGTTGTACACATCATGGATCGAGAGAACCCCCATGACGCGTTTGTATCCAATACGTATGAAAATCCTGAGAGCTTGCCTGAGGGGGCTGTGGTAGGTACCTGCAGTTTGCGGCGTCAAGCCCAGATAATGGCTAGATTTCCCTACCTGAACGTTCACAACCTGCGTGGCAACGTTAATACTCGTCTGGCCAAGCTGGACAATGGTGAATACGATGCCATTATTCTGGCTGCTGCAGGGTTGATCCGCCTTGAAATGCAAGAACGAATTGCCTGCGAGCTGTCTGTGGAGGATAGCTTGCCAGCTGCCGGTCAGGGTATTGTAGGTATAGAGACGCGCATCGACGATGAGAGCACTGCCGCTATTATCGACAAATTACATCATCAGGAAACCAGCTATCGTGTCATGGCGGAAAGAGCCTTGAGTGCCAGACTGGATGGAGGCTGCCAGGTGCCGATTGCCGCCTATTCCGTGATACAGGGTAATAAAATCTGGTTACGTGGTCTGGTTGCAAGCCCGGATGGAAAACAACTTGTGACTGCTGATGCCAGCGCACATCACAATGAAGCAGTTGATCTGGGAGTTCGTGTGGCAGAGATGCTGCTGTACCGCGGAGCCAACGACATACTGAAAGCGCTTGGATTAAAACCGGCACCGCTGGATGAGGTGGCCGCCAGTGCCGCTAAGTACGTCAGGCGTGATAACCCGGTCTGACATTGACCGCCGCGGCGGCGCGCAAAGGGTTAGCTTGCTTTAAAGGCACGGCAATATTCGCCACTAAAGCAATATGAATGAGATTCCCACCGATGAGTCAGTCGTAGCTGATGATCAGCACGATAAGCAGCTTGCCGACGCGCGGATTCTTCTTATTGACGACGATGATGACTACCTGCATTTGTGCAAGCGTTACCTTCGCTCGGATCCTGCCGCTAACCACATGGTGATAACAGCCACCACTATCGCAGAGGCACTGTTGGCAGCCTCTCTTGATAGGTTTGATTGCATTGTCGTGGATTATTGTCTGCCCGATGGTAACGGCACGGATGCAATCATGAAACTGGCTGAATCTCTTGGCGACAATATGCCCTGCACGATAGTCCTGACAGGGCAGGCGAGTGAACAGGTTGCCATCAACGCCGTGCGTTCTGGCGCCACTGACTTTCTAACCAAAGTCGATCTGACCAAAACCGCGTTGCACCGTGCGGTAAACAATGCCATAGAAAAAAGTCGTTTACGCAAACTGCACGTGAGTCGCCTAAAGGATCTGGAGGTTGCCAATGGTCTTTTGCGAAAGCGCAATGAAGAGATTCAGCGGTTTTACCACACAGTCTCACACGAGGTGAAAACGCCCTTGACGGCGATTCAGGAGTTTATTTCGATTGTACGCGATGGGCTTGCGGGAGAGGTGTGCGAGCAACAGACGACGATCCTTAACTACGCACTTGAGAGTTGTGATCAGATCAAGTCGCAATTCAATGAACTTCTGGAATTGTCGCGATTCGAAACCGGCAAAATGCAAGTAAACCTCAAGCTGTCGAGTATCCATGAGGTCTTCGATCATTGTATGGTAGCGGCCATGCCGAAAGCCGCTGGCAGGCAAATTGAACTCACGATTGTCAAGGAACCTGACTTGCCGATGGTTATGATGCAAAGCAACAGGATTATTCAAGTGCTATCGAACCTGATTGGCAACGCCTTGAAATTCACACCGCAAAACGGCGCGGTGACAGTGACAGCCAGCGTGATGCACGGCGCAGGGCGTGTCAGGCTCTGTGTAAAGGATAACGGTTGTGGTATTCCGCCTAAAGATCTAAAACACGTGTTTGAACGACTTTATCAGGTGACACCAACCAGTGATTGCGAAAATGAATCGGGAATGGGGCTGGGCTTGAGCATAGCGCAACAGATAATCGAGCTGCACGGTAGTACGATCACGGTCGAAAGCACTCTGGGTGAAGGCAGTGAGTTTTCGTTTGAACTTGGCACCTGCCAGGTACAGGAGGAACCATTGGCGCAATCAGGCTGTCTTCAGGCAACGGGATAATTGTAGATCAGTCAACTCTCTCAGGCTCACGCTCACGGTCTATGTTCTTTTCACGATCATCCAGCGCATGAAACAACGAAACCAGCCACTCTGTGCGCGGTACTGAGGGCACTGATTCGATATCCTCAAGCAGATACTGTGTTTCGATTAACGGTGGCCACTCAAGCTCGTCAACTCGTTGCTCGGATCGCACGAGCGGGATGGTGACCAGCGATTTTCCTAACAGATAAGTCTTGCGGATTTTGGGGACGATGGCGCGTTGATCCACCGTCTGGTATTTCTGCCGGGCGATTTGACGCCCGATATCGGAGTAGATCACCCGTGCAGCTCTTATGCCTGCCCGACAATTCAAGGGTAGCAGTGCCACACCAGAGTCAGAGCGTTTGTAGAGAACATCGGCATAACTTAAAAGTCGCTTGCACATGGCGGTGATGTGTTCGTTCTGAACCGGATTGGCGAGCCACTCGTCCGCATCAAGACCCGCTTGTGCGAACCAGCGTCTGGGCAAGTACAGGCGGCCCATGCGTGCATCCTCACCGATATCTCTTGAAATGTTGGTCAGTTGCATGGCAACACCCATGTCGCAGGCGCGGGCTACTGCCCGCCTGTCGCTCGTCCGCATGATTAGCGTCATCATGGCACCAACGCAGCCAGCAACCCGGGCGGCATAATCGTAGAGCTCTGACAGGGTTTCGTAGGTGCGTTCGGTAGTGTCCCATGCGAGGCCCTCTATGAGCGCGTCAGGCATGGCCCGAGGGATCGAAAACCGGTGAACAACTTCTGCCAGAGCGCGATCTTCCGGGAAGGCCTGTGGGGAGCCGGCATAGATGGAATCAAGGCGGGAATTCAGTGCCTGAATCGCTGCGTCGCCTGCGTTGTCAGCATCAATCAGATCATCGGCGATGCGACAGAACGCATACAGGGCGGTAGCCGGGATGGCTGTTTGGCGAGGCAACAGAAGCGATGCCATGAAGAACGAGTGCGAGCCGTGTTTGATAAGCTCCTTGCAAGCGACAAGATCTTGTTTTTCAGTGTTCATGGGGGGCGTCGTCGAGTATCAGTTGTGCAACAGCTGAGGGGTCTTCTTCGTGCAATAGATGTCCACGGTCCTTGATGACGGAAATGCTGACGTGGTTTGCTGGCAATAGCTGTTGCAGTTTGTAGGTATCACGCAATGGGATGGTTTTATCCTCGCTGGCGGCAATGAGCATGATGGACTGCTGAATTTGTCCAAGGCGTGGTGTGAGTTTCTCCAGTTGCCAGTTAGCCATCATCTTGAGTACACCTGACACATGAGAAGCCGTGCTGAAAAGCTCAGCATAACGACGGAAGCTCTGCGGATCAACAACAGAACCGGTGCTATTCAGCAATTTGCTGATATTGCGGTCATTTTTTGCCCGGTACGAAAAAAAGCGTGGCAACCATTGGCCGTTCGCACCTAATCGGGCCAGTGGTGAAAATACGTAGCCAGCAATGCCTGCCAGCGGCACAACGGCAGCATTGATACTGATCAGGCGTTTTGCACATTGAGGGTGTTGCAGGCACATCTCCAGCATGATGGCAGCGCCAGCCGAGTGCCCGACGATGACTTCGACATCCAGATTTTCCTGGTCGATCAGTTTGAACAAAGCCTGCGCCATTGCCTGTAAAGTCAATGGCGTGTCTTGGGGGGTTATCGTATCCGCGTGCCCGGGCAAGTCCATCATCACTACTGTGTAGTGTTCTGCAAGCAACGGTGCGAGATTTTTCCATGAGTGAACTGACGCTCCGGTGCCGTGTATTAATAAACAAACAGGGCCTTCACCAAGGGTGAGCACGTTCCATCGGAGTGCGCCGGATTGCACCTTACGCGACACCGGCGTCTGCGTGTTCATGCACGTATGAGCTCGGGTAATTTGCCTGAGCTTGCCGATGGCAACGGCAGATAAGTTGCCTGTAGTGACGCGGCAAGTTCTCTTGCCTGTGGGCGAGCTCTTGGCGCGGTATCGATGAACAGGCATCGAATTTGTAAACTGGCCAATTGTCGGGCCGCTTGATGAGCATCGTCCATGGCCAGTGTTCTGGACGCTTCACCTGATCGTGCGATGTTGGCTTTTGCGTCAGTCATTATGACGATCACGGGTGTCTCACCCGCCTGCTTGAGTTGCTGTGCCACTTGTGCCGCCAGATCGAGTCCAGCAGCCAATGGCGTTCCACCACCACCGGGTAATCCGGCCAACTCGCGTTTTGCTCTTACCAGTGAGCGGGTAGGGGGCAGCTCCAGCCGGGCCTCAACACCACGAAAACTGATCAGGGCCACGCGATCACGGCGCACATAGCATTCGGCGAGCAGAAGCTCCACTGCGCCCTTGGCTTCTGCGAGTCTGTTAAGCGCGGCGGAACCCGAAGCATCGACGACAAATACCGTCGTAGTTCGGGTTGGTTGCTTATAGCGTGTAACGCGAAAATCCTCGACACGAACCTGCAATCGGCCAGAGGGAAAATCGGCTTGTCTACGCAGGCGTTGCTTGGGGGCCGCCGCCTTGAGAGTCTCAATGATATTCAGGCGCTGGTTGCCAAGCGAACCGCGCGGGCGGCGTACACCGGTGGGACGACCGTTGCTTCCTTTGCCCGTAGCACTGGCGTCTCTACCTGCCTTACGATTATTTTTTTGTCCGCGAACAAGATTGGCAATAAGATGCTGTGGTAATGATGCCGAAACGGCTTCGAGTAGTTGTTCGCCGATATCATCGCGATTGTCTTTTTGCTCATCGCTCGGTTGTTGATCGTCCTGACTGGAATTTTCCTCCTGTTGTGGCGGGGCGGGATCGTCGGTTTGATCAGTCGGTTCTTCCTGCTCTTGATCAGCAGGCTCCTCTTCAGCGTCCATGGTCGTTGCTCTCGGCGCCAGCACAAGCTGTGCGGCTATTGCCGCGTCTTCTACATCTACTGTGAGACGTTGCTTGCAAGCGGCATGGGTTCGGGCTACGCGTATGGTAAAAAGCAGCGCGCGGATAGAGTCTACGCCCAGCCGTTGTGCAAGTCGGATGAGTTCCTCGAGTATCGAATCAGAGAGTTCGATATCCTTGATACTCAGCGTGTTGTTAATGGTTTTACCTGGTTCTATTTCGAGTAAGCTGTTCAGCGATGCCAACGGCAGTGCCGGGAGCTCTATCATCATGGCAAGTCGGTCAGCCATGGGTGAATCTGCGAGTCCGGTTTCATCTTCGCCGCTTTCATCCATCAACACTAGAACGGTATCTGCCGGATCAGGTCTGTCCAGATACGCGCTCAGCGCGGATGATGTTAGCGTCTCAAGCCGTTCAGCACCGTGAACAATCAAGGCACCCTCATCGGTATCCAGTAAGCCTTTCTGGTAAACGGGTTTCCCGGCCGCTAGTGTCTGACTAATGTCCAGACCACCATTCAGTCGTTCAGTTGATACGGAGACCGGCACCGTTGTTACCGTGAAGTGCCGGTGCAGACATTTTAAAAAAGCTTGTTGTACCGGACCATGTGATGACCTCACCAGTAGACCTTTCAGGGCGGGGTCGTGTCGTAGCAACTGAAGGGCAACAGTCGCAAGCACCCAATGCTGTTCACTGTCAGTCATGTGGCCACTCATGCCGCTCTAAGCCAGACCTACCGTATCCATGGCTCGTTCGACACGGACGGTTGAGCCACTGTCATCCAGCGGATCGCGGCGCAGTCGATGGCGAAGCGACATCGCAGCAACGCGATGAATATGTTCACGGCCGACCTCTGCGGTACCCGTCAGTGCGGCATAGGCACGGCATGCGCGTAGCAGCGTCAGCTCGCCACGAAGACCATCTGTGCCGAGGGCGACACATAGCTCGGATAGCGTGCGCAAGGCATCGTCAGGGACATTGATTGCCGACAACATTTTCTTTGCCTTGATGATTCGTTTGCCGATTTTTGCATCCTGTGGCTTGTATTTTTTGGCAAATTTTTCAGGGTCGCGTTCAAACTCATCGCGTAGCCGGACAATCGCCATCCGCTGATCGATATCCTGAGGCGTACTGACCTCCACGGACAATCCGAATCTGTCCAGTAGTTGAGGTCTTAGTTCGCCTTCTTCTGGATTGCCGCTACCCACCAGCAGAAATCTTGCGGCATGACGAATACTCAGGCCATCACGTTCTACTACGTTGACCCCCGAAACAGCAACGTCCAACAGCAGATCAACGAGATGGTCTTCAAGCAGGTTAACCTCATCGATGTACAGAAAGCCTCTGTTGGCAGCGGCTAACAAGCCGGGTTCAAAAGCCTTGATCCCGGCCGTCAAGGCTTTCTCGAGATCGAGTGCGCCAACAACACGATCCTCACTGGCACCCAGTGGAAGGTCAACGACAGGCGTATCCCTGTCCACCTTGGTCAATGGTCCCTCGCTGAGACGTTTTTTGCACTCGTCACACAGCTTGTCTTCGGGCTTGGGACTACAGGCAAAACGGCAGCCCTGAACAACCGAAATGGAAGGAAGTAGTGCGGCCAGTGCGCGCATTGCAGTGGTCTTGCCGGTACCCCGATCACCAAGAACCAGAACGCCTCCAATGCTGGCATCGACTGCTGCCATTTGCAGGGACAACTTCATGTCTTCCTGACCGACGATGGCCGAAAACGGAAATACGTTACTCATTATTGACTGACAGAATGGGTTGCTGTGGCTTCTACCTGATTGAGTGTGACAGAAACCGGCCCACTTGTTGAAACTGTCATGACCTTGTGAATGCGTTCCTGTGTGCGAGCCTGAATACGCTGCGCCGAGAAGGTGTCTGGCAGACTGTCTTCAGCGAGAGAGAGTGTGGTGTCTGATTCGATTTCCTCGCGGGCGAAAATTCGGTTCCACAGTTCCGAATCAGCGATTGGTAAGGCCATAAACAGATGCTCAAGTATCGCAAGCGATAGCAAAACACCCGGCAATATGAAAATCAGCGATTGATGGTAGTCACTGGCCATTGCACGCGAAATAAGATCAAAAGCCACCAGAGCAGCAGACAAAACGGAAATGGGAAAGAATACGGTTACCGGTGCGCGACGAATATAGCTGTGGGCATAGGCCAGACGTTTGGGAAACCAGTCGGTGTTGAAATTAGGGACGCCGAAAAACAGATTGAGTTTGGCACTCCAGCGCATCAGCCACAGCACCAGAAAAGAAAAAAGAGCAACCTGATTTTCAGCGTTTAAAAACAGTGTCATAACAACACCGCCGGTAAACAAGACGCTCACCTCATGCCAGATACTGGCGCCTAGCGCCAATCGGAAGCGTTTGCCTGTAGCGCAGTCGTCGGGGCATTGTCGCTTGTGAACGCCGCCAATGAGGCCAGTGTAGTAACTGAGCTCGATACAACCCCATAAGAAAACAGCAGCAAGAAATCCAAGATAGGATTGCCACGGTTGTGTACCGGACGCGGACACCTGCATGCATACCAGCGACAACGCCGATACCGTAAGTAGCGTAGCAATCAGGGGAGAGCGTACTCTGACAATGGTTTGTTGAAGATAGAGCACCAGGCCGGTGCCCAGCCACCAGGCAACAATGACAACCAGTATAGGTCCCAGTAAAGACATAAAGAGCGCTGTGCTTGTCTAGGACGAGGATGTCAGTGACGCTTTGTGCGACGCAGACGTTCCTGGAATCAATCGTGTAAAGGCCTCGACATTGTCTTTGCCGAAAGCTGATAGCTCGACACGTCGAGCAGTTGCGGGATCAATGAGAGAGACCAGACCGTCTTCCCACATGGCAAGCTCAAAAGGTATCTCTGGTCCAAGCCCCTGTGCCTTGCGATCACGGACAAGACCACGCATGACACTTCGCATAAAACCATCTTCGCCGGAGTCAAGACGGATTAGTTCCTGACCATTGTCTGCGTTGATGACACTTACCATGCCATCTTCCAGATCGACAAAATGCAGTTTTTGTGACACCAGAAGATTGCCATGTTCATTGATGAGCACATGCTGATAACCGGTCCCATCCACCAAACGGTGAGTGTAGCTGTAATAGAGCGTGCATACCAATGCGACCACTAGCCCTGTTCGGAACCAGATGGGTAGTATCGCTTTCTCGCCCGGCTTCATGAGACTTCCGACTTCATCAGTACCGCTTCGGCTGTTGAACCTGAGATTGTACGTGGCGTCTGTTTTTCATTGTCAACGCGGCGTTGTGTCGCCGATGACTCAGCCGCAATGTCATGAATAATCCTTGCTACCTTCTGCACATCTGCAACGCTTCTGATCATGGGCTGCGGTCTGGAGAAGTTCCACGGGCGCACATGCGGCCACATCACCAGATAACTGATTCTCTTACTATCTTTCACTGCCAAGGGTATATCACCGTTACCGTTTTTACCAACACGGACATCGGCAGCACATATTTGTGAAAACGGCAGATTTACCGTCATTTGCAAGGCAATACCAAAGCGAATAAGAACACGCTTGTTGGTTATCGTGTAAATGGTGACCCGTGAGGTAAGGTAGGCAAGCAATCCGAGAATGCTCAGCCCTAACACGCTGAGCAGAGTCGTCGTTGCGAGACTGATACCGGACGATGAAGGGCCCATCTGTTGGATCGACACCGCCTGTATGAGAAGGATGAGTGCAAAGTACACGACGATCTTGCGAATATGAAAGGCATTTTTCGCTATCTCCCAGACGTTTGGGCTCCCTTGCCAGACGATATGTTCACCGGGTGGTAGTGGGGCAGGAATTCCGGGACTATCTTCGAAGTCGAAATCATCATGATCGTGCACAGTTATATCTCCTGTGTGGAATTTGAAATCTGGCTATTCACGCAGTTTGCCGGGCAAGATACGTGAACAGCCAATACTCAGGATTAGATGAACGATTCAGTTCTTTGTGGTGAGCCGTAGACATGGGCTCCTCCATAGTAAGCCTGGATCTTGTCTTCTTCGAGAAGCGTGACAACAGACTCGTTGGCGCACAACGGTACGTTCTCGAATTGAGCACTGTTGAGTGATGCGACACGAACCTCCTTCTTGCGACCGTCAATCAAGCGCTCTGTCAAGGGGGTGTCGGTATCAGTCACGCGTAAGCTGTTTCTTCTAAGCGTCATGTACATCATGGGCAAAAGAACTGTCTTGCCTGAATTGAGCGCAACCTTGTAATAGCGAGGCAACATTTCCATCCGATCGAGCATGATGTCAGAGATTTTA
Source organism: Granulosicoccus sp. (assembly GCA_045110475.1). Classification (GTDB taxonomy): domain Bacteria; phylum Pseudomonadota; class Gammaproteobacteria; order Granulosicoccales; family Granulosicoccaceae; genus Granulosicoccus. The sequence goes on from JBGCGC010000133.1 coordinate 84,358, forward strand.
CCGACAACTACACCGTCACAAGCACGAACATCCAGACCGTGTGGATCGGTTGACATGCTAGGAATAAAGTACTCCTCGGGAGGCAGTGAGGACAGTGGCATAATTCGCGGTTCACCTTCGATAGTCATGTCCGGATGATCAGCACGTTCAACCCAGGCAGCAGCACCCAGACCATCGATCATGGCATCGCCATTGGGAACCAGTGGCGCGCCAGGCCAGGGACCGAGAGGTTTGGCATTAAGCTCGCGGTGATCGTCATTCTTGCCACTGGGCAGGTGGACAGTCTCGCCATTTAAAAGCTCATAGGTTTTCGCAGCGGGCACTTTGTGATCTGTGCTTGGAGCACCACGGTCATTTTCGTTGTAGCGCAGTGGGAACCCTTCCCGTCGGCTTTCCTTGTTCAGATAAAGTACCAGGAAAACAAAGAATAGCCAGAAGAGGTACAGGGCAAGCTGCGCAACGTCGATGTATTGAGTGATATAACCAACTTCCATTATCCCGTCTCCTGATCAGTTGGGAAACTCGGCAAGACTGAGTTGCCGAGGATGTGAATATGAATGAGCAACCATTGAAGTCAATGGCCCAAGTGCCGCTAGCGCGACGAACAACAGTCCTATTTCCAGGTGATACACCACGCTATAACCGACTGCCGGGTCACTCAGTGCGTCACCTAGCGCACCACTGACAGCCATACTGGTTGTAAAGTCACGTATAAGGCCGCCAAGCGCAATCCCGGCACCTGCGGCGGTGGCCTGTGCAGCGCCCCAGGCACCCAGCGACAGACCGGTATGTTCTTCACCAACCATTGTCATCGCCATCATCAAGGTACTGATCGCAAACAGTCCGGCACCGAAACCAATAAGTGCGGTGCCCAGCCTAAACACAGTAGCCGACTGCAATGGATCGGCAAAGATGACCATAGAGAAGGCGACAATTCCAACGAGGATTCCCATGGCGGCCAGGCGTGCAGGGTGTGCACCGTTTTTCAACCGCCAACCAGCCAACACGAAGGCGCTAAGCGATCCAGCTGCAAGGATGGCTGTCAGAACCGTTGTGGCGCTTACGCTCAGATCAAGAATTTGCGCACCATACGGCTCAAGAAGAATGTCCTGCATACTGAAGCCTGCGGTTCCCAGCATAATGGCCACCAGAAATCGCTTGCCTTTTGCAGCCTTGAGGTAGCGTTGCCACACTGTTCGAAAAGCTGGACGTTTATTCTGGTTACGATCAGGTCTGCGCGACTCTTGCTTCCACAATGCGACACAATTAAACACCATGGTGAGAATTGCAGCGCCTTGTATAACCTGAATCAGTTTCAGTTGTGTGAAATTATTGAGCAGCCCACCAAAGACAAGAGCACTGATCAGCATCCCTGCGAGGAGTACCACGTATAACAAGGCAACCACTTGTGGACGCTTGTCTTGTGGTGCCACATCAGTTGCCAATGCAAGACCCGCGGTCTGACTCGTGTGAAGACCCAGACCAACCAGAAGAAAGGCCAGGGCTGCTGCTGTGCGTGCCAACCAATCAGGTGCTGTGCCGTCGCCGGAAAGCAACAACAGCGCAAAAGGCATGATCGCGAGACCTCCGAATTGCAGCAGACTGCCCATCCACAAATAGGGCACACGTCGCCAGCCGATTGCCGATTTGTGATGATCGGACCGATGCCCTATAAAAGCTCTGAACGGCGCAAACAGCATCGGCAGCGCAACCATGGTTGCAACCAGCCAGGCGGGTACGCCCAGTTCGGCAATCATCACGCGGTTCAAGGTGCCATTGAGCAACACAAGCGCCATGCCACAAGACACCTGGAACATCGACAGACGAACAATCCGGCGCCATGGGAGAGCATCGCTAGCCGCATCTGCAAACGGCATCGCCCGGTAGAGCAACGATTTAAACTGAGTCTTACGATGGTCTGCCATAGCTCTGGCTGACTCGCGACGCACATCTGCGTCTGCGACCGCATCTGCGACCGCATCTGACCTCCGGCTATGTGAGGCCGATTGGCTCATGGGCAACTCAATTCCATCGCCTGTGATTTGTAAAAGGGCGTATTGACACGTTGCGTCTGAAGTACATCTGTGCCGTCGGGCAGTTCGCTGGCGACCAACTTGCGCAATAGTGATTCCTTTACCGGTTCAATGGCTGGAGATCTGTCATTTCTTGGGAAAAGCTTTCCGGCGCTCTTCATGATCATCAGTGCTGGAGAGCGTGGTGCAAACGTAAAGAGTAGACGAGAGTTTGCGCCTGTCGCATTCTGTTGCAATTGCGATAGTGCCCTGACTATGTCCCTGGCCTGATAGTGAATCAGGGAGTCTATGGCGATGACATAGTCAAAGTGATTTTTCTCCGCACCCAACATGTCGCCAGACCGAAATCTGAGTCTATCGCGTACTTCACTCGGGGTGCGATCCTGTGCCAGCTTGATAAGGCTTGGAGACAGATCAATACCGACAACCTCCGCACCTCGGCGTGCGCAGGCTATCGAGAAAGCACCCGTACCACAACCTGCATCCAGAACACGCTTGCCGGACAGATCGTCCGGCATCCATGACAACAGGACATCGAACATTTCTGCCCGACCAGCTCGCACGGTTTGCCGAATTCTGGACACCGGTGCTTCTGAGGTCAGTTGTTCCCAGGCGTGAGCAGCAGTACGGTCAAAGTAGGTCTTTAACTGCTGTCGCCTGTCCAGATAGGTATCGCGTTGCATGATTAGGGCAGCCTCCGGTCAGAGATACGGTGTGGATCAATCAAAGCCGAGCAGATCGAAAATGTCACGATCCTGCATTGATACCGCTTCGACAGGATCACAACCTGCATACAACATCGCGGCCAGGCGAAGATATTCGTTTTGCACAGCTTCAAGTTCGGGTGAATGTTCCATTTCGAACAAGGTGGATTTTTTCAGGCGACTGCGACGAATTACATCCAGATCAGGGAAGTGCGCAACTGTCTTCATCCCGGTCTTTTCGTTGAACCTTTCGATCTGATCTGTACCGGCACTGCGATTGGCGATAACTCCGGCCATTCTGACATCGTAGTTCTTGGCTTTGGCGCCGATTGCCTGAACAATGCGATTCATCGCAAAGATCGAATCAAAATCGTTGGCTGCAACAATCAATGCACGATCAGCGTGCTGCAAGGGTGCAGCAAACCCACCACAGACTACATCTCCGAGTACATCAAAAATAACAACATCAGTGTCTTCGAGAAGATGGTGTTCCTTGAGCAGCTTTACCGTTTGTCCAACCACATAACCGCCGCAGCCGGTTCCAGCCGGTGGGCCTCCAGCCTCAACACACATGACACCATTGTAGCCTTCGTACACATAGTCATCCGGTGTCAGTTCTTCGGTATGAAAATCGGCTTCTGCCAATACGTCGATAACTGTCGGCATCAGTTTCTTGGTGAGTGTGAAGGTGGAGTCATGCTTTGGATCACAGCCGATTTGCAGGACGCGCTTACCCAGTTTTGAAAATGCAGCCGACAGGTTGGAAGAGGTTGTGCTCTTGCCAATTCCACCTTTGCCATAAACGGCAAATACCTTGGCACCATCGATTTTCATCGATTCGTCCTGATGTACCTGAACGCTGCCCTGACCATCAGGTTTGTGTTTGCCTACACTGTTGGCACGCGAAATCTTGCTTATTGGGACGGCTTGTACATTCATGCTGCTGCTCCGGCTTCAACGCCTTCAAGTCGATCTTCCAGTTCATCACCCGCCTCTTGCAAGGCTTGTAAGACTTCTTCACTGGGAGACCAGTAGTTTCTCTCGCTTGCCTCTAACAGCCTGTTGGCCATTCGCGCTGAGGCGGTGGGGTTCAACTCGGCCAATCGATCGCGCATAGCCTTGTCTAGTACAAATGTCTTTGCCATCTGGTTGTAAACCCATGGCGATACCTGCCCGGTTGTTGCTGACCAGCCAAGCGTATTGGTTATGGAGGTTTCGATATTTCGCACGCCTTCGTATCCATGCTTTAACTGGCCTTCGTACCATTTCGGGTTAAGCATACGGGTCCGTGTTTCCAGAGCGACTTGCTCTTGCAAGGTTCTGACAGTGCCATCACCCTGCGTCTGATCACCAATGTAGGTGGGCACAGCCTTGCCCTGTGCTTGCTTCACCATGGAGTTGATACCTCCGAGTGTGTCGAAGTAATAGTCTAGTTGTGTTACGCCAAGCTCGACGCTTTCAAGATTCTGATAGGCAAGATCCACATCAGCGAGCGCAGTTTCAAGCAAGCGTGATTGTCGTTTGGCCTGTCCATCTACACCAAACGCGTAGCACTTTCTATTGCCATACGTGTCCGCCAATTCGCTTTCATCTTCCCAGCTACCACTGTCAATTAGCAAATTGACATTGGAGCCGTAGGCACCATCAGCATTGCTGAACACCCGCAATGCTGCAGTTGTAATATCACAATCATTTTTCTGTTGATAGGCGAGGGTGTGAGCACGTACAAAGTTCATCTCCAGAGGCTCATCGGCCTGCGATGCAAGCAGTGCCGCTTCGGCAAGCATTCTGGTTTGCAGAGGCAGAAGATCACGAAATACGCCGGATAGCGTGGTTAATACATCAACGCGTGGCCGCCCCAGTTCTTCCAATGACATGAGCTGTGCACCGGACAGCTTGCCGTAGGCATCGAATCTGGGTCGAGCGCCCATGAGTGCCATGACCTGCGCGATGGGTACACCTTCATTTTTAAGATTGTCACTACCCCAAAGTACAAATGCGATGGACTGAGGTAATGAGCCTGTTTCACTCACGTGTCTTTCAAGGAGTAATTCAGCGTGTCTGTGACCAGCTCGTTGTGCTTGTTCAGTTGGCAATCTGAACGGGTCGAAGCCATGAATGTTACGACCTGCCGGCAGCGTTTCGGCGTTGTGAAGTAAATCGCCTCCCGGTGCAGCCTTGATATAGCCGGCATCCAGCGCGTGGATCATGCCGGAAAGTTCGTTATCAGCGGTCAGATGCTGATTCATGGCGCGAATCTCTGCTTGCCAGTCTGGTGCAGATTCATTGTCTTGCCCGTCGCTCACGTGCTCTGCCGAATCAAGACTGCCGACGTACTCAAGTACCTGTTCTTTTTCGGGAGCCTGGTCGGTCAGTTTGCACTTCAAATAGGCATGTAGTACGTCAGCGCGCTCTTCCTCGCCGGGTGCTTCGCCAATGATGTGCAAACCGCAGGGGATAAGTTCGTTTTCGTATTCGACGAGCAGTGTTTGAAGTCGAATTATTGTTTTCTCGACGGCATTCTCATGCCAGTCAAGGTCTTCACCAAACTCTATTTCATCGGCTTGCGCGATGAGTAGTGCAAGTAGTTCCCTGCCTTCGTCGGTGTCGTGCTCGTCCAGCTGATTGTATTGGCGAATGGCCGTCTTGATATCATTGAGCCCTTTGTACAAACCAGCCTCTGTTACCGAAGGAGTGAGGTAGCTGATCAGAGTCGCGGCGCTACGGCGCTTGGCGATGGTTGCTTCGGAAGGATTGTTAGCAGCGTAGAAGTAGAAGTTGGGGGTGTCGCCAATAAGGCGATCAGGCCAGCAATTACCCGACAAGCCAGAGTGTTTTCCGGGCATGAATTCCAACGCACCATGAGTGCCAAAATGCATCAGTGCATGCACATTGACCGTGTCCTGAAGGTAACGATAAAAGGCGCAGAAAGCATGCGTAGGCGCGAAGCCACCTTCAAACAGAAGACGCATCGGATCGCCTTCGTAACCAAATCCGGGTTGCAGGCCAATGGTGACCTTGCCCAACTGGATCCCGAGGACGAAAATACCACTACCGTTGGTGAGAAGTTTGCCCGGGGCAGGTCCCCATTGATTTTCTATGTCCTCAAGCCAGGGCGTGTTTCTGACATGTTCGTCTGTCGGAATGGTTGCCAGAACGTTGGCATCGGTACCAAACACGCTGGCGTTGCCGTTGAGGATCAGCGCGCGCAGATCGTCAGCTGAATTGGGTAGCTCGACGTCGTAGCCTTCATCGGCAAGTCGGGTCAAGGTATTGAAAAGACTTTCGAATACAGCCAGATAGGCAGCGGTACCAACAGCGCCTGCGTTGGGTGGAAAGTTGAACAGGACGATTCCCAGCTTGCGTTCGGCTCGCTCGCTACGCCTGAGTCGTACCAGTTCGACGGTTCGGCTGGCCAGCGTATCAATACGTTCAACGATGGGCAGTTTATCCTGGTCACCGTTACTGCCCATGGATTTCTGACCACCGTAGACGATCGGACCTGTCGCACCATCCAGTTCGGGTAGCGCCACCATCAATGTGGTTTCAATAGGCGCAAGGCCACGGCTACTCTGTTCCCATTGAGACAGGGACTGAAACTCACTGGGGTGCGCTGCGATGTAAGGTACGTCCAGTTCGCTGAGTGCTATGACTGCCGATTTGGCGTCGTTGTAGGCTGGTCCGCCTACCAGTGAAAAGCCCGTAAGCGAAATCATGCAATCGATACGGGTGTTTTCACCGTCCTTGAAGTAGGCATCCATTGCGGGTCTGCCGTCAAGTCCGCTGGCAAAGGCAGGGATGACTTTCAGGCCACGCGATTCCAGTGTTTCGATCACTGAATCATAATGTTTGGTGTTCTTGGCCAGAACATAGGATCGAAGGACAAGTACACCCACGGTGCCCTTGGTCACAGACACCACTGGCAGGTCAGTTAATTTTGAAGAAATCCTGTCACATCCAGGTAATGTCGATTTCATTCGAGGGTGGTACAGGCCATTCTCTGGATAGTCAACGGGCGCTTGTTCTTTCAGCAGGTTGCGCAGCTCCGATCGCTCACCGTCTGCGTATCGCTGAATAAGTGTGCGAATCATGCAGCTGATGTTTTCTTCGGAGCCAGCCAGCCAGCATTGCAGCATGATGAAATACGCACGCAGGTCCTGCGCAGTACCCGGTATGAATTTAAGTATCTTGGGTAAGCGCTTGAGTGTTTTCATCTGCGCCGCACCACTGTTCTGCCCAGGCTTTTTAGAGCCTCGCAGCTTTTTCAGCATGGCCATTGGGCCTTTGAGTTCACCACCCATGGTGAGCTTACCCATGCGCGTCAGTTTGACGATCTCGGCACCTGACATGGCACCGACCATGGCGTCACAATGCGGTGCACGAGCTTGTAGTGCCGGAAGCACCGTGTTGATGTGCGCCTCCAGAAACATCATGGTGCAGACAACGATGTCTGCTCTTGCAATGTCTTCATTGCAGGCAGCTTCTGCTTCCGGGCTGTCGCCCCAGTCGCAGGCCGGGTGCATGGTGAGTACCAGGCCCGGGATTTCCTTGCGCAGTCTTGTCTGGGCTCGCTCTATGGTGTTGCCCAGATGTCCGTCAAGGGTAATCAGCGTAACGCGTATTGGAATGTTTTCAGCGTGCATAGTGAGCCTTGGCATCGTAAAGCGTATCGACAGTGATCAGGGGATCACCCCGCATGCGTGCAAATTCTTCGGTATTTCTTCTTGCCTTTCCTCGCACAAAAAAGGGAATTTTCTTCAGTTCTTTCTCAGCATCATCAGCCCATTGAGAACTGCCTTCTGTCGCCGTTGCAACAACACTGACGTCGGCTGCGCTAGTGACAGTGGGCGTTGCAGCCTCGGAAGCTTTGACAGGATTTTCAGCCGTTGCTTCCGTGGTTTGTTGGTGGGTAGTGCCAGCACCTTCGCTACCTTGCAAATGTGATGGGGTTGCATCATCGTTGAATTCGAAGTCGTCGCGAAACATATGCAGGAGATGTTCTTCCAACCCCATCAGCAGAGGGTGAACCCAGGTATCAAAAATAACGTTGGCACCTTCAAAACCCATTTGCGGTGAATAGCGGGCAGGGACGTCCTGGACATGGATTGGGGTAGAGATTACCGCGCAGGGCAATGACAGGCGTTTGGCAATATGCCGTTCCATTTGTGTGCCCAGTACCAGTTCAGGGTGCAGCGCTTCAATATGTTGTTCCACCTCAAGGTAATCATCGGTAATCAGGGCCTCGAGGTCGAATTCTTTGGCAACAGATCGAACGTCTTTTGCCATTTCACGGCTAAACGTACCTATACCGACGACAGTAAATCCTAATTCATCACGGGCGATTCTGGCGGCCGCAATGGCATGTGAGCCATCTGCAAAGATGAATACGCGTTTGCCGGTCAGGTAGTTGGAATCAACCGATCGTGAGTACCAGGGCAGTCGACTTTGTTCGGTGTTCTTGACGGTGCTGGCATCAATGCCTGTCAACGCCTCAATCTCTTCGATAAATGCCACTGTTGCATTGACGCCGATGGGCACGCTCTTGATCGTTGGCTGTTTGAATGTTCGCTCCAGCCAGGTACACAAGGTTCGCGATGTTTCCGGATAGAGGCTGATGTTGAAGTCTGCATTCGGGATGCGTCGCAAGTCATCAGTTGTGGCGTCCAATGGTGCGACGACATTGACATCGACACCGATCTGCCCCAACAGTTTGCTTATCTCGACAATGTCATCACGGCAGCGAAAGCCGAGACTGGTAGGGCCAAGCAGGTTTGCAGTAGGGCGTTGTTGTTCATTGGAAGCCTCTGTGTCGGAAGACTCTGTGTCGGCATTGCGGTTCTGTGAGGACTCATGAGCAAGTACATGACGCACAAGGTAGTAAAACGATTCACTGGCACCCCAGTTTTCCTTTTTTGAATAGGAGGGCAGCTCAAGTGGCACCACAGGTACGGGAATGCCCATACCGCTGGCCAGCGATCCCGGCTGGTCCTGAATAAGCTCCGCAGTACATGATTCGCCTACCATCAGTGCCTGAGGTTGAAACCGATCGTAGGCTTCGCGAATACTGGTTTTCAGCATGTTTGCCGTGTCACCGCCAAGATCACGTGCCTGAAATGTGGTGTAGGTAACCGGTGGTCGTTTGTTTTGCCGCTCGATCATGGTGAACAACAGGTCAGCGTAAGTGTCGCCTTGTGGGGCATGCAGGACATAGTGCACGTCACGCATTGACGTCGCGATGCGCATGGCACCAACATGCGGTGGGCCTTCATAAGTCCAGAGGCTCAGTTCCATGGCTTATACACTCAACTTCTGGCGACGACTCAAGGGGCGTGCGAACAGCTCCGCCAGATCGCCTGCCTGATCAAAACCGTGTACTGGCGAAAAAACCAGTTCGATGCTCCATTTGGTACTTAACCCTTCACCTTCCAGTGGATTGGCAATACCCAGACCGCAAACCGTCAGATCCGGTGCTTCGCTTCGCAATCTGTCCAGCTGCTTATCGACATCCTGACCTTCGACAATACGCGAGTTTTCTGGCAGCACTGCCAGTTCTTCGGACATGGTTTTTCTGTCGAGGTAGGGGACACCGACCTCTAGAATCTGCATGCCACACTCCTGGTGCATGAATCTCGCAAGGGGCAGCTCGAGTTGTGAATCCGGCATGAACCACAAGCGCTTGCCTTCCAGTACCGGTCTGTAGTGTGCCAGTGCTTTTCTGGCTCTGTTCATGGGTGCCGCTATTGCATTGTCCACTTGTTCGCGGTCGGCGCCGACGGCATCTGCCGCAGCATGCAGCCATGCCTGCGTACCATTGACACCAAACGGAAAAAGCGCCGGAATATGGCTTGCACCACGTTCTATCAAGGCACGACGTGTCGCGTTCAGAAAAGGTTGAGCGAGTAAAAATCGGGTATTGGGCCCGATAGCAGGAATCTGTGCCGCCCGGCGCGGTGGGAAGTACTGAATCTTTAGAGCTGCCGTGCGAATACCGGAGTTGTCAAACAGTCTGTCAAACTGATCCTCGACGATATCGGGAAGCGCCCCGATGATCATCAGTTGTTGCTCATCGGTATGCGGTGCCGCCTTTATCATTGCTTCAAGACAGGCATCCTCACCTTCCGTGAAGGTTGTTTCTATGCCACTGCCGGAATAATTCAAAACACGAACTCGTCCCTGATGTGCCTGGCTAAGCCTCTCGGCAGCGCGGCCAAGATCCAGTTTGATGACCTCGGAAGGGCACGAGCCAACAAGAAAAAGTGTGGCTATATCCGGACGACGTTCAAGTAAGCGGTGAACGATTCGATCCAGTTCTTCGTTGGCATCAGAGAGTCCCGCAAGATCTTTTTCCTGCATGATGGCCGTTGCAAAACGCGGTTCGGAGAATATCATGACGCCGGCGGCAGACTGCAGCAGGTGAGCACAGGTGCGACTGCCAACCACCAGAAAAAATGCATCCTGCATTTTTCGATGCAGCCAGACAATACCAGTGAGGCCACAAAAAACCTCACGTTGTCCACGTTCGACGGTAACAGCGATATCACTCAGGGCTGAACCCATCTCAGCATGCCTCCGACAGTCTTGCATGGCGCAATTTGAGGACGAATTGACCGGCGTTGATGACGTAGGTGCCGTACGCTGCGACGGCGACGCCTATTAACAGGGTGGAGCTGCCCCAGCCAGTGAGATACAACACCAGGTAGAGCGTGTGTAGCGCAATCACCACCATGCTGACCATATCTTCCCAGTAGAAAGCGGGTGCAAACAGGTATTGGCCGTACACGTCGTGTTCCCACAATGCGCCTGTATACATGATGGCGTAAAGAAACAGTGTCTTGATAACGACCGATGCGGCTGCAACCTCAAGCCCCTGTCCGGTTAGCAGATAGCGACCCAGTAGTACCGCGCTAATGAGAAAAACCAGAAACTGTACCGGTGCAAGAATCCCCTGCACCAGCGTCCAGCGCGAGCTGTTGCGGCGTTCACGTTGCGCAGCTGTGTAGAGCGGGGTATTTCCTGTCAGGCTGGAACCGTGTTTCATGCGCTGTTGGATCTTCGCTGTTGTTCGTTTTGTGACTCAATGGTGGGAGTCTAAAACCGACGATGCAAAGTGTCAACTAGAATGGACACAATTGTACTGTCAATTAAAACAGACAAGTATATCTATAGGGAGTATACTTCGACGTAACGGTACGTTGACAGCTGTGTACAAAAGAGAGCACTACGCGTAAACTTCTCTAATTAAAGACATACGCAACAGGGCTTCGGCATGGCAATACCCCCGGAGGATCTAGAGGTGGGAGCGGAGCATCAGGCTGATATTGTTTTGGCAGGGGAAATGAAATCCTCTGGCAAGGTAACGTCGCCTACACAGATAGAACTCCTGCTCAAAACAGTAGAGTCGGAACTCATTCCGCGCCTGTTCGTTAACCACATGATGGACGTGCCGTCCACCTCCCCACTGGTCGAGAATCGCTCAACAGAGCCGGCACCGGGCCCGTGGAGCAGTGATGAAAAAATTGCCCGTTTTGCCCAGTTGTGTATTAGCAACAATCCGGAAAGTCTCGATCAGCACGTTACCGATCTACTGGCGCAGGGAGTGTCTCTGGAGTCCATTTTCCTTTATTTGCTTGCCCCGGCGGCGAAGCATCTGGGTGAGAGCTGGACTGAGGATGAGCTGAGTTTCGTTGATGTCCATCTCGGTCTATGCCGCCTGCATCAGCTGATTTGCGAATGCGAGACTATTGGTTATCGATCAGAAAGTCTGCTGCTGGCAGGAGAGTCCATCCTGTTGACTTGTGCACCGGGTGAAAATCATACGTTTGGTGTCACGATGGTGGCCGATTTTTTCCGACGCTATGGTTGGCAGGTCAGCAACCTTTGTGGCCTTGATACCGATTTTCTCATAGCGAGGGTCGCGTCCACGCGCTATACGGCTGTAGGTTTTTCACTGCATAACGAATATAACCTTGCTGCCTTGGCCAGCATCATTCAACAGGTGAAGCAAGAGTCCTGTAACAAGGATCTTTTCGTGATGGTCGGCGGTGACTACTTCATACGCAATCCGAACAAGGTTGAATCGATTGGCGCCGAAGTGTTTGCAACCGATGGTCGTCAAGCTGTACTCAAAGCGACCGAAGCCAGTAAAAAGAGGACCAGGCCTGTATTATGAAGGCTCTAGTCCAGTTGTCATGCGAATGAGCAATTGCCAATCGCTTATCATTTTCTCTGCCGTACGATCTGGCAGCAGGTGGTTCACTTGTGAATAGTTTTAAAGCACCAGTGGAAAATCTGGGCACCATAAATGGCCAGACCGCAGCCTCGCTGCTTGGCGCCGCTGCTGATATAGCGCTTGTGATAGACAAACGTGGCGTCATCAGAGATCTGTCCGTCAGTAGCGACGAGCTCGCAAGCAAGAATACACAAAAGTGGATAGGCAGCAAATGGACTGATACGGTCAGTATCGACAGTCGTCAAAAGGTGATGGAACTGCTCGCTGATGATGTCGGTCGTTCGTCCCGCCAACGTCAAATCAACCACCGAACTGAAGAGGGCGAAAACATTCTTGTGCTCTACAGCACGGTTGCTTTGGATGAAAAGGGCTATCGGGTTGCAATCGGCAAGGACCTGAGTTCGTTGACGCGCATGCAACAACGGCTGATTAACGTACAGCAGTCGATGGAGCGAGACTATTCCCAGCTCCGGCAATATGAAACCCGTTATCGCCTGCTTTTCAGAACGGCAGGCGACGCTATCATTATTACCGAAGCAGACACGTTCAAGGTCATGGAGGCCAATCCGACCGCCTGCACGCTACTGGGCTCATCAGAAAGAAAACTGGTTGGTAGCAATTTGTTGCGATGGTTCGATGCCAAGGCAAAGCAGAATGTCGAGGATGCCCTTGCTTCTGTGCGTATGAACGGACGTAACGTCAGCATCACACTTGAGCTGGAGGATATGGATGAGGCGCTACTGGTTAATCTGGCCTTGTTCAAGACCAATAGTCAGACACATGTGCTGGTCCGCCTCGAAAAGAAAGCAAGCGATGTAGAAGTGTTGTCGCAATCCGAGCAGACCGCCCGTTTGCTGGCACTGGTGGAAAACGCACCTGACGCACTGGTAGTGACTGACATGCGCGGCAAGGTCTTGACCGTCAATACCGAGTTTCTTGATCTTTCGCAGCTTGCCGGGGCTGAGCTGGCGCGAGGACAGGACCTATCGAACTGGCTGGGTCAGGGTGGTATCGATTTTCAGATCATCATGTCAAGTTTGCGGGAACATGGCTCTATACGCTTGTACAACACACAGATGCGTGGAGAGTTTGGTTCTATTTGCGATGTGGAGGTTTCTGCTGCCGCTGTTACCGATGGGGGCCTCGAATGCATCGGTTTCTCCATCAGAAATATCAGTCGACGAGTTGCCGCGAACGATGAGAGTTCTGCGCTAGCACCCAAGTCCATCGATCAATTGACTCAATTGGTCGGGCGCGTGCCGCTCAAGGATCTTGTCCGTGAGTCTACTGAGCTCATTGAGCAATTGTGTATACAGTCAGCGTTGAAGTTAACCAATAACAATCGCGCTTCTGCCGCTGAAATGCTAGGCTTGAGTCGGCAGTCATTGTACGTAAAGTTACGGCGTTATTCACTGGACGACGAAAACTCACCTGCAGCTTGAGCCGAGTGGTAATCGCCACTCCGAATTTTTTGTCGCCTTTACTATCTGTCGCTGTTAACTGCCTGCACTGAGCTTGCATGCTGCACCTTAAAAAGGATGATATGAATCGTTCTTTTATCTGCCATCGCGTTTGAAACAAACTGGACCGTATGGCATGAAGACAGTTTTGCAAAAAGGGGTTATGCCAGCGGCAAGCTGCGTAAGCAGGCTATTGGGTAATGTCAATTTCCCGATGTGATGTAATTCAAATTGACATTCTTGAAGTTATTGCTTGACACACGCTAGTGTCAAGTTTAATTTACACTTTATGAATGTTGGTGAAACTCACGTGTCCAAAATTGTGTACCCGGCGCCATCAGCAGTGCTGGAGTTGCTCAAGCCGATCACCTGGTTTCCGCCCATGTGGGCGTTCGCTTGTGGCGTCGTGTCGTCGGGCATGTCATTGCGTGATCACTGGGTCACGCTTCTGCTTGGCGTGCTACTGACCGGACCTCTGGTTTGTGCCACCAGTCAGGCAGTTAATGACTGGTTTGACCGTCATGTTGATGCAATCAATGAACCGGACAGACCTATTCCTAGTGGACGTATCCCGGGCCGATGGGGGCTGTATGTTGGTATTGTCTGGACCGTGTTATCGCTTCTGGTGGCAGCCTACCTCGGTACGGTTGTTTTATGTGCAGCGATTGTCGGACTTTGTCTCGCGTGGGCCTACAGCGCACCACCTTTCCGTTTAAAGCAAAATGCCTGGTACGGCGCAGCTGCCTGTGGTGCCTGTTATGAAGGATTGCCCTGGGTGACAGGTGCCGCCGTGATGCTCGCAGGGGCTATGCCGGATGGCAGAATTTTCCTGATGGCAGCTCTGTACAGCCTGGGTGCACATGGCATCATGACGCTCAATGATTTCAAGGCTGTTGAGGGAGACAAGGCGTTAGGGCTTAAATCGTTACCCGTTATGATGGGTACGCAAAAGGCTGCACGCTTTGCCTGTTGGGTGATGGCTGTACCACAGCTGGTGGTCATGGGCTTGCTGTTTGCCTGGCAACAGCCAGTGGCCGCAACCCTCATCGGAGTATCGCTTGCGCTCCAGCTTGTGTGCATGCGTCGTTTCCTGACCGACCCTCTTAAATACGCTCCCTGGTACAACGCAAGCGGAGTCACGCTCTATGTTCTGGGCATGATGACAACAGCTGTTGCACTTAGATATGTCATTGGCGCATGAACATGGCGCTCGACGGAGAAGTCCAATCATGAATACACGTTATCTAAGCTGGTTTGGTGTTTTTCGACTGGGGCTGGTGCAAACATCGCTCGGCGCAATTGTTGTGCTCACAACCTCCACCATCAATCGGATCATGGTCGTGGAGCTTGCGCTTCCCGCGTTATTGCCGGGTTTACTGGTGGGATTGCATTACGCAATTCAAATTACGCGTCCACGCATGGGTTATGGTTCGGATACGGGGGGCAGACGAACACCGTGGATTCTTGGCGGTATGCTGGTACTCGGCCTTGGAGGATTTTTGGCTGCAGTGTCAACGTCCATCATCGCGCTCAATCCTGTTACCGGCATTGCGCTTGCGATTGTGGCTTTCCTCATGGTTGGATTGGGTGTTGGGGCGGCGGGCACATCATTGCTCGTGCTATTGGCAAAATCGGTCGCTCCTCGTCATCGTGGGGCGGCGGCCAGCTCGGTCTGGGTCATGATGATTCTTGGATTTATTCTTACCAGCATTGTTGCAGGCATCCTGCTTGATCCTTTCAGTTTCGAGCGCCTGATGCTAGTTACCGGTAGCGTGTCCGCCATAGCGTTCGTCGTAACCGTCATTGCCGTCATGGGTGTTGAATCAAGGGTGTCATCGATTCCCCATGAAGATGAAAATGACGGTGCCGCTGTCGCCGATAAAATCAGCCACGAAGCCAGAATTGCAGAGGCCGGGTTTGCCGCCTCGATGAAAGAGGTTTGGTCAGAACCTGATTCACGTCGATTCAGCGTTTTTGTCTTTGTCTCTATGCTCGCGTACAGCGCGCAGGATCTCATTCTCGAACCCTTTGCCGGTTCGGTATTCGCAATGACGCCGGGCCAGTCCACACAGTTGACGGGAACTCAAAGTGCCGGTGTTCTTGTCGGCATGTTGCTTGTTGCTTTCGTTACCAGCGTGATCGGTGGTCGGTTTTTCGGATCGTTGCGTCGCTGGACAATCGTCGGTTGTATAGCGTCTGCTGTTGCACTGGCCACGTTGGCAGTGGGTGGGTATATCGGTGTTCGGTTTCCACTCAGCCCGGTGGTCTTCGCTCTTGGACTGGCGAATGGCGCTTTCGCTGTTGCTGCCATCGGGTCGATGATGGATCTGGTTGGCCGAGGTGCCAGACAGCGTGAAGGTGTGCGCATGGGGATGTGGGGTGCCGCTCAGGCCATTGCCTTTGGGCTAGGTGGGATTGGTGCAACACTGGTACTCGATGTCGGCCGCCTGTTCATGGACGATCTGGCGTCGGCCTATGCCATCGTATTTGTCATACAAGCGCTGTTGTTTTTCTGGGCAGCAAAACTCGCAGCGGGCGTTTACCAGCCTGCACAAACAGAAACTACGGGTCAGTTTTCACCCGGCCGAATCGCATTGGAGATCGATCAATGAACCAGGTAATTTACGATGTTGTCGTGGTTGGTGGTGGGCCTGCCGGAGCCACCGCTGCTGAAGATCTCGCTCGGCGTGGGATGCGTGTCATGTTGCTGGACAGGGCGGGGCGTATCAAGCCATGTGGCGGGGCCGTGCCCCCTCAAATGTTGCGGGATTTTGACGTACCCCGCGAAGTGCTCGAAGCCGAAGTTACCTCTGCGCGTATGGTTTCACCAAGTAATCATGCGGTCGATATGCCCATTGAGATTGGTTACGTCGGCATGGTGGATCGGGGCGAGTTTGATGAATGGTTGCGTGAGCGCGCAAGAGGTGCAGGGGTGCAGCGTCAGGATGGCACCTTCGTATCACTGGGACTGTCCGATGGCGTGAGTCGCGAGCTGACTTACCTGCCTGGTAAAAAGGGTAAAACTGACGATGCTGTAACCATCAAGGCACGCTACATCATTGGTGCTGATGGTGCTAAATCCCGCGTCGGCAGAGCCGCCATAAGGGATGCCGAAAAACTGCAAAGTGTATTTGCCTACCATGAGATCATTGAGGCGCCGAATACACAAACGCCCATCAATCGTTCCGATAATTTCAATGCCGCTCTGGAAGCCGATCCCTTACGCTGCGATGTGGTCTACAACGGCGAACTCTCTCCGGACTTTTACAGCTGGATTTTCCCGCATGGGAAAACCATCAGTGTGGGTACCGGCACGGCGGTGCAGGGTTTTGGTATTCGGGAGGCGGTAACAAAGCTGAGAAAGCAGAGCGGTTTGGACACAGCTGTTACGGTGAGAACAGAAGGTGCGCCTATCCCGATGAAACCACTAAAAATCTGGGATGATGGCAAACACGTCATTCTGGCAGGCGATGCTGCCGGTGTGGTAGCTCCATCATCGGGCGAGGGAATTTTCTACGCCATGACCTGCGGACGCATGGTCGCCGAAACGGTCGCTGAAGCCATAGCAGCCGACAACCCAGCCTTGCTCAAGACGGCTCGCAAGAAGTTTCTCAAAAAACACGGCAAGGTATTTCTGGTGCTGGGAATCATGCAACGTTTCTGGTACCACAGCGACAAACGACGCGAGCGTTTTGTCACCATGTGCGCAGATGCCGACGTCCAGCGTCTGACATGGGAGTCGTACCTGAACAAGAAACTAGTGCGCAAGGATCCGATGGCTCATCTTCGAATCTTCATCAAGGATGTTGGCCATTTACTGGGTATAGGCTCGGAAACGGGAAAAACCGAGTCCAAACCGACTCGGCCCTGATTGCCCGTTGCTGACCTGTGAACTAGGAGCCTGCAAATAACAATGCGTATTATCCTGCAATAAGCCTGACGTATTGATTTGGGTTGAGTTGACGCCTTGTGTGTGCTTTTGTGTTTCACTGTTCGCCTGATAGCCAGAAACGCCCCAGCGACTCCCATCTTATTGAGTGCGTTCAACGTAGAGATCACTTAGCGAGATAATGTGTCCGGGCGTATCCAGCACACGAGGTCTCCGGTTTTGCCCTGAGTTTTGTCAGCTGGCGAAGCCGGGCCATGAATAAAGCCATTGCACGGGTTTAACCATGTGGATTTCTTATGCGGCCATCACGGTGGCCCTTGTTGTTGTTGGTGGTGTCGGTGGCAAAGCCACTGACATCGGTCCGTGGTACCGCAATTTGACCAAACCCTCCTGGAACCCACCCGATTGGGCTTTTCCGGTGGTTTGGACGACTATCTACCTATTCATTATTGCCGCTGTCGGTGGTGGGTGGAATGCTGCGGATAGCGCTCAGAAAAACCCGATGCTCTGGCTGGTTGCAGCCAATCTCGTCCTCAATCTGTTGTGGAGCGTTTTGTTTTTTACCTTGCGCAAACCTGTGTGGGCGTTGATCGAGGTGTTTTTTCTCTGGGTATCAATAATCGCGATGATGGTCAGCCTTGGCAGTGTCGCCCCCCTATACGCCTGGCTGCTTGCGCCGTACCTTGCTTGGGTCAGTGTTGCCATGTTGCTGAACCTCAGTATTGTCCGACTCAATCCCGATCTGTCTGAGGCGTAGGAGTCCGCGCCGTTGCGGACAATAATAAGAATTGGCCTGATGCGCTTTCAGTGTTATTTCACCTGATACACTTATGCCAAATAATCACATAGTAAAGAGGAGCGTTTCGTGCTGATAGGAGTCCCAACAGAAACATTCGCGGGGGAGAAACGCGTCGCGTTGACACCTGACACCGCAAGCCATATCCAGAAGCTTGGTCATACCTTATGTGTGCAAAGCGGCGCAGGTCTGGCATCCAATATTGCTGATGAGCTTTACAGCGAGGCTGGCGTGGAAGTACTCGACAGCGCTCAAGCCGTCTATGACAAGGCGGAGGTGATCCTGAAGGTACGTGCACCTGACCCACAGTCGGCTATTGGGGATGAGGTGTCCATGCTCAAATCCGGCACCGTACTTATCAGCTTTATCTGGCCGGCTCAAAACGAATCGTTGATGAGTTCCCTGGGCGAGCAGAACGTCACTGTGCTTGCGATGGATTCCGTACCACGAATCTCTCGAGCTCAAAAACTTGATGCCCTGAGTTCAATGGCCAATATCGGTGGCTATCGTGCGGTGGTTGAAGCCGCCAACCAGTTTGGCCGATTTTTCACCGGACAGATAACGGCTGCAGGAAAAGTTCCGCCTGCGAAGGTCCTCGTCATAGGAGCCGGTGTTGCAGGTCTGGCGGCCATCGGTGCGGCGCGCGGAATGGGGGCTATCGTCCGCGCCTTCGACACGCGTCCAGAAGTTGCCGAACAGGTACAGAGCATGGGTGGCGAATTTCTTATGCTCGAGTTTGAAGAGAGTGACGATGGCGCCGGTGAAGGTGGTTACGCCAAGGTCATGAGCAAGGAATTTATCGATGCCGAAATGGCCTTGTTCCGTGAACAGGCAAAAGAGGTCGATATCATTATTACGACCGCCCTTATTCCCGGTCGGGATGCTCCGGAGCTTATCACCACCGATATGGTCGAGTCGATGAAACCCGGCAGCGTCATAGTCGATCTGGCGGCGGAACGAGGCGGAAACTGTAAGCTGACTGTCGCCAATGAAATCACCCGGCACGGCGATGTCACTTTGATCGGATATACCGACCTGCCCAGCCGAATGGCCGCCCAGTCAAGTCAGCTCTACGGTACCAATCTGCGGCACCTGCTTGCAGACCTCACGCCCGAGAAAGATGGCGTTGTGAATGTGAATATGGACGACGAGGTCATACGTGGCGCCACAGTCATCAAAGAGGGCGAGATAACCTGGCCACCGCCAGCGCCCAAGCTGTCTGCGGCTCCAAAGGCTGCGCCAAAACCTGTCGCTCCTGCCCCGGTGGAGGAAGTCAAGACTGGCGGTCTGGGTGGAACAGTCATCGCCGCGGTGGTCGGTGTGTTGGCCATTCTGGCTGTGGGCAGCGTTGCACCTCCTGATTTCATGAGTCATTTCACTGTATTTGTACTGGCGTGTTTTGTGGGTTATCAAGTGGTCTGGAGCGTCACACCGGCGCTGCATACGCCGCTCATGAGCGTCACTAACGCCATTAGCGGAATCATCGTTGTGGGTGCATTGCTGCAGGTCTCTTCCAGTTCGGGCCTTGTCGTGTTCATGGCTGCATTTGCCACACTCATCGCCAGCATCAACATTGCCGGTGGCTTTCTCGTGACTCAGCGTATGCTGAAGATGTTCAGGAAATAAGAATAATGAATGATGGAATGATTACAGCGGCTTACATCATTGCCGCGATTCTTTTTATCCTGAGTCTCTCAGGTCTATCCAACCAGGAAACGGCGAGGCGTGGTAACCAGTTTGGTATCGCAGGTATGGCGATTGCCGTTATCGCCACCATTCTCAACAGCGAAGTCAACGCCTATGGTGTGCTACTGGTCACCATCGGTGTTGGTGGCGCAATCGGTGCGTACCTTGCACGACGGGTCGAGATGACCCAGATGCCTGAGCTGGTCGCCATACTGCACAGTTTTGTCGGATTGGCTGCCGTACTCGTAGGGTTTGCCACGTACCTTGATCCTGAATCCAACTATGTGGGCACTGAGCGCACCATCCACGATGTCGAAATCTATCTCGGCATACTGATTGGCGCACTGACGTTTACCGGATCAGTCATCGCTTTCGGCAAATTGAGCGGTAAGGTTGGTAGCAAGCCGCTTATATTGCCGGCGCGCCACATGCTGAACATCGGTATCGGGATCGCTTGTGCCATCTTGTTGGTTCTGTTCCTTGGGACAGCACCTGATGCGGCGGCCGTGGCTGATGCGAGCGTCGGAAAAGGCGCTGGCACCGCCATACTTATTATCATGACCTTACTGGCATTTGCGTTTGGGGTACACATGGTTATGGCAATAGGTGGTGCTGATATGCCGGTTGTCATATCGATGCTCAATAGCTATTCAGGCTGGGCTGCGGCGGCCACAGGATTCATGCTGTCCAACGATCTGCTAATCGTTGTTGGTGCTTTGGTGGGTTCCAGTGGAGCGATCCTGAGCTACATCATGTGCCGAGCCATGAATCGAAAGTTTTTCAGTGTCATTATGGGCGGCTGGGGTGATACTGCAGCTTCCGGGTCGGCCGACGGTGAAGACGAGGAGCAGGGCGAGGCAATTGCCATCACGGCCGATGAGGTCGCGCAACTTTGCAAGGATGCGGACTCCGTCGTCATCGTTCCGGGGTATGGCATGGCTGTCGCGCACGCGCAGCATCCTGTTTCAGAGCTAACTACTCAGTTAAAGAAGGCGGGCGTCAATATACGATTTGCCATCCATCCGGTGGCAGGTCGAATGCCTGGACATATGAATGTCTTGCTAGCTGAAGCCAACGTCCCCTACGATCTGGTTCTTGAGATGGACGAAATCAATGACGATTTGTCAGACACTGATGTCGTCATTGTGATCGGTGCAAACGATATCGTAAACCCGGCGGCACTCGACAATCCCAACAGCCCTATTGCCGGAATGCCTGTGCTTGAAGTCTGGAATGCCAAACAGGTTATTGTGTCCAAGCGATCCATGGCGACAGGCTATGCCGGTGTGGAGAACCCATTGTTCTTTAAAGAGAATACTCGCATGTTGTTCGGCGATGCCAAAGAAAGCGTGAACGGCATTCTCGCTAATTTGTAGTTTACGGGTGTAGTCCGGGCTCGCGACAGATGCGAGCCCGGCGTCGACTGACAACAACAGGCGTTGAGGTTGCGCGGTACTGACAGGCGGCACTACCTGTTCTTATTCGGGTACCGAGTCTCGCACGGTTTTGCCTGTGAACATATAGCCAGCACCTCGTACCGTCTTTATCCACTCAGAACCATCATTGCGTTCGATCTTCTTGCGCAGTTGCGCGACATGATTGTCGATGATCCGATCACTGGGATGGCAACTTTTGCCAGTGAGTCTTTCCATCAAGTGCTCTCGGGACAGAACTCTCTGCGGGCTGTTGACAAAAATATCCAGCAAGTCATATTCCGTGGTGGTCAGATTGATCAACTCGCCATCGGCATTGCGCAATTCTCTGGCGGCTGTATTGACCGACCAGTCACCAAATCGAATCAGTTCCAACGGCGCTTCTTCTACGAGTGTGCTGCGTGTGCTCGTCAGAGGCGTTGACTCGGCTTTCAACGAATCCGCTGGTCTGGCTCTGGAGCGGCGCAGCACCGAGCGAACCCTTGCAATCAGTTCTCTAATTAAAAATGGTTTGGTAATGTAATCGTCGGCACCAAGCTCCAGACCAACCACCGTGTCAATCAGATCAACACGGCCTGTTACAAGAATGATAGGGACTTCGCTGAGTTTGCGAATATCTCTGACAAGGTCCAGCCCATTCTCCCGTTCCAGCATAACGTCCATCGTGATCAGGTCGATGGGTGCGTTTTTCAGCTTGGCATACAGCTCATCGCTGCTGTCAGCTTCATGCACGACAAAGCTCTCAGCTTCCAGTGAGGTTCTCAACAGCTCACGTATTCTGGCGTCGTCGTCAACGACTAATATGTTATCGACACTACTCACAGCTCGATTGCACCTGTAAACGCTGGATTGCCTGTTGCCGTCAATTCAATGACATTGAGTTTCAAGGATTGCTGAGCACCGTCCTGCCGCCCCATTCTGATCATCAAAATATGATAACCAATAGCTATGGAGCAGAGCATCATCGATTCACGCAAAATGTAACAGTTGTGTTTTGAAGATACCGTACTTTCGTTATTGAATTGTGTCTTCTGGTGAATTCGCATACGCATTCAGGTTAATTCCATACAATCGACCACGTACTCTGGATAGTGACGTTACATTCAACTTGCATAATGTAACGCATGTGGAACTTGCCGGGTGGTGTGCATGGTGTCGAGGTGCCTGACAGACCGGCGAGAAACCAAGTCATGAATTACAACATGTGCAGGGTAACTATGGATACGTCAGAAAACGCTTCACGAATCGCTGAAACGGATAGATTGGTTGTTGAGGCGGAGCTTTCACGATTGTTGAACGAGAAAAAGTTTGCGGGTGCACCGCAGATGTCTTCGTTTCTCAAATATATCGTTGTTCAGACGCTAGAGGGCAATGGCGACAGAATCAAGGCCTACACAGTGGGGGTTGATGCATTGGGAAAACCTCACACTTTTGATGCACAGAGCGACCCATCGGTGCGCGTGCTTGCACTGCGTTTGCGTAAGACTTTGGCAGCGCTTTACGAAGAAGGTGGCGAGCGACACGCCCAGATCGTCTTGAAGGTTGGTTCTTATGTGCCAGAATTTCTCAAGGCAGACAGTGTCGCTGCGGGTAATGCGATAAAGACGCCTGCGACCCTGACATCCGCCACGCACGAGAGTTCTGCAATAAGCGAGACAATTGCTGCCTCCACCGCGGCTTGCGTACAGCCACAACTTGACCTGAATGTTGGCAATGCTTCTCAGCTGCAAGTCAGCGCGGTGACCCGTATAGCAGGCAGCTCCGATCATGGCGCTTTTAACGCAGCTAATAGCCGGACAGTACGGCACTTGATGGACGATCCACGTCGTATCATGCTGGTGTCAGCACTTTTTGTTTTCTTTTGTATCTGGCTGATGAGTAGCGATAACAATTCCGCCTACCTGCAAAAGTTGTCGGCTGGTGTGCCATTGCCCATGACAAGCGCAAGTGCAAGCTTCGAGAACGATGGTCGTTCATTTCTACCTGTAACAAGCGATATTCCTACGCTATATCTGATTGATGATGAGGCTCAATCAAAACGGTTGCGGCAAGTATCAGTACTCATGGGCTCATCTGTGGTTCAGAGCGGTAGCCTTAACGTGGTTAGAGTGTCCCCTGAGAAAGTACCTGCACTCTCTTCACCGGGTGAGTACCACATGGTGTTAAACGAGGTAGTGGTTGAAGATCGCGCAAGAATCGATGCGCAAATTCTGCAACTTCAGTCTGGCGTCGTCGTGTCCAGCACCACCATGTTGTTCGATAATCAATCATCTGGTTTTTCAACGAACGAGCTGAAACAGGTTGAGGGTTTGGCCAGGCAGATATCAGACGTTGCAGGGTCGTTGTATACGAACTTTTGCGTTACCCAGGACAGTGCTTTGCCATCGGGCTGTACCGTTCACAAGGATGGGGATCCAACGGTTGTTGCCAGTAAATCCGGAGCGGTATAACCAGTGATGGAACGCTTGATTGATGGAGCTGGAACCCATCGTTCAGCTCGATATCTGAATATCGCACTTGCGATAACCGTTACGATTCAGATCGGCCTTTACCTCAACAGAACGGGTGGACAGGATTTTCTGAATCTGGGTCCTGTGGTTGTGGAGGTCCTGTATCTTGTGTCATTGCTCCTGCTGGTCGTTGTTGTATTTTACCGATACATTCTGAGTAGCAGGATCACCCGGCAGGCTGAACTCGTACAGGATCAGACAGACGCCATGATCAACATGTTTACCGGTGTCAAGCACCAACTTAATAACGATATGCAAGTGGTGTTGGGCAACGCAGAGCTGGCAGAAATTCTGGTTCAAAACGGCGGTGATCTAGACCGGCCAGTACACAACATTAGCGCCGCAGCCACCAATGCTGTGCAACGAATCGAACAGCTGTCGGTATTTGGTAGCACAGGAAATACAGTAACCAGACCGGTCGATCTCAATGCCATGTTTCGGGAGAGCATGGCCAAGCTGGCTGATGAGCTACCTGCTGATGTCTCATTGCGCATGGATCTTGAGCATCTGTCTACTCAGGTCGAGGCCAATCGCTATTTGCTGAGTTTAAGCCTTGTTCATCTGGTGCGTCTGGCTGCGACTAGCATGCGTTACGGCGGGCAGATTGTCATACAGACATCTGAGTACGGCGAGCTTGATCAAGAGGCAAGCACTCCGATAGTTGCCCGTATGCATATTGTTAGAGCGGCTTCGGAGCGGACGGACAAGATGGAACTCAAGCCGAGCATGTATGGTAGTGGTAGTAACAATCTGTTGTCAGAGGATATAGATCAATTTCAGCGAGCGCTCAGAACAACCAAAGCGTTGGTTGAAAGGTCTGGCGCAAGAGATGTCAATCTGTCTCGGCGTGGCGATGAGTCATTGTTCAGCATGGGGTTTGCGATTGAGACTCAATCAAAGCCGCTGCCTGCCAGTCTTGTCGTATCACAATCATTCAGCTAAATCGGGGTATTGGCGATACCTGTGGTCCGTGTGCAACCATCAATCAGCCATGACGTGGATACCTTGCTGCATGACGCTTACGACGAGTTCGCTACCGTTTCCAATGGCGTTTTCCAACGCTGTGTGCAAGGGTATCTTGAATCGAAGTGACTTGGGAACATGCTCGAGATGCAAGCGAATCAAAAGCTCGTCCCCCAGAATGACAGATTCATTAACTGTGCCTTCAAGTGTCGATTTGTCATCATCGTCAACAAATGAATCCCGTTTTTGACTCTGGAGTTTCGCCTGTATCTGGATTGCCGAAGGTGCTATTAACAGGCTTACATTATCGCCCAAACCAACGCCAGTTAACGAAGGGCCTCTAAGCGGATCTGCTTCGCCGATTTTGTAAAGTGTATGATCGTTTCTAGTTCCTGCGATAGTGGCATTGAAAATATTTTGATGCCCCACCAGGCGTGCAATATTTCTTGAAGCAGGACGATTGATCACCTGTGCGACCGGGCCTTGTTGAAGACTTGTGCCGCGATGCATCAGACATAGTGAATCGGCGAGTAGTTGTACCTCGGCAAGATCATGGGTAACCAGAACGATGGGTAACTCCAGAGACTGGCGTAGTGCGGCTAGTTCGCGGTACAGCTTTCTGCGAGTTTGCTGGTCGACCGCCGAGAAGGGTTCATCGAGCAGCAGCACTTTGGGCTCTCTGGCCAGTGCGCGAGCTATAGCGACACGTTGCTTTTGTCCGCCAGACAAGGTGGAAGGCATTCGGTGTTCCAGCCCTGTCATGTTGGTTCTTTCGAGTAGCGCCTTTGCCTTGCATTTACGCAGCTTACGAGAAGGTCCCGGTGTTGCAAGCATGACATTGTCCAGTGCGCTCTTGTGTGGAAACAAGGCGTATTCCTGGAATACCATACCCACCTTGCGTTGTTGCGTCTTCATGTGTATGCAGGTTTGAGAGTCCTCCCAGAGTTCGCCACAACAACGTACGCGCGCATGGTCGGCGCGATTAAGCCCGGCGATACTGCGCAACACCGTGCTTTTCCCGCTGCCAGATGGACCAACCAGAGCCAACAACTCGCCGGGTGCGCAATGCAGTGTCACATTGATGCTAATGGGCGTTTGCTGTCTGATGGCAACTTCAAGCCCATTGCCGCCTGAGCCGGAACCGGGGTTGGTTAAGCTAACCATCAGCGCTGGACGGCTTTTATCTGGCTATCCTGGCGAGCTCCGGGATTGGAACGTACGATTGCCAGAGCCAGGAGTGAGAATGCCAACAGCGCGAGACTGTAAAATCCTGCTGTCCTCATATCAAAGCTCTGCACGCTATCGTATATAGCAATGGAGATCGTGCGAGTACTGCCCTCGATATTGCCACCGACCATGAGTACCACCCCAAATTCACCCAGCGTGTGTGCAAAGACCAGTGTAGTGCTCGCAAGAATACCTTGCCAGGTCAGTGGCAATTCTACGTGCCACCAGGTCTTGAGTGGCGAGAGTCCACTGACCCAGGCAGCATCACGCAACTGTTGTGGCAGATTACTGAAAGCGACCTGAACAGGTTGTATGGCAAAAGGCAGATTAACAATGACGGATGCAATGACAAGTCCTGGAAACGTAAATACCAGTGGTTGTCCGAGCAGTTGGGTGATGAGATTGCCGCTGATGCTCTGTGGACTGAATATGATCAGCAAGTAGTATCCTATAACAGTGGGAGGGAGAACCAAGGGCAACATAATGAGAGACTCTATCCACGCTTTACCACGAACCTTGGTTGACGCAAGCCATCTCCCGGTAAACAGACCGATTGGCACGAGCAACAGGGTTGTCCACAATGCCAGTTTTAATGATACGTACAAAGTGCTCATGGACGATTACTGAACGCTGACCCGCAGTCCTGAGTCTTCGAGTAGATTGCGAGCGTCTTCGCCCATCAACCAGTGAGCAAAGTTATCTGCCGACGCACCGGCGGTTTGAAGGATGGCAAGGACATGCTCAATGGGTTGATAACTTTCTGGTGGTAATTTCACTGATGCGAATCCTACGCTTTGCCCTGCCAGGAGTACGGTGGGCACCACGGCAGCTGCCACTACCCCGGATTTGACAAATTGCATTGTCTGAGAGGCGTTTTCAGCGCTTAGCAATTGTCCCGCAGCCATCGGCCAGATGCGCGCGAACATCAACGCCTCGCGCGCCGCTTTTCCGTAGGGCGCGTGAATCGGATTGGGTATGGCAATTCTCAGCCCATCGGATTCTGCGTCCTTCAGGATAGTTTCTGCCAGAGAATCGTTAGAGAGTGAACCGGTCAATACGCTGGATTTCGGCACCACCACACTCAGTTCTCCGTGGGCGAAGATCTGCGGCGCTTCGCGGAGCATGCCCGACGGAAGTCTTTTCACACTGGCAAGATCTGCCGAAAGAAAAATGTGGAACGGGGCACCGTTTAGAATTTGCGTACTGAGCAACCCTGAGGATCCAAAACTGACTCTCGGTGCGGGTGCTCCAGAGTGGTCTGTGTAGGATTGCATCAGTGCTGGCCACAGGCCGCGCAGGCTTGATGCTGCAGCGACCACTAGCCCCGATTCGGCGCGAACCGGCGCATTCGCACACAGGACGAACAATACTAATACAATGAATTGTTGAATCCGCATCAGCTGAAGTACCTGATGCCAGTTTGTTTCTGCCCCTGGACTATTATCATCACATGCAAAAAAACACTGGTCTGAAACGTATCCGATTGGCAGGAGTTTACGCGTTTAATGGCATAGTCGCAGCTTATCGACATGAAGCGGCTTTCCGGCAGGAGCTGCTTCTGGCTTTGTTCTGTGTGCCTGCTGCATTGATACTGGATGTCTCTCGTAGCGAACGCGTTCTGCTGATCTTGGTGGTTGGGATAGTGCTGGTGGCGGAGTTGATCAACAGCGCGGTGGAAGCCGTTGTTGATCGCATTGGTTCTGAGCATCACGAGCTCTCCGGACGGGCAAAGGACATGGGCTCGGGGGCGGTTCTTGTCAGTTTGCTGCTGTGGGCCTACGTGTGGCTCGACATCGTTGTGTTTGGCGTGTGGCTTGGCAGCAGCACGGCCTGATTTCATTGCTTGCGGGGCGCAGACGTGCAAAGTTTCGGTGATGCTGTTGTAGAGGCGCTAAACCTTATCCGGGAATTTGATGGTGCACTGCGCGAAATAATCCTGCTGTCACTGCAGGTGAGTGTTTCAGCGGTTTTCGTCGCTGCGCTCATCGGTTTGCCATTGGGTGCCTGGCTGGCTGTCACTCACTCAAGGTTTCGTGCCTTGATTGTGGTGGTTGTCAGCACGTTTATGGGGCTACCACCTGTCGTGGTCGGACTGGTGGTGTATCTTCTGCTGTCCAATGCAGGTGCTTTAGGACCATTGCAGTTGTTGTACACGCCAACGGCGATGATTATCGCGCAGAGCATACTTATCACACCCATACTCACGGCACTAACCCGGGAAACATTGTCGGGATTGAATGAAAATTACCATGATCAGCTGACCTTGCTGGGTGTGAGCACACGAGCTCGGCTTCTGACGCTTTTATGGGAAGGCAGGCATGGTCTTCTCACCGCCATACTTGCAGGTTTCGGGCGAGCCATTGCAGAGGTGGGTGCAGTGATTATTGTTGGTGGGAATATCAATCATGTCACGCGGGTCATGACGACCACCATTGCTCTGGAAACCTCCAGAGGCAATCTAGCATTGGCTCTCGGCCTGGGTATCGTGCTTGTCAGCATAGCCTTGCTGGTCAATTTTCTGGTTCTGTTACTGGGTGCGTCCATGCAGCGACAAACCTCGCTGTACCGAGCCTGACATGCTGAGTCGTCTTGATAGCAACGGGCCCTCAACTGGCGTCTGTCCGGTAACGGCAAACGCTGTGCGCTTGTCACGAGGTGGCAGATTGCTTCTGAACATTCCGGAAATTTCGTTTGGTCATGAGCCTGCATCACCTCGTTGTACTCTGGTTGTGGGTCCTAATGGTGCGGGTAAGTCCGTGCTCGTGCGCATTGTCTGTCACCTTTTACAGCCCGACAGCGGCTATGTCCGCTGGGCCGGTGACAGACCATCAGCCGTAAATCGTCATCGTGTTGGCCTGATGTTGCAAAAACCGGTTCTGTTGCGTCGCAGCGCGCAGGCTAATCTTGTGTATGCCTTGCGTCAGGCAGGCCATGATCGGTCCAACAGTCAGCATTTGAGCCTATCGGCAATGGAGGCGGCCGGGCTGGCAGATATTGCCCGCGTGCCAGCGCACGGTCTGTCCGGTGGAGAGCAACAACGGCTCGCGCTGGTCAGGGCACTATTGCTCAAGCCAGATATTCTTTTTCTTGATGAGCCTACTGCGAATGTCGATCCATCATCCACGCTTGTCATCGAACAGCAGCTTGGCGAGGCGATTCGGAAAGGGCTCCATGTGGTTATGGTCAGTCACGATCAGGGACAGGTAAAACGGTTGGCGGATGAGGTTGTGTTGATGCACAAAGGGCAGGTGGTAGAGCGTGCCACCCGGCAACGGTTTTTTGATCAACCGCGCAACGTGCTCACACAACGTTGGATTACAGGAGAATTGCTGGTTTAGGGTGGTGTAATATCACAAGCTGGCAGGTTCACGATGACAGGATTAACGACATGGCCGGTGACTTTGGAACACGGTTCTTACCGCAGATGGCTATCAGTCACTACGCGAACGGGTGGTCACCGGAGGAGATGGTGGCCAGTGATAGTCTGACTGTGCATCCCGGTGCACACGTTCTGCACTATGCAAGCACATGTTTTGAAGGGTTGAAGGCCTTCCAGCAGGCGGACGGTAGTGTGGCTATATTTCGTATGGATCAGAATATCGCGCGCTTCGATCAAAGCAGCAAGCTACTGTGCTTGCCTGATCTCGATACCGATCAGATCAAGCGCATGATTGTGGACAGCGTTGCAAAATACAGAAGCGAGGTTCCGGCATCGCCTGCCTCCTTGTACATAAGACCGACACATATCGGTACAGAACCTGCCATCGGCAAGGCTGCGGCGGCAACCGATACGTCAAGTGTATTCATCCTGTTGTCGCCGGTGGGTGACTACTTCGACGGCGACGAACCCAGCCTGCGATTGCTCCTCGATGAGCAGGGCGTTCGATGTGGCCCGGATCATGGCATGGTTAAGGGCGGTGGCAACTACGCCAGTGCGCTCAAACACATACAAGGAGCTGCAGCGCAATACGGTGCAAATCAGGTGCTTTTCTGCCCTGGCGGTGATGTTCAGGAGACCGGCGCTGCCAACTTTATTCTGGTTGACGGAGACGAAATCATCACCAAATCTCTCGACAATTCGTTCTTGCATGGCGTTACACGCGCATCGTTACTAACGCTGGCACGTGATAAAGGACTGAACGTGCAAGAGCGACAACTGACCGTCGATGAGTTGCTCGAACGTGCAGCAAGGCCAGGTTGCGAAGCAGGCCTGACGGGAACGGCAGCGGTGGTCGCATCTGTCGGCACGCTAATTCATGACGGGCAGGAGCACCCGGTTGGTGATGGGTTGCCCGGTCCACGCATTCGCCAGATGCGCGATGAGCTTAACGCCATACAGTGGGGTGAAAGCGAAGACAAATATCACTGGCTTACTAAGGTTTAAAAACAGCGTGAGCCTGTGTATCAGCACTTATGCTTTGAGACTTACCCGGGTTGTGGTGCAGCGGTCTTATCGCTGGTGTAAACTGCGCCGATGAAAACATCATTTCCCATTTGGGCGGTAGTCGCCATGGCTGTGGTGGTTGGGGCCTCCAACTATCTGGTACAGATTCCCATCAACGACTGGTTGACCTGGGGCGCATTGACCTATCCGTTGGCGTTTCTTGTCAACGATCTTTGTAATCGTTTTCATGGTGCAGCAACTGCGCGTAAGGTTGTCTATACAGGCTTTGCCGTTGGGGTCATTCTGTCACTATCAGTCGACAGCATCGATACCCGTATTGCCATCGCTTCGGGTACCGCATTTTTGCTTGCTCAACTTCTGGATATCGCCATTTTCGATCGTCTGCGCGATGGCAGATGGTGGATCGCACCGGGCGTCTCCTCAGCTATCAGCACTGTCGTTGATACTTTCCTGTTTTTCGCTATTGCCTTTGCAGGTACTCAGACACCTTGGGTGCAATGGGCTATTGGTGATCTGGGCGTCAAGTGGGTAGTCGCTGTTTTGTCGGTGCTTTTGTTTGGCCTGATTGCGCGACGCAGCATCATGTCACAGGTTCAGCATTCCCCTCAAAAGAATTAATGAGGCCCCGCTGCTGAGCTTCACGCACGCATGAGGTTCGGTTCTTCACGCCGAGCAACTTGAATAGCTGCGAGGTGTGATATTTGACGGTAGCTTCGGAAATTCCCACGATTTGCGAGATTTGCTTGTTGGAGTTTCCATCAGCCATCAGTTGTAAAACCTGTAGCTGCTTCTGTCCCGGTCTTAGCGAATTAGCGTTCTGGCCCAGCGAAGACTTTCGCTCGCCATTCTGAAGTTGCAGATCGAATGCGGTAAAGCGCTCGGGAAAGAACCGACCGCCAGCCAGCACCTGCTTAAGTCCACTAATCATCGCAGCTCCAGGCAGGGTTTTCGGGATGAAGCCACAGGCGCCGTTTTCCATGGCCGCCTTGATGAATTTGTCATCATCAGAGCCACTTATTACAACGACAGGGACACGCTTGCGTCGGCTTTTGAGTCCAAGCAGTAGTCCAAGCCCGTCGATTCCCGGCATGAACAGATCGGTAAGAATGAGATCGAAGCGCTTACCGGTGTCAATTATTGACAAGGCGTGCTGGGTTGAGTAACACGCGGTTATTTGCAATGCCGGATCAATTTCATCGAGCATGACTTTCATGGCGTCTGCGACTAGTCTGTGATCTTCTACCATGAGAATGTTCATTTTTTTCTCCGTAATGCAAATGTGGTTTTGCCAGCTACTGATCCAAACTCGGGGCTGAGCCGACTATTGAACAGTGGTTGGCAACTGTGAAAACCGTTTGCGTAAGTTCGCCCACATCTGCTCGATCGTCAATTACCCGAATGGATAGTCTGTCGAGGGCATGTTACCGTCTGACCCGTTGAGCTGACCCGAAAGATCACGCGCCGTTTGCCTGTCCCAGGCTGCCATCAGTAGCGATTGTTCGACATTTACGCAAGTCATATTTGTTCTACCAGCAAAGGCAACGATCTGTCCCATGACTGAAACCATCAAGGCCCAACCACTCATCGCACCGATTTTTGAAGGATTTGGTGATGTTATCGAAGTGCAGCCCAAGCCGTCGATGATGATCAATGAAGGCAATTGCGCGCGATATCATGATCTTGCGACACTGGATTTTTTCGAGGCCCGTGCTGGGATCAGTGTTTTTCAGGCACAGCCATATGCCATACCGCACACGCTTCGTATGATGGAAAGGCACCCGTTAGGCAGTCAGGCTTTTCTGCCTCTCACTAATGAGCCGTTTCTGGTTATCGTCGCCGAAGATCTTGACGGGGAACCGCACAGGCCTGCCGCGTTTATCACCAACGGTCGCCAAGGGGTGAACTATCACCGCAACACCTGGCATGGCGTGCTGACACCTTTGGCCGGCTCAGGGTTATTCGCTGTCATCGACAGAATAGGTGAGGGTAGAAATTTACAGGAACACTGGTTTAATTCCGACTATCGGGTGATAGTGTAGTGAGACCTGTTTATCGGCATGAATTCTCAGCAAGGGCTTGTCAATGTCAGCCTTGAATCAGCCCCGTACACCAAAGACAATAATCTACACACGGCTATTCTGGTTGTTGCCCAACGGATAAATCGCCGCCAGCCGTATTGTCGACGGGCATGTCTTCTGTCTGCAGTATCGAGACAATACCTTCAACCTGCCGGATAGCCGGCGCAGGCAGGAAACTGTGATCAAAAATGTCATTGGCAGTCAGCACGTTGGCAAAACTGTGGATGCTATCGAGCTGTGTGATTGATTTTTCAAGCCGGGAGTCAACAACACCGCCCAGTCCCAGGCTCCGGACTTCGTCGGTCACTATGTGGTGTCCGATTGCCATGACGAGCCGCTTTAATTCAACATCCGGGTCAGCATCTTCCACTCTGCTGACAACGTGTTCCACCGCCGCTGCCGGGTTGGCTATGGTTTCCTGATAGCCACGGATGGCTGCGCGCAGAAACGCTCGCACGGCAGCAGGATTTTGTTGTGCGAATTCGGGGTTGACGATAATGGCGTTACCGTACAGGTCCAGCCCGAAATCACTCATCAGCATCAACGAGATATCCTCATCCGGTACACCAGCCTGTTGAAGCGTGATGTACGAGGTAAAGGAAAAGCCGGTTATTGCATCGACGTCGCCAGCGGCAAGCATCGGTTCACGCGCCGGAAAACCGACATTTTCGATACTGACCCGATCCTCGAGAATACCGTTGGCAACAACGAAGGCAGGCCATTGGGCAAACGCACCATCAAAGGCAGGCGCTCCCAGTGTACGGCCCTCCAGATCAAGCGGGCCCGTCACACCTAGCGAGGGCCTGCCAAGAATGGCAAACGGTGGCGAGTTGTAGATGATGTAGATCGCCTTCATTTCCACATCGGGGTTTTCTGCGCGCCATTTGATCAGTGAGTTGATATCGGCCGAACCCAGCTGGTACTCGCCCGAGGCTACCTTGGGGATGGCGTCGACCGAGCCTGTGCCTCTGTCAAGGGTTACGTTCAGGGCCTCTTGAGCGAAGTAGCCTTTGTCCAGAGACAACAGCAGTGGCGCAGCCTGACCTTCCCATTTCCAGTCGTTGATGAAACTGATCAAGGTGTCGTCTGCCTTTGCGAACGGGCTGAGCAACAGGACGGCAACGGCAACAAGTAATCGATTCGGCATGCTTGGGTGTACTTTTCTGGCGGGCGATGAGAAGTGTCGGATAAAGTCTGATGCTTTCGGCATTGGGGTGATGCACACGAATCGTGAACAACGGTGAATTCCAAGCAAATGTCGTGCTATCCACCGCCAGAAAGTCAATATCTTGCAGTTTTTAAGAGTGTAGATCAGCTGACGAGGCCGAGGGAATACGGCAGGTTAGCCGATGTTGCGCGATTCATTGCGCATTGCTTCAAGGTGCGTCTGGCACTCAGCAGACACCGCGTCCAGTTTCCTGTTCATTTGCTGGCAAGCGGCTGAAAAGTTGTCCTTTGCCATCTCGCTGTTTACGCTTAGCGGTGCACCAATACCGACAACGATGCTGGAAAATGGCACGGGTAGCATGAATTTGTCCCAGGAACGAAGTTGCCAGACTCGACTGCCTGCATAGGACAGCGGCAGCAAGGGTGCCTTGCTCAATTGCGCCAGCATTGCCACTCCGGGTTTGCATTCATAGATTGGACCGGTTGGCCCGTCCGGTGTGACAATGGGGGAAATTCCCTGTTTGCGAATGGCGGTGTAGATCTCGCGCAAAGCCTGTGCACCTCCGCGTGTTGCCGAACCTCGGATGATATGCACCCCTTCACGGCTGAACATTTTTGTCGCAAGATCGCCATCGGCTGATGGACTGATCAGATAGCCAAGATTCAGTTCAGGGGTATCCCTTGCGGTATCAAGCAGGTGTCTGACACAAAAAATCTGTTGCTGATGCCAGTAGCAAGGGATGAATGCATCGCCAGAGTCGAGCAAGCCCTGCAGGTTTTCCTGCCCGATGACTGCCCGTACCTTGCAGGTTTTCCATATGAGTCTGATCATTCCCCAGACCAGCGGTGGCAGGAGTCGATTAGCTATCTGGCGGCGCCGTTGCTTGAAGGTCACGGTTGATCTGTTGTTTGGCTGATTGGGGGATATAACCCGATGATATACTTATCCGACCGGCCGCTCATCGTCAAATTCATCGCCTGTGACTCCCATCAATGCCCCAGGGCCTGTCGAGCCTTTCGATGTCAACGTTGACCATGCCACATTCGAAAAGATTGGTGAATGGATTGTCAAATTTGGCGACACAGTGGCGATCACGCCAAACAAGAGAAAGTCTCCCGCGATACTGCTGAACAATCCCGAGCATGTCAAACAGGTGTTGATTGGTAATCATCGTAACTACGCCAAAGGCGTCGGCTTTGAGCGTGTTGCCATGTTGCTGGGCAACGGGATTATCGTCAGCGACGGTGATTTCTGGCGCTCGCAACGGCGCATGATCCAACCCGCGTTTCACCGCAAGATCATCGAGAATCTTGCGCTGATGATGCAACGCTGCAATGAGCGCAAACTTGAGCAATGGAGGCAAAAGGCGGCCGACGGCATCGCGATAGACTTGACAACCGAAATGAGTGACCTGGCGCTGGAAGTTATTCTGCGTGCATTGTTCAGCAACGATCTGGATGAGCTGATTAATGATCTCGGGGAAAACCCGTTTTCCCTGCTGGTTGAGGATGTAACCCGTGACCTGAAACTTGCCATGCGCTTCCGGGGCCTTACCCGTCATGTGTCCGGCATCATGCAAAAACGTCGGGGTCAGAAGCGCATCGAACACGATTTTCTATCGCTACTGATGGAAACACGCGACAAGAACAGCTTGCAGCCGATGGCCGACAAGGCCCTGATCGACGAGGTCATGACCATTATTGTGGCTGGTCATGAAACCACGGCTGGCACGCTGAACTGGATCTGGTACCTGTTGTCGCAGCACGCGGCGCTAGAGCGTCAACTGCACAAGGAAGTTGACAGTCTTGCGATGAGTCCCGGGTTTGATGATCTGGATAAGCTTGGGTTCATCCGCCGCATGGTCGATGAAACCCTTCGACTTTATCCGCCAGTGTGGCTTTTTTCGAGGAAAGCACTGCACAGCGATACATTTACCAGTGCTGCGGGTGACGTTTCGATACCTGCGGGTACCGATGTGTTCCTTAGTCCTTATTTTCTGCATCGCGACAAGCGGCATTGGCATGAACCCGAGACAGTCAATCCCGATCGCTTTCTCGATGAAAATACCCGTGAACGCAACAAACATGTCTACTATCCTTTTTCATTGGGTTCGAGGCGTTGCATTGGCGAATTTTTCTCGCTGGTAGACATGCAGTTGCACATTGGCCTTCTGGCGCAGCACTTTCGTCTGGTACACGTGCCTGGAGAGCCTGTGGAAATCGAACCCTTAATCAATTTACGCTCCAGCAGCAGCATCATGATGATGCCTGTTTCACGAAAGCCGACGATTACATGACCCACAATATTGACAATCAGACGCTGGTAGACGTACTGCAGGTGCGCGCTGGCAGTCAACACGGTATTACCTTTATTGAAGGGCAAGGTAAACGTGAGTATGTTGGCTTTGGGCAGATGCTGCAGCAAGCGACGCGGCGTTTAGCGCAGTTTCAGCAAGCAGGCATCAAGTCCGGCCATCACCTGGTAATCCAGAGCAATGACAACGCACTGTTTCTGGAGGCGTTCTGGGCGTGTCTTCTAGGTGGCATTGTTGCCGTGCCGGTGGCAGGCGGTAACAGTCGAGAGCACAGGTTAAAGCTATTCAGAATCGTGAAAATGCTGGATAACGCTGCGCTGTACACCGATACGAAAAACCTGCAGCGCCTGCAACAGTTTGCCGAGGCCAATGCATTGGGGCCAGAGTTTGCCACTATCGAATCACGATGTTGCCTGACAGATTCTGTGGTTACTGATAGTCATGCTGCCGTGCCGGCAAAGCCACAAGCCGACGATATCGCCTTCATCCAGTTCTCATCAGGTTCAACTAGCACGCCCAAGGGTATTGTGCTGACACATAGCAATCTGATGACCAACACCCGGTCTATTATCGATGGGTGCCTGATGAACTCTGACGATCATCTTCTCAGCTGGATGCCGCTGACGCATGATATGGGGCTTATCGGTTTCCACCTTACCCCTCTGGTATGCGATACCAGCCATTCGCTGATGCCCACCGATTTGTTCGTGCGACGCCCCGGTCTGTGGTTGAGTGAAACACAGGCAATGCAGGCAAGCATTCTCTGCTCTCCCAATTTCGGATATCAGCATCTGCTCAAGTCATTCAAGGCTGATCGTCATGCTGATCTGGATTTGTCGTGCATCAGATTGCTGTTCAATGGTGCAGAGCCCATATCCGTCTCTCTCTGCCATGAGTTCATGAAAACGCTGCAACCGTTTGCCCTTGATGGCAATGCAATGATGCCCGTTTATGGATTGGCTGAAGCCAGTCTGGCCGTCACGTTCCCATCACTGGAGAAACGTTTCACCACCGTATCTCTGGATAGATCATCGATGGGCATTGGTGATAGTGTGCGCATACTCCCCGTTGCTGATGCGCACGATACCTCGGGAATTGAACTGCTGTCAGTCGGAAAACCAGTCTCGCACGTAGAGGTGATGATCCGCGGTAATGACAACGAGCCATACAATGAGCTCATTGCAGGACGTATCTGTATTCGTGGAAAGAACGTCACCTCAGGCTACTACCGCGAACCGGAATTGAACGCACAGATGATTGACGCTGACGGTTGGCTCGATACTGGCGATCTTGGTTTTTTGCATGATGGGCAGCTATACATAACCGGACGTGCCAAAGATGTCATCTTCATCAATGGCCAGAACGTTTACCCGCATGATCTTGAAGAAATTCTGATTCAGGAGAATCTGGTCGAACGTGGCAAACTGGCTATCGGCAGCCAGGCTGTGGCCGATGCCGTGGATGAACAATTGCTGGTTTTTGTGCTGCACCGTTCAGAGCTGTCGGAGCTGGAAACACTGGCGCGTGATATTACCCGGACACTGAGCACTCAGGCGGGTGTGGCTGTGGATGCGGTAGTGGCCGTGCCGCGCATTCCGAAAACCACGAGTGGCAAGGTGCAGCGGTTTGAACTGCTCCAATACTTTCAAGCAGGGGAGTATCAGGCCCTGCAGCAGGAACCCCTCCCCAACGCGGCCTTGGCAAATGGAGTCGATGACATCCCACCCGCTGGCCTGCCGGCGGCGGAGTCAGAGTCGGAACAGTCAACGGCTGCTCGTCTTCTATTGCTCTGCAACTCTCATATCGAAGGCATGCAGTTCGGGCCGGATGACAACCTGTTCGACCTGGGTATCAGCTCACTGACATTGGCGGAGATTCACGCCTCAATCGAGGATACGTGGCCCGATCAGGTGGAAATTACCGACCTTTTTGACTATCCGACTGTGTCGGAGTTGGCCGCATTTCTTGATAAGCAGCGTTGAGGTTGCGATTTGATGTGTGACAACAAGCCTGACATTGCTACGTTGCCCGCAACTACAAGGTATTTCTCCCACGGCTGCACGCAAGCTTATTTCAAATTCCTGACACACCGTGTCATTATCGCTGGCTTGTGAAGGCCGTTGCACCGGTCAGGCTTGTCAACTGACGTTCAGTTGATACTTTGAAGCAGCGTGCAACCATGAAACCAGAGGAGCTAACGTGAAATCACAAGCCAGAGTAGTGGTCATCGGCGGAGGTGCTGCGGGGTGCAGTGCACTCTATCATCTGGCACTGCGTGGCTGGTCCGATTGCATGCTGCTGGAAATGGATGAACTGACATCCGGTTCAACCTGGCATGCCGCTGGTAACGTTCCTACTTTCGCAGGCTCACCCAATATTATTCGGATGCAGTACTACAGTACACAGCTGTATGCAAAGCTATGCGACGACCCCGGTTACCCTATCAACTATCACCAGACCGGCGCCATCCGTCTTGCACAAACGCGACAGCGCATGGAGGAGTTTCATCACGTTACAGCCATGGCAAATGCCATGGGTCTTGGCTATGAAATACTGAGCCCTGAGCAGATTACGCAACGCAATCCGTTTCTGGAAAGTCATGATTTGCTTGGTGGTTTGTGGGATCCAAATGATGGCGATATTGACCCCAGCCAGCTAACCCAGGCTTATGCTTATCATGCTCGCAAGATGGGTGCAGTCATCCACCGGTTTACCAAGGTCACGGGGATATCACGCACTGCAAGTGGCGAGTGGAAAATCACCACCGACAAGGGGGATGTTACTGCGGAGTATGTTGTCAACGCGGGCGGCTATCGCGGCGCGGAAGTCTATGAGATGAGCGGCAAGTATATGCCCATGGTATCGCTGGAGCATCAGTATCTGGTCACCGAATCCATTCCCGAACTGGAGGCTGCCAAGGGGCTCATGCCGATGGTGCGCGATCCCGACGATTCATACTACCTGAGGCAGGAAAAGACAGGATTGATTCTCGGACCCTACGAGAAAGAGAACGCCCGGGCGCGCTGGTCGGATGGGAAAATCCCCGACTCGTTTGCCTACGAGCTTTATGCGGATGATCTTGAACGGCTGGAGTGGTATATCGAAAAAGCCTGCGAACGTATGCCAATTCTTGGCACTGTCGGGGTTCAGCGCGTCATTAACGGACCCATACCGTATTCCCCGGATGGTCTGCCTTATGTCGGGCCTGCGTACAACATGCCCAATTTCTTCCACATGAATGCGTTCAGTTTCGGTATCTGCCAGAGTGGCGGTGCGGGCAAGGCGATTGCAGAGTGGGTAATCGACGGTAAACCAGAGTGGGATTTATGGTCGCTTGATCCGCGACGCTATACAGACTATGCAGATCAGTCCTATGTTGTTGATCGTGCGCTGGAGTTGTATCAACACGAGTATGCCATCAATTTTCCCCATGAAGAACGTCCTGCAGGGCGTCCTCGACATGTCTCGCCAGCCTACGAACGACTGAAAGGCAAGGGCGCGCACTTTGGTGCTCGGGGCGGTTGGGAGCGCGCGGTCTGGTTTGCTCGTGAAAAAGACACCGCTACCGATGTGCCCAGCTACCAGCGCGGCGTTTGGTTTGATGCCGTCGGGGAAGAATGTCGTCATGTTCGAGACCACGTCGGGTTACTTGACATGGGAGGCTTTACCAAATACGAGGTGAAGGGCACGGGCAGTGCTGCATGGCTCGACTCGTTGATAGCCGGAAGGCTACCGCAGGTGGGTCGAGTGTCCTTGTCTTATTGTTGTAGCGAAGATGGTGGCGTCTGGGCTGAGTTCACCATTACTCGTCTGGATGAGGAGCACTTCATGCTTATCTCGGGAGCCGCTGCACGCTGGCATGATCTCCAGTGGCTCAATGAGCACTTGCCGATGAACACAAGCATCGAACTATCTGACATCACCATGGACTACGGCACTCTCGTGCTGGCGGGCCCGCGTTCGCGCGAGGTGTTGCAAAAATTGACCAACGCCGATCTGACCAATGAGCAATTTCGCTGGTTGTCGTACCAGCCGTTACAGCTTGGTGGTTGTAATGTCAGAGCCTTGCGCGTCAATTACGTCGGTGAGCTGGGTTGGGAGATGCATGTCCCTGTGGAGCAGCATCTTGCGCTTTATGAGGCCTTGTGCACAGCAGGTGCCGAGTTCGATATCAGAGACTTTGGCATGTATGCCATGGAAAGCATGCGTCTGGAAAAAAGCTATCGTGCATGGAAAACAGATCTCGATCATGAGTACTCGCCTTTACGCTCAGGCCTTGATCGGTTCGTAGATCTGGAAAAACCCGCGTTCATCGGACGAGATGCGCTTGTGGCTGAAGCTGCAAGAGGTCTACAGGATGTGTTTGTAACCCTTGTGGTTAGCGAGGATGTCAGCGACGACATTGTCAGAAATACCGATGCTATCTATGGCTGCCCCATCATGCTCGACAACGACGTTGTGGGGTACACCACCTCTGGAGGATATGGACATCGGACGCAGCAGAGCATGGCACTCGGGTATGTAAAATCTGAGCTTGCGGTCGAGGGAGCGCAGTTGCAGATCAATGTTCTGGGCGTGTTTCGCACCGCGAAGGTGGTGTCTGAGTCCCCGTACGACGCTCAGAATCTTGCATTGCGTGCGTGATGCAGACAAAAAAGTAAGGCCACGTGCAAGTGTGTCAGTCTGGATCTGATAACGCTGAGAGGGCGACTGCGAGAACGGCACTGGCGTACCTCACCGGGCTGGCACTATCAGGGTTAGAATGATGCTGAAGTTATTCTAGCCAGAGAGGAGGTGTCCATGAACAATCGCACGATAGGCTCATTGTCCGTTTCGCCCACAGGACTGGGCTGCATGAACTTGTCTTTTGGCTACGGAAAAGTCGATGAGGAAACCGCCAGCCGTGTTTTGCTGGAAGCACTTGACGCCGGAATCACGTTCTTTGATACCGCGTTCATGTACGGTGCAGGTCATAACGAGACACTGATGGGCAAGGTATTGCCGCCACACCGCAAGCGATTTGTGCTGGCAAGCAAATGTGGTCTTGGTCCGGATGGAATTGATGGGCGACCGCAGACCATTCGTCAGCAGTGCGAAACCAGTCTGAAAAGACTCCAGACCGACGTCATTGACCTTTACTACCTGCACCGCCTGGACAGTCAGGTACCGATCGAAGAGAGTGTCGGTGCCATGTCTGATCTGGTGCGTGAGGGTAAGGTGCAGGAGTTGGGATTGTCGGAAGTCTGCTGCCCGACGCTCAAGCGTGCGCAGAGTGAGCATACTATTGCGGCGGTACAGTCTGAATATTCGTTGTGGTCGCGCACTCCTGAGCATGGAATGCTGGAACTGTGTGCAAGTTCGGGAGTAGCGTTTGTACCATTCTCCCCGCTGGGTCGTGGATTTCTGGCAGGCTCCGCAAGGCCTGTCAGTGATCTCGGCGAGGATGATTTGCGTTGCACCATTGCCCGTCCGAGATTTGAACCGGAGGCTTTTTCGGCCAATCAGACACTGTTATCGGCTTTTGGAAAACTGGCGAGTGACAATGGCTGCACGATGGCTCAGCTTGCGCTAGCCTGGTTGTTGTCTATCGAAGATCAGCGTCTGGTGCCCATTCCCGGGACACGCAGTGTTGAGCATATGAAAGACAATGCGGCGGCGGCTAACGTTGTCCTCAAGCCAGAAACTGTGGCAACACTGGATGC
Organism: Granulosicoccus sp.; assembly: GCA_045110475.1. Lineage (GTDB taxonomy): Bacteria > Pseudomonadota > Gammaproteobacteria > Granulosicoccales > Granulosicoccaceae > Granulosicoccus. The sequence goes on from JBGCGC010000133.1 coordinate 125,955, forward strand.
GATGATCAATGAATCGACAGTGGTGGGTACTCGCTATACCTCTGATCGCATGCAATCAACAGACAGTGAGCGTGATGTGCGGGCAAATGCCTGACGGATGTATGTAAATCAGACCAGCAGGCTAGAACCCCCGTTTAGTGTCTAAGCTGTCAGGCGGTGCGTCTTTCTACCAGCACGACAAGCAATCCAGTGATGTTCTTTTCGTTGTCCACGTGCGCAGCCGCAGAAAAATTGACCGGAATGTGGCCTTTTTCTGCGGTGAGCAGGTTGCATTTGACATCGCTGATCCATCCATCGGTTCGAAGCTTCTGGACATTGTCTGACAGATTTCTTCGCGACAGGCTATCCATATATCGATAGCCACTTTGACCGATAATCTCTTTGGGCGAATAACCCAGAAGGTCTATACATTTGTCGTTGATACTGACGATCGCGCCGTCACTTCCCAGTTCACACATCATGACCGGTGAATGCTTGAACAGAGATTGAAATCGGGCATTACTTTCCAGAGCCTGCTGTTCAGCGCATCGACGCTCAGTAATGTCCTTGCCAATTGACTGGACTTCGATCATTACTCCATTGGAGTCAAAGAACGCTTTATCCGACCATTGTTGCCAGTAGATATCACCATCGATAACCACACTCCGATCGTAGGTTGCTACGGGAAACTGCGGCGTAAGGGAGAGTATCTTGTGCCTGAAAGCATCGCGCTCCTGTAGCGGTGTGATGTCAAGCAAGGACATGCCTTCGATAGAGTCCGAGGATTTGCCAACATAGCGGGTGTAAGGCTTGTTGGCAAACGTAATCGTAAAGTCAGGTAGAAAGCGACAGATGAACTCTGACTGGTCCTCTACCACAGTGCGAAAGCGTTCGTGAGAGACCACCAGATCGCGTTGACGAGAGTAGCTGATCATGGCGAATTCCAGTGCATCGCCAAGCGGTCGGGACTCCATGTGGCCATAGATCAGCCAGTCCATGGCACCCGCACGCATTCCCTGCAAAGCGCATTCGCCGATAGAGGAGTCACCCAGAAGAATGGTGGGTATCTGGGCAAACATGGCATCGCCCAGATAGTCCGGATCGACAGACTGCCCCATGACTGCGTGCACATCGAGAAGGACAACGTCCATTGAATCGATCGGGTAGGGGTATTCTTCTCCTGCCCATACACAGGTCGTTAGCTGTATATTCTGAGGCGATGAGTCTGACAGCCGCTGTATGTATCCAGGATTGTATGAATCCTCGTGAATCAGTAAAGCGCGTATCGGGCGGGATTCGTACATTTAATCTGCTTGAGTTCCTTGAGTCGAATCGAAGACTCGGGCGATGCCACTGTGGTGCTTTTATCCGACAAATTCCATGCCATTACAGCTTTCGTCCCTGAGGCACGGCAGCCAATCTGGCCACCGTACCATACACAAGCGCTATCAGATATCGATAACCAGATTTATGGTGGTGACGCTGTCGCTGCTTGAATCCAGAGGGCTGTCACCGGATGACAGATCACTGTTGCTTCTTGAGAAGTGAGCGATCTTAAAAGCCAGCTTCTCTGAAATCTTGAAAGCAACTCCCAGACCGAGTTCGACGAATGTGTTGTCGCTGCCGAAGTCGCTGCGCATGTCAGCGTTGAAGGTGACGTTTTCGTTCACACGGCTGAGAAAATTCAAACCAAGATAGCCAACTCCTCCGTTAACATCGTCACCGACAACAAGTTCGGTATTCTTGTTACCAAAACCTGCTTCAGCACTCAAAAAGCCGGATGCATTACTGTAGAACTCGTAACCCACACCGAGGATCTGACGGGTAGCGGAGTCGATATTTCCTGGCTTATCCTGTTCCCAATCGAGAATACCGAAAAAGTAGGTTTTTGGCCGGTAGTAGAATTTCGGCTGATAGCCCAGTGCAAGTCTGTCTGAATTGTCGCCTTTGACGATCGTCCTTTGCTGTCTGCCATCGTCGCCTAGAATGGGTTCGCCGTCTGGACCCCGTTCTACGATGACGATAGATGAGCTTCCCTTGAAAACTGATCCGAACACCAGGTGCTCCCAGCGTTCAACCGTTTTGCCCAGACGAATGGATCCGTTGACGTTGCTGGCTTCTGAATTACCCGTTGAGCTTGTCGCGCCCAGAGTTGCTGTGCCACTCCAACCATTGAATGCACTGTCAATCAACGAACCTTCGTCGTCTTGAGCCATAGTCAATGGGGAGTGGAACATGGCGCTGATCGCAACAGTAGCAGCGAACAAACTTGTCTTGGTGTTGCAGAGCATGATGAAATATTGATCCTGTAAATTGGTAGACGCTCAATGGTATGCGCTTCCGAGGGAAAATTACCGCGAGTCACAATGTTTTACAGGCTGATTATCACCGCAGAGGTTACATCGGGTCGCGATGGCACGAAAGGTAAACAAGTGATACGTTTGTTTGACACATCTGTGTACGGTATCACCCTGCATCGAGTTCATTGATACGAAAACCCCAAGGCCTACGGTTGCCCAACGGTATACGGTTATCTAACGGTATGCGGCTACGTTTAATACACACATTTTCTATGTACAGTTTTCCTATGAGCCCGTGTCAGGAATTCTCACGACTCGCTATCGCCGCATCCAGCCAACCTGCCTTCATCTGCGGTACTGACGACAACAACAGCTCGGTGTAACTATCATAGGGTGGGGAAAGCACCTTGTTTTTCGTGCCGTAGCGCACCCGCTGCCCTTGATACATGACGGCAATGGAATCGGCTATCGCCTTAACAGTTGCAAGGTCATGGGTTATGAACAGATACGCCACATTTTCCTTTTTTTGCAAATTTAGCAACAGTTTCAGAATGCCATCGGCCACCAGCGGGTCCAGTGCGCTGGTAACCTCATCGCAGATGATCAATCGAGGCTTGGCCGCCAGCGCTCTGGCAATGCATACACGCTGTTTCTGTCCTCCGGACAGCTCGGCTGGATAGCGATCTGCAAAGCCATCACCCATTTCGATAGCATCCAGCAGTTCTGCCACTCGCTGTTTTCGTGCAGCACCTTTCAAATTGAAGTAGTAGCCCAACGGTCGACCAATTATCGTCGCAACGGTATGGCGCGGGTTCATGGCAACATCTGCCATCTGGTAAATCATCTGTAATTGTCGAAGCTCTTCACGGCTGCGCTGTTTCAGTGCAGGAGGCAATGTGTTGCCGTCAAAGGTCAATGTACCGTTGATGGGCGGAAGCAGGCCCGTGATGACCCGTGCCAGCGTCGATTTGCCGGATCCGGATTCTCCGACCACCGCCAGCGTCTGTCCTGCACAAAGTTCTACAGATACGTTTTTTAGAACCTTCGCATCGTTCCCCGGGTATGCAGCGGTAATGTCGTCGACCTTGAGCAGGGCATCAGGTGTCGGGCGTTGTTCCTCGTGATTGATACTGCGCACATTCACCAATTCACGAGTGTATTCCTGTGTGGGAGCTTCGATGATGCTACGTGTGTCGGAGTATTCAATGCACACGCCGTTCTTCAGCACCATGATGTCATCGCTCACTTGTGCAACAACCGCCAGGTCATGAGAAATATACAAGGCCGCCACGCCGGTTTTTCTTATGGCGCGTTTTATCGCCGCCAGTACATCGATTTGCGTCGTGACATCCAGAGCTGTGGTGGGTTCATCGAAAACAATGAGATCCGGTTGTGAACACAGGGCCATGGCTGTCATCACCCGTTGCAGCTGACCACCGGACACCTGGTGCGGGTACCGTTGACCGATGTTCTCGGGATCGGGCAAACCCAGTGTGTCAAAAAGCGCAATAGCGCGTGCCTGAGCGTCAGCTCTGGACGCTGTGCGATTCAGCAGAGTAGCTTCAAGTACCTGATCAAGCAGACGGTGTGCCGGATTGAATCCGGCGGCTGCAGACTGCGACACGTAGCAAACCTGTAGCCCACGCACCTGACGCAATGTCTTTTTGCTGGCCTCACTGATATCAATGCCGTTTAGTAGAACTTGCCCACCACTGATATGTACACCGCCGCGTCCGTACGCCATTGCCGCAAGGCCGATGGTCGACTTGCCAGCACCCGACTCACCAATCAGTCCCAGAACCTGACCCTTACCGAGAGTGAAGGAGACATTATCGACGATGGTGACGTTGTGAGGTCTGGCATCGGTTGGATACACCGTGGCAGAAATCTGCAGATTACGAACATCAAGCAGGGGACCTGTGCTTGTTTCGTTACTGGCCACTGCGTCCACCTTTCAAGTCGGTTGTGCGATTGAGAATCCAGTCGGCGATGAGATTGACTGAAATGGCCAGAATGGCAATGGCAGCCGCGGGAATGAGTGCGGCAGGGATTCCAAAGATAATGCCATCCTTGTTTTCCTTGACCATGCCACCCCAGTCTGCGTCGGGTGGTTGTATACCCAGACCCAGAAATGACAGCGCAGACAAAAACAGCACTTGAAAGATGAAACGCAAACCCAGTTCTGCAATTAACGGAGTAAGTGCATTGGGCAGGATTTCACGAAAAACGATCCATAGCCTGCCTTCACCGCGGAGTCTGGCAGCTTCTACGTATTCCATGACGTTGATATCCACGGCAACCGCACGCGCCAGCCGATAGACTCGTGTGGCATCCAGTGTTCCCATGACAAGAATCAGCGTCAGCAGGTTGGCCGGCAGGACCGATAGCACCACCAGAGCAAATATCAGCGTCGGTATGGACATCAGCAAGTCAACCAGACGTGATAGCACTTGATCGAGCCAGCCGCCGATGACCGCTGCAGTCAAGCCAAGTATAGCCCCCAGCGTAAATGACAGTGCTGTCGCCATAAGCGCGATAAAAATCGTTGTGCGTGCGCCGTAGATCATGCGTGAAAGCAGATCCCGTCCCAGGTTGTCGGTACCCAGCCAGAACTGTGAGGAGGCGGGCTCCCACACGCCCCCGACAGTTTCTGCCAGACCATAGGGCGCTATCCATGGAGCAAACGCCGCGGCAAACAGAAACAGCGATGTAATCACTAATCCGACAATTGCGCTGATGGGAATACGACTAAACACGATGGTTGATTGGGTTTACCTGGGGTGGCGAATACGAGGGTTGGCGACAATGGAGACGATGTCGGCAAACATGTTCAGGCCGATATAAAATGCGGCAAAAATAAGTCCGCAGGCTTGCACAACAGGAACGTCTCGCTTGGCAACGTGATCAACCAGGTATTGACCCATACCCGGGTACACGAATATCACTTCCACCACGACAACGCCAACAACGAGATAGGCAAGGTTCAACATGACAACGTTGACGATCGGGGCTATCGCGTTCGGGAAGGCGTGTTTTGCAATGATACGAAACGCGGATAGACCCTTCAGTTCCGCTGTTTCTATATACGCTGACTGCATCACATTAAGGATGGCTGCACGCGTCATGCGCATCATGTGCGCAAGAACAACGAGCGTCAGCGTCGTCGCTGGCAACGCAACCGCAGACAGTCGTTCCATGAAGCTCATTGACTCAAAGACCGTGGCAACGCTGGGAAACCAGCCAAGCTTGACTGCCACGAAGTAGATCAGCAGATAGCCTATGAAGAACTCTGGCAGGGATATGCAGGCAAGCGTGGAACCGGATATCAGCTTGTCTGGCCAGCGGTTTTTATAACGCACAGCCAGCAGGCCAAGAAAGATGGCGATAGGCACTGAAACCACCGCAGCCACCGACGCCAGAAAAACAGTGTTGTATAAACGTTTGCCGATGGCATCAGCAATGTCGGTACCGTTGGTCAGCGCGGTGCCAAGATCGCCCTGCATGATCCCGCCCAACCAGCTGAAGTATCGAGACAGGGCCGGTTCGTTCAGCCCCATGTCACGACGAAGATTGGCCAGCGCTTCGGGAGTGGCTGACTGACCCAGAATCGACTGCGCAACATCACCCGGTAGAATCTCGGTGCCTGCAAAGATAAGCGCAGACACCGCAAGCAATAGCAAGGCGCTGATGGCAAGCCGCTTTGCTATCAGGGTGAGTAGATAACTCATGGTTGTGGTGATTCGATGAAAGCGCGCAGCAAGTGCTGCGCACAATCAAGTGACATCAGCTTAAGCCTTTAACCAGCAGCGTGACAGAGCTTGCCCATTCATCATTGCCTGATTGGCATTGACAGTCCAGCCATCGACCTTGTCAGAAACACCTTCGACCCAGTCGTTAAACATCGGACAGATAAGTCCGCTTTCGTTGTGCACCATGGTGCCCATGTCGCGATAGATTTGCTTGCGCTTGCCTTCATCCAGCTCACCCCGTGCGGCAAGCAGCATCTTGTCAAAGTCTTCACTAAAGAAGCGCGTATCGTTCCAGTCCGCTGTAGACAGATAAGCCGTCGAATACATCTGATCCTGTGTAGGACGACCACCCCAGTAAGATGTGCAGAACGGTTGCTTGTTCCAGACTTCAGACCAGTAGCCATCATTGGGCTCGCGTTTAACATCAAGCGTGATACCAGCGCTGGACGCCGTTTGCTGATACAACTGCGAGGCATCAACCGCGCCTGGGAATGAGCCATCAGCGGTACGCAGTACGATAGGACCGGAGTGCCCCGACTTCTTGTAATGGAAGGCGGCCTTGTCAGGATCAAAACTGCGTTGCTCGATGTCATCCGAAAAATACGGGTAGGCTGAATTGATCGGCATGTCATTACCGATCGAGCCATAGCCAAAGAGAATCTTGTCGACCATCTCCTGACGGTTGATAGCGTACTTGAGCGCCAGGCGCAGATCGTTGTTATCAAAGGGTGCCGTGTTAGCGTGCATATTGAATACATAGTGACCACGCCCCGGTGCGGCCTTGATCTGGACGTTGGGGATACGCTTGACCAGTTCGACGATCTTGGGTGGTACGCGTTCGATCATATGAACCTGACCTGACTGCAGTGCTGCGACTCTGGCGGTATCATCATTGATGACCAGAATCTCGACTTGTTCAGCGTGACCTCGGTCGCTCTTCCAGTCGTTGGTGTTTTTCTCGTATCCATGGCGTACACCGGGCTCGTTCACCATCATCTTGTAAGGGCCAGTGCCAATCGCCGCCGCTGGATCATCCTTGCCACCATTAGGCTGGATAATCAGGTGGTAGTCGGACATCAGGAACGGTAGATCCGCGTTTGGATCTTTCAGGCCGACAACCACCGTATTACCATCGACCTTCATGGTGTCGATGTTGCGCATGACGCCCAGCGCGCCTGATTTTGTATCCTCTCCGGAATGGCGCTCAAGTGTGGCGAGAACATCCTCCGGTGTCAGCGTCTTGCCATTGTGAAATTCAACGCCCTGACGAATCTTGAAAGTCCAGGTTCTGGCATCAGATGATGAACCGAACTCTTCGGCGAGGCGGTTTTCTATGCTGCCATCGTCTGCTATGTCGACCAGTAAATCACCCCATTGGTGTCCATTGATGAAAGGCACAGCGCTGGCTGCAGTGGCTGGATCCAGACTGTTTGTCGATTCGCCACCAGAGCTTCCAAGCTTGAGTAAACCGCCTTTTACTGGCTCTGCCGCTATGGCAGATTGACTGAGAATACTATTCGACAACGCGACGCTTGCGCCCATCGCGGCTGCGCGTTTCATGAAGCTGCGTCGATCAAGACGGCCTGAGGTGACGAGTTTGCTAAGCTGTTTTAGCGTGTCTGTCATGGTCTGTATCACTCCTGATGGTGTCATGTGCAACTGCCGGAAATTTGACGGCAGGTATGCGAAGGATTATCCCTATTAGGAAACGATAATAATGCTCTCAATGCAAGCTTTTCATGGAAACCATTTTTCATGAAGTACACCAAGGCCTTCCCGAGACGTGTTGTGGAGATTCCGCATCAGACACTACGAATGCCTGATGGCTGCAAGCTTTCAGCTCGAATCTGGTTGCCTGACGATGCCACATCACGACCGGTTCCGGCCATCATCGAACATCTACCCTATCGAAAAAGAGATGGAACTATAGTGCGTGATCAGTTGACGCATCCCTGGTTTGCCGGGCACGGCTATGCCTGTATCCGGGTAGACATGCGCGGCAACGGTGATTCGCAAGGTCTGATGAGCGATGAATACACGCAGCAGGAACTTGAAGATGCCTGTGCAGTTATCGATTGGGCAAGCAGGCAGCCATTTTGCTCCGGTACTGTGGGTATGATGGGCATATCCTGGGGCGGGTTTAATTCGTTACAGGTCGCCGCCATGCGTCCACCGGCGCTCAAGGCAATTATCACGCTGTGCTCCACCACGGATCGTTTCGCCGATGATATTCATTTTAAAGGTGGCTGCCTGCTAGGGGAGAACGTCGGCTGGGCTGCTAACATGCTGTCCTATTCATCCAGACCGCCTGATCCGATGCTGATAGGTGATGACTGGCGCAAGCTGTGGATGGAGCGATTGGAGAACATGCCCTTTCTGGCATCCACCTGGCTCAGACACCAGCATCGCGATGCGTATTGGAAACATGGGTCTGTCTGTGAAGACTACGCGGCCATTGATGCAGCGGTTCTTTCGATAGGTGGCTGGCACGATGGGTATCGAAACACGATCAGTCATTTGGTAGAAAATTTGGAAGCGCCAGTGAAAGGCATTGTAGGACCGTGGATTCATAAATACCCTCACTACGCAGCGCCACAGCCTGCTATCGGTTTCCTGCAGGAGGCAAAACGCTGGTGGGATCACTGGTTAAAGGGTGAATCTACCGGAGTTGATACTGATCCGGCTTACCGCGTGTGGTTGATGGATAGCGTCCAACCGCAACGGTGGTTGCCAGAGCGTCCCGGTCGCTGGATTGCCGAAGCGTGTTGGCCTTCGTCAAATATATCAATGCAGCAGTGGCATTTGCAGTCAGGCGCTCGCGGAGCTCATCTTGCACAGACTGCCTCACCTTCTGAGCTTGATGTTCACATAAATACATCACAGATCTGTGGACAAGCAGCAGGCGAGTATTTTCCGTTTGCGTTTGGGCCGGAATTACCTGACGAACAAAGCGTCGATGATGATCGGTCAATAGTGTTCGATTCATGTGTTCAACGACACCCGCTGGACATCCTCGGCGCGGCTCAGATCGCACTGACTGCAATACCTGATGGTCGTTCCGGTCAGGTGTGTATACGACTTTGCGATGTTCGGCCCGATGGTGATAGTGCCTTGATAACGCACGGCGTGGTGAACCTTGCACATGCACAATCTGCTGAACAGCCTGTACAACTGATACCAGGGAACGAGGTTCAGGTGTTACTGACTCTGGATCAGATAGCGTATCGATTGCCAGCGGGTCATCGATTAAGAGTCGCTGTATCCAGCACTTACTGGCCGTATATCTGGCCAGCACGCGACGAAGGTGGTTGTCGTTTGCGATCCGGATCATTATTACTACCCTGCAGAACCGGTGAACCGGCAGACAAGGATGAGGTAAATTTCGAACCGCCCGAAGCAGCACCCGCCTGGCAGGCTGAAGTATTGCGAACGTCGTCATCGACGCGCAAAGTCGTGTGTGACGAGGCAACTGGTATTGTATCCACACTTGTCAGCAATGACTTTGGTGAGAACAGGGATTTGCAACATGGATTGATATCTGGCAGTGAAACCAGCGAATGCTGGTCAATACATCCCGACGATCCTTTATCTGCCGAAGTACAGATTAGCTGGGAACAAACTGGTGGACGAGATGACTGGCACTGGTCCACCAGTGTGACCATGACCATGCACTGTGATGCGAATTTTTTTTATCTTTCCGGGTATCTGATTGCTCGTGAAGGGGACGATATTGTTTTCGAGGCCGAGTATGCGGACGATATACGACGCGAGTATGTCTAGTGTAGTGTGACCTTCAAACGCTTCAAACAGCGGTTTGTCCAGGGGGCAGCCGCTAGGCGCGAGCTCAAAAAGGTATCGGGTATACCTTGAGAGCGAGCAACAACGCGGATGACCCCTGGACGAGCCGCCCTTCGGGAGACCACCAAAACACCCTCCGCCGCGTTGCTGTTCTTGACAAGGATCCCGA
>JBGCGC010000134.1:0-17146 GCA_045110475.1 Granulosicoccus sp.
ATCGGACCCCATCTTTGCTGTTCCACATTGGTGAGATGGCGTTTGCCGATCAAAAGGCCGGGAGAGAACTATCGGAAATCCGACTCGTCGCAACACCCGCTTTGTTTTGCGCACAAGTCGTAAATGTGTGTCCCAATTAGAACGTCGCCAATCGAGCTTTATTTGCCCATCTTTCAGCGTAACCCGGCTGTCAGAATTCGGTAAATCTTCTGACATGGCATAGAAATCAATGCTCCGCGCAGCGACCTGATTTGCAAACCACGCAGGTAGTTTTGAGTTGGCGCTGAGTATTGGACCTGTAATTTTTCCTAGTAATTGAATATTACCCAATGGAGCATCCCCGTTTTCTTGGCCCAAATAGAAATCGTTTAACATGAGTGTTTTTTGATAGACAGCTCGATTACGCCGCAACGGATTAATGGCTAATATTGCGGAACAATTGTGATTCATAAAATTGCGACCAACTTGATCAGAGCTATTTGCGACTCCATTTGAGTATTCGTTACTTGTGGAACCCAGGAGCAGAGCAGCGGATTGCACCGCGCCTGCAGCAAGTACAATTATCGGTGCAGACAGGTGCTGCATCTTACCCGCGATCCTGCAATCAACCCTATTCACCTGCGCATCACGACTACAAGCCAGTGCAACGACACGACAACCCGTTTTAAGCGTTACATTCTCATGTGCAAGCGCTGCTCGAAGTGCACAAGTTTCAGCATCCATTTTACCGTCGCAGGTATTTGGGTAAGCGTCCCATGCAGTCTGGCCAGCGTTCAGCCAGCGGTCGATATCAACGCCCAATGGCAACGAAGAAGGGTGTAATCCGGCAGCCTCTAACCTAATGCGTAAATTGGCAATATCAGGTTCATCGGGCACTGGGTCGTATGGGTAACGGCACGAATGCCAAGGCTCACTTGGATCTTCTGCTGGGTTGCCCCTTACAGCATAAAGTGTTTCAGCCGCCTGATAGTCCGCTTCAATGTCTTCGTAAGATATCGGCCAGCCTGGGGTCCAACCACCTAGGTGTCGAACCGGGGAAAAATCTTCACGGCGGTATCTTATAAGTGCGGCACCATAGAACTTCGAATTACCACCTACATTGTAATAATTGCCCGGACTAAAGGGTTTGTCTTGCGCATCAAGCCAGAATTCAGTTGGTCGGAACACACCGTCTCTGAAAATAGCATTAGCATCCCGATCATGTGCAGCAGGAAGCAAATACTCACCCCGCTCTATAATTAGGATGCGACGGCCGGTCGGTGCTAGCGCAGCTGCAAGCGTTGCGCCACCCATGCCCGAACCAATAATGATAACGTCAGGTTGCATCAGCTAACGATACAATCTTCAGTTTTAGGATCGAACGCGACAGCCTTATCCATATTCACAGCAAACTGAAAGTCTTTACCTGACTGAACATTTGCATCAGAGCGCATGCGTGCGATCACATCTTTGCCGCCTAAGCTCATGGTAACAAATGTGTCCGACCCGGCTGGTTCCGTAACAATTGTCCGATTAGTCAGCTCAACAATATTCGCAGATTTCCGATCAGCACCATCTGCGTCGGTAATATTCTCTGGACGAATGCCTAGCATAATCTCCTTACCGTCCCACGAGCTAAGATACATCTGACTAAGCTGCAGCGACACAATTGACCTATCATGCAAAGCCACACAGGCCACTGGTTTACCCTGCTGCATAGCAACCGTGGCTGGCACCACGTTCATAGCGGGGGAGCCCATAAACGTTGCAACAAAGATATTGGCTGGGTTGTCATAAATTTCTTGCGGCGTTCCAAGTTGTTGAACGAAACCGCCATTCATAACCGCTATACGGCTCGACAGTGTCATAGCCTCGATCTGATCATGAGTAACATAAACGATCGTCGTGCCTAATTTTTGATGCAGTTTCTTGATTTCAGTACGCATATCGACGCGCAATTTTGCATCAAGGTTGGAAAGTGGCTCATCAAAAAGAAAGACATCCGGGTTACGCACCAATGCTCGACCCATAGCCACGCGTTGTCGTTGACCACCAGAGAGCGCCCCCGGCTTACGATCCAGAAGCGGTTCAATTTGCAGCAGGCTTGCAACATCTGCCATTGCTTTCTCACGTTCAGCCTTTGGAGTGCCATGCATCTCGAGCCCGAAAGTAATGTTTTTCCCGACCGTCATGTTGGGATAGAGTGCATAAGACTGGAACACCATTGCAATGTTGCGCTTGGATGGATGAACCCCATTCATCGCAGTTCCTTTGATTCGAATCTCACCGCTGGTAATTTCCTCGAGTCCTGCAATCATATTTAGCAATGTAGACTTTCCGCAACCTGATGGTCCGACCAAGACAAGGAATTCCCCTTGTTCTACTGATATGTTAATATCATGTAGAACTTCCGATGTTCCATATGCCTTTGTTGCGTTGTGAATATCAAGAAATCCCATTATTTTCGTTCCATTTAGCTTGGTTGAGCAAGCCCGACTTTGTCGGGCATGCCGAATGGTTATTTCGCTAGTTCAACCGATTCAACCAGAAGTACTAAAGCTTCTTTCGGTGTCATCTCAGTGTTGAAAAATTCAGTCACAACATCAGTCACTGCCGCAACAACACTTGCGTTTGACGCATGTGTCCCCGCAAAAGTAGGTACTGCTGTACCGTCTGAGTCATTAGCAATGAAATCTACAGACGTCGATTGGGCACAAGCATCTAGTGTGGACAGATCCACATCGGTGCGTGCTGGGATAGCGCCCTTAGCTAGATTGAATGCAACTTGTACCTCGGGGTTCATTATTGCACTTGCAAGTTTTGCCTGAGCCTCTGCTTGCGCCGAATCCGGTTGTTCGAAAAAACTCAGTGAATTGATAAGGTAGACAAATCCTGAGTCATGAGCTTTGGGAACAGGAATACAAGCGTAGTCTTTACCAGGCACTTTGCCCGCATTTGTGAATTCACCCTTAGCCCAGTCACCCATGATCTGCATGGCGGCTTCGCCATTTATCACCATGGATGTTGCAAGGTTCCAGTCGCGCCCAGAAAAATTTTCGTCGACCATACCTCGTATATTCGCTATCTGTGAAAACACCGCTTCCATTTCATCGGACATCAATACTTCAGGATTAAGATCAACTAAAGCAGCGCGGTAGAAGTCGGGACCACCCACACCGATAACTATTGCTTCAAACATGTAGGCTTCTTGCCATGCTTGTCCGCCATGAGCAATCGGGATTATCCCGGCTGCAACAAACCGCGGAGCAAGGGAGTTAAATTCAGCCCAAGTTGTCGGATATTCCGCATCGATAGCGTCGAAAGCCGCTTTGGACGCCCAGATCATATCGGTGCGATGAACATTGGTTGGCGCTGCAACGTACGCCCCATTGATTTTATTGAAGTCTTGAACAGACTTTGGTAATACTTCATCCCAACCTTCAGCTTCAGCTACGGCGGTTACATCGCCAAGTATCCCTTCATTAGCCCAACCAATAATATTCTGTCCAAGGATGAGCATTGCTGCTGGAGGGTTACCAGCAGCTATCCTGGCTTGAAGGGCTGTCTTAGCTTGATCACCACCACCACCGGCAACCGGTGCATCCTCCCAACCCAAACCTTGCTTCTCCACATGGTCTTTAATTATTCCCAAAGCTGCTGCTTCCCCGCCTGAGGTCCAGAAATGCATCACTTCAAGGTTTTGCTGCGCACTGACACTTACTGAAAAAAATAGTGTAGCTGCCATTCCGATATGTTTATAACGGTTCATTTTTTTAATTTCCTCTCTTACTGTTACAGTCGGACTGCGCACCGACATTCGCGTTCTTGACAAAGTAGAAGATTGGCTGAATCCAACCCTCGACCACCAACGATCGATAACTAACCTTTAACTGAGCCGGCCATCAGGCCGCGAACAAAATACCGGCCAGCAACGACGTAAACAAATAGGGTTGGAAGCGCGGCGAGTATGGCACCTGCGAAATGCACGTTGTATTCTTTCACGCCATGAGAAGCCTGCACCAAATTGTTAAGTGCGACAGTTATCGGCTGACTACCTGCATCGGCGAACGAGGCACCAAATAAAAAATCATTCCAAATATTGGTGAATTGCCAAATGATCGATACCACCGCTATTGGACCCGAAGACGGCAACAGAATCCGCCAAAATATCTGAAAAAAACCAGCACCGTCAATTTGCGCTGCCTTAACTAATTCAGTTGGAAAAACAGCGTAGTAATTGCGAAAATACAATGTAGTAAAGCCAAGACCATAAACTATGTGCACCAATGCCAGTCCACTGGTTGAACCAGCAATCCCCATCAAGCCCAACATGCGTGCCATAGGTATCAGCACAATTTGAAATGGAATAAAGCACGCGAACAGCATCAAACCAAAAATTATTTTGTCGTACCTGAACCGCCATTTTGTAAGCACATAACCGTTGAGAGCGCCAAGAATGGTCGATATCACAACAGCAGGAACAACCATTTTAATAGAGTTCCAAAAGTACGGAGATAAACCGGTAGGATTAACGCCAATTTGCGCAGTTGACCAAGCCTTTGCCCAAGGCTCAAGCGTATATGCCTGAGGCAAATTCATCATTCCACCACCAGTTATCTCATTGAGTGGCTTAACCGAATTTACCAACATGACATATAACGGTAACAGGTAGAACAAACCGAACAACAGTAGTACCAAGTAAATTAGGGTGCGAACAGTACGACCAGTACGAATAGCGGTGTCTTGCTTAGCAATGGCCATCATTTTCTCTCCCGCAATTCTGCATATAAATAGGGAATCATAATGGCCGCTATAGTCATTAGCATGATCGTGGCCGAAGCCGCGCCAATACCCATTTGATTGCGCGAAAAAGTGTATGAATACATAAAAGTTGCCGGGAGTTCAGTTGCCCGACCCGGCCCACCACCGGTTAGTGCAATTACCAAATCAAATGTTTTAATTGCTAGATGACTGAGAATCACAAAAGCAGATAAGAACGCTGGACGCAACTGCGGGATGATTATGCGCCTGTACAAATTCCAGTTCGAAGCTCCATCCATCTGGGCTGCCTTCAGGATTTCGTTATCTATCCCACGCAACCCAGCGAGAAACATCGCCATTACAAAACCACTGGTTTGCCAAACGGCAGCCAAAACGACCGTGTAGATTGCATAGTTTCTGTCTTTAATCCAATCAAACTCAAACTCTGTCCAACCCCACCCTTGTACGACATTTTCTAGTCCGATACCCGGGTCCAAAAACCATTTCCAGGCTGTACCAGTTACGATAAAACTCAAGGCCATGGGGTATAAATATATTGTTCGCAAAACGCCTTCTGCACGTATTTTCTGATCGAGAAAAATCGCCAAACAAAGACCTATACATGTACAAATGCCGATATAAAGCAGCGCAAATATACCCATATTAGTCAACGATGTTTTCCAGTGACTAAGCCGCCAAAGTTTCGAGTAGTTCTCCCATCCCACCAGACCATAAGATGGCAGCAAACGACTGTCCGTAAAAGACAAATAAACCGAAAATGCGATAAACCCATAGACAAACACCAACACCAACACCAGTGATGGAGCCAAAACCAGTTTTGGCAACCAGTTTTGCAGTCGTGATTTAAAATCTAGGTTCGACAACTTTTCATTACTCCAGAAAAAACGTGTTAGCAGCACATTGGATGGGGTTATCAAACCACCCCATCCAACAGCATTACTTAGCAATGGATACTGCGTCCACAAGTTCCATAACAGCAGTTCTGCCGTAATACTCACCATTGAGATGGGCTGTAACGACATCGTAGATAGCGTTCTTCATCCCGGCAGGATTGGCATGACCATGCGCCATCGAGCCATACAAGTTTCCTGACTTCGCTGCGGCGGCCAATTCGGCAATAGCTTTCTTACCACAGTCGTCGAACGCCTCATCCGAGACATCTGTTCTCGCTGGAACTGATCCCTTAACAACATTAAACGCTGATTGAAATGAGGGCGACAGGTTTGCAGAAGCCAGCCCGCTTGTTCAGCCGACACCTCGCCACCTTGGTCGAACATGATGAATTAATCGGCATTGAAAGTGACCTGTTCAGAAGTACCTGGAAATCAAAAGCATAAAAAGTCCTCACCTGGAACCTTCTACGCATTCAGAAATTCACCTTTCGCCCAGTCACTCATCATCTTAAATCCAGCATCACCATTAATAACCATGGCGGTAGCAAGGTTCCAGCCTCGACCGGAAAAATTATCATCTACGATGGAACGTATGACTGCCATGCGATCGAAGGCTTCTTTCATCTCAGTACCACCCAACACGCTTTCGTCTAGATCAACAAATGCAGCTTTGTATTTAGCGGGTCCCAAAACGGACATGGATACACCATCGAATACTGTGGCGTTCTGCCATGGCTGGCCACCACGCGCTATTGGAGTGATACCTGCCGCCTTTAATTTATCCATCGCGGCGGTAAGCTCTTCCCATGCACTTGGAACCTTGATGTTGTTCGCATCCAGTACAGCTTTGTTGGCCCAAACCCAGTTGATAGAGTGCACATTGACTGATGCAGAAACCCACTTGCCATCAATTCTCGCAAACTGTTGTAAAGCCTCAGGCACAACAATATCCCAGTTATAACGTGCTGCCACATCGTTAAGATTTGCCAATGAACCTTGCTTGGCCCAGTCGATAATATCGAAGCCCAAACCTTGAAAAGCCGTCGGTGGATTCCCGGCAGTTACGCGAGCTAGCAGAACCGTCATAGCCTGCTCACCACCGGCTACCGGCATTACCTTGGCTTTCAGATCATCTTTGAGAACGTTCAGTGCGGCTGCCTCACCACCTGATGTCCACCAATGTAGAACCTCAACACCTTCTGCATGAACAGAAGTTGCTGTAGCTATAATAGCCATGGCTATACTCGTTTTCACGAACTTACGCATCAAGAAACTCCTCCAAATTTGCGATTAACATTCAATAACTAAACGCGACCTATGCACGTTGTTGAACCCAAGGTGCCCGGCTGCGCCCAATGCGCATGAGTATGGATTTCACCTCAAGAAACTCTTCATATCCATAATGGCCAATTTCTCGTCCCTGACCTGATTGTTTAACACCACCAAAGGCGAGTTCTGGAAAGCCATCCATCCAGGTATTGGTCCAGACAGTGCCTGCCTCGACTTTTCGTGAAAATTCAATACATGTATGGACATTTTCACTCCACACACCTGCAGATAAACCAAACTCACTGTCGTTAACCAAGGCAATGGCGTCGCTTAAGGTGCGAAAGGTCAGCACGCTAAGTACGGGACCAAAGACCTCATCACGCGCAATGTCCATATCGGGAGTAACATCGCTTATCACAGTTGGTTGATAAAACTGATTACCGAGCCCATCCACGGATAATCTTTCCCCGCCCAGCTTTAGTGTGGCACCAGCGTCAATGGCCGCTTGCACGTATTCGTGTATTTTTTCGTTATGTTCGTTGGTTACAATCGCACCCACCTGAGTATCTGGATTCATCGGGTCGCCAAACTTCACTTGCTTTGACAGTTCGATAACCCGCTGTATAAAGGTATCAGCGATGTCCTCATGTACGATGATGCGGCTTGATGAATTGCAACACTGACCGACATTGAAATAGACACCAAAAACGACTGCGTCTGCTGCGCTATCAAGATCAGCATCTGGAAAAATCACTTGAGGATTCTTGCCACCAAGCTCCAGCGCCACTTTTTTCAAGGTATTCGAACAGGCTTGTGTTATTAGTTTGCCAACAGCGGTGGAACCCGTAAACGACACCATATCCACTTCTTTGTGCGCTGCCATCAAGCTACCGACAGGCTGAGGGTAACCCAAGACGATATTGCAGACACCTGCTGGTAGCCCTGCTTCCAAAAGCAGTTCGCCAAGCATGACGGTTGATGAGGGCGTCATTTCAGATGGTTTAACAATGACCGTGCAGCCCGCGGCGAGAGCAAAAGGCAGTTTCTGACTCAGAATCCAGAATGGAAAATTCCATGGTGTGATAATTGAAACAACGCCGATGGGTTCCTTCACAACGACGCCGAGCATGTCTTCACCCAGACTATTGTGACTGTCACCATTGCCGGTTCGTGCAAGGGATGCAGCGTATCGCCAAAGATCGGAAGCACCACCAACCTCACCACGTGACTGAGCAATTGGCTTACCGCTTTCTAGTGTCTCTTGAACAGCAATTCGTTCAATATTGGCATCAATTAAGTCGGCAACCTTTAGAAGGACTGTTGCTCTATCTTTGCCAGATAGCCGGCTCCATGAAGCACTCGCGAAAGCTTGGCGCGCCGCCGCTATTGCTTGCTCAGTTTCACTCGCGCCCCCTTTGGCTGAAATACTTACAACAAAACCGTGTGAGGGAGAAATACGTTCGAATGTTTCAGGTCCTGCTACCCATTCACCATTAATCAGGTGTCTTCCAACGAAAGGGGCTGGCTCTGCGATCTCTACAACATCGCTTATTGTCAGTTCGGACATCAACTTAGTTTCCTTTAAATTCAGGGGGCCGCTTATCAAGGAAGGCTTTCACACCCTCCTCACAATCAAGACTGCCAGCAGCAGCAGCACTGCCAAGCATTTCGATTGCAGCAGCACTATCTTCACCAACGGCACCGTGAATCATCGCCTTGGCTAACTCGTTAGAGCGTAACGATATGCTTTTCAGATTCGATACAATTTGCTTTGCAGTCTCGAGTGGATTGTTTGATATTTCAGCGGCAAAACCCAATGAGTAAGCCCTGTCTGCATCTATTCGACGTCCGAACAAAACAAGCTCTTTCAAGACAGACTCGGGTACCAGGCGAGCAAGTCGTTGAGTGCCTGACCAACCCGGCACGATGCCCATTTTGGCTTCGGGAAGCGCAAGCGTACTGTTGTTAGACACAACGCGTATGTCACAACAAGCCGCGAGCTCAAGCCCCCCACCAAATGCATGCCCATTCATAGCGCACAATGTGGGTTTGTTAAAGCGAGCTAATCGATCAAAAACACGATGCCCATCACGAATCCAATAGCGCGAGAAATCGGCTGCAGTTAACGAACCCCATTCTGAAATATCTGCTCCGCAACAAAAGGCTTTTGCTCCAGATCCAGTTACTATGAGGGCACGAACACAAGGGTTACGTTCAATCTCGACCAGATAGTCGTTGATTTGAGTAAGCATTCCTGTGGTTAGTGCATTCAACTTACTTTCATTTGAAAGCGTTAGTACCGCTGCATTGTCTTCGTAGCTACAAACAACCTGAGTCATAGCGTTAGACCAAATGGCGTGTTAACCAACAAGGATGTTGACATGAGCTTTAAATCATCAGCAAGACTAATTCGACCATTGGATGCATGAACAATATGCTTTTGCGGGTTAATGCCCGGCATGACCTCGATCGCTACCAAACCTTTTGCAGTCAACTGCATTACGCAGCGCTCGGTCACATAAATAACTCTCTGCCCTTGCTCTAAGGCACGACGACCCGAGAAAGTGATGTGTTCGACTTTGTCCACGACTTTTACGAATTTGCCAGGTTCGGCAATATTAATTCCATCATCGTTAAATTCGACTTTGGCCCCAGCTTCAAACCAGCCCGAAAATACAATATTCCTGGCACGAGAAGTAATGTCCACGAAGCCACCGCAACCAGCAGTCAAATACGGCTTTTTACCTAACTTTGATACGTTCACATTGCCTTCAACATCAATCTCGAGAAACGATAAAAATGAAATATCGAACCCTGCACCTTGAAAATAAATAAATTGCTGCGGCGCAGGTAAAAAGGCATCTGCATTCGACGCACAGCCAAAACCAAATCCTGTCATTGGCACACCGCCAACCGCTCCCTGCTCTATGGCCCAGGTAACTGCATTGGGATAGCCTTCTTCAAGAAGAATACGAGGCACCAGGGCGCTTATTCCAAAGCCCAGGTTTGCCGTCATGCCACGACGCAACTCAAGCGAGGCACGACGTGCAATGATCTTTTCCACACTGTGTTCAGCCAATGTAAAGCTGTTCCACGGACGTCCTATTTCGCCCGATATTGCTGGGTCGTATGTTGTTTCGGTTGTTTGCTTTTGATTCGGATCAATGACCACGCAGTCAACTAGATTGCCCGGTACATGCACTTCTTGTGGACGCAGATTGCCCGTAAACGTGACTCTTTTTACCTGCGCGATGACCACGCCCCCATTGTTACGAACACAAATGGCCTGCTCGAGACCGCCCAGATAAGCACCTTCGTGTTCATAAGTCAGATTGCCTTTTTCATCTGCGGTGGTGGCGCGAATGATCGCTACATTGGGTACGATATTTGGGAAATGCAGCCATGTCTCATCTGCAAACTTCACGCGATTAACAATTGATTTCTGCGCGCCCTTTTCGTTCATTGCACAGCCCTCGCGCTGAGGATCAACAAAAGTATCCATACCAACCTTGGTTAATACACCTGGCTTGTGAGC
The DNA here is from genome assembly GCA_045110475.1 of Granulosicoccus sp. Taxonomy (GTDB): domain Bacteria; phylum Pseudomonadota; class Gammaproteobacteria; order Granulosicoccales; family Granulosicoccaceae; genus Granulosicoccus. The sequence goes on from JBGCGC010000134.1 coordinate 10,459, forward strand.
CGCAGCCTCACGATGCATATCGAATAAAATACCGGAAGGTACGTTATAAGCAGCGACTCGATCTTCGACGACCATCCTCCATATCTCGGGCATTTCAATGCTTGATGGACCGGAGGGATAAGATCCTGCAAGAATGCGATCCAAAAGACCATCTTTGGCAATATGATCGATTCCATCTACACCATAGACATCACCGGCTGCAATTGGATTCAGTGATGTAATGCCGCTTGGATGACCCTCTTTATCGAAGCGCTCGCCAATGGCCTTCAACACAGCGTCTGGGCAACCAAGGGCAGATGAAGAAGAGACGGAAATGACAGCACCATCAGGAATCCGTTTTACCGCATCGCTCGCATCAATTACCTTAGTCATTTTCTCACTCATAATTCACACTAACCGATTGACCTTTCTGTGCAGCCTCGCGTACTGCCAGAGCAACAGCGAGCGACTTTATACCGTCGGACCCACTTGCCGACGCGGCCCCGTTGCAATGAACAGCCGAAACAAAATCGGCCACAACTTCTGTGTATAACGAGTGATCAGAAAACGGTATTGGCCTTTCCCCATCAGCGTTGCGCAGGCTTATAGAGCCAACAGGCTGCTGAGTCATTACGCCAGTTGCCACGATCGAACCCTGCGTACCGTGTATTTCCAAACCTGTTCCAGCAAACGGATGAGTAAAGCTCTCATGCGACATCACCATTGCACCTGACGGCATACGCCAGACTGACATGCAGGAATCTTCAACCCCTACTCCCATGCCCGACATTTCGCTTTGCGCTACCACCTCAACTGGATCTTCAGCTAATAAAAATCGAACAACATCAACGTTGTGCACGGTTATATCCGGGATAACACCTCCACCCGCGCTGGCATCATTGATCCGCCAGGCCTGGAGATGCTTCGGTAGATGAACAGCGTGGTGAACTCGCACAGAGATTACTCGACCAATTTCACCGTCAGAAATCATTTCTCGAATCTTGCGATGCGATCCTGAGCACCTCAAATGATGGTTCGTTCCGAATACCAAATCAGCCTGATGTGCAGCGGCAACCATTTGCCGAGCTTCGTTCAGGGTTAAGGCAAGTGGTTTTTCACAAAGCACATGCTTACCTGCAGCAATCGCCGCCATGGCCTGTGCAAAGTGCTTTTCATTTGTAGAGGAGATGTATACACACGACACACTATTGTCACTAAGCGCTTCTTCGATCGATGATGTGGATCGAGCAATTTTGTGCTCGCTCGAATAACGAGCAGCATGCTCGGATGACCCACTCACCAACCAGGTCACATCGCAATCCGCTTGAGCGCGAACAGCGTGGATCATGAATTCCGATGCCACTGTGCTAGCACCTACAAATATCCAATGCATTGTTATCTCAGTAAAATATTTGGAACGTTCCAAATAATATACTGGAACGTTCCAATTTTTACAATAACAACGAGAAAAAAATTCTATTTATTTATAGGGGGATGCTGGTCGCAGGAGCTTACAGATCGAGAGGGACACCTACATCAGATTAATAGTGACTAAATCCATAACCTTTTCGCCATGCTTGAGGAGCACGCACCGACGTAAGCTAATCATCAACGAAATGATGCGCGACCAACAAATTGGTATTCAAGTTCAAATGTTCAGAACCACATCGCGGTGGTCTCAATTTGAATCTACGTTACAACTGCACGTCGGCAAGGTTGCCTTTATCTTCAAGCCAGCGTTTACGATCACTTGCACGCTTCTTGGCCAGCATCATGTCCATCATCGAATTGGTATCGTCATCATCAGCGATAGTCAATCGAACCAGCCGCCGTGTATCAGGAGCGACAGAGGTTTCTCTTAGTTGCATAGGGTTCATTTCACCAAGGCCTTTGAATCGGGTGACTGATACTTTGCCTTTGAGCTTCTCGGCCTCGATGCGCGCCATGATGCCTTGCCTATCAGCATCGTCAACCGCGTAGAACACTTGCTTTCCCACATCAACACGATACAACGGCGGCATGGCGATATACACATGCCCTTCTTAAACCAGTGTTTTGAAATGACGAACAATGCACACAGCAACGTTGCGATGTGCGCACCGTTTAAATCGGCATCGGACAGAATTCAGATTTTGCCGTAGCGCAACTTGGAAAGATCGGTCGAACCAGGTTCCATACCGATTGCCACTGATATGTCGTGCACCTCTTGCGAACCCAGAATCTGATCACGCTCCGCTTTCCAGGTGTTCAGGATTTTTCCACGTAAAGGCATGATGGCCTGAAACGTCCGGTCACGCGCTTGCTTGGCCGAGCCACCGGCAGAATCACCCTCAACCAGAAACAATTCGGTCAGATTTATATCAGTAGAACTGCAATCGGCGAGTTTTCCCGGCAGCGCCAGCCCACTAGTAAGCTTCTTGCGCACGACCTTCTTGCCACTTCTGGCACGTAGCTGTGCACTGGCAATTGCAAGGTTGGCTATCTGGTCACCACTTTCCGGATGCTGGTTCAGCCATTGCACTGTGTGATCTTTGACAACACCAGAAATAAACGGCACACACTCTCGCGAAGACAAACACTCTTTTGTCTGACCGGAAAACTGAGGATCCTCAAGCTTGACCGATAAATCGTAATTGACCTTGTCCCACACATCTTCTGGCGCAATCTTCACACCGCGAGGCAACAGGTTTCTCATGTCGGCAAAATCCCTGACGGCATCTGTGAGACCCGTTCTCAATCCGTTAACGTGAGTTCCACCCTGCGCCGTAGTCCCATCCCGATCGGGCCGCGCAAGTACGCTGTTTTCAAGCCATAGCTGACTATGCCCTGATCTATCAGCTCTAATCGCTTCTGCCGATAGCGCAGGGCGAGAGATATACCGGCGCGGCCGCCCAGGCAAATACACTCCAGCTTCTTGCGCTCGCGCGTGTTCACCGCCACCCCGGACGGCAGGCCGCCCCCAATGCAACGAAAATCCTCCAATCTTGCCAAGCTGGCCGGTGCCATAGTCACCCTTCTCCCAGGCTTCGAATTGTTTGCACCGGGCCGCGCGGGCGGTGAGCACTTTGCGCCCAGCCTGTGGCCCCATGGCTATCCGGTACGTGATCGAGTGACCTTGCAGTTGTTGCAACGTAGCACCCTCTTCATTGTCCAACGACAGGTTCAGATGATCACTTTGCTCGTCTCGGCTCAACCATCCCTGGCTAGGCGCCCCCGACGCTCCAGGTATCGGGCAACGCGCTCGCTGATCGTCGCTACCAACGCGTTGAGCTCTTTGGACGTGGGGGCATTGACCCGATGAAATCTCAGATCTCCATGGCTCTTGGGCGAAAAGACGCCATCAATAAACAGTGCATTCGCCAGTATGCCAGCACGTTAGTAAAACAGCCATGTAACGTAGCGCATATTCTGAAATATGGACAGAGCCATTTTATCAGATAGTCGGCATGTCATACTCAACAGTTATGTTTTCTATTCACTCATCTGGCAGTATTCAGGTTCGACTCGTGTCGATATTTGTTGCTTGCTCAATGCTTTTTGGTTTCGCCGCCGGGCCCGCCGTTGCACAGGATAGTGATGGCTCTCCAGTCAGCAAGCAGGTGTCTGGCTTTGCGCCAGTTGCGATGGCATGGAGTGATGTCAGGCCATTGTTCTTTAGTGATGATGAAGGAGCTGTGACAGGACTTGGTGCCGAGTTGGCCTTCATGCTTGGCCGAGAACTGGGGTTTGATATCAAACCTTACCGCATAACAGATTTCGCTACTTGGGGTCGTGACCAAAATTCTGGTGTTTCAGAAATATTACCGATGGCTGCAAAACTGCCCGTCTTTGCAGAAAACAATGTTTTTTCAGATGTCGTTTTTACTTCCGACGTTCGGTTTGCAGTTCGCGTCGAAGACAGTGATGCCTTTGACTACAAAAATGTAGCAGGTAAGCGTATCGGTGTATTACCACCTGGTGCGGGGTCTGTTCCGGCGCTCTACCCAGGCGCATCGACGCAGTCATTTCCCAACACACGGGCTGCATTGATTTCACTTTTGTCAGACGAGATTGATGCAATATGAACCGAAGCCGGGATTACTTTTGCTGAGGCACAGGCCGCACGCTTAGACCACAGGATTGCTTTTGTCGGACCGTCTATAGTATCGCTTGATCGCGCAGTGACTGTGCACAAGTCTCGTGCAGAACTGCTTGAACCTATCAATGATGCGATTGCGCGGATGAAGGCTGACGGCCGAATCGATGAGTTAGTCAAACGTTTTCGTTCTCGAGTACCAAAGGTCGCACCGGAGGTGCTGAAGGTTCCAGTAGCTCACATGGCACCATGGATGACGTTAGAAAGTGGCAGCGTTAAAGGATTTTCAGTGGAGCTCATTGCCGAACTTGCCAACAGGTCAGGGTTGTCGATAGAGTTCGTACCTGTATCTTTAAAGGAATATTTTGAAGCGCTAAACGCCGCCGATGTAGATTTGTTGCCGGTTGTGCGAACGACAAAAAAAATGGGCGAATTTCTGGATCTGACAATACCGATTCAAGTCCTCCCGCTGGAGGTGGTTGTTCGAGAAGCTGACACCAGGCTCCAGTCGCTTGCAGATTTGTCGACTTTACGCGTAGGTGGCTCCTCCGACACCGTTCTTGTTGCGCAAGACAATGATCTGAATGTCGCGGAGTTCATAACGATAGATGATTCCACAACGCTCGTCAGTGCGTTAGAAAATGGCGAAATCGATGCCATTTTGGCAGCAGCCGATGAGCGTGAAGGGGCTTTGCTTACTGATCAGTTTCGCTCGATTGGGGCACCGGATTTCAAGGCTGAGTTTGCCATAGGTTTGCGGCCCGGTCTCGGTGTGGAGCGAGAACGATTGAACAGTGTGATCCCGGGGTTTCTGCTTACCGAAGAGTATGTGGCTCTGAGAGAAAAGTACTTTGGTGTACCAGAGTTTTGGACGCCAAGGCGAATCACTTTGATGCTTAGCGCTGTCGCCGCTGCATTTCTGCTATTGCTTGTGACATTTGCATGGCAACGGCAACAGCAGCGACAGCTATTGTTTACGCGTCAAAAACAGGATCTTGCGCGTGAAAAAGCTCATGCGGGTGAGCTTGGTAAGCTTGTGACCGAGCTTGAATTTATGAACCGTGAGCAGGCAGAATTTACTTACGCGGTATCGCATGATTTGATGTCACCAAGTAAAACAATCGGGATGTTGATTTCAGAGCTTGAGGAAGCTGAATCTCTTAATGAGACTGAGAGAACAGTTTTGCATGATATGAAAGTAACCAACTTTCGTATGGTTCAACTGGTCAAAGATACTCTCGATTATTCTAAGACTGTCGACAAAGACTTACAAGTTGAGGAAGTTGATTGCAACGCATTGATTGACTCGACCATCGATGATTTGCGGGCAGATATAGTACTGGCTAATGCCAAGATTACGAGAGCGCAGATACCTGCATTGCAAGGGCATCCGATGCAGCTTCGTATGCTGTTCCAGAATTTAATTTCCAATGCCATAAAATTCCGATCGCCCGACCGTCCTCCTGTAATTGAGATCACTACTGACGCATTACCCCATGGCATCAGAATTACCGTTGCTGATAATGGTATTGGAATTCCCAGTGAGCATCGGGAACGCGTGTTTAGCATGTTTAACAGATTATTTGCCCAGTCGGAGTACGAAGGCACTGGGCTGGGATTGGCAATCTGCAGGCGTGTTGTGTCAAATCATGGCGGCGAAATTTGTGTAAAACCTGCGCCTGATGGCGGAACAAGACTTGAAATTACCTTTGGAAAAGACCGTTATGTCTAAGCCCATAAAGCTGGCAATGCTTATAGACGATTCTGACATTGATCAGCGTTTGTACAAACGGGTTCTTGAAAAGTCAGGATTAGTTGAAACGGTTAGCTGCTTTACATATGCGGACAAAGCGCTCGACTATTTGCTTGAGAATCCGCAGCTTGAAGTCAGTGTCATCTTCCTGGATATCAATATGCCGAGAATGAACGGTTTTGAATTTCTCGAAGCAGCATCAGATCTTCTGAGCCACGATGTTGCGAACGCTGTTGTTGTTATGTTGACCACATCCCTCAATCCTGATGATGAAGAACGGGCTCGCGGTTTCGAGGTGGTGAAAGAATTTGTCACCAAGCCACTATCATTTGAGGATGTCCAAAGTGTTGCAGATTTACTTGGTGATTGAACCGACATGGTTTCGTTAGAGTGTCCTCATCTGATTTGTGCCTGCAGGCAACGTAGTGTGTCATCAGCATAGTGCATGGGCTTACCAAGGCATTCGATAGGCAAAGCGGTAGCCTGCCGCACCAGAGCAGCCTGTTGGAGTGAATCGAGGGTGGGGATGGAATCTACGAATCAGCTAAACAAGCCGGGCTCTGGCGGTGCTCGTACTTGCGGCAATGGCGCTTGTGCACAGGGCAATTTGTTGTCAAGCTGTGCCAGTATCTTGTGGATGAGCCCCGCCCTCGCGCCAGCGTAGCGGCACGCGAACGCCTGTGTCGCGCCACACCGCCTGCCGCAGGCTAGCGACAAGGTGGTCAAGCTGTTTTATTGTTGGCACCTCGTTCTCCCAAACCCGGAAAGTGAAAAAATTTCACTCCTTTGTATCTGATTTTGACCTGAAAGGTTGAAGTGTGCACAAAAGAAAAGCAATACTGGTAACGTTTCAGCGATCCGCTAACAGAATTTATGGCGCA
>JBGCGC010000135.1:0-3125 GCA_045110475.1 Granulosicoccus sp.
TACCATTTCAGCATGCTGACGCATGGCTAGCGCTTTGTCGAATACGCGGCCTTTACGCAGTGATTCACGCACCAACGAGCTAAACTGTGCGTTTGCCTCCCCTAACCAGTTAAACGTCTCAGAGGGGCCCAGTAGTACATCCAGCAGAGGACCAGTTTCCGACTTAACCCTAGTGATGCATAAAATTTTGAGTCCAGAAGCTTATAGAGCAGCATCTAAGACGCTGTACTCGTTTTTCCTGGATCTCACCTAGAGTGAATCCTTGTCAAGAACAGCAACGCGGCGGAGGGTGTTTTGGTGGTCTCCCGAAGGGCGGCTCGTCCAGGGGTCATCCGCGTTGTTGCTCGCTCTCAGGTATACCCGATACCTTTTCGAGCTCGCGCCTAGCGCGCTGACCCCTGGACAAACCGCTGTTTGAAGCGTTTGAAGGTCACACTACACTAGTACAGACGTTGGCGCAGGAACGGGGTTGTTACCTGATGTGTGTTTTTTGGAACGTGGGTGAGAATGAGAGAGTGTTGCAGTTGCCTGAGGCGTGTAGCCGATTCCTTCTTGTTCTCTGTTGAGGCTGAATGCTGAAAGGTCTGATCTGCGCTCACGGCATTGGCGACTTGTGACATGAGTGAAAAAGAGTTCAGCATTGTATTTCTGGCACGTCTACGGTGATACTAGTGAGATCTTCATACCAACTGGCGTAGCTTATCCAATGGATCTTGTTAATATCGTTGCCGCTCTGGCGGTTCTGCAATTTGTTGTATTCAGTTTTCTGGTTGGGCGGGCGCGCATTGCTTTTGGCGTGGATGCACCAGCGGTGCAGGGGCATGAACAGTTCGAGCGGGTGTTCCGAGTGCAGATGAATACGCTGGAGCAGATCATATGCTTCCTGCCATCGCTGCTGCTGGCCAATGTGTATTGGTCGGATACGTTCGTTGCGCTGGTAGGCGTTGTCTATCTGATTGGCAGGCAAATCTACCGCCAGACGTATATAGCGGACCCTTCCAAGCGAACGGTGGGATTTCTGCTGACCATTGTGCCAACGTTTGTTCTGTTGTTTGCGGCGCTTATTGGTGCGGTGAAGGGGCAGTAGTGTGCGGTGGTCTTCCTTGTTGCTCAGGCTACTTGTTCTGCGACATAGTCAATCAGTGCTTCGGTATTCACATAAAACCGGTTGAACACGACGACGCCTTCCGGGTTCACCAATATCAGCCAGGGCGTGCCGCCGGTGCGGTAGTTGACCATGGTGCTGGAATACTCGTCTTTTTCCTGGTTGCCCGGATCATGTCCCATGGTGATAGGCAGCTCGTAGCTTAGCTGCAGTTCGCGGACTGCATCACGCGTGTTGGATGAATAGCCCTCAAAGACTGTTTGAATGCCGGCAATGGCAACATCCGGATGGTCATGGAAGCGATCGCTGAAAGCCTTCAATGTCGGAAAGCCGCTTTTGTGGCAGCCGGGGCACCAATTTTGAAAGCATTTCAGAAACACCCATTGGCCTCTGGATTCTGCCATTGAAAAATTTGCCGGTTTGCCTTCGGCATCGATCCAGTAGTCTACCTCTAGCTCAGGCGCAGCCTGGCCTTCGATACCCGGCTCTGGGGCTGAGTTGTCTTGGGCTATGGCTTGCGTTGTCAGGCCGCTGGTGGCAAGCAGCGTGGAGCCAGCTACCGAGTGACGCAGGAAGCGGCGGCGAGTAAGGGTGGATGGCTGGTTGATGTTTGAAGGCATGCTTGCGCTGTCCGTTAGAGGGTGGCTGGCAGTTTGTTGTCCGAGAACATGCGAGGGGAGTTTGCAGTTATACACACACGCTTCATGCATGAGACCAGAACAGCCACGATTGGTTCGCCTTTGGTGCTTACAGAATCTGCAAATGTGAAACGATCCATCGGGCCGCCTGCCACATGGGTGTGAATATCGAAAGGCCAGCAAAACTCAGCGCAATCAGGCCGAGAAACGCCCAGGTACCGTACTGCGCATTCAGTCGTATGTAAGCCTCAGCCACACCACGAGGCAGCAGATACGGCAGGATGTAGTGCCCGTCCAACGGACCCAGAGGGATCATGTTGAACAGCATGAGTGCGATATTAATCAGTACGAAGAGGCTGAAGAACGTCTGGGCCGCCGGGCTCATGGCAGCCTCCAGGCCAAACATGATAAGAACAGCGTGCAGATTGACCGCCAGAAATGCCAGCACCAGGTTCGAAAAAGGCCCGGCTGCGGCGATAATTGGTGTGGCCCACTTCGAATTGAAATTTCTCGGATTGGTTGGCACAGGCTTCGCCCAACCAAAGCCGATCAGTACGATCATTAGTAAGCCCATGGGGTCGATGTGCGCTATCGGACTCAACGTCAGCCGGCCTTGCTGCTCCGCTGTTCTGTCACCAAAGTGCTTGGCCGATGCTGCATGGGCGTATTCATGCACCGATAACGAGATGACAATGGTGAAGATGAGCAGTGCAAAGGTCAGGTACTGGCCTTGGTTAAAGAGTTGGAGCATGGCTGGGCCGTCGGCTTGATAAGGCTTCAACGTAACATGCTGGAGGGTGTGTTTTGGCTTGTCAGCGTGCGGGTGCGATCAGGGAATATCGATTTGACCAATATGGCAGCACCAAAAGTCGCCGCACATGGTTGACGTAGCCGCGCGTATTGGGTCTAATAGTGGGCTTGCTAGCAAGACCTGATGGCCAGGTAGCTCAGTCGGTAGAGCAGGGGACTGAAAATCCCCGTGTCGGCAGTTCGATTCTGTCCCTGGCCACCAAAAGTTGACTCCGGTTCTCGCGCCAAGGCGCTTCGATCCTCGTGAGATGCACGGGACAGAATCGAACTGCCGACACGGAGTGGAGGGAGTTTGAGTCTGGCGGTTGCCACCATTGTTATCAAGGTCTTAGCGCTCTTCCTACTACCCTCGAAATTACGCTTGCGTTATTTTTTGCGGGAGCTAGGAATCCATGAGCAGCATCACAGCCTCCCCATCCTCAATTTTAAATAGCTCGACAGGCACATTGTTTTCGATCTATTGTGTGATTGCACGGTACCAAGAATAACGGCTGGAACCATGAGTCATGGAAAAACAAAAAAGTGATGAGGAGCAGGCAGCTACTCCTTTGAAAAGGATTACTCGGAATCCC
>JBGCGC010000136.1:0-20949 GCA_045110475.1 Granulosicoccus sp.
CGGCTACGAGCAGCCCACTTTTGGCCAAATTTTGCGCTCATTTTCGTCACTTAGCCAGCTAAACTCCTCAAATGAGCACAAAATTTGACTCAAAATTGGACTACTCTCGCTCGATCGCTTTCTACCGCGCAGACTCCTAGCGAAAATGGCCATTGATGGATTAATGCGGCATGGCTAAACTGGTCATCGCTGGTCGGCCAGAGATTTGCTCTACGAGAGGGTGCTTGCTCAGAGAGAGGGTGATTGCTCAAAATAGCACCTGGAGAAAACCTAAGGGGAATCACAGCTAATGAATCCTTCGCTGGAGCGAACGAGTCTACTGAAACGTTTCAAGACCATGATCGCCGATGGCATTCCAATCATCGGTGGTGGTGCAGGCACCGGTTTGTCAGCCAAATGCGAAGAGCAGGGTGGTATCGATCTGATCGTTATCTACAACTCAGGCCGCTATCGTATGGCTGGGCGTGGGTCCCTTGCAGGCCTGCTCGCCTACGGTGACGCTAATCAGATCGTGGTAGATATGGCCTCTGAAGTCTTGCCGGTTGTCTCCAAAACACCTGTACTGGCTGGTGTAAACGGAACGGACCCCTTTCGTGATATGGACGTATTTCTGGATGAACTCAAACGTCTGGGTTTTGCTGGTGTGCAGAACTTTCCGACAGTGGGGCTTATTGATGGAAACTTTCGAGCCAATCTGGAAGAGACCGGTATGTCATTTCAACTGGAAGTGGACATGATTGCAAAGGCTCATGCCAAAGACCTGTTGACAACACCTTACGTCTTTGGTGAAGAGGATGCCGGGGCGATGGCCAGGGCTGGCGCTGATATTGTTGTGTGTCATCTGGGCTTGACCACGGGGGGCTCGATTGGGGCCGAGACCGCATTGACGCTCGAACAATGTCCGGCGTTGGTCGATGCCTGGGCTCAGGCTGCCATGGCAGTTAACCCGGAAGTCATAGTGCTGGTACACGGCGGACCGGTAGCTCACCCGGAAGACGCAGAATACGTTCTGAACAATACGAAACACTGTCATGGATTCTACGGCGCATCATCCATGGAGCGGCTGCCAACCGAAGTTGCCCTGACAGAGCAGACCGTTCGCTTCAAATCCATTAAACGAGGTAAATAGCCTGAGCTGACGTATAACAGTGGGCAATTTTTTTGACTACAGGTTCAGATTAAACAATACGCATGCAAGAAGCTGAAAAGACTGAGGAGTGCATTATGGTAGTACCTTCTGCCGGGCAACCAGAGCTGCCCATCAAACTGATTATGAAAATCATGGTTAGGCGGAGTCCTTGGCTGGATGTCCAGTATGCATGCGCTATCGATTTATTCGAGGGGTAGAAGGCCCATGATTCAGCACACGGTTGCATTCCGTCTACATCATGACGCTGGCTCAGACAAGGAGAAGGCGTTTTTGCATGAAGTGAAACAACTGCAGACACTTCCCGGTGTTCTCAGGTTCAAGCTCATGCGGCAGGTGGGTAAGAAAAACAGTTTTACCTGGGGATTGTCGATGCACTTTTCATCGCAACAAAGCTACGATGCTTACAACTCTCACCCTGATCACGTTAATTTCGTCGATACCGTCTGGCTGCCAGAAGTGGCCGATTTTATGGAAATTGATTACATCGAAGAGACAGCTTGAGTATGTGGTGTTGTATATCAGGCGGTATCAGTCAATTGCCTTAGCAAGTGCGCAACGCGTGCTGAAGCACCACCATCTCCCATTCTGTTTTTAACCATGGCCAGATCGTCAAGCATCTGGCTTCTGCGTGTCTTGTCCTGAAGCAACGACAGCAGATCGGTGGCCATGTCTGATGGAATGGCTTTGTCTTGCAGGTATTCGGGCACGATACGTTGCTGTGCAACGATATTTACCAGGGATATATCCGGAATTCGAATAAGACGTTTCATGATGGCGTAGTTGATTGCGTTGACAACGTACATCACAACCATAGGTGTGCCTATCAGGGCTGTTTCCAGAGTGGCCGTACCTGAGGCGACCAGAACAACATCGGCAGCTCGCATGGCCTCACGAGAGTCTTTTTCGCTCAGCTGTAGCGATTCGGGAATATCGTTGCCGATGATCCCTCGTAGATAGGCGATATCAAGTGTGGGGGCGACGGGTAGAATAAACTGCGTATAGGCGTGTTGTTGCTGCAGTAGCTTGATGGTTTGCATCATGATGGGCAGATGCCGTTGTATTTCACTTTTTCGGCTGCCGGGCAGTAGCGCAATGACCGGATGCTGACTCTCAAGGCTCAGGTGCTCGCAGGCTTCATCACGAGTAAATCTACTGACCGCATCATGCACAACTGGGTTACCGACATAGGTCACTGGAATATTGGCTTTCTGGTAGATATCCACCTCGAAGGGAAAAAGTACCGCCATGTGTGACACCAGAGAACCTATACGTGGCACCCGTCCGGCTCGCCAGGCCCAGACCTGTGGGCTGACATAAAATAGCACAGGAATGCCGAGTGATTTGGCCGTTTCAGCCAGCTTCAGATTGAAGTCGGGATAATCCACCAGCAAGAGTACGTCGGGTTTTCTTTTTTCAAGGTTCTGGCGCAGTGTTTTCAGGCGTTTGAGAAACTTGTGATAGTTGAGCAATACGTCGACGATGCCAATGACTGCCAAATCACGGCAGTCAACGATAAGCTCGGTGCCAGACGCTTGCAGAGCCCCCGCGCCCATGCCGAAACTGGTCACGGATATTCCGGAGTCTTCCAATGCCTGAAGTGCGTGAGATGCATGCGAATCACCGGATGCCTCTCCGGCTGACACCATGATGTTCAAATGATTCTTCGCAGTCATGCGGACATTCTATCTGATGTGCCTTTGCTCGCTGTCCAACTTTTACTGCCAGTGGCCATCAACGTTTTTGCACAGTGCCGGTTGGCAGATTTTCGTTTATTCGCGGGATTGTGTTGCATTTGCAGGCATGAACAATTAGGGTTGGATAAGCACTGTTGACGACTATTCACTGATTGCCAGAAGTATTGAGATTAGAAACCACACTAAAGTCAGCCTGCAAGGTCCATGAATTAGCCACAAAGCCAGTGCGGTATTGACTTGAAAATCGCTCAAGAATCATTGAGGCGAAGGAGATTGGAATGTACAACTATCGTTTGAGTAAGGCACTTGTCGCATGTGCCGCATTTAGCCTTAGTACTGCTGTTCATGCTGCACCTGCAAGCGTGTCTGGCCCTGGTCACGATCCTGAATGCTTCGCGCCCTGGAATGAAGATATCGGTTATTTCCAGTGGGAGAAGCGTGACGCGCCGTACAAGCTGGCGGTAGTCAACGGCTTTGTTGGCAACACCTGGCGTATCCAGATGATTCAGACGGCCAAGGCATTCGTCGAACAGCCTGAGATAGCCTCTCAGATTTCAGAGTTCAAAGCGGTATCCACGGGTACCGATGTGGCTGCACAATTGGGAGCCATTGAGGATTTTATTAATCAGGGCTTTGATGCCATTGTCACTATTGCAGTGTCACCAGAAGGTTTTGACCGGGTCATTCGCCTGGCAGATCGTAACGATGTAGTTATCGTGCCGTTTGATAACGTATTGGATACCACGAAAGTCATGCAGGTTAATCAGGATCAGCTGGCCATGGGGCGCATGTATGCCGACTGGATGATTCAGCAGCTTGGCGATAACAAGGAAGGCAAGATTCTGGAAGTGCGCGGACTGCAGGGTAACTCGGTAGATCGCGATCGCCACGATGGGTTTCGCGAGGTCATCGAGCCCGCGGGCAATTGGGATATCGTTGAGGTTGTAGGTAACTGGGATGACGGTACAGCGCAGAAAGTTACAGCTGATGCCATTGCCGTACATAGCGAGTTTGTCGGTGTTGTGGTGCAAGGCGGTACCACGGGTGCGGTTCGTGCCATGCTCGACGCAAATCATCCGCTTGTGCCTATTGCCGGAGAATCAGAAAACGGTTTCAGGAAACTTCTGGCGCAATATGGACCGGACGGTCTCAAGGGAACATCCATCGGCCAATCACCAGGCATGGTTGCTATCGCAATAAAAGCGGCGCTGTCAGCACTTGATGGAAACGTCATGCCACAGTTGATCTCCGTACCTATCCCCTTTGCCAATTACGATGAGCTTGAGGCAAACAAGAACTACTGGCCAGATCTGACGGATAACTTCTTTACGGTCAACGAGTTTCCACCTTGCGGAGTCAACATCACCGCACGAGAAATAATGGCAAAAGACGCAGACTGATCCCTTTGACAATCAGGCCCTCGACTCGATCGTTCGGGTGAGTCGGCGGCCTTGACTGCTATCAAACAATGAAAACGAGCAAGCAGCGCTCTGGTGGTGCTCCACATCTTGAACTACAGGGAATAACCAAACGATATGGCGGAGTCACGGCACTGGACGCCGTCGATTTCTCATGCTCTCTGGGATCGATCCACGCAGTACTGGGTGAGAATGGTGCGGGAAAATCCACACTGATAAAAATCATGTCGGGTGTTGTCAGTCCCGATGAAGGCAGCATGATGCTGGGCGGGCAGGCCACATCATTTCGTGGCCCGGCAGAGGCCAATGCCGCTGGGGTGGTGTGTATCTTTCAGGAGTTGTCCTTAATACCCGATTTAAGTGTTGCTGATAATATCTGCATCAGCAACCCACCGCGGCGTTTCGGTTTCATCAACCGCTCCGAACAGATTCGTCAGGCTGAGCAATTGCTTGCAAGAATCCAATGTGAAGATGTCAATCCACGTTCACGGGTACGTGATCTGCCCCTGTCTCGACGGCAGATGGTCGAGATTGCCAAAGCCTTATCGCGTGATCCCAGTGTGCTGATACTCGATGAAGCGACATCGGCCTTAACCTCGGCAGACGTCGACAATGTGCTTTCCTTGCTGCGTAAGTTGCGTGACGAAGGGCTTTCCATACTGACTATCTCTCACCGTATGCATGAGATCGAAGCGGTAGCAGACCGATGCTCGGTCTTCAGAAACGGACAGCATATTGAAACCTTCAACGAGGGTGATCACAGCGCTAACGCTATCGTACAGATGATGATAGGCAGAGAGATCTCTGCGCATTTTCCACCCAAGCGCGAATTCATTGGCGACACACAGGCGTTGCGTGTAGAGAATCTGAATTGGGAACCAAGCCTTGCAGATGTCTCACTGACTGTACATAAGGGGGAAATTGTCGGACTTGGCGGGCTTGATGGACAAGGGCAGAAAGAGCTTTTGCTGGGTTTGTTCGGTGTGCTTAAAAAATGTCATGGCACCATTGAGATTGATGGCAAGCCTGTGTCTATTACATCGCCATTGCAGGCCAAACAAGCGGGAATCGATATGGCGTTGATTCCTGAAGACAGAAAAACGGAAGGTCTGCTACTACCGATGTCCATTGAAGACAATCTGGGGCTGGCGTCGTTGAAAAAATGGTCAAGGGGGCCGTTTGTGGACCGGCCAGCCTTTAATGAGGCAGTCAGGGAAGGCATTGCGCGTATGCAGATAAAAGCAGGGTCTTCCACGGACGCAGTATCGACACTTTCGGGTGGTAATCAGCAAAAAGTGGTCATGGCCAAGTGGCTGATGACCGATCCGAAGATTGTTCTTTTAAACGATCCAACCCGCGGTATAGATGTAGGAACCAAGCAGGAGATTTATCGCTTGCTGCGACAGTTGGCTGAGGAAGGGGTGTCCGTTCTTATCTATTCGACAGATTACGAAGAGCTGATCGGCTGCTGTGATCGCGTGGCGGTGATGTATGACGGCAAGATAGTCCGCGAACTTGAAGGCACCGACATCAGCGAGCACAATATCATTGCCAGTTCCCTGAATCTTGATGAGGCTGCAGCGTGAGCGCTGGTCGTTCGCAGCATGGCTTTATGGTCAATCTGAAGATTGCGCTGCTCAGGAATGCAGCGCTGATCACTGTCATTGCCGTGTTCATTGCGTTCTATGTGTTCTATAACCTGAACCATCCGCGCGGGTTTTCTACAGCGGTGTACATTCAGAATTCCAACGAGGTGTTTGCTCTGGCCATGGTGGCTATGGCACAAACCATCCCTGTGCTTATGGGAGGGCTGGATTTATCCGTTGGCGCCATCATGACGCTGGTCAACTGCCTGGCCAGTCATTTGCTCAATGGCAGTGCCGCGCAGATGATATTCGGTGTCGTTGTTTGTCTGGTCGCCGGAGCAGCCTGCGGTTTTCTGAACGGCTGTGTGGTTGTGTATGGGCGTATTCAGCCCATCATTGCAACACTGGCTACGGGGGCGATATTTATGGGTATTGCCCTGACTCTTCGACCAAGTCCGGGTGGAGACGTCGATGGCGATCTGGCCTGGGTCATGACCAACGATTTGTATGAGATAGCAGCCACTTACGGATTTGCACAAGACGGTGAAGCCAGCTGGTTTGCCCCTGTTGCCTGGATACCTGTGCCGCTTATCCTTATCCTCGTCGCAGCCTTTCTGGTGTGGTTGCCTTTTGCCCGATCTGTAACCGGTCGTACGGTCTACGCCATTGGATCGTCGGAAGGTGCTGCGTATATGTCCGGTCTTGCGATAGACAAAGCCAAGATTGCCGCGTTTACGCTCGGTGGGTTTCTGGCCGGCCTTGGCGGACTTTATCTCACTCTGCAGACATCGTCGGGCAACGCAGATATTCCACAGGCCGGTGCCTATACCCTGAATTCTATTGCAGCTGTCGTCATTGGTGGCACTTCACTATTGGGCGGTGTCGGCTCGGCAATCGGCTCTATCTTTGGTGCACTGGTGCTGCGTACCATATCGTTCAATTTCAGAATCTTTGAAATCGACCCCTTGCTGCAACCTTTGTTTGAAGGGGTGGTATTGCTTGCTGCCGTGAGTCTGGGTGCGCTGGCTGTGGTCAGGGTAAGAAATACTCTGGAGTTGTTCCGCTGATGTGCCTGAGCTTTGTGTCAACTTATGAATAAGCCGGACAACTCTCGATTCACGCTCTCGGACGATACCAAGCCGATTCTTTTTGCGGCTGCCTTCGTCGTGCTTATTCTTGCCGTGGGTACGGTCTATACCTTGCAAACACAAGGCACTGCCACGCTGCTCTCGCCAACCTACCTTCTTCAGCAATTACAGGTGGGGGCGTTCCTGGGCGTGGTGGCAGCCGGCATGATGCTGGTTATCCTGTTGGGTCACATTGATCTGTCGGTGCCGTGGACAATAGCTGCAGCGGCCATGATGGCGACGACGGTGGGTGGCCCCATGGCAATTCCGGTTGGGCTGGCAGTGGGCTTGATGGTGGGTTTGATCAATGGTTTTGGCGTGGCATTTCTGCGCATACCCAGCATGATTTTCACCCTGGGTGTTAATGCAGTTTTACGTGGACTGATGGTGGCCCATACTGGCGGCTTCGCCCCACAAACAGCTGCCACACCGTTGATGCAATACCTGGCGGTTAACAAGATCGCCGGTATTCCGGTAGCCCTGATTGTCTGGGCGCTGGTATCTGTTGCTATCGTCCTGTTACTGAATCGATCAGTACTTGGACGCTATATCTATGCTATCGGCAATCGTGAAGGTGCCGCCTATCTTGCCGGGGTACCTTCACGTCGTGTCATTGTCATCGCTTTCGGACTTTGCGGGATGTTGTCTGGTCTTGCCGGTACGCTATTGGCTGGATACTCTACCAAGGCGTATCAGGGTATGGGTGATGCCTATCTTCTTCCTGCGATTGCGGCCGTTGTTATCGGCGGTACTCATATTCTGGGAGGTCGGGGTCGTTATCTGGGTACCTTGCTAGGCGTTATCCTCATCGTGTTGCTCAATTCGGTCTTGTCCATTATGCAGATGCCTGAATCTGGCAGACAGATTATTTATGGCAGTGTCATTATCCTGATGCTGTTGGTGTATGGGCGAGGCCATAAAGTCACTCAGTAACAGGATTCAACAACGTGATAAGTGATAGCTTTCAAGTTCTGGACAAACGTTTTAGTCGGTACGTTCTTCCCAATGTACATGTAGAAACGATCTACACAGGGACGCGTTGGGCAGAGGGTCCGGTCTATTTTGCGGCAGGAAAATATCTGCTGTGGTCAGATATCCCCAACAACCGGGTATTGCGCTACGACGAAACTGACGAGTCAGTCTCGATCTATGCCAGTGGCTGCCGCTTTCACAATGGGCATACCATGGACAGGGAGGGCAGGTTGGTGTCTTGCGAACATCAGGGAAGACAGGTCAGCCGTATTGAGGTTGATGGTTCAACAAGCACGCTGGCGTCTCACTATCAGGGAAAACGTCTGAATTCACCGAATGATGTCGTGGTGAAATCAGACGGAACCATCTGGTTTACAGATCCTACCTACGGTATCGATGGGCACTACGAAGGTGACAAGGCTGATAGCGACATCGGCGCATCCTACGTTTTTCGCATAGATCCCTTATCAGGTGAAGTAACCGCAGTAGCGACAGACTTTGTCAAACCCAATGGTCTGGCGTTTTCACCGGATGAGTCGCTACTTTATATCGCGGATACCGGTGCGACCCACGTGGAAAACGGTCCGCAACATATTCGTGTCTTCGATGTCAGCAAGGATAATGAGCTTGGCAATGATCGCTTGTTTGCCACCAGCACTCAGGGATTGTTTGATGGGTTTCGGGTTGATGTTGATGGGAACATCTGGACATCCGCCGGAGATGGTGTTCATTGCTACACGCCCGAGGCAGAACTGATCGGCAAGATCTTGACCGATGAGACAGTCGCCAACGTCGAGTTTGGTGGAATAAAGCGTAACCGGCTGTTCATCTGTGCGACCCGCTCGCTGCATGCGGTGTATCTCAACACACAAGCGGCGAGCAGACCGACTTGACAGTGGTCCGAACAAATCTGCGCCTGAGTCCGACCGCCATCGCCATCAGAAAAAGCAAGCCGGGATTCATCAGGCCGCCGGAGGCCGTTGCAGGATCGGCGCTGCGCACGTCGGATTCGGTTGATAGGTTAGCTGCCAGCACCGGTGGAGCGTTTGTCGTATCGTTAATTTCTTCGGGCGGATTTGATGTGCGTGGCGACGAAGCCGGGGTTGCTGCATCAAGGCCAACGCTTTGCCAGCTGATGTTTTCATCGTTGAACCCGTTGTTGTCGGGATCAGAGTCCTGTGTGCGCGACAGTAACCTCATGCTCAGATCGTCACTGCTGGCTGAGCCGGGATCGGCCAGTACCGTAAAACGCGACTCGGTCTGTTCACGCATGGTATAGCGGGTACAACTCAGTTCAGCGCCAAACGACAGGCAATCCCATCCGGTGTTGCTTGAGACACCTTTCCACTGCGAATCGCCACCCAGACGCATGATCAATTGCACGTCGTGAGCGCCAAGATTGCCCAGATTATAGGTGGTGATATCGATTTCAAGACCGTCGGTGGTCTCATTGTTTGCGGGCGTGCCCAGAGCAAGATCGGTCTGGTACATCTTGTTCACTGATTCTATGTCCAGCGGGCTTAGGGCTACGCGCTGACCTACCTCGATACCATCGGGAACCACAATGGTTGGTCGCCCGGTGGTACTGAAAAAACTCTGGCCATAGTGCATGATCGAACCGTAGTCGTACACACTGTAGTTGGCAACATTGGCAGTCTGAAGATCAAAATTGACCGACTTTTCGCTTCTGACATCCTCCCAGCTAATCTGAACAAAGTTATCTCGATCCGGACGTGTATGTTCATGGAAAAGGCCAACAGCGTGTCCGATTTCATGAATAACGGTACCCACAGAGCAAGCGTCTGAAATATAGATCGGTTGAGCACCACCGATCATGCCCACATGCGAAGCACAACCCTGCGTGCTCAGGAACTCAATGTAGTGAGGATACTGATTGGCGTTTTCTTCGGTGCGTTCAACAAAACTCAGTGTGGTTTTTTCTGTCCAGTGGGCAATGGCTTTCTCGACATTGTCCTGTTGTAGTTGTGAGCCATTGACGGGGCGTTCGTAAATGATCAGGCCATCAGGCCACCGGCTGAATGCATCGCTTTTACCGACACCTCTGGCACTCAGGCGTGGCTGAATGTCTCCATTATCGTTGACCATACCAAGCAGAATGTCGCCTTCCAGTACGGCATGACCCTGAACAATCTCGTAGGTAAAACCCCGTGAGGCACCGGTGCGCGGAAGCTGATCCAGATAGTCATTCTGAAGTGAAGGGTCGGCAACAAACATCTCGGGCGGATCAGCCTGTACACAGCTTGCCAGGCTGATCAGCACGAGATACGACAAACGGACTAGCAGCGGGTGCACGCCTGCGTCGGCAATGGAGATACAACTCATCAGATGACTCACTTTATTATTATTATTATGTGGTGCATTTGCAGCGAATGGTTAAATCACCGAATGCAGCCATCAACGTATGTATCGGTTACTTCTCAGGTTCTTGAAATCAACGTTGGGCATCTTGTGAGCAAAGCAAACCTGCAGATGGAATTGCTATGCAAAAGACCTGACGGCTGTGTTGCCAATCACAACCACAGCTATTTGAATTGTTAACCAATGCGCTTTCAACAGGACTACACTGAACGGATGAAAATCGATTCCTGGCGTACGCCATTGCTGGTCATCATCGCCGGTTGCCTGATTTCGGCGATCGGGTTTGGTGCACGTTCCTCGCTGGGTCTCTTTCTGGAGCCTATGACATTGTCGCGCGGCTGGACGCGTGAGACGTTTGGTCTGGCGCTTGCGTTGCAGAACCTTTTTTGGGGGCTGGGGCTACCGCTGGCGGGTATGCTGGCTGACAAGTGGGGAGCATCCAGGGTCATCGTAGCCGGTGCCGTTGTCTATGCTATTGGTCTTATGCTGATGGGGATGGTTGAGACTCCTGCATGGTTTTACGTCAGTGCGGGCATTCTTTGTGGTCTGGGTGTCGCATTTTCAGCCTTTTCACTGGCGCTGTCGGTCATGGTAAAAGTGGTCGGTCCCGAGCGCCGCACCATCATTCTTGGTCTTGGTACGGCCGCAGGTTCATTGGGACAGGTGGTTTTCTCGCCACTGTCTCAAGGGTTTATTCAGAGCATGGGATGGGCATCGGCTTTGAGTATGTTGGCATTGATCGTGTTGTGCATGCTTCCTCTGGCATTCGTCCTGCCACGCAGCAACAATATGGGCAAAGCTGATCCGGCGATGGAGCAGGGCTTGCGAGACGCCTTGAGCGAAGCGTTTGCACATCGTGGGTTCGTATTGTTGACTACCGGCTTTTTTGTATGCGGTTTCCATGTCGCTTTCATCACGGTACATTTTCCGGCCTATATCGCTGATATTGGACTGGAACCTTCCATTGCCGTGTGGAGTATTTCGCTGATCGGCCTGTTCAACATAGCCGGTTCGTTTCTGGCAGGTTTTGTGGGTCAGGCATGGAGCAAGAAATACAGTTTGACCGTGATCTATACGCTTCGCGCCTTGTTGATCACCTTGTTACTACTGTTACCAAAAACGCCGTTGGTGATTCTTTGTTTTGCCGCAACCATGGGGATACTGTGGCTCTCAACGGTACCCTTGACGACAGGCATCATCGCTCAGGTATTTGGTATCCGCTATATGGCAACACTCTTTGGCATTGTCTTTTTAAGCCATCAGATCGGCAGCTTTCTGGGTGTGTGGCTCGGTGGAGTGCTCTACGACATGACAGGTAGCTACGATGGCATGTGGTGGGCCGGAGTTGTATTAGGTCTTCTGGCGGCACTGATTCATTTGCCGATCAACGAAAAGCCACTGGCGCGCCTTGCACAAGCGTGAAAGCCTGCACAGCAGTGGCTCTCAGTTATTGTCAGGGATTTTTCATCAAGGAAAAGAATCAACTCGGCCCGCCCGCGCCCTGTTGGTTGACAGGGCGCGAATAGCGACAACGCCAGCTGCACTGGTACCCGGGGTGAAGGTGGTGAAATTGCTACCATCCGTACTGTACTCCAGTGGAATACCAGGGATATCCGAGTTCATCATTAAAGCCCCGCCCTGATCGATCGCACCGGGAACCGAAATTCGGTAGCGAACATTGGCGGCATCGAGCTTGCGGAGCTCTTTTAGCGCCAGTGCCTGAGCAAAGCCTGCATAGTCTGCGTTCAGAACGTCTTGTGGTACCTGGTTGCTTGTGGCAGAGAAGGTGCGACCCGGTTGATAGTCGAGTTCCCATGAAGCCTTGTGCCAGGCACGTTCGGCCAATGCCAGTAAACGAGGGAAAATCATGTATTCCATCTGTTGCGCGGTACGAACGGTCTCTCCCCACAGCTGGCCTTGCATTCCAATGAAACCCTGGTTGTCTTCATTGCCCGTTGCGCTCCACTCGCGTCCTTCACGGTTGAGCGAGGTTTCTGCATTTTGCGGCAGATTTTCGGGCGCGAACGTGAAGACTTTTCGCGTATCCGTTGATCGGGTTGCCCAGTAGTAGCCACGCTCTTCGGGGTCGACTTCCTGAGGAAAATCAAAATAGAGAAAGTCTGGAACAGCAACCACGGTCTCGAACCCTCTGTTGGAGAAGTTATTGATGTTGTCAGCACCTGCACCAGAGCTGATCGGTTCCCAGAAACCGACGCCTGCACGTGGCGTGGCCAAGTCGCTTGCGCTCATGGAGTCATAGATATCCTGATACGCATACATGGCAGGGATACCAGCGTCCGCAACAATTTGGGCTACCCGATTGACAAAGTAGGGTTGCAGGTCATCGCGCGACGATACCTCGGCGGTATTTTGAATGAAGCTTTCGCAGGCTGGCGAACGTGCCCACGGAAAATCGCCGCCGTTTAGTACGTTGCGGGCTTCATCACCGCCCATGTGCCAGATATCGAGAGTTTGCCCGGCTTGCTCGTACATGGCTTTGACATCTGTGACTACGCTTGTGATGAAGTTGTATGTGCCTGCAACGCAAGGATTGAGGATACCGTCGTCGTAGTTCTGGATAGTCAGATAGCGAGAGGTGTCGACAGGATCGTCTACACGGACATTCAGATCGTTGGCATCGCCAAGATTGACTGCGCGTGCGCGCATGGCAACCACCGCAGCACGAGCATGCGCAGGCATGTCCAGTTCGGGAATGACGCTGATCTCGCGATCAGCCGCGTACTGCAACAACTCGACAAACTGAGCCTCTGTGAAGAACCCTGTCCCTTGATTGTCGCTTTGAGGGCCTGAGCCCAACTGCGGCATGAGGCCTGCAATTTCAGAAACCCGACCCGCATCGTCGAGCTGAAAGCTGCGCACAGAGCCAACTGTTGTCAGTTCAGGCAAGGAGGGTATCTCCAGTCGCCATCCCTCATCATCACTCAAGTGGAGATGCAGCTTGTTAAGTTTGTAGGCTGCCATTTGATCCAGCAGTAGCTTAACGGACTCTACGGACTGAAAGTTTCTGGCAACATCCAGATGCATGCCACGAAACGAAAAACGTGGTGCGTCGTCAATGGTCACATGCGGGATGGTTCCGTTACCGGGTTGTACCAGTCCCAATAGCGACTGCGCACCGTTGAACAATGCTTGTCGATCGCTGCCGGTCAGCGTAATGCCTGCATCGTTGACAACAAGTCGATAGCTGTCAGTGGCCAGACTGGCGTCTATGGTTGCACTGAGTGGTGCGCCATTGGCGGTACTCATGAACGTCGATTGACGACTTTGCAAAGCATCGATGTTGCCTGCACTGAGACTGGTGCCTGCAAAAGTAAATCCACCACCAATGTCAAGACTACCGTTGCCGAGAACAATAGTCTGAGGCTGTGGGATAATGCGACTTTGTAACTGAGCAGCACTCAGCGGGGTGTTGTCGACAATGCTCTGAATGCGCTGATTTTTCTCGAAACGCGTGGTAGCACTGGCTAGTGGAATCGGCTCTCCATTGAATGCACGCCGGTTCTCACCCGTGATGGGCGTTGCGTATTGCGACTCGTCGGTCTCTTCGTCAGTATTGGCAACGAGCGTGACGTTGCCCTCATCGCTGACGATCCAGTACCGTGGCATGAAGTCTGATTCGATGAGGTGGTTGAATTCGGTGACCAGCCCAATGGTTTTAACTTCACCGTCGAAGGCGGTAAATCCGTCAGTGGGTTCCAGATAATTAAGATCTCCATTGACGTGAGACAAGCTGAATTCTTCGCTTTCCACACGAAGGATGCGCCGGATGCTGTGGAAATAGAGTTTCCAGTTTCCATCGTCCAGGGAGCCATTGGTATTTTTAATATGGATGTTTGTAACGCTGCACGAATTGAACTGCGCGCCCAGTGAGCTACAGGTAGTGTCACCATTGTCCGGAAAAGCATCGCCACCCTGATTCTCCACGACGCTGTAGATTACGCCGATATCTCCCGGCAAAGCGGCGGCCTTGTCTCGACCGGCGGCCGAGAACCGTTCTCCATCGGCAGGGTTTGTCGCCAGTTGTGGTACCAATGTGCCGGTATGGGCAAGCGCATCGATATTGGTGTCGGGCGTTTGTTCTGGATTGTCAGTATTGGGATTGTCAGTGTCTGGCACGCCAACGCCGGGTACATTGTCGTTATCTGGTCCGTCAGATGAGCTGGACGAGCTGCAGGAAGTTGCCAGCGCAGTTACCAGTAACAGTGCAAGGACCGAAAAAAGTGATTGATGTTGCATCGAAGCTATAACCGGACGTGTAGTACAGGCATTATGCCTGCCCGTATACACAATTACCCGGCTGTGTCCGAAATCTTGCAAGAGCCTAACTTGAATAATTCATGAAACCGGAATCCTATCCGAATGTCAGTCGCCCAGATTCCACTAGTGCATTGAGAGAGCCGCGGCTTGCCGACTATGTACGATTGTTCAGTGCTGCTGCTATCTGGGGCGCAACCTTCCTGTGCAATGAGGTTGCGTTGGCGGATTTTTCGCCCGTGGCCATCACAGCCTATCGCATCCTGCTGGCAGCACTACTGTTACTGATCATCTGTTATTGGCGTGGACAACGTTTTGCATTTGAGCGCAGAACCATCGGTTTTTTCGCGCTTATCGGCACACTTAACAGTGTAGTGCCGTTTATTCTGATTGGCTGGGGGCAGCTCAGTATCGACAGCTCGACGACGGCAATATTACTTGCATCGTCGCCATTTGCCGCATTATTGCTGTCGCATTTCATGACTCAGGATGATCGGTTTGCCTGGAACAAGCTCTTTGGTCTAGTCCTTGGCTTCATTGGTGTGTGCGTGCTTCTGGGAAAAGGTCTGCAACAGGGTTCCGGTACTTTTACCGGCATGCTTGCTGTTGTTCTTGCCGGCTGCTGCTACGCGCTGTCATCCATCCTGATAAGACGACTAGGCTCGGTCCCCAGTCTTGTGCTTGCCGCAGGTACATTGGTTTGTGCGGGTCTGGTCATGGTGCCGGTCTTACTCATAAGAGACGCACCTTGGGAGCAAGCGTATCGGCCTGCCACTCTTGGTGCACTTGCCTTTCTGGCAATCGGCCCCACCGCTATCGGGTATGTGTTGCGTGCCCAGATCGTAAAGCTTAATGGTGCCGTTTTCATGTCCAACGTTGGCTATCTGATACCGATGTTCGCGGTACTCTGGGCGTGGCTGTTTCTCGGCAACCGGCCAAGCAGCACCATGCTGGTGGCCCTGTGCCTGATTCTCTTCGGTATTGCCCTGGGCCAGAACCGCGTGAAGAAGAAATTCTGGTCTAAGCGATCGGATTCATGAAATCGAAATTGAAACAAATTGAGATGAAAAGCAACGATTAAAAAAACGCAAGACTATCCCGTCATCCGTATGAAAGCGGGAATCTATCTTGCTATATCCAGAGAATCTCGCCGCAACGACAAGTGCACGATTACAGGTGATCGTCTATTGATCTTGTACCTTCGTGTCCGCTTTTCCCCTGTGCCTTGCATCCTAACCCCAGGCTGGGTACAAGAGGCGGGTAATTGCGTACACATCGGTATAATCGACCACTGCCTTACAGCCTTCACTGATAACCCAAGACTGCTATGACGACTGATAATCCCTGGGCTGCGCCCATGCCCGATGAACAATTCAACCTCATGCGCGATATTCTCAAGGCGCCCAGCCCAATCGGGTTGGAATCCGCGATGACGCTCGGAGTCCTTAAACCTCATTTTGACAGTTTTATGCCAGACGGCTGGGAAATGCGCCAGTTTGTGGGCAATGCGGGTGTAGTCTGGGACTCGCATCCCGGCGAAGAAGACCGGTTCAGCATCATGCTGGTGGGCCACGCTGACAAGATTCGCATGCAGATAAGAAAAATAGGTGCGGATGGCAAGATCTACATCAACAGCGATTCGTTTCTGCCTTGCACGTTGATTGGTCATGAAGTAACCGTGTTCAGCGAAGATCCTGACTCGCCCGGTAGTTACCGTTCACTCAGTGGAGGCACCGTGGAGGCAATGGGTGCTATCCATTTTTCCGATCCGGGGCAGCGCACAGGTGACAAGGGCATCCGACCCAATTCCCTTTACCTTGATTTGCAGATTCATGGCGAGAACAAGGCCGATCAGATCAAGAGACTTGGTTTGAAGCCTGGCGATTCCATTCTCCTGGACCGCCCCATCAAGCGTGGCTTTAGCCCGGACACGTTTTATGGGGCCTATCTTGATAACGGTCTGGGGTGTTTTGTTACCGCAGAAGTGGCTCGGCTGGTCACAGAGGCAGGTGGCACCAAAAACGTACGCGTGCTGTACGCAATCGCATCACACGAAGAAATTGGACGTTTTGGCAGCCGCGTTCTGGCGGGTGAGATGGCACCTGACGTCCTGATCGCTATCGATGTCAATCATGATTACGTGGCCGCCCCGGGTATTGGTGACCGGAATATGCAAAACCTTGAAATGGGTAAAGGGTTTACCTTGACTACGGGAGCCATTGTCAGTGAACAACTGAATTCGCGGATCAAGAAGGCAGCAGCGAAAGAGGGTATTCCCATGCAGACTGACGTCAGTGGTCGTGATACCGGCACAGATGGCATGGCCGCTGTTCTGGCCAGTGTTGACAGCGCTGCGACATCGGTTGGTTTTCCGACGCGCAATATGCACACGATTTCAGAGTCTGGCCATACTGGTGATGTGCTGGCCGCAATTCATGTGCTGACATCAACCATAATGGCGATGGATGCAGAAGACGTGCAGGCCGAGACTTTCCAGAACTCACATCCACGGTTGGATGAAACAACACCGCTTGTGCATCAGGGGTTTGAAAAGCTGGATAAAAAGAACGAGAGCTAAGATGGTCACACTACACTTGCAAGGGCCAGCAATACTTTGCCTGCGAATGCGATGATTTCGCAGGCAGCTTACGTCTTTGGTGGAACTCATCAGCACCGTATGCGTTTATCGAGTTGATACGGCTTGGTTGAGTCAGAGTAGAGCAGACGATAGTGGTGTCCCGGGAGGGATTCGAACCCCCGACCTGCCCCTTAGGAGGGGGCTGCTCTATCCAGCTGAGCTACCGAGACAAG
This sequence comes from Granulosicoccus sp., assembly GCA_045110475.1. GTDB lineage: Bacteria > Pseudomonadota > Gammaproteobacteria > Granulosicoccales > Granulosicoccaceae > Granulosicoccus. The sequence continues at coordinate 17,413 of JBGCGC010000136.1, forward strand.
GCGCGCCCCTGCAGTATAGCCAATTGAGGGCAAGGTTTGCGCCTACAACACGTATTGCCGTTATGTGTTTTCTCTGACGGCACAGGTGCTGCATGGGCTACTAGTGGGCCATTCAGTGGAAAACAGTGAAGCCAATATGCAGGGAGCCGAAGAAGAGACTATAAATCAACGGGTGGAGCGCCGCCGGTTCGTCAGAGTGCAGGATGCTGTCGGCCTGCATGTGCAACGCTTGGTAGAGCTTCCTGCAGCAGGACAATCGCAGCAATTAAGTGAGCCGTCACCCGTTCGCAAGGCCGACAAATACGCTATTGAAGGGTATGGGGATGTACGCCGTGATTTTCCGCAGGTGGCTCAATATATCTGTGCACTGGAAGAGCGTATCAGGGAGTTGTTGCTCGATAGTGATAAGGCTCCTGCAATACCCACGCATAAGGTCAGCCTTTCTGCTGGTGGTGTCAATTTTTCTGACAAGGCGCTGTTTGTTCCCGGGGAGACGGTCAGCATCAGCCTGACCTTGTTTCCGACGGGAAGGCGCATAGGTACCGACGCAATCATCATAAGCGCTAACGTCTCTGATGAGGTGATCGTAGAGGACAATCCAACCTATCGTGCTGAGTTCATCCGCATCAGCGACAGTGACCGGCAAGTTATCGAGACACACGTAGACCAGCTACTGACGAAGCGGCCACTGCCGGATAGTCACTGACAAAACGTACTCTGTTAGCGTGTAAACATCCGTTGAGACGTGCTTGGCAAGGCTTAAAAAAATGGCGCTGTGGCGTCTACAGCTCTGGCGAATCGGTGGTTGAAGGCAACTTCGATCAGATATATGCTTCGCGCTCAGCGACCAATGGCCTTTGACAAGCAGTATGACTGACAACAAAGATCCTCATTCACCTTGTGTTCGCGCGGATGCGCAGAGTGAGATGGATAGCAAGACCAAGCCGCAAGGCTCTCTTGGATTGATTGAGTCTATCGCTGTACAAATTGCAAGTATCCAGCAAACCTGTCGACCATCAGTGGATCCGGCACGCATCATTATTTTTGCTGGCGATCATGGTGTAACGGTTGAAGGTGTCAGCGCCTTTCCGGCTGAAGTGACCCAACAGATGATGGCAAACTTTGCAGCCGGTGGAGCTGCAGTGTGTGTAATAGCTGACAGTGCCGGCGCTTGTTTTGAAGCGATAGATGTTGGCGTTAATGGCGATATCAGTCATCTATCCGGTGTTGTCCATGCCAAAGTTGCACATGGTACTGCCAATCTGGCCACGCAAGCTGCCATGACGCATGAGCAACTTGACGCCGCTTTGCAGGTGGGTCGTGAAGCTATCGTTCGCGCAGTTAACGATAAGATCCGCTGTGTTGGGCTAGGCGAAATGGGCATCGGCAACACCACCAGCGCCGCTGTCCTCACAGGTTTGCTGTGTGATGTGGCACCTGTAGCCGTGACTGGACGCGGTACAGGTCTTGATAAAGATCAGCTATCGGCCAAGCAAGTCATTGTCGCAAGTGCCATGAGTCGGTTGGTGAGTATCACCGATGATCCCATGGAATGTCTCAGGGAGGCTGGGGGACTGGAGATTGCCGCCATTGTCGGAGCCATGCTGGAAGCGCCTGCTCATAAAATGACGGTCATTGTCGATGGTTTTATTGTCACCGCCGCTGCCTTGATTGCTTGCAGCTTGAAGCCTGCTGTGCGTGATGTGCTGGTATTTGCCCACGAATCTGCCGAGCCCGGACATGCCATCGCCGTGCAGACACTACAGGCCGAGCCTTTATTGAATTTAAACATGCGTCTGGGTGAGGGGTCGGCTACGGCATTGGCCTTACCGTTGTTGAGAGCTGCGGTTGCCGTGTTGAATGACATGGCAAGTTTTGCTGATGCTGGCGTGTCCATGCAAAACGAGCCGTGACGTTCATCGTGAATCAGCTCGTCATCCTTGGCACCGGTATCATGTTTCTTACCCGCTTGCCGGTGGGCAAGTACGCCAGTGGTGATAGTCATGCGCTGGTGCAGGCCGTCAGATTCTTTCCGCTGATTGGTGTGATCGTGGCGCTGATTATGGGTTGTGTCTTGATGTTGTCAAATCTGCTGCTACCGCTAAGCGTTTCAGTGGTGCTTGCGCTTTTTGCAGGGGTTATGGCAACCGGTGCATTTCACGAAGACGGACTGGCAGATCTTGCCGACAGTGCAGGTGCGTTCGAGGTGTCGCGCAAGCTGGACATCATGCGTGACAGCCGTGTCGGAACTTACGGTTCTCTGGCTTTGGTTCTTTGTCTCGCGCTACGGTTTGCGCTTATCTTCGAGCTGGCCACGTACGGCACAAGCGTTGTCCTGGCGGCACTGATACTTGCTCATTCAAGTGGTCGCTGGAGCAGCGCATTCCTGATGGCAAACGTTGACTATGCACGTTCTGAAGCTGGCAACAAGGTGGTTGCGCAAGGTGTGAATAACACGATCCTGCTTCAATCAACCTTGTGCCTGCTTCTGGTTATGCTGGTACCGGCAGTTGTGATTTCATTATGGATTTATGCGGCACTTGCGGTGGTCTGGTTGGTGAGCATTGCCAGTGCGCACTATTTCCGATCGACTTTTAATGGAATCACCGGCGACTGTCTGGGTGCTGCCAACGTGATAACCGAGTTAATGTCTATGATGTTTGTGCTTGCCTGTTTACGCTTGTTTGCCTGATGCGATTACATCTCATCAGGCATGGACACACCATCTGGAACGATACTGGTGGTGTTGCCGGTCGCACAGATATTGATCTTTCCGAAAGCGGACGAGAAGCGGTCAGAAAACTTTCGCGAACCTGCTCAGTCAGCGCACCGCCGGGCCTTTGGTATGCCAGCCCGCTTCTGCGAACACGCGAAACGTCGCGTTTGTTGCGGGAGGGGATATCCTCAAGCGGAGCATTGCCGGATGTCACCCTGGATAACCGTCTTGTGGAACTGGATTTTGGTGATTGGGAAGGACTGACATGGCAGGCCGTTCACCAGCAGTACCAGCAGGAGATGGATCGGTGGGGCGAGGATTGGGTTAATCGTTCGCCGCCCAATGGCGAGACGTTTGCGCAGCAGGCGGCTCGATGTACCGACTGGCTGACAGATATGATGTCCAGCGAAAAAGACGATCAGGATGTCATGGTCGTATCCCATGGCGGCAGCATACGTGCTCTGGTTTGTTATTGCCTTGGCTGGCCACTCAGTCGTGCCATGAGCTTCAATGTAGATCCTGCGACGGCAACAACACTGGACTTTGATCGGGCCAGCGGCACATTCACTGTGAGAAAAATCAACGCTTCACGTCTTTTTGAACGTGTATGAAAAAGCCCGCTTGATCGCAAGATTAAGCGGGCTCGTGTCGGGGTGGCTTGTGTTTGGCTGTATAACCAGCCAGGAGCCTGCGCGGCAGAAATCAATCGGCTACGAGCAGCCCACTTTTGGCCAAATTTTGCGCTCATTTTCGTCACTTAGCCAGCTAAACTCCTCAAATGAGCACAAAATTTGACTCAAAATTGGACTACTCTCGCTCGA
>JBGCGC010000137.1:0-28957 GCA_045110475.1 Granulosicoccus sp.
CGATCGAGCGAGAGTAGTCCAATTTTGAGTCAAATTTTGTGCTCATTTGAGGAGTTTAGCTGGCTAAGTGACGAAAATGAGCGCAAAATTTGGCCAAAAGTGGGCTGCTCGTAGCCGATTGATTTCTGCTGCGCAGGCTCCAGACCCGCTTGAGCAAGGTCAACTGCACAGACCTCTACGTTCCACAGATTCGCGTTTGTTACCCCTGAAACCACAAAGCCCCGCGTATGCGGGGCTTTGTGTGCAAAACAGGTCGTATGACCGGTTTACATCGCGGAGACGTTAACCGCTGCTGGGCCTTTCTGGCCTTGTTCGATGTCGAAGTTCACTTTCTGACCTTCGTCTAGTGTCTTGTAACCATCACCAGTGATGGCTGTGTGGTGGACAAATACGTCCTTACCGCCATCTTCAGGAGCGATAAAGCCGAAACCCTTCGCCGCGTCGAACCACTTAACTGTACCAGTACTCAAGATAATACCCTGTATATAAAAAACAACAAATGGAGGCAGGTGTCGGAGAGCGGGTGGCCATATGCCCCACAAACCCTCGCGCAAAACTTGCCGCCTTTACAATGACTATACACATCGGCCAATCACTCTCTAGGTGTCAGGCTGCAATGCTGCTAGTCGCTTACGCTAACAATTCACAGAAATTGGGCTGGAACCGTCAACAATTGCAATATAGGCAGTTTGGAGGCCGAATACAAGCCTCGATACACGCTTTCGAACGTTTGTATGTGACATTCAGGCTACAATCGGCGAGTTCGATGTCTGGCTGAGACCTCCCGCCCCTTATTCCTGCTACCTTTCAGCCATATTCGGCCATCCTGACGTGCGAATCGAAATCTTTTAAAAAAAATAAAATATGACTCAAGTATTTACCGCTGGTCAGCGCTGGATCAGTGACGCTGAATCTGATCTGGGACTTGGCACTATTCTCGAAGTCGAATTTCGTCAAATTACCGTCGTATTCCTGGCGACCGGGGAAACACGAATATACGCCAAGGAAACAGCGCCACTGACGCGCGTGGCCTTCCAGTCCGGCGATCAGATCACCAGCCATGAAGGCTGGGAAATGAAAATTGAAAAGGTTATCGACGAGGAAGGCTTGCTGACCTATACGGGTATGCGTCTGGACACTGGCGAGCAAAGCATGCTCAACGAAGCTGGACTGGATAATTTTTTGCAGTTCCGCACCCCGAAGGATCGACTGTTTGCAGGACTAATAGACGGCCAGCGCTGGTTCAATCTGCGACGGCGTGTTTTCGAACACCGGCATCAACTGGCTCAATCCCCCGTCAAAGGATTGTTAGGGGCACGAGTGGCTGTGCTGCCTCATCAAATGTACATTGCCGTGGAAGCGTTGAAGAGACAGCACCCACGGTTACTGCTGGCTGATGAGGTAGGACTGGGCAAAACCATTGAAGCGGGCATGATCATTCACGGATCCCTGACCAACAGTCTTGTATCGCGTGTTCTGATCATCGTGCCTCCTACCCTGCTGCACCAGTGGCTTGTGGAGATGCTCAGGAAGTTCAACCTGACGTTCAGCATCATGGATCAGGAACGTTTTGAAGAATTGCAACCTTCCGCACCCGAAGGCAATCCGTTTCTGGCGGAGCAATTGGTTCTTTGCTCCATGGATGTACTACTTGATAACGATGATATCGGTGATGCTGCGGCCAGTGCCGGTTGGGATATGCTGGTGGCTGACGAGGCTCATCACTTGCAATGGGAAGAAGATAATCCCAGTGCTGCCTACACACTTGTTGAAGAGCTTGCGCTGGAAACAGAATCCGTGTTGCTGCTGACAGCTACGCCAACACAACTTGGCCAGTCAGGGCATTTTGCGCGCTTGCGCCTGCTCGATCCGCAACGCTTCAGTTCACTGGATCAGTACGTCAAGGAAGAATCACAGTTCGGCTGGCTGGCTGAAATCGCCAACAAGCTAAGCAATGAGACAGCGCTTGACGACAATGAGACGCAACAACTTGAAACGCTCCTCGGTGAGCCGTTTTCTGCCACAGAAAAAAAATCACTGCACAACAACGCCGCCCTTGCGATGAGTGATATCGGTCCTGCTATCATTTCAAAACTCATCGATCGTCACGGTACCGGTCGGTTAATGTTCAGAAATACCCGTCAGGCGATTACCGGCTTTCCCGAACGTCAGCTAAATCAGTACCGCCTTGATGAAGACACTCTGGAGGCAAAAGGGGTCTGGTTGATTGAGTGCATGGCAGAGCTCTATCCGGCAAAAATTCTCGTCATTTGCTCCGCGATGGATACGGTCAAGAGTATGGCTGAGCTGCTGAGAAAAGCAGGCATACAAAGCGCACAATTTCACGAGGATATGAGCATCGTTGAACGCGACCGCGCGGCAGCATGGTTTGCCGATCCTGAGGAGGATTGTCGTCTGTTGCTGTGTTCCGAAATAGGCAGTGAAGGTCGTAACTTCCAGTTTTTGCACCATGTTGTCATGTTCGAGTTGCCCGACAGCCCCGATCTACTGGAGCAGAGAATCGGTAGACTCGATCGTATCGGTCAGACGCAGACCATCCAGATACACGTCCCGGTTGCCAGCTCATCGGCCGACGAGATACTGCTGCGCTGGTTTCACGAGGGACTGGACGCCTTTGAACGTTTATGCAAGTCCGGCTCTACCGTTCGAGCAAGGCTTGCCAAACAGCTGGAGAAGGTACTTGCAGAATCTGCCGTCACGAAAAAACAGATCGACGCTCTTGTTGAAGAAACCAGAACGTTACGTCTTGCGCTGGACATTGAACTGGAGGCTGGCCGTGATCGTTTACTGGAACTCAACTCAAACCGTCCGGAGCTGATTCAAGAGCATCTCGACGCACTGGCCCGCATGGATCGCAACTACGACTTACAGGATTTCATGGACGCCGTGTTTGATCGGTTTGGGGTTGATGTCGCCGAACAACGTGATCACTGGATCATTCATCCTAGCGACCACATGCAGGTTGAACACTTTCCTCACCTGCCAAGTGGTGGCATGACACTGACGTTTGAACGCCCTACCGCCCTTACCCGAGAAGACTTCACCTATCTGACCTGGGACCACCCGATGGTGCGCGCCTGCATGGACCTGATTCTCGATGAAGGCTATGGTCAAGCCGATTGTCAGGTTATCAAGTGTGCAGAGATACCGAAAACCCTGACGTTTGTCGAAGCAAGCTATGTACTGCAATGTACCGCCGATCCTGCACTCAATATAGAAAGATACCTGCCCGCACGTGTGCAGACCTGGTGTATCGGCATTGATGGTAGTGACTATACCGATACACTGGAAGGCGTCGAGCTTGACAGCCTGAAACAACGGTACGATCGCAATGCCCTGCGCAAAGTCATTTTGAAAAATCGGGACGCACTGGAAAAACTGATAGACCAGTCCGCCACTTTGGCTGAGCAGACCTTACCGGAGCTTGTCGAAACTGCCCGTCAGGATATTCTCAGCGAGTTCGCCGAAGAACACGAACGTCTAGTCAGCCTTGCCCGGGTAAATCCCTCCGTCAGACAGATTGAAGTTGATTTACTGGACGATCGACGTGATGAGCTTTTACAGGCATTGGTCGGTACACATGCTAGAGCAGTGTCGGTGCGTGTCATGTTCAATAGCTGACAACTCATGGAACAGGACGTTATCCCCGCCTGCGTCGCGGAAATGACTGAGGAGAAAAAGGGCGCTTCTTTCGTGCCGGGCAGTGTATCCCCGCCTGCGCGAGGATGACATTCACAACAGGACAGGCTTCGCGGCGATGACGCAGGAAGGTATATGATTCCAGCTCAGTATTTATCGTTTAATCAGGATTTCAGATGAAAATAGTTTCATTCAACGTCAACAGCGTGCGCTTGCGCCTGCATCAGCTGGAAGCACTGGTTACTGCATACAATCCCGATGTCGTCGGTCTGCAGGAAACCAAATGTGTCGATGACGACTTTCCGGTAGAGGCACTGGAGGCGCTCGGTTTTCATTGTGCGTTCGCCGGGCAGAAAACACACTACGGTGTTGCAATGCTATCGAAAACGCCTATGCGTGACGTACAGATCGGATTTAAAACTGATGAAACGGATGCACAAAAAAGACTAATTACTGCAACTGTCGATAGCGCCGTCGGCAATGCGGTCACTGTCATCAACGGGTACTTTCCTCAAGGTGAAAAGCGTGACCATCCGATCAAGTTTCCTGCCAAAGAAAAATTCTATGCCGACCTGCAAATCAAACTTGAAACCGAACATTCGGCGACAGATAATCTGGCACTGATAGGTGACTTCAATATTGCACCAGTGGACGAAGATCTGGGTATCGGACCTGACAATGTCAAACGCTGGCTCCGACAGGGAGCAACCAGCTTCTTACCTGAAGAACGCGAGTGGTTCGAGCGGCTTTGTGATTGGGGTCTGGATGACAGTTATCGAATCAAATACCCGCAGAAGGATGACAGATTCAGCTGGTTTGACTATCGCAGCAAAGGCTTTGACAGGGACCCAAAACGCGGATTGCGTATCGACCATTTGTTGTGCACGAAAACCATGACGCCGACGCTGGTTGATAGCGGAATCGATTACGACATACGGGCTATGGAGAAGCCATCAGATCATTGCCCTGTTTGGTCAGAGTTCGACATCTGATTACCTTGTACAGTGCGATGATTACGCGTTTAACAAGGTTGAAACGGTAGTCAGGCACATTTACATCCAGAAAAATAATGTCAACAACATCGCCAGTCAACCTTCACACCCTGTAGCCAGAACAGCGCAAGCCCCGACGAGCGGGGCTTGGTGCAGTGTTTTTCGCTAACAAGCAATCCGCAGACTAAACGCTTATTTGGGCAAATCGCCCTGCACACCCTCAACGTAGAAGTTCATGCCTAATAGCGTGCCGTCGTCGTACACCTCACCCTCTGCCAGCAACTCTTCGCCGCTTTGACTGAGCACAGGGCCCTGAAAAGAATGCAAACTACCGTCAATGATGCCCTCTCGCACGACATCGGCAGCCGCTTTGACGTCATCGGGCACATCGGCGCTGTATTCCGGAAAGCCAACCATGCCAGAAGCGATACCGTCCCAGGTATCCTGCGACTCCCAATTACCATCAATGAGCGCACGGACGCGACTGACATAATAATCATCCCAGTTATCGATAATTGACGTTAACTGCGCCTTGGGGGCAAAGGCTGCCATATCTGAGGCCTGACCAAATGCAAAAACACCTCGCTCTTCAGCCACCTGCAACGGCGCGGGTGAATCGGTGTGCTGGGTAATGATATCCGCACCCTGATCAATCAGCGCTTTGGCCGCATCAGCCTCCTTGCCCGGATCATACCAACTGTTCACCCAGACGACCTTGACGGTGGCATCCGGATTGACCTTGCGCATGGCGATGGTAAACGCGTTGATGCCGCGCACGACCTCTGGAATCGGGATAGAGCCGATGTAACCCACCGTGTTGGTCTTGGTCATCATGCCGGCCATTGTTCCAATCACAGAACGACCTTCATAAAAGCGTGCTGCATAGGTAGAGACGTTATCAGCCCGCTTATAACCGGTTGCATGCTCGAATTTTACATTGGGAAAATCCTTTGCAACCTTGACAGTCGGATTCATGAATCCGAAAGATGTGGTGAACACTAGATCGTGGCCAGTACTGGCAAGCTTGCGAATGACCCTTTCTGCGTCGGCGCCCTCACGCACGCTTTCGACAAATGTGGTTTCCACCTGATCGCCGAATTCTGCCTCGATGGCTTTTCGTCCTACGTCGTGCCGGTAGGTCCAGCCATGATCACTAACCGGACCCACATAGACGAAACCGACCTTGACCGGGTCAGCAGCTTGCGCGCCGGTTGCAAGCGTCAACACCAGTGCCGCAGCAAGAAGCCCCGTTGCACGTCTGACTAACCAGTTAAACGACATTTATATCTCCAGAATTAAATTGAGAACCCGTATAGATCGTCAGGTTGTTGGATGGAAAGCCTGTCCGATGCTGGCTGGTGAGTTGCGTCGGATACGACCGCGGTCGCGAGAAATAAGCACCAGAACAACGATCGTAGTGAGATAGGGTAGCATCGACATCAGCTGTGATGGCACATTTATTCCCAGTGCCTGACCATGCAATTGAAGGATACTGATACCACCGAAAAGGTAGGCTCCAAGCAACAGCCGTCCCGGTTGCCAGACGGCGAAAACCACAAGAGCCAGAGCAATCCAGCCTCGACCGGCGCTCATGTTTTCCACCCACATAGGGGTATAGACCATGGATAGATAAGCACCGCCAAGACCTGCACATGCGCCGCCAAACAGTGTCGCCAGATAACGCACGCGCAGCACCTTGATACCCAGAGCATGCGCCGCATCGTGCGAGTCGCCAACTGAACGTAAAACAAGCCCTGAACGGCTATGGTTCAGGAACCACGCAACCAATATCACTAACACAATTGATCCATAGACAAATACGTCATGGCTGAACAGTAAACGACCCAACACCGGTATGTCACTGAGCCACGGCAAATGAACAGCTTGCAAGCCATCATAGGCAACGCCCACGAAGGGTTGACCAATAAGCGCGCTGACGCCGATGCCAAAGATGGTCAGTGCGAGACCAGTTGCCACTTGCGACGATTGCAGCGTCAGGGTAAGAAACCCGAACAGTGCCGCCATCAGCATACCGGCGACAATGCCCGCGACAACACCCGCAGTTGCAGACCCCGTGTACTGTGCTGCCGCAAAACTGCAGACTGCGCCCACCAGCATCATACCCTCAACACCCAGATTCAAGACCCCGGAACGCTCGACCACCAACTCCCCCAATGCGGCGTAAACCAGCGGTGTTGCCGCAGTGATGATCGTCAGTACGGTCAGTATCAGCATTTCATTCATCGGTGGGATTACTCGTGAATCTCATGCTCGTCAATAAGCGATACAACATCAGCGTGCCTGCCCTGGATTTTTCCAGACGATGGCGTAGTAGATCAATACGTCGGTGGCCAACAGAAAAAACAACAGCATGCCCTGAAAAACCCCGGTAACAGCAAGTGGCAGGTTCAGTGTGATTTGCGCCGACTCCCCACCCAGATAGGACAAGGCCATGATCAAACCGGCAAACAGGACGCCCACAGGATGCAGGCGACCAAGAAAGGCCACGATAATGGCGGTAAAACCATAGCCGGGAGAAATGTTGGGTAGTAACTGGCCGATCGGGCCAGCTACTTCAAATAGCCCGGCAAGCCCAGCCGTCGCCCCTCCCATCAACAGGGCAACCCATATTAATCGCGACTGATTAAAACCGGCATGCGCGGCTGCTCGTGGCGCGGCTCCGTTGACTCTCAAGGCAAAACCGAGAAGCGTTCGTGACAGTAGCAACCAGCCAGCCAACACCAGTGCAAGGGCAACTAGCGCACCCGCATGCAATCGGGTGCCAGACAGAATACGAGGCAAGGTGGCTGCATCATGAAACAGCCGTGACTCAGGAAAATTGAAACCATCAGGATCACGTAAGGGTCCTGATACCAGCCAGGACAACAACAACACCGCAACATAGGTAAGCATCAGGCTTGTCAGAATTTCATTGACGTTAAAACGTGTCTTCAATAGCGCAGGTATGGCTGCCCAGCTCATACCTCCCAACACACTGGCCAACATCATCGCCGGGAGCACATACCAGGCATCGATCTCATAGAGCGCCAACGCTACAGCAGAACCTGCAATAGCGCCCAGAATCAACTGTCCTTCAGCGCCGATGTTCCACACTTGTGCACGAAAACCAATCGATAGTGCAACCCCGATCATGATCAGGGGCGCAGCCTTGACACCCAGCTCAGCCAGACCGTACAGAGTACTCACAGGCTCGATAAAAAACGCATGGAAAGCCGCACCAACAGGGACAGACAATAGGGCAAACAATACAAGCCCGGCTAGCAATGTGATTAACAGGGCAATCACCGGAGCAAACCAGGCCATCAGCCGCGAAGGGTTGGCGCGTTTATGCAAAGTAATCATTGCACGTCACCGAGTGCCATTGATACTGTCCGGGGAACCTTGCGTGAGCTCTTCACCGCCCATCAGCAGCCCCACTTGCTGCAGGGTGATACGGTGTACAGGATGAAACGCTGACAAACGTCCTGCGCACAAAGCGCCGATGCGATCACTGACTTGCATGAGTTCATCCAGATCCTGAGAAATCAGAAGTATCGCAGCACCCTCGCCAGCCAGATCAGCAATGGCTTTGTGAATGGCAGCAGCAGCTCCTGCATCTACCCCCCAGGTAGGCTGGGAAATGACCAGCACCTTCGGCTTTTGCAGAATCTCTCGGCCGACGATGAACTTTTGCAGATTACCGCCTGACAGGCTAGAGGCAAGGGCATTGGGTCCCTGACACTGCACATTGAACGTCGTGATGATCTGCTTTGCTAAATCACGGCTTTGACGCCAGGAAATCAGCCCGGCAGTACGCAGCTGTTGCCGGTGATGCGCGGTGAGGAACACATTTTCGACCAATGACAAGCTGGGCACGGCAGCGTGACCAAGTCGTTCTTCGGGCACACAGCACAAACCGTGTTGTCGACGCTGCCCTGCCTCCATCCTGCCGATTGACTGCTCCTTCAGGGTGATCTGTGTTTCAACAGAAACTAATCGTTCACCCGAGATCACATGCAAAAGCTCATCCTGACCGTTTCCAGCAACGCCTGCAATACCAACAATTTCTCCTTCGCACACCTGTAGATTAATGTCCCGCAAACTGACATCGGTGGCATCAGCAGCGGGCAGATCAAGTGCTGACAAGGCAAACACCGGCAGATCGAATTGTCGTTCCTGACGTGTCGAGGCGGGTGTCAACTCATCCCCCATCATGAGCGCCGCAAGGCTTGCCACACTCTCCTGCCGGGGATCAGTCTCGGCCACTTTTTTTCCATTACGTAAAATGGTCGCACCACGGCACAAGGTGCGAATCTCTTCCAGCTTGTGACTGATATATAAAATTGCCATGCCACTGTCAGCAAGCACATTTAGCGTGGCGAACAGCTCAGTTACCTCTTGCGGAGTGAGAACCGAAGTAGGCTCATCCATAATTAACAAGCTTGGCTCCTGCAAGAGGCAGCGAACGATCTCAATACGCTGACGTATGCCTACCGACAGTGTGTAAACCGAACGCAATGGATCCAGGGGCAATCCGTATCTGGCAGACACGTCAATAATGCGTTCACGCAGTGACTCATCGGCGTCTACACCCATCCCAAGTGCAATGTTCTCGAGCACATTGAGTGAATCGAATAACGAAAAATGCTGAAACACCATGGCAATGCCGAGCTTGCGGGCGACATCGGGTGCAGAGATACTGACAGGCGCACCCTTCCAGTGAATTGTTCCTGAATCCGCTGCAAGCAGACCATACAGAATCTTTACCAGCGTACTTTTGCCAGCCCCATTTTCGCCTAATAGAGCGTGAATGGAACCGGACTGCAAGCTTAGACTGATGCCGTTATTAGCCAGCACACCAGGATACGCTTTGGAAATGTTTTCCATGACAACCAGCGGGCTGACAACGGTATCTACTGCGCCGGCTGTTGACGTGGAGGAGGAAAATTGAGAACTTTTTGGCGGCATGTTGTGCTGAAAAAATCTCGCCGTGACTGGTTAAGCGGGTGTCTAATGTAGTGTACCCTGCCATGTTGCCATTGCGACACCCAAACCTCGTAATGGATCGTCGATGGTATAAAGGGTACTGCCGCAGGCTCGGACATCAATCGGTCCACGAATCCATCCGTAAAGTATGCAGCGATTGACGAATCGTCCGGGCCAGAACCTGTTTAGCCGACCCAATCTGCATTCCTATGAGCCGTTCCGGGCTTCAAGCCATAAAAGCCAGCATCCTTCACTGTATTGACGATCCACACTGTGGCAGTCCCGATAGCGTGGTTTACCTGCCAGATGCTGTGCTGGTCACAGAGAACGGTATCGTCCGCGATTGTGGGCCCGTCAAAAGTACGGACATTCCTGAAGCGGCTCGTGTCATTGATTTAACCGGCAAGCTGATCGTGCCAGGATTTGTCGACACACATGTGCATTACCCTCAGGTCGATATCGTTGCAGCGTACGGATCGCAATTGCTCGAGTGGCTGGAGCGCTATACGTTCCCTGCTGAGGAAAAATTCGGTAACCATGAACACGCTGCTGAAACAGCGCGGTTTTTTCTCGACGAGCTTTTGAAAAACGGTACCACCACAGCTCTGGTATTCGGCACTGTTCACCCTGGTTCGGTAGATGCTTTTTTTACCGAGGCGCAGGCACGTAATCTTCGCATGATCTGCGGCAAGGTAATGATGGACCGGCACGCACCGGATAATCTACTGGACACCGCTCAAAGCTCCTATGAGCAAAGCCGTCAACTGATCGCCAAATGGCATGACAAGGGGCGCCTTGGGTATGCGATTACACCCCGTTTCGCACCAACCAGCACCCCTGAGCAACTGGCTATGGCAGGCCGACTTTTACAGGAAAATCCCGATGTTCACCTGCACACCCATATGGCAGAAAACGTTGACGAATGCGACTGGGTGGCATCGCTTTTTCCCGGCAATGAAGATTATCTTGCCGTGTATGAGCAGTTTGGTCTGGTGCGAAGACGCTCTGTCTTCGCGCACTGTATTCACTTGTCGGACAATGCCTGGAAACGCATGGCAAAAAATGATGCCGCGGTAGCGCATTGCCCTTGTTCCAATTTGTTTATTGGTAGCGGCTTGTTTGATTTACGTGCGGCGCAAAAGCACAGGGTTCGAGTAGGACTTGGGACAGATATTGGTGGCGGCGACAGCTTCTCCATGCTGCGCTCAGTCAACGAGGCCTATAAGATCCAGCAACTGCAACGCCACACCATCACGCCCGAGCAGGCCTTTTATCTGGCCACCCTTGGCGGTGCGAGAGCACTGGATCTGGACGACCGCATCGGCAATCTGGCCATCGGCAAGGAGGCGGATTTTCTGGTTGTTGACGAAAGCGCAACGCCACTGCTGGCTCGCCGTACAGCCACTCAGACCGACTGGCGCGAGCGATTGTTCACATGGATGATGCTGGGCGATGATCGATGTATAGAACAAACCTGGATCATGGGTGAAAGATGCCGGGTTAACTGATTGCCACAGTGATACCGGCAAGCGACAACCATGACACATGACCAAGCACAAAATTTGTAAACCGTCGCGCAACAATTCAATGGGATTCAGGCGATAGCAGAAAAATGCTGAAAACAGGTCGCGGCTTGCGATCAATACTCCGGCAAGTCAGTCGCTTCAAACAATCGCTCACGCGCATTGCGTGATGGGCTGCCAAGAGCGGCATTTACAAGCTTGCGCTCAAGATGTGGTGCAAACTGTTCGATGAACTCATACATGAATGGTCTAAGCTCACGATGCTGGCGCATACCGATATGCGTGGTACTGCTCTCGAACAAATGCGCAGCATCCAAAGCCTTCAGATCACTGTCAAATTCAGGCTCATATGCCATGCGGGCGATGATACCTACGCCCAGGCCTGACCTCACATAGGTCTTGATAACATCAGCATCGGTAGCCGTAAGCACAACGTTTGGCTTCAAATCACGAGCCGTGAATGCCTTGTCCAGTTGCGAACGGCCGGTAAAACCGAACACATAGGTAATGATCGGAAAATTAGCCAAAGCCTCAAGCGTCAGACTGCCGAGTTGGGATAATTTAAACAAGGCGTGATCAGGCTTGACCACCACGGCACGGTTCCAGCGCGAACACGGCAGCATCACCAGGTTTTCGTACAGGTGCTGACCTTCAGTTGCTATGACAAAATCAACCTCACCGGTCTCTACCATAGTCGCCATCTGCACAGGTGTGCCTTGATGCAAATGAATATTGACTCGTGGATAGCGTTCGCCAAACGTCTTGATAATCGCAGGCAAGACATATCTTGCCTGCGTGTGCGTGGTTGCCAATCTTAACTCGCCACTAAACGGATCAGCATGCTGGCGTCCAAGACTACGAATGTCTTCGGTGCCCGCCAGTATTTTTTCAGCAACCGGAATGATGTCTCTGCCGGCGTTGGTTACCGACACAATCTGCCTGCCACTGCGTTCGAAGAGCTCTACGCCAATTTCGTCTTCCAAAGCCCGTATCTGCTTGCTGACTCCAGGCTGCGAGGTATAGAGAGAGGCTGCGGTTTCGGACACATTGAGATTGTTTTGCATCATGGCAACGATGCAGCGCAACTGTTGCAGTTTCATCTCGCTACCTACCTATACCCTATAGCTAACATGCAGACTCGTGCCAGTGCTGGCTTAATGCAGCCTATGTATCCGCTGGCGCCACCGAATCACCGTTTGCATCCACACCCAGACGCTCATGCATCAACGGGCTGGTGGTGGTGTATTGCAGATTCACTTTCTTTTCAGGTTCAAATGCCTGTTTGATGGCAAACGCCGCCAGTGCTGCCTCATGAAACCCGCTGAGAATAAGCTTTTTCTTGCCAGGATAGGTATTGATATCACCGATGGCATAAATCCCTGTAACCGAGGTTTCAAAAGTTGCGAGATCAATCGTGACGAGCTTGCGTTCCAGTTCCAGCCCCCAATTCTCGACCGGCCCCAATTTGGGCGACAAGCCGAAGAACACCAGTAAATCATCCACCGGCAGTGTGACTTCGGTCTTGGCTTCATCACGCTGCACGAAAGTCAGTTCGCGCAGTTTGCCATCGGCTTCGCCGAACGATTTAAGCGTTGCCATCATGACCGATGCGCCTCCCGCCTCAGCCAGCGCGTTGAGTTTGTCGACCGATGCTTGCGCCGCCCGGAAACGCTCGGTGCGGTTAACGAGAGTCAGGCTTTTCGCCGTGGGTGCCAGCTCCAGAGCCCAGTCCAGAGCAGAATCGCCACCACCCAGCACAACAACATCGCGACCCGCATGCTGTTTGGGATCACGCACTCGATAAAACAACTGCGAGTTCTCAAACACGTCAATACCCGGCACCCGAACACGAACCGGGGTGAACGACCCCGCACCGGCAGCGATAATGACCGCCTTGCACTGAAATTCTGAGCCCGTGGAAGTCTTGACGTAGAAATCCTGCTCACCTCGCTTGTCCAGCTCTTCCACGGTCTGATCCAGATGCATCTGTGGCGAGAATGGCGCTATCTGTTTTTCCAGGTTATCGATCAACTGCTGCCCGGTGCACTCCGGAACAGCCGGAATATCAAAGATGGGCTTGTCAGGGTAAAGCTCGGTGCACTGCCCGCCCGATTGCGGCAAGGCATCAATGACAGCCGCTGAAAGTCCTTGAAGACCTAACTCGAAAACCTGAAACAAACCCACAGGTCCCGCTCCGATAATCACTACATCTATCTGGATAGTCGTCATGGTTTTATCTGATTATCATTTGGGTTGTCATTGGCTGATGAGTTGGGGAACCATGGAGATTCAGCTATTGCACAAAATAACGAAAGCCCAGCCCCATCGTCAGTTCATCAATATATTCAGCGCCCAAATACGCCTCACCAAGTCCCGTCGGTAGCACCAGGCCAGCTCCGATCCCGAGTTCGTTAGTCGAATCACTAAGCCCAAAGTCGACTGACAAGCGGTGGTAGCCAACATTTGAATACCAGGCCAGCCCGTTGCTCATCAGCGGCTCGGCACCACTGATAAATACCTCAAGAGCAAGCGACGTAATCTCACCCTCTATGGATCGCAGCGTGTAGTCGCCAAAGTGATAGCTGGCTCTACCGGCAAGCTCTACTTTTTGGCTGATACGCTGATTGGACAAATGATACGAGATGCCCAAGCCTAACGGTACACCGTCTGTCATGCCGTACTCGCCTGTACCCACAGTGCCGGTCAGAACAACCTCCGGTGAGAGCCGATAATTGGCTCTTGCCGCAATGTTCTGATAGTCCACGCCAGCCAGCTCACCAGAAACGAACCCAAGTTCCACCGATAAATCTGTATTTTTCGCAGGGGTGGCCTCTCGACCCGGAATCAGCCCAAGATATTCAGCAGGCGCTGTAGCAGGTATCAGCGCCAGACACACGAAAGAGAATACCGCACGATGGACTTTCCAGACTGAAAGCCGGAATAACTGGGTGCACGATAAGAGCATATTGTGTTCTCGAAAAATTTTACTGTAGGAAATGTCGGTACCCTGCACCAAAACCAATTTCATCAATGTAGAAGACTCCACCGTAAAACTCACCGGTCTTTGACTGCGTGTCGACAACAACACCGGCGCTCCAGGTCAGCTCTGTGTCCGTGTCAGACGCGTCATCAATCAAGGTTATTTTCAGAGATTGGCGACTGATACCAATGCTGCCGTTAAAGTACATTGTGCCGGCCTGATTGATGGGCTCCTTGCCGCTGAACAGGCCTTCCACGATAATGGTATTACCGGTTAGGTCGTTATCGCGGTTCGAGAAGTCCAGATCAACTCGGTGGAAACTTGCGTGCACCGCGAAATTCGACGTGGAAAAGACACCATCCATTTGCCAGAACCCGCCGATACCGAATGTCAGGCCATCGGCTTCCAAGCTTCCATCTTCCAGTGTTGACTGTCCCACATCACCGTAGATGACGGACGTAGGATTGATCTTGTAGTTGTAGCGTGCGCCGAAATGTTCGTAGTCGGCGTCATCGCCGTCATCAAAGGAAAGCTCACTAAACACCGCGCCCACTTCAAAGGATCGCTCCGGCGCGCTGGAAATTAGTGCTGAGCGTCCGTTTAGCAAACCAAAAGGCTCGGCGACAGCAGTACCCGAAACAACGGTTAATGCGACGATCGCCAGACCTGCAATATTATTATTCATCCTGTACATATAAAGACTCCTTTGGACAGTTGAAATGGATCTATTCCGATAGATCTGTTAGCTCAGTTAAACACCTGTTCACGTGTAGCCAGAAACTCCACGTCCGGCCAGCGCTCCTGCGACATCTGCAAGTTTACTCGTGTAGGGGCCAGATAGACCAGCTCGCCAGCATGGTCTTCTGACAAATTCATATCCAGTTTCTTACGAAACTCGTCCAGCATCTTATCATCGGCACACCGAATCCATCGCGCCTGTTGCACACCGACTGTCTCGAACTGGCACTCCACCTTGTATTCGTCGCGCAACCGCTGTGCAACCACTTCAAATTGCAGCACACCCACCGCGCCCAATATCAGATCGTTACTGACCAATGGTTTGAACAACTGTGTTGCTCCCTCTTCACAGAGCTGACTCAGACCTTTCTGCAGGGCTTTCATTTTTAGTGGGTCCTTGAGCACAGCTCGCCTGAACAACTCTGGCGCAAAATTCGGGATACCGGTAAAAGCGAGTTCTTCACCTACCGTGAACGTATCACCGATACGAATGGTGCCGTGATTGTGTAAACCGATAATGTCGCCGCTGAAAGCTTCGTCGACATGACCCCGATCTGCCGCCATGAATGTCAATGCATCGTTTAACCGTACTTCCTTACCTAAACGGACATGGCGCGCTTTCATGCCCTTGGTAAAACTACCGGAACAGATACGGACAAAGGCTACACGGTCGCGATGCTGTGGATCCATGTTCGCCTGAATCTTGAAGGCAAAGCCGGTGAATTTTTCTTCGCAAGGATTAACCTCGCGAGTGACCGTGGTTCTTGCCTGCGGCGCGGGGGCGTATTTGACAAAGTCTGCCAAGAGCTCCGACACACCGAAATTGTTAATTGCAGAACCAAAATACACCGGCGTCAGCTCCCCGGCCAGATACGCCTCCAGATCAAATTCATGACAGGCACCCACCACCAGCTCCAGCTCTTCTCTCAACTCATCAGCCATTGGACCAAGAATTTCATCGAGCTTGGGGTTATCGATGCCTTGCACTACTTCGCCTTCCTGCACCTTGCCACCGTGGGTTGGTGAGTAAAAATGCACGACACCGGTATGCAGGTGATAAACACCCTTGAAGCGTTTACCCATACCGATAGGCCAGGTAATAGGGGCACAACGGATATTGAGCATACTCTCCACTTCGTCCATCAACTCTATGGGGTCACGTCCTTCGCGATCGAGCTTGTTGATGAAAGTCATAACCGGTGTGGTGCGCAGCCGGCAGACATCCATCAGCTTTTCGGTTCGCCCCTCCACGCCCTTGGCAACATCAATCACCATTAGCGCTGAATCCACCGCAGTGAGCGTGCGATAAGTATCTTCGGAGAAATCCTCGTGACCGGGGGTGTCCAGCAGATTTACGATATGGTCGGCGTACGGAAACTGCATGACAGACGATGTTACCGAAATACCGCGTTCCTGCTCCATGGCCATCCAGTCCGAGGTGGCATGGCGGGCCGCCTTTCGCCCTTTGACGGTACCTGCCAGCTGGATGGCACCACCGAACAACAACAGCTTTTCGGTGAGCGTTGTCTTGCCCGCATCAGGGTGCGATATGATCGCAAACGTGCGACGTTTGTTAATCTCATCGAGGAATTCGGCGTCAGCCATTTCTTAAGGTTCCTGCAACTATTTTTTGAAACAAATGCTCGCAATGGCTGGTCGCAGATCATGCCCGACTGGACAAGCCTGTAACGGTCGCTCACAACATGCAAATGAGATCCGGCTTATTCCGATTGCTTGTGCCCTTGCACAGCAGCCAAGCGGTATAAAGAGATCGTTTGACCGCACGAAAAGGGGTAACCCGCCATTCTATCGCAAAGTGCTACGCTACTGGCGCCAGTAATAACTAAAGACTACGGCGTTAGTGTCGGAACAGTTCGTTGTCCGCACCGGGTAGATTACGCGCCATCACAATGGCATCCTCGCGCCCGTTGGCCGAATCGTAATAACCCTTTCGCACGCCTATCTCATTAAAACCCGAGCGCTCGTACAGGTCCACGGCGCGCGGATTGGAGGGTCTGACCTCCAGAAATACAATATGCGCCCGACGTCGCTCTGCCTGTCGTACAAGATGCTCCAGCAGCAGTCTGGCAAACCCCTGTTTCTGGCAGGGCTCGTCGATGCACAGATTAAGGATGTGAGCCTCATCTGCAGCCACTTGCATGATGCCGTAGCCGATCATGTCATCATCGAGCAATACCATCTGACAGGTATAACCGGCTTTTACACAATCACGAAATATTCCGTCCGTCCATGGAAATTCGTAATTGCGTCTCTCCATCGTGCCCACCAATGCCACCTGCCGGATATAAATCGGCGCAAACGAGATATTGGCGGTCAGCGGTTGACTACTCATTTTTCAGCCTCTGCGATGGCCTGTGCCACGGCAGCTTACCCGACATCAAGCACCCGCTTCAGACTTTTAAGTCCCTGCCAGGCGCGACGCTTTAATTGGGGCGTAGCCAACAGTAGGTCGGGATGAGGTATTCGCCAAACCGGCACCGCAGATTGGGGTAACGCGGTTTTCTCTGACTCCGCTGCCTCAGACCCCTTATCCAGATGCGGGTCCAGCACAAGCACCGCCCCGGTATGTGCTGTAAGTAAATCATCAATATACACAGCGGCGACATCCAACTCTCGTTGAGCGGGCGCCCCGACAGGCATTACACACTGCCTGTAGCCGGTACGAGGACGATCAATTGCGCGCATCATCATGTCGAATATTTGCGCGCTTTCACGGGAAAGCGGCATCTGGGATGTCGCGTCCTCCTGCACGCAAACCACCATGAGTGGCGCTTGATCCGAGCCCATGCAATAAGTCTGGCCACCTTTGTACGACATCTGTGACACCGGTTGGCCAACTAACCACTGCCCCAGGTGTTCGATAGTAGCCGGCATTGCAGCAGACTGAGTTCGTTCGGATACAGCGAGGGTGTCGTGCCCTTGTTCCAGTCTGGCATCGGGTATTTGCAGCCCTGCCGGAGGCTTGGGGATACCCGCTTGCGCCGTGCATGTCCATGCGACTAGTCCCATCGCATCCAGACAATGGCGTTGACGCTCGGAATAACTCACGTTACCCTCCTGGCCATTGTCTGCGGTGACGCACTACCAGCCCCTGTGCAATCAGGCAGAACGGTCTATTCAAGAGTTCTGCCACTGCGATTGCGTTTTCGGTAGAGACGAAAGAGATAGTATCCCGGCCCGGACAAACCGTAGATGACGGATGCGATGAGTATCATTTTGGCAGGATCTACCGCCGTGATGACAAAAAGCAGAAGCAGTCCGAGCAACATGGCGAAAGGCACTTTTCGATTATCGCCCAGATCCTTGAAGCTGTAATAGGTAAACGTGCTGACCATGGCAATGCCACAGAACAAGGTCAAAAGTGCCACCAGAATAACCACATCGGCTCCAGTGACACCCAGGCCGGTCATGACCCAGACAAAACTGGCGAGTACCGCAGCAGCAGAAGGACAGGCAAGGCCCTGAAAAAAACGTTTGTCAGCACTCCCCACAGCGACATTGAATCGTGCCAGACGCAGGCCACAGCAAGCGGCATAGACAAATGCGATGACTAAACCCAATTGTCCGAAGTGTGCCTCCTTGAGCTCTGAAAGAGACCAGGTGTACATCAGAAATGCGGGTGCCATACCGAAGGAGATCATATCCGCCATGCTGTCGTATTCTGCACCGAAAGCGGTAGCGGTGTTGGTCATACGAGCGACGCGACCGTCAAATCCATCCAGCACCATGGCAACGAGTATAGAGATACCCGCAGCCCCATAGCTGCCGTTGTAGGCCAGGATTACGCTGTAGAACCCGGCAAACAATGCACTGGTTGTGAACAGGTTGGGCAACAGGTAGATGCCGCGCGATCGCTGTTTCTGATCAGTGTGGAGGCTTGCCATGATGAGTCTCAGGAAATTATCGCGGATGGGCCTAGTGTAACGCTAGTTTGAAGCAACTATCACGTTGCCGCCGGGGCATGGTGTACCACCGGCGGCATGGTCTTGTTGAAGTTTTTTGCCCGGGGCTGAAAAAGCTCTCAGGCTTTGAGGCTCTTGTCGCCGCGAGCGATGCCAGTGGTTCCGGAACGTACCACCTCGATAACGTTATCCCGACCAACTGCGTCCAGAAACGCATTGATTTTATGATCATCACCAGTCAGTTCAATAACGTAACTGTTTTCTGTAACGTCCAGTATGCTGCCACGGAAAATGTCCGACAATCGCTTCAGTTCTTCGCGGGCTGCATCGACGGCTCTCACCTTAAGCAGCATGATCTCACGTTCTATGAAATTGACTTCGGTAAGGTCGGTGAGTCTGACTACATCAATCAGCTTGTTCAGTTGTTTGATGATTTGCTCGACGGTTTGCTCCGTCCCGATGGAGACGATGGTCATGCGCGACAGAGTGGGATCATGAGTAGCCGCTACCGTCAGCGATTCGATATTGTAGCCACGGGCACTAAACAGACCGGACACCCTGGAAAGGGCACCGGACTCGTTTTCAATCAGAACAGATATAACGTGCCTACGCATCAGGCAAGCTCCCTTGCAGGATTAAGCCGCATTTCGTGGTGTCCCTTGCCAGCCTCGATCATGGGGTAGACGTTCTCTGCCTGATCAGTCTGGAAGTCCATGAAGACCAGTCTATCTTTCATGGCAAAGGCTTCCTGCATGGCACCATCCACATCAGCCGGATTGTCAATACGCATGCCCACATGGCCATAGCTCTCGGTGAGTTTGACAAAATCAGGTAGCGCGTCCATGTAAGAGTGTGAGTAACGCTTTTCGTAGTTGAATTCCTGCCACTGCCTGACCATGCCCATGTAACGGTTATTGAGGCAGATGATCTTGATAGGTGTGTCATATTGCAAGCACGTGGAGAGTTCCTGAATACACATCTGGACACTGGCCTCCCCCGTGACACAGGCCACCATCTCATCCGGAAATGCAAGTTGTACCCCAATGGCCGCAGGCAGCCCAAAGCCCATCGTTCCCAGACCGCCTGAGTTGATCCAGCGCCTTGGTTTGTCAAAACCGTAAAACTGGGCTGCCCACATCTGGTGTTGACCAACGTCGGAGGTGATGTAAGCGTCGCCTTTGGTGGCTCGCCATAGAGATTCCACGACGGACTGCGGCTTAATCAGCTCCTTACCCTGATCGTACGCCAGGCAATCTGTGCCTTTCCATTGCTTTATGGTTGCCCACCAGGCAGCGATGTCAGCCGCATCTGCGCGTTTGTCGGTTTCCTTGATCAATGTGTTCATTGCATCAAGCACCTGACTGACGTTGCCAACGATAGGAACATCAACAACCACGTTCTTGGAGATAGAGGCCGGATCCACGTCGACGTGTACGATTCTGGCGTGCGGACAGAAGCTCTCGATTTCTCCAGTGACACGGTCATCGAATCGTGCGCCAATTGCAATCAATACATCGCAATCGTGCATGGCCATATTCGCTTCGTAGGTTCCGTGCATGCCAAGCATGCCCAGATTCAGCTTGTTGGACGCCGGGAAAGCGCCCAGACCCATGAGAGTTTGTGTAATCGGGTAGCCCAGTAGTTCTGTAAATTCAGTCAGTTGTGCGGCGGCATCACCCAATACGCATCCACCGCCGGAATAAATCATGGGGCGTTTGGCAGAAAGAATCAGATCGACGGCTTTTCTGATTTGTCCCGGATGGCCTTGCTCTGCAGGGCTGTAGGAGCGCATGTTTACCGTCTTGGGGTAGTCGAAAGGAACGGTGATTCCCGGTGTCGTGAAATCCTTGGGTATATCGACAACAACCGGCCCGGGACGTCCAGTGGTCGCTACATGAAACGCCTTTTTTATGGTTTCGGCAAAGTTCTCTAACGAATCAACCAGGAAGTTGTGCTTGACACAGGGACGCGTAATACCGATGCAGTCAACCTCCTGAAAAGCATCACTACCAATGAATCGGCTTTGCACTTGACCTGAAATGACAACCATGGGAATGGAATCCATGAACGCTGTGGCAATTCCGGTTACAGCGTTGGTCGCTCCCGGACCCGATGTGACCAGCACCACACCGGGCTTGCCAGTTGCACGTGCGTAGCCGTCAGCGGCATGCGTTGCGCCTTGCTCGTGGCGCACGAGAATGTGCTTTACCGAATTCTGCTCGTAAAGCGCATCGTAAATATGTAGAACTGCACCGCCCGGATAGCCGAAAATGAATTCAACTCCCTCCTCTTTGAGCGCTTCGATTAGTACTTGACCACCTGATAAGTCCACCGATAAATCCTCTGTATTGATTCCGCTTGAACATGACCAGATTGCGAACCTGTCAGGCTCAGTACCTGAAATCGCGGTTTGTCCTCTGGCTGTTGTTCTAGTACGAATAAAAATGGTTTATGAATTGTCGAATTGTCATACGCTAGGGAACCTGCGCTGGCTGCTGAACTTGCGTACACCGTTAAGGTCCCATTAGTAGGGACGCTGGTAGCAATCAGCGATCAGCGCGAGTTCCGGTGCGCATTGCGGATGTCATGAGAGGCGGCAAGCAGCGATAGGGTTGTTACATCTGTTTGGCGATGGTGGGTGGATCGCCGAATCACTGACTGCGAGAGGTAGAACGCGAAAGTGACAAACCTGCTAGCTGACCGGATTGTGTCAAACCTCCAGACGCTTCCAGTATAGCCTCTTGTCACGTATAACGGGACTACAAGACTTGAGTGTGACGACTAAATGCTCGTGAATTTTTTTCACTGGATGGCAAACATTTCTGCAAGGAAGCGCTTCGGGGACGAACTCAAAAGCGTCATGTATCTCAAATACACGGCGAGTTTGATCTATTTGGGGTTTTCGGGCAGCGGTGGAGCGTAAAACACGGCTAAAGCGCACACAATTTCCTGTACTCGCCGCTATGTTATTAAGGCATCGTAGAATTGACAAGACATCGGTGCATTCAACGCAACTTTAAAAATTTGAGTCCAAACACAATTTTACCTTGAACATAAAAACTGAACACATTCAGATTTTTTTACCCATAAGGCAGATTCGCTCTGTCTGGCTGAATTCGCCTGCAAAATTGCATGCTGGAACAAGCAAAGCCAACAACCTGCGCATCCGGCACCTGGCCGCTTTGCTGCTCGGCCTGATAATCAGCTTTTGCGCAGCCGTCACGTATGCGCAGCAAAACCTGCCGAGCATGGGGGAACCTGCGGACAATGCCCTGTCTCCCGTTGAGGAAAAACTGATGGGGGCTCAATTCATGCGCCAGATCCGAGCCAGCCTGCCACTGGTACGGGATGTTCAAATAACCGAATATATCCAAAATCTGGGCAATCGTCTGGTGCTTGGCACCGGCCGAACGGATGTCGATAACTTTACTTTCTTTGTCATTAACGACCCCCAGATCAATGCCTTTGCCATCCCGGGCGGTTATGTAGGTGTGAATTCCGGGCTAATTGCTGCCATGGATCACGAGGAACAACTGGCCAGTGTTGTTGCTCACGAAATTGCGCATGTCACTCAACGGCATCATGCTCGCGCCTTTGCGACCGGCAACAAGGCATCACTGAGCACCGCCGCCGCGGTGCTGGCTGCCATTATTATCGGTCAGGCTTCGCCACAAGCCGGGCAGGCTGCGTTAGCTGCAGGGCTCGCAGCCAGCCGACAGTCCGCCATCAACTTTACCCGTGGTAACGAGATGGAAGCTGATCGTATCGGCATCGAAATACTCGCTAACGCTGATTATGATCCGCGTGCGATGGCCGAATCATTCGACATTCTGCGACGAAAAAATTCCTTGAACACCTCAGGCCTCTCACTGGAGTATTTGCGCACCCACCCACTGGACAACAACCGTATTGCCGAAGCGACCGACAGGGCAAGCTCCAAACCTGCAAGAGAACGAGTAAATTCTCTGGATTTTCAATTTTTCAAGGCCAGGCTTGCTGTACTGACCTCTACCGATCCTGCTCAGACCATGAGACAGTACCGATCTGAATTTACACGCAAGGCGACACCGCAGAGCGCCTACGCCCTGGCATTTAAAGCACAACGGGAAAATGATGGCGTCGCAGCGGCCAGCTACCTTGAGAAACTTGACGCCATGGTAACCACCAACCCCACCGTGGAATTGCTGAGGGCAGGTATCGACAGTTCAGCCAGGCGCAAGAATATCGATAGCAGGCTAGCAGCACTATCAGATTTGTATCCGGATCGATATTCGATCGTGGAAAAGCGACTGGAGACGCTAACCCAAATGCGCCAGCTGCAAGATGCCTTGAAGGTTGCCCGACATTATATTCGCAGTAATCTGGCTCCCAATCCACTGGCATGGCGTCAACTTGCCAGCATCCAGCAACAGCTCGGAGACAACGCTGGTAGCCATGAATCACTGGCCCGGTATTTCGAAGCTCTGGACGAATTGTCGCGAGCCCAAAGTCAGATCGAACTTGCACTGCGCGAAGTGGTTGAAGGTTCTCAGGATGAAATTCGGCTGTCGGCCAATCTCAAGGGATTGCGAGACAAGGCTGCACGTCTGCGCTAGCCTCCTCTGAAGCCTGAATTATGTGTACGCTTTCCATGCGTTTGCTCGACCCCCGCTCTCGCGGGGATCATTTGGACATTGCGCGGCAACAAAATTGATGTCAAGCCGCCTGTCTGCGCGACTGTGAAGCAGACTTTCGACACAACAGCAAAGCGGGCAAAGCTACGCAGTTGCAGAGCCAAGAACAGGACCAGCTTTGACGAGCTGTCGACCGCTTTCAGTGTCGGTGTACTGCTCAAAATTGGTGATAAACAGTTGCGCCAGCTTTTTCGCCTTCTCTTCCCACTCTGTTTCAGACTCATAGGTACTTCGAGGATCAAGCAACGTGGAGTCGACCCCGGATACCTTTGCAGGAACCTGCAGGTTGAATAATGGTATGGTCGTCGTTTGCGCATCGTCAAAATCGCCTTGCAGAATAGCGTCGATGATTGCACGAGTTGCCTTGATCGAAATCCGTTTGCCGGTGCCGTTCCACCCTGTATTTACAAGATAGGCTTTTGCGCCAGAAGCCTGCATGCGTTTCGCCAGCTCATCGGCGTAACGGGTCGGATGAAGGCTGAGAAACGCCTTGCCAAAACACGCAGAAAATGT
This sequence comes from Granulosicoccus sp., assembly GCA_045110475.1. Taxonomy (GTDB): domain Bacteria; phylum Pseudomonadota; class Gammaproteobacteria; order Granulosicoccales; family Granulosicoccaceae; genus Granulosicoccus. Next base: position 23,989 of record JBGCGC010000137.1, read on the forward strand.
TGGTTGGGGGCTGGTTATTCCCAGCTCCGTGCCAGCAAGCTTTGCTGTAAAACCTGACAGAAAGTGGTACCGCGTTTGTTCTGGCGTCAGCAGGGAGACCGCAGGAAGAACACCAAAAGCATCGGCGGTCAGGAAGATAACGCGGGTCGCAGGTCCTGCTTTCGAGACTGGAGTGACCACATTGTCGATGTGGTGGATAGGATAGGAGACTCGTGCATTTTCCGTCTTGCTACCGTCATCAAAGTCCACTGAACCATCATCACGCACCACGACGTTTTCCAGCAGAGCGTCGCGACGGATGGCCGCATGGATATCCGGTTCGGCCTCGGCGCTCAGCCTGATGGTCTTTGCATAACACCCACCTTCGAAGTTGAATACACCCTCATCGTCCCAACCATGTTCATCGTCACCGATAAGCTTTCGCCCCGGATCCGTCGAGAGCGTGGTTTTACCAGTGCCTGACAGGCCAAAGAAAACCGCAGTGTCACCCTTGTCACCCGTGTTGGCAGAACAATGCATCGAAGCGATGCCTTGCAAAGGCAGTAAAAAATTCATGTAGGAGAACAGGCCTTTCTTCATCTCGCCGCCATACCAGCTACCACCTATCAGCTGAATTTTTTCACTGAAATTAAACGCAACAAAATTCTCCGAATTCAAACCCTGAGACTCCCAGTCAGGATTAACCACAGAGGCAGCATTCATTACGACGAAATCAGGGTCAAAACTGGCAAGCTCGTCCATCGACGGACGGATGAACATATTGGTAACGAAATGAGCCTGCCAGGCAACTTCGGTAATGAACCGAACACCAAGTCGAGAGTTTTCATTCGCACCGCAATACGCGTCGACAATGAACAGACGCTTGCCAGTCAGATGGCTTCCAACCAGCGACTTCAAGCTTGACCAGACCGTTTCCGATATGGGTTTGTTATCGTTTTCGCCTTGCGTTGACCACCAGAGAACATCGCGCGTTAACGCATCTTCAACAATGTACTTGTCCTTCGGACTTCGACCTGTGAATGCGCCGGTATCCACCGCTATCGCACCGCTGTCAGTCAGCGTTCCACGCTCGAGCTCCTGAAGGTCTGAGCGTGTTTCCTCCTCGAACAACTGCTCATAACTCGGGTTGTGAACAACCTCGGAGACAGTCGAAATTCCGTAGGGGGAAAGGTCGAGCCCAGGTGTCACTGCAAGAGCAGGTTGATTCATGGTTCACTCCTAAAGATGGATTGTCTGCCGAAACCGCGCTAATGGCGCATATCCCAGCAGCGTTCAGGCGACGAACTATACTGTAATGAGAGGCATTCAAAAACCACTCCAACCCACAAAACACATGAAAAAACAGTCACTTGCAGACGAATCAATGCTCTTTTGTAGTTATATTACAGCTAGCAATTTACCGGCAGGGATAAATTTCTCTTTAGAAACAGGGGTTATCAGCTTTGGACTCGATCTATCGACCTCACCGAATCGCGCTCGGCCAGTTCGTAAAAAATTATTTTTGGTAATTTCAGTTCATCCACGCACTTGCGCGTAATTTCACAAAAATTAAGGTCACGTTCGCCATGAACCATAGAGGTTTGCGCGGCAGACAATCATCGATGGGCGACATCCCTCCTGGCAAAGCACGAGCTGTCATTTTGTTAGCTTGCAAGACTGCCTTGTACAAGTGCGAAGCATTCCTGACTGATAATTAACTGATAATCAACTGATCCGCACAACCAGTGCCTTACCTGAGAACGGTAAACTCGACGCGACGATTGGCAGCCCGACCTTCGCGCGTCGCGTTTGACTGACGCGGTCTGGATTCACCAAAAGCCTGCGGCCTGAGACGTAGTCCTGAAACTCCCGCATTGACAAGAAATCGGGCAACAGTCAGTGCCCGGCGTCTGGAAAGCTGCAGATTGTCCTCAGCATTTCCAGCATTGTCAGTATGAGCCTCTATCGTTACTTTTATATCTGGATTGTCTTTAAGCGCCTGTAGGGTCTGCTCAAGTGCATTCTCGGCACCAGCTGTCAATTCAGCGGAATTGATTCGAAAATGAACACCTTCTGTCGCAGCAGCAAACAGATCGCAGATCGCTGAATCTATAGTTTCACCATTGGAGGCTTCTGAGCAAGCATCGATACTTCCTCCAGCCTCGTCACTGAGTTCATTCCGAGCGGAGTCCGCAGCCTGGGCAGGTTGCCGATCATCCTCCTGCAAAACCGTTGCGTCCGAACCACTATTCGTTGAAGCGTCATCCGTTGTCACTGCAACAGCAGTATCAAACTCATCCGCTGTCACGGGATTAGCGGGCTGTCTATCGCTGGCACCAAAGCGGTATAGCAATGCAAGCTGTGCAAACCTTGCATCTGTCTCATGTCCAATCAGCTCAAGACGTGCAGAAAGTCCCTGAGTCAAACTGTATTCCACACCGGCACCTGCAAGTAAGTGCACATCGTTTACGCGTTTGTACCTCACTCCGTCTGCTTCATTATTCAACGCGCCAACACCAATTCGCCCAAACACTGATAACCCTTGCCTCTGTTGTCGATTGGTCTGGCTGTTGAAGCCATAGACGATGCCACTCAGGCCACCGACTTGATAGCCTATGGCGCCATCCGGCGAAAATGTCGACTCACCTAAATCGGCAAGATGCCCCTCTAACGTCAAGCGCTCATTGATGTCATAACCCAACAGTACGCTCGCACCGGTGCTTTCCGAATCGTCAACTCTCAGACCCTCGACGCCACGGGGATCGGGCTCAAGTTGGCTCATCAAGAGCCCCGCTCCCACATAGGCACGATTGGTGAAGTCACCACCGGCTTGCAGATTCATCAACGTTCCGCAGCCCGAGAGCATTGGCACTGCCAGGAAAAAGCATACAACCCGAGCGGGATATTTGAAGCTATCAGACATTGTTCGTTTGTCGCACCGCACCGCGCCTGACTCCAACGAGTACCAAGCTGGCAATCAAAAGAAATCCCAATGTGGGGTCGAAGTGTATTGCGTTTGTTGTATCGAAAATAATACCCACACGACACCCAAGAGCGCCGCCTTCCAAACCTGTTTCTACCAGTCCGGTTCGCTGACCGCCCTCTTCATTAAGATCGGGAACACCGTTGTTGTTGGCATCTGGAAGATCAACAGGTTGACCTTGTGCATCATTTAGGGGTTCCACAAGGCCATCACCGTTGCTATCAGGATCGCTGACATCAACCACACCGTCAGAGTCAACATCTGGCCCGGATACAAAGTCGACATCGAATGCGTCATCAATACCGTCACGGTCAACATCAGCACCTCCCGTGACGTCTACATCGTTGCTGTCAGCAATACCATCGCCATCAGAATCGGTCATTTCGTCGCGTTGGCCATCATCATTGGCATCGTCAGAGCCTGCTTCGACGATATCCTTGATGCCGTCACCGTCGCTATCGATGTCCATGCTGTTCGGTATACCGTCGTTGTCGGTATCAAGCAGTGGACCTAACGCTGCGGCGTAGTCGTCATCCAGGCCCGTGCCATTGGTGCTCTGAAAATTATCGATGCGACCATCATTGTTCTGATCTGCCTGAACCCCGTAGTTTTCGACAATATCCGCCACACCGTCCTGATCACTGTCAAGGTCACGAAAGTTGGCAATACCGTCCATGTCCTGATCGGCTGGTAGCACGTCACGCGCCGAGAGCGAATCGTCGGCACCGTCTGCATTAGCATCTGCAACCTGATCCAGCCTTGCATCGGCATTATTGTCAACCCCGTTCGATTCGAGGACATCGGTAAGACCATCGTTGTCCGAATCCACATCCAGTGGATCAGGGATACCATCATTGTCGGTATCAATGATTTGATCCGACGCACCAGCAGCTAGACCGAAGTTGTCTACATTGCTCGCGGAGAGGCGGCCGTTGGACAAGACCTCACCGCGTGATGCTTCCACTGCGTCGTAGATACCATCATCGTCACTGTCCAGATCAAGGTAATCAGGGATGGCGTCGCTATCGGTATCACGGCTGCCTTCGACACTGTCTGCGATTCCGTCATTGTCACTATCCCGGTCTCGGGAGTCGATAACTCCGTCACCATCGGTATCAACATCGCCTTCGAAGACATCAGCAAGACCGTCATTGTCGTCGTCATCATCAACCCCATTGAGTTGTCCATCAGCATCATGATCGCCGTTGGCATCATCTGTTGACGGGTCCGCACCATCGGCAATGCCTGCTTCCTGAAAATCGGGCACGCCATTGCCATCGGTATCGAGCGGCACCGAGAGGTCAGGGCCTGCCTCTACGGCGTCTGGTATTCCATCATCGTCAGCATCCTGCTCGCGGAAATCAGCTATGCCATCTGAGTCGCTGTCGTTGGGAATCCCCAATGGATTCCGAACCTCCACGCTGTCAGCCAGACCATCGGCATCACTATCAGTGTCGAGGTAATCAAAAAGACCATCACCATCAGTATCGATCAATGCGCTCTCGACGACCCCCGAATCATCGGAAGTCTCTACAACATTGGCAACGCCGTTTTCCCCAACTTCGATAGATAGATCGATGGTTCCGACTGTCAGGGGATCCAGCGTTGTGAGAAGGTCTGTATCAAAGCGGCCTTCAATGAGGTCGAAAATGCCATCGTTGTCGCTGTCGAGATCATATCCATCCGGTACGCCGTCACCATCGGTGTCTCTCGAGCGGGTACCAGCCAATCCATCACCGTCCCGGTCAACAAGGCCTTCCTCAGAGTCGAGAATACCGTCGTTGTCGTCATCAAGATCATCCTGATTAGCAATGCCGTCCGCATCACTATCTGGTCGGGTATCAACGTCGGGTTGTTCGTTTTCGCCGTCTGAACCGTCTGAACCGTCTGAACCGTCTGAACCGTCTGAACCGTCTGAACCGTCTGAACCGTCTGAACCGTCTGAACCGTCTGAACCGTCTGAACCGTCTGAACCGTCTGAACCGTCTGAACCGTCTGAACCGTCTG
>JBGCGC010000138.1:0-8483 GCA_045110475.1 Granulosicoccus sp.
TAGAGTGACTAGGCTCGACCCAGTAAAAATTCCGTGCAGCCCCTTACATACAGCTCTATAAGCTTCTGGACTCGACATTTTATGCAACACCAGGGTAAACGTATGCAGAATAATTAGCGCACGGTTTAGTCTGGCATGAAGGGGAGATCAGTATCGGCGAGCGTAACTCCTGCAGCCGTTAGCATGGCATGTATTTGCCCCCTGTGATGTGTTCCGTGATTGAATAAATGGACTACTAACGTTTGTTTTGGCTTGCTGATATTACGGTTTACCGCACCGGAGAACCAGGCAAGATCACCTAACAGCCATGCTGGATCTAAACTCTGGGACCAAGCAGAAATCGCAACATCCATTGCATGACGCTCGATGCAGAATTCAGCCCAATCGTCCGTTTCGTTAATCGATTCCGGAATGGAGTCCATGCTCGGTTTTTCGGTAGCGGCAAACCGATTCATCCAGATACGATCGCCCCAGAGAATGTGATTCAGAGTGCCTTGAATCGATCCGAAAAATGCACCCCTTGGCTTGACTCGCTCTGTATCTGCGAGCGTTTCAACCGCCTCAACAATGCTGTTATTCTGCCACGCACTATAGCGGGCCATCACTTGGATATACTCGATATCAATCATAGGGTTTTTACAAAACTATCGGAATGAGATGAAGTTGATTCTGTTGGTATTATGTAAAAATCGTCATTATACTATTCACCTGAATCGTCAGACAGTTCTGCGTCAATCAAAATCTGAGCTTAACTGCCTTCAACTTGAAGCATATAAATGAGCGAATTTGAATTTAGATGTACCTGTTGTGGAGACATACACAAAGGTATTCCGACTTTTGGAGCTGAATTTCCTGTTACCGTCTTGCAGGTGGCAGAGGATCAACGAGAATCGCGAGTGGATTTAGGAACTGACGATTGTGTAATCGATGGAAAGGAATTCTATGTGAAAGGATGTATTGAAATTCCCGTTACAGGGTTCTCTGAACCGTTTATCTGGGCTACCTGGGTTTCACTAAGTGAAGAAAGCTATCATAAGTTCGTTGATAGCTTTGATCTGGATAGCCGATCTCACATTGGCCCGTTTACTGGATGGCATTACTGCGATTTCGCGGTGTATGAAATAGAATGTATTAATCTTGAAACACGTGTTCATCTACGAGATAACGGAATACGCCCTTTAATAGAGTTAATGCCCTCTGATCACCCTTTGGCACTTGAGCAGAAAAAAGGTATTACAAGAGATCGTCTAATCCAAATTTATGAAAAAATGATGCATGGATAATGGCAAGATAAGTGGCTTGTCAAATAAACCCTGGTGTTGCATAAAATTCCGGCCCAGAACCGCTGCGCTGCTTCTATAGCAGCATGTAAGGGGCTGTACTCATTTTTTTCCTGGATCTCACCTAGAGTGACTAGGCTCAACCCAGTAAAAACTCCGTGCAGCGCCTTATATACTGCTCTATAAGCTCCTGGACTCAAAATTTTATGCATCACTAGGGTTTATGTAAAGAGAATTTCACAGAACAGCGGAACTGCACAACAACAGATCACGGGCTTGCAACGAGAGTTATTTTGCGGTGAAACCACCGTCGACCGAGATGATCTGACCGGTAATGTAGTCAGATGCACTGGATGCCAGAAATACGGTTATTCCGTCCAGATCTTCCAGTCTGCCATTGCGTCCGATTGCGGTGCTTTGTGCAAGCTTTCTAGCTGTGGCTTCATCTTCAAAGACTCTTGCCGTCAACTCGGTGGGGAAAAATCCGGGCGCAATCGCGTTGCAGTTGATGCCGTCGGCCGACCATGCTTCTGCCATGGCACGAGTCAACTGGCTAACCCCCCCTTTGGAGGCACCGTAAGCGATGCCATTTTGAAAGGCACGGGTTGACTGGAGTGAGGCGATGTTAATGATTCGTCCCCAGCGCTTTAAGCGCATAGCCGGAACCAACTGTTGTGCCAGTGAGAAAGGAACGCCAAGGTTCAAATCGAGTGTCTGCTTCCAGGAGGCCTCGGTCACATCATCGGCATGCTGCCGCAAATTGACACCGGCCGTGTTAAAAAGAATATCAATAGGACCAAAAAACTCAGCCGCCTGCTGAGCGACAATTTCAAGGCTACCGTCGAGCTTGAGTTCTGCCTGCAATGCTGCACCCTCACCACCGGATGACCGGATAGAGGTAACCGTCTCGTCAAGACGATCTGCACGACGTCCAAGCGCGACAACTCTCGCGCCCGCCTTCGACAACGCTAATGCCTGCTGTCGTCCGATACCCGACGTTGCACCCGTGATAAGCGCTACCCTGCCGGTAAGATTAAACATAGGCCTTTCCTGATATCGTCAGAGGATCATCGGTTAATTGCATAGCCGTCTGTTCCCAGATCATGGCGCTGGCATCTGAACGATCTGGAATACACTTCAATCCCAATTGCGCCATGGCAATACTGGTTTCGTCAGAGAGCACCTTCCACATTTTTTCCAGCCCTGCTTCGCCACCTGCTGCCATGGCATACAACATCGCGCGACCCAGCAGCACGAAGTCTGCGCCCATGGCATAAGCCTTAAGGATGTCCTCACCACAGCGTATCCCTGAATCATAGAACAACGGAAATTCTGGCCCTACCGCGGCACGTATTTCCCGCAACATCAGGATAGCGGGTGGTGCGCTCTCCAGCTGTCTGCCACCATGACTGGAGATTTGAACAGCGTCAACTCCGGCATTTTTCATGCGCACTGCATCGGCAACATTCAGAACTCCCTTGATGACGAGCTTGCCTTTCCATCGCTCCCTGATGCGTTGCAAGTCGGTCCAATCCGCACGGGCACGGGTCTCTTCCCTGTCGAAGGTGCCGTAATCACCGCCGAAATTTGCCATTTCTGGCCGACCTTTAAACAAGGTAGACAGGGACCATTCTGGATGAAGGGCAAAATCAATAAACTGTGGCACACCGATTCGGAATGGCATCTTGAAACCACGGCGTAATTCGCGAGGTCTGCGACCCACCTCTGCTACATCTACGGTAATGACCAAGGTGCGGTATCCGGATGCTTCAGCGCGATCAAGCAAGGAATCAACAGTGCGACCATCGCCACTGATATACAACTGAAACCAGGCATGCCCTTGGGCAACTTCGATCATTTGTTCAAGGGATGTTGAAGCCACCGTGGACACACCCACTGGTACGCTGTATTCCGCCGCTAGTCTGGCCAACATCAGATCGGCTCCCGGCGTTGACAGGTTACACATACCCATGGGGCTTACACCAAAAGGTCGTTTGCCAGCATGATCGAACACATTAGTGTCAAGAGACCGCTGTTCCACATTGATCAGAGCAGCGGGCTGGAGACGAATTTTCTGCATGACCTGTCGATTCAGGGCTTCACCATAACCCTCGCCCGCAGCGCCATCGATATAGTCAAATACCATCCATGGCAAGCGTCGCTTTGCCAACTGCCGGGCATCGGCATAGGAATGAATCTTTTGAGCTGCTAACACGCCCTTATCCCTGTACCCGGACTACACAGTCAGATCGAATTTTTCATCCGGAAAATATTTTGCCAGACGAACGTCAGCCGCACGCGCATGACCTTCCATCCCTTCTAGTCTGGATATCCGGGCTGTTGCACCGGCTATCGATTTGGACCCATCTCGCGTGGCTTGCTGCCAGGTGACGATTTTCATGTATTTGTGTACGGACAAACCACCGGTGTACTTGGCAGACTGAGACGTAGGCAAAACGTGGTTGGTACCGGATGCCTTATCACCAAACGACACGGTGGTCTCCTCACCGAGAAACAGTGAACCGTAGCATTCAAGCCTTTCCAGCCACCAGGCCAGGTCTTCGGCCTGCACGGTCAGATGCTCTGGCGCATAGTCATCGGATGTCGCAGCCATCTCTTCGCGATCATCACAGACGATGACTTCGGCATAATCACGCCATGCGGCTTCGGCGTTTACCCGGTTGGTCTCCGGAAGCTCAGCAATCAGACCGGGCACCATGTCCATGACCTTCTCGGCCAGCGCTTGATCACAAGTCACTAACCAGACCGGGGAGTTGTAGCCATGCTCGGCCTGACTGACCAGGTCAGTGGCAACGATAAAGGGATCAGCAGAGCCATCCGCCAGTACCAGACTATCGGTAGGGCCTGCAATCATATCGATACCCACCCGTCCGAACAGGATTCGTTTTGCCTCGGCGACAAACTGATTACCCGGTCCGACGAGAATATCTGCCTTGGGCAGACCAAACAGTCCGAAGGTCATGGCGGCGACACCCTGCACGCCTCCCATCGCAAGTATCTTGTCGGCACCACACAGGCTTGCTGCAAACACAATTGCCGGGGCTATGCCCTCGTCAATGCGGGGTGGAGAACATGCCACAATATGCTTGCAGCCAGCAACCTTTGCCGTTGTGACGGTCATGATGGCGCTGGCGATGTGACTGTAGCGCCCCCCCGGAACATAGCAACCCACCGCGCGACAGGGAATGGCCTTCTGGCCCAATGTAAAACCCGGCACAACCTCCAGGTCCACACTGCCAATGGTCTCCTTCTGTACTTGGGCGAATCGCCGAACGTTGTCGTGAGCAAAGGCAATATCGTCCTTGAGCTTTTGCGGCACGGCCGCGCTGGCGGCGGCGATCTCTTCTTCGCTAAGTAGGATCGAGCCTTGGTACTTGTCGAACTTCTCAGCATATCGCAACGCCGCCTCATCACCACCCGCTTCTATATCATCGAGTATGCTCTGGACTGTCTGGCGTACATCCGTCGCATCTGTAGCTGCCGTTTTTTCAGCTTTTTTCAGGTATTTTCTGGTCATTTACGCAGTCCTCAAGCAAAATTTGTATAACCGGATCGTGGAATCCGGGTTGGGCAATTGATCATGCCGGCATTGAACCGGGGTTAAAACGACAGTCTTTGTTCCGCCGGGCTGCCATCAGCTCCTTCGCGGAATCCGCTATGAACAAACCGTCTGGTCTGGGCCGGCCTTCCGGTAAGGATTGAGCGTTTCAAGAGTAATCAGCCTTCGGGTATAGTGTAAGCGCTTGCATTTTCTTATTCAAGCGTTCCCTGCCAGCAAACTGATCTTTGATTCTCAGCCAAGTCTCCCACTTTCCAGCGTTAGCCAACCACCAAGGTTCACCAACCGGACGATGAAGAAACCGATCAACCCGACGCTTGAAGATGTAGCGCGCGCAGCCAAGGTATCCACCGCTACCATATCGCGCTCCATCAACAATCCGGACAAAGTCGCCAACACCACCCGCGATCGTATTCAGAACGTGATTCGCGAACTGGGCTACACACCGAATTCTGGCGGCAGAATGCTGGCATCACACCGTAGCAACATTGTCGGTGCACTCATTCCAACCATGGCAAACGCTATGTTCGCCAGCGCTCTGCAATCGTTTCAGGAAGAACTATCGGAATACGACGTCACCTTGCTGGTCGCCAGTACCGGTTACAACGGCGAACACGAACTCAAACAGATCCGCTCCCTGTTATCCCGAGGCGCTGACGGTTTGCTGCTGATTGGAACATCTCGTCCGCCAGAGTCGAGTCGTTTTCTGACGATACGTCAGGTACCGCATGTCATTTCGTGGTGCTACCAGTCGAACTCGAAACTGCTCTTTGCAGGCTTCGATAATCACAAGGCTGCTTATCAGATGACGATGCAAGTCCTGAAAACCGGCCATCGTCGCATTGCCATGATTGCCGGTATATCGAAAGGCAATGATCGTGCTAGCAAACGCATCGAAGGTGTCAGCAGCGCCATTGCAGATTATGGAAACGGTGCAGAGTTGATCAACACGATCGAAACCAGCTACTCACAAGACAATGGTGGCCAGGCGTTTGAAGAACTGATGTCGGCCAGTGAAAAACCCACGGCAGTCATCTGTGGCAATGACGTGCTGGCAGCCGGTGCCATCGTACGGGCGAGAACGTTGACAGTGGCAGTCCCGCAAGAAGTGTCGATAACCGGCTTTGACGATATTGGGATTGCCCGTGCCGTCTATCCTGCACTGACGACCGTCCGTGTACCACAACAGGAAATGGGACGCACAGCAGCACGACTGCTTATGGATTTGCTGTTCAAAGAGCGCACACCGTCAAGCATCGAATTTGATACTGAAATAGTTCTTCGCGATTCACTGGCCGCACCAATGAAAACCTGAAGGTTGTCAGGATGGCACTATCCACCTGAACGGCCGTCGCGTCCTTGAAGGTTGAACCTATGCGATCACACTGATGGAAACAATGATTCGCTAACCGACTTCAGGTGTATCTTCATACCAAGTTGTGCGGCCTTCGTATCACGCTGTTCAATGGCAGACAGAATGGCCTCATGCTCAACAAAGCTATGATGATCTTCTGGTGGCTGCTCATGACGTCGGCGCAACCTGCCCCACACAATCGTTCTTCTCAAGGCATTCAGCTGGTCGTACATCGCTATCAATGGCGTGTTCTGTGTCGCTTCGGTTACCAGGCTGTGGAAGCGGTTGTCGAGTGTCTCGTATTGTCGCCACGAAACGGCTTGTCGAGCCTTGGTGCAGATGTCGGTAAGTTGTTCGACATGTTCTGCGGTTGCATGCAATGCCGCCTCCCATGCCAGCTGCGGCTCAAGCACCAGACGCGCGCGCATGACTTGCTGCGGAGTTGTGCGTTTGGCGATGGCGGCAATTGACTGGAAGTCAGCACCGTGACCCTGACCGTTTGCCACAAAAGTGCCTCTGCCGACATGCCGGTAGATTCCGCCTTCAGATTCGAGAACAGCGAAAGCCTTGCGTAACTCTGAACGCGCGATTCCCAACTGACTGCACAACTCTCTCTCCGGGGGGAGCCTGTCGTTGAGCGCAAATTCTCCCTGAGCGATGTAGGCCCGCAACTGGACCAGCGCACCTTCTCCTGTTTCCTTGTTCAACGGTTTTTTCAGTTGGTTGACGTGCATACAATGCTAGCAGAATGACTAACCAATGCTGAAATTGATTTCTCTCTACGCCGAACCAATTATCCGATAGCGATACGAGAACCACGTCTGCTATCACCATAATACTGACAGTAAATTAATCGTGTGAAGTTCGCAGATCTCCGTCAATTGAAGACTATATGTATGTTTTTAAACAACTAATTTCAAACAAAAATAGAACATCCTGAATCTGCATTGAAGTGAAAAACAGTTGTGCCACAAACGAAATTGTTTTACTGTTTTTTGAACGATGTTTCGTTTACCGAGAATTGTTCAACCAATCACGATTGGTTTCACTTTTTGAGTTGCACCACCACAACCTTCGGAGAAGGAGAAAATCATGATAACCAGAAGATGCTTTGCACTTGCGTTGAGCGTCGCGCTGCCGTTGGCATCGCTTGTCAGTACCGCCAACGCGCAAGATTTGCGAGAAATCACCTTTGTTCAACCCAGTCCATCAGCCATCAATTCCTACCCGGTGTTTGTCGCCATTGGTGAAGGCTATTTCGAGGAGGAAGGCCTCAAGGTTTCAGTCGAAGCGATCAACGGATCGGCTGCTGTACTGCAGGCACTATCCGCCGGTCAGGCACATTTCGGACGCCCCGGTCCTGGACCTGTTATCGGCGCACGCTCTCGCGGAGTCGATGCTGTTTTTATCTACAACGTGGCGGCCCGAAGTAACTTCGGCATTGTGGTCCGTGAAGATTCTGACATTCAGGGACCTGACGACTTGCGCGACAAGGTTATTGGTACCGGTACAGCCGATGGATCTGAAGTTGGCTTCGCTCGCAATGTCATGTCAGGCTCAGGTATGGTCGCCGGGACAGATTTTGAGTTCCTGACCGTCGGCGATGGTGGACCTGCCACGGTTGCATTCAACAGCGGGGAGATGGATGCCTACTCTGCCTCTACCGCAGATGCCGCTATCCTCAATCAACGGGGTATGGCCGTGCGAGATATAACGCCTCCTGAATTTGCCAGATTCTTCGGTAATGGCATTGCCACCATGGGCGACACCATCCGCAACGATCGCGAGCTGGTAGAAAAATTCGGGCGTGCTTTTGCACGTGCTCATGCTTTTGCACTTAACGATGACAACCGCAAGGCAGTTCTGGCACACCTGAAGGCAGGCAATCCGCAGGAAGGCGAAGACGCAGAGTTTCAGTCCGCCTTGTTCGACGCAGTGCGCTCAAAGACCATACCGGTAGATATGAGTCTTGGCCTTGGCTATCTGCCACCAGCCGTCTGGGAAGAATGGCAGGCGAGCCTGATTGCTGGTGGTGATATCACCGAACCTCTGGAAGATTTGTCCGCTGCGTTTACTAACGAGTTCATCGAAGGCTGGAACGCAGCAGCCAAATAGTCCGGGCCAGGAGCCTGCGCGGCAGAAATCAATCGGCTACGAGCAGCCCACTTTTGGCCAAATTTTGCGCTCATTTTCGTCACTTAGCCAGCTAAACTCCTCAAATGAGCGCAAAATTTGACTCAAAATTGGACTACTCTCGCTCGATCGCTTT
>JBGCGC010000139.1:0-66153 GCA_045110475.1 Granulosicoccus sp.
CACTTCGGCCAGTTTTACCGCTCATTTTCGTTACTTAGGCCCACTAAGCGCCTCAAATGAGCGATAAAACTGACTCGAATTGGGACTGCTCTCGCGACGGTATTTTCTACGGGGCCGCCTCCGGCCGCGCAGACTCCTAGCGTATTACTAACACTGTTCGGGTAGCAGGTCTGAATAGTCGGTTTCCAGAGCGTGAAGCAGCGAGTCATTGCTGTGCTTGCGTGCGCCACTTTTTACAATATGAAGTTTTGTCAGAAAAGTCTGATAAGCCAGCGTTGTTTGTTGTTTATCAAGACTGCCACCACGTAGAATTTTGGCGAGGGACTGTAGTCTGAATCGATCCATGATGGGGAAGCGATGCGACAATTGGTCTTCATGTCCTCCCGTCTTCGTCAACAGTGGCTTATCCACGAAAGTAACGGCTTCGTGAGCGCACACTCTGAGCCACAGATCGTAGTCTTCACAGGCGGGTAAGGATTCGTCAAACAGACCATGCTCAGCAAAGACATCGCGATGTATCAGTACAGCTGATGGTGAGATTGCACATAGCGGCAGGCAATGTTCGAAAATATGGCCACCGTGTTTCTGATGCTTGTGTTTCTGATTAACGCGTTTGCCATTTCTTACCCACAGCTCATCACAATGACAAAATCGACTGTCAGCCTGTGTCTCGAGTGCTTGTTTTTGTATCGCGATTTTTTCCGGATGCCAAAAGTCATCACTATCGAGCAATGCGATCCACCTGCCTGTGGCCTTCTCTATTCCTCTGTTTCTGGCATGAGAAACGCCACGATTGCCTTGTGTGATAACAGTGAGTGGGGCTCCATGCTGCGCCAGCCACATAGAGGTTTCATCGGTTGAGCCATCATCGACAACCACGATTTCATGAACATCGAACGTCTGATTTACCACTGAGGTAATCGCCCGTTCTAAAACAGTCAGGCGATTATGGGTCGGGATAATGACTGATACGGTAAATGATTCTGAGGATTTATAAGCTGGCATACCTGCAGTGTACTGACTTTCAGCTTTGTACTTCCTCTGCAAGTATGGCTAATAAATCCCCCTCGTTAACGAACCCACCTGGGTGAGAGGCGATCATGGTGGCATTTCGTGGTGTATGGACAGCGATGCTGTCGAGCCTGGTGTCAGTCAGGGAAACAATATTCGCCATGGCTTGCTCTTTCCATACATTCTCGCCCAGATACACCAGTGGCTCGTAAAGGCCGCTTGTGGATGCATGTACGTAGTACGATTCATCCCGAACCTCTAGCAGTCTGGTAGAGGCAAGTTGCAGATCATCCTTGAGCATTGCCTTGTGTCGCAAAACGTTCAGGCAGCCAGTGCAGGCAATGTCAAGTGATTTTGGACCATACACGCCGCCACCACCCAGTTCTGCCTGTAGATAGTCCTTGCCCAATGCGTTGACAGCACCCTGAAGGCAACTATCCGGAGCACTGGCTGGAAGCCTCAGACTGTTGGGAGCGCCGAAGGCTATCATGGCGCTCTCGCAGCGGGTTGTCTGTTCGGCGTCGGCACTAAAGCGAACCGCTGCACTGGGTATGAATTGAAGGTGCTGTCCACCTGATCGCAAATCGATAACAAGATCACTGGGTTTAATAAAGTGCCGGGTAATGGCGAATGCCAGCCTTTCACTACAGGAGCCATCCTGGTTTCCGGGAAATGCGTAGTCCAGGTTTAGCCCATCTGCAAGAATTTCACGTTTACCGTCTTTCATGCCATGCGTGTTGAGGCAAGGCAGGATGTACAAGGTTCCATGGATTGCTTCATCGGTTAGCTGTCTGGCCAGCCGTTGAAGCGTTAGTGTGCCTTCGTACTCATCACCGTGTAACCCCGCGAGCAGTGTGATCACAGGGCCTGGCTTGTGACCTTTAATAATGCATACCGGTATACGTATCTGGTAGGGGGATCTGGCGTGAGCCACAGCAGATAATTGCAGGTGGCCATGCTGTTTGCCCACCGCATTGGAATCGACGGTAAGTTGCACGCCTGCGCACCCTGGAAATACGCCAGAGGCGGGGCTGTAGTGATCAGCAAGGTCCAGATCGATATCGGTGGTACGGTTGTGTCTGATGTTTGTCATGGTGTGTTAGCGAGGCGGGTATGTATACAGGCATGTTTCCTGAAACACACCAACATACCGTGTAGGAAACTTCGGCCGTTCAGACGATTGAAAAAAGATGCAAAACCCATGCAACCTGATTATGTATCATTGAAAAGCCCTTTCGGACTAGCCCTGCCATGACCACGTATCAGATTCTGATCAGCGGTATCCTGTTGCTCACCATGCTGTTCTTTGTATGGGGAAAGTGGCGCTATGATCTTGTGGCCATGTCTGCGTTGATGGCTTGTGTGATTGTCGGGCTTGTGCCAGCAGATGCTGCCTTCGAAGGTTTTGGTCATCCTGCGGTGGTCACTGTTGCCGCGGTCCTGATAATCAGTAGTGCACTAAGAGACGCTGGCGTCGTGGATGAGGTAGCCAGCAGAATAAGCCACTTGACGACAACCCCCATATTGCACATAGCTTCGTTGACTGCTGTAGTGACAGTCGCCTCGGCTTTCATGAATAACGTCGGTGCATTAGCTCTGTTGTTACCCATCGCCATTTCCACGGCTCAGGAACGTCAGCGTTCACCAGCCCTCATTCTGATGCCGCTGGCTTTCGGTAGCCTTCTGGGCGGTATGATGACGCTGATAGGTACGCCACCCAATATCATCATTGCCAGTATTAGGGCAGACTACGCCGGCGAGCCGTTTGGCATGTTTGATTTTGCACCAGTGGGCTTGCCCATAGCGCTTGTCGGGTTCGCTTTCGTGACTCTGCTGGGATGGCGGCTTATTCCACGTGCAAGGCTTGAATTCAAGGACGATGGGTCTGCTCTGTCAGCAGGTGTCTATCTGACTGAGGCGTTTGTCCCGGTATCCTCGTCACTGGTTGGCAAGACGCTGGGTGAGTTTGACAGCCTTGGTGAAGACAATGTAGAGCTAATAGGTGTTGCTGGTAAACGACGCTTTGCACGAGCGGTTCGCGCTGATTACCAGATAGCCGAAGAGGATATCCTGATACTGCGTGCCAACCCGGATGATCTTAAATCGTTTCTCGACAGGCACGAACTAGAGCTGCGCAGTACGGCATCGCCCACTTTTGTCCAGCCCTCTCCTGATAATGAAATCATGGCAGAGGGTGTAGTGCGTAACAATTCACCATTGGTGGGAAAAGGTGTGGAACACATTCGTCGACAGACAGGACGTACTCTGGCCCTTGTTGGGCTTGCACGTCAGGGCCGCCCCGTCACGCAACGTTTGCGACAACAGGTGTTTAGAGAGGGTGATGTTCTGTTGCTGCATGGCGATAGTGATTCTGTGGATGGCCAGTTTGGTGTGTTGGGGTTGTGGCCATTGATGCGTCGGCCCATCAATCTGAATCGCACACGAAAAATAGCGCTGGCCAGTGGTATTTTCGGTATTGCCATTGTTCTGGGTATTGCTGGTTTAGTCAGTTTGCCGGTTGCGTTTATCCTTGCTGTTGGCGCTTATGTGATGACAGGAATCCTTACGGTCAGAAAAATCTACGATGATATCGACTGGCCGGTGATCGTCTTGCTGGCAGCCATGATTCCGGTGGGCAACGCCTTGACCACAACGGGTACAACACAACTGGTAGCCGAAGGGCTGATCTCAGTCACTGAAGGTTTGTCCATTCCGATCATACTGACGCTACTACTGGTTGTGACCATGCTGTTGTCAGATGTTATTAACAATGCGGCTACCGCCTTGGTGATGGCACCGCTGGCTATTGCAATGGCAGAGGCTCTGCAAGTTAGTGCGGATCCGTTTCTGATGTCGGTTGCCGTGGGTGCTTCTTGTGCGTTTCTGACGCCCATCGGGCATCAGTGTAATACGCTGGTGATGGGGCCTGGTGGTTATAAGTTCAGCGATTATTGGCGTGTCGGCTTGCCTTTGGAAATCATAATTGTTGCCATCAGCATACCGACTATCCTGTGGGCCTGGCCGCTCTAGCCTGGATTATTTCTGGATTATTTGGAGACATGAATGGATATGATCGAATGGAACGACTTTGCCCGCGTACAATTATGTGCCGGTACCATTGTCGCTGTAGAGCGTTTTCCGGAGGCGCGAAAACCGGCGTGGAAACTCACCATAGACTTTGGTGAGACGATTGGTCAGCGTCGTTCCAGTGCGCAAATTACCGAGCTGTACGACGAGCAAGCACTGATAGGGCAGCAGGTCATGGCGGTGGTCAATTTTCCGAAAAAACAAATCGGCCCTTTCATGTCAGAGTGTCTGGTGACCGGCATGCCACGCGAAGATGGCTCTATCGTTCTGGTTGCTCCGCTGGAGCCGGTGCCAGATGGCACGCAGCTTTGTTAACCCTGGTGATTTCATGAATAGTCCAGGCTAGGAGTCTGCCGCGCAGACTCCTAGTGTTAACTACTGTCACAAGTTGAACCACGTCGATAAATCCGGGTTGACGCATCCCGAGTACCTAAGCGCTACTGGGTTTGCGTTTCGCTTTCAAGAGATGTGGCTTCACTTAAAGACTGAACACTTGTATCGCTGGTATTGCAAACGTACCGGTGAGGGGTGCGTTCTTTCATCATGCCGTTGCGGCCGGTGGGCGTCAGATGTTGTGTACCAAAGCATTCCAGTTCCAGTTGATCAACCAGCCGTGTGTGTACTTCCAGAGTGCCTTCGACCGATATGGAATGAATGATGGCGGATGTCACAGGCATCTCGCTAACGACGTGTGTTGCCAGATCATCGATTTTGGTCGCGACACTCCATTCGCTACCGTTGTCATCAATAATCTCCGTAAAATTGGTGCTGTCTGTGAAAAACTGAAAAGCAATTTTCCCTGACTCTTCATCGACTAGTGTGCTGGCGACTGCCTTGACTGCCGTTAACCGGTAGGGTGGATTTGATTGTTCTCCTTCCTCGATCAGAGCCTTTAGACGCTGATCCAGAATAAGACGCTGCGAGGTTGATAATTTGTCTATTCCATCACGGTCAGGCCAGGTGTTACAGGAGTAGTTCCAGAGATCGGTATATTTGTCGCGAAGCTCATAGGCGCGAGTAGAGCAGAAGAGTGTGTCGTTGCGGGCGTACCACTTTACGTCACGCACTCCACTGTCAAGATAGGTGACGCTCACTTCACACAAGTATTCCTGACCGGGGATATCGACACGCAGGTATCTGATATCGCCGGAGTTATTGCACTGGAATTCCAGGGCTGATGCAGTTGACCATAGGGTGAGCGCCAGCCAGGCAAGACCTGCACACACCGCGTACCGCACGTTTTTTTTGAGGATTTTTCCGGGGGCTGTTCTATTAATGCCCCCATTTACCACGGGCCTTGCCTGCTTAAGACAAGAATGGTTTTGTATGTTTCGCGCTTGTTTCATTGGGCTCTATCGTTATCGTGTAGCAAGCTCGACTACCCCACCTACCGCATCCCTGGTGTACAAAAATTCCGAACTCGTAATATAAATGCTTATCCTATGGCAATAGTACTATTTTTGGCGCTTCAGTTCTGGCATTGTGTATATCTTTGAACGCACTGGCTCCATCGCTTAGTGGTCGCGTTTCAACCCATGATAAATCACCGATTGCCTGGTCGGCGAGAAGATCAAGCGCCGCCTGCAGATCGCTCAGGTTGTACGTGTAATTGCCCATAAAAGTGATTTCCTGCAGGGTCAGGCGTCTTGAATCCAGTCCGGGCTCGCTATCCTGCAGTCCGATATGCGATATCACACCACCGGTGCGCGCCATTGCGCTGGCGGTTTTTCGAGTGGCTCCGCTGCCTACAGCATCGATCACCAATTCGAAGAAATTTTCATCGGGTATTTTTTTGCCAAGTGGATCATAGACATGGGCATCACACATAGAACTCAGGCTCGTGCGTCGCAGTTGGCTGGTTTCGGAAATGCTGATATGGCGAGCGCCCTTTTGAGCCAGAAGTAGCGCTGCCAGTGCTCCAATCGCGCCCCCGCCGATAACCAGCGTGCGGCATTCGGATAGGGGACGGCTGAGCACTTTTTCAGCCAGATGAATCGCATGCAATGACACCGCGGTGGGTTCCATAAGGCTGGCATGAACCGCAGGCAATGAGTCGGGGATGCAGAACAGGTTGCTGTGCGGTACCGCTACCGACTGTGCGTAGCCGCCATTACGTCCCAGTCCGAGCAAATCCCTGCTGGCGCACAGATTAGGTGAGCCGGCACGACAATCCCGGCACGTACCACAAGTGATTAACGGGTTGATGGCTACTCGCTTGCCGACATGCTTGCCGCACTCGACCACGCCTGCCAGTTCATGACCCAGAATCATGGGTGGAATGCGCCGGGCATCGTGGCCGTGCCAGGCATGCATGTCAGAGCCACAGATACCGGATGCTTCAATCTTTACCAGAGACTCGCCATCGGCGATTTCGGGCATAGGCTCTTCACGAAAGTCCATCGTCTGTGTGCCGGTGTAAACCAGTGCTTTCATGATTGCAAATCTCTACTTTTCCTGTTTTTCATGGATATGAGTTAGATGTGTTTCGATGCGCGGTACTGTGGCGAATAAGAACCGACGCTACCAGACATGTGTAAGCTCAATTGACGCTTATAGCTTACCCACCCATGACTTCTGGAAGCCATAGAACAAGTTGCGGGAATATGAAGATCAGGGTCAGGCCTAAAAGCTGTACCAGCATGAACTGCATCATTCCTAGATAGATGTCTTTCAGGTCCCATTCCGGCACTACGCCCTTCAGGAAATAGGCTGAGAGCGCGACCGGGGGTGAAAGCCAGGCGGTTTGCAGATTTACCGCTACCAGAATGCCAAACCAGACCATGAGGTCATAGCGTTCCAGCCCATGCACCGACAGTGCCTCGACCGTCGGTAGCAGGATAGGAACAACGATCAGAACAATTGGCACCCATTCCAGAGGCCAGCCCAAAAGAAAGATCAGTGCCATCACCAGCAGCAGGATCAGATAAGGCGACATCTCAAGACCCAGAAGCAACTCAGTCATCATCTTCGGCGTTCCCAGCGCGCTGAATTCGGCGCCAAAGAAGTTGGAAGCCGCAACCAGAAACATAATCAATACCGTGATTTCCAGCGCTTTGACCAAACTGTCAAAAAAACTGGGAAGCGTGAATTTGCGATAACCGATGGAGAGCAGTATCGAACCGAAGGCTCCCATGGCGGCAGCTTCAGCCGGGGTTGCAAAGCCGAGGAGGATCGAGCCCAAAGCGAAAGATATCAGGATCGTTGGCGGCATCAGGCCGGCGAAAAATTCGTTCCACAGATCAGAGAAGTAGAAGTCATTGGCGTTCTCTTTGTCGTAGATAGGTCGACCCAGATACGCCAGCAGAACAATGAAAGCACCAAGGATAATGGACATAATCGGCAAGCCACCATCGCCTGTATTCGCAATAATCATGTAGAGGTGAAAAAGAACTGCTATGGGTACCGCTAATCGCAAAATGCTCAGGTGTCGGTAGGCAGCGTAGGCCAGGATCATGACAACCAGCATGACGACCAAGCCACCGAAGGGCATCAGTCCGGCAAATGCACCGCCTATGCCGAGGCCAAACACGCGACACAGGGTCAGGACGCCGAGGCATATCAAGGCCACTTCAGCGCCGTAAAACCTTGATGTATCCGGTTGGTCTTCTTCCGCAAGAATGGGCCCAAGTGACGGGTTAAGCCAGCACCGGCCCAATGTATAAATCAAGTACAAAGAGGCCAGCAGGGCGCCTGGAATGAATGCGCCACGAAATAGATCAAGCGTGGAGACTTCCAGCACGGGACCCATGACGATCAACATGATCGAGGGCGGTATCAAGATGCCCAGGGTGCCACCGGCCGTTATCGTACCTGCCGCAAGTTTTACGTCATAGCCGGATCGGGTCATCGTAGCACCCGCCATTATGCCGAGCAGTGTCACGGATGCGCCTACGATTCCGGTTGCTGCGGCAAAGATGGTAGAGACAATCAGTACCGCAATAAACAGAGCGCCTCGTACGCGGGCCATGATCATTTGGATGGATGCGAATAGACGTTCCATCAAGCCAGCGGCTTCCATTATGATGCCCATCAAGACGAATAGCGGCACGGCCATTAGCTGATCATTGAGCATGGTTGAATTGGTGTTCAACGTCATCAGCAGTGTGGTGAGTTTGAAATTTGAGCCCCAGATACCAAACACAAAGGCCAGAAAGATCAGCGTGAATGCGATGGGGAAGCCTATGAAAATAACAAACAGCATGGCACCCAGCATGATCAACCCGATGGTGGGTTTGTCGAGGTTTGGGCGTGCACTCATCAAATCGGTGAACCATTCACCACCGGGTACGAGGTTGGGTACAAAGACGGCCAGAACCAGCCAGAGCAACGCGATGAGATAGGGTGGCAGAAACCGTACAAACCAGCGTTCGCGTGCCTTGCCCATTTTATGAAAGGCGCGGAAGATCTCTGGAATACCCTGAATCGTTAGCAGAAAAGCACCCACGGGCATGGCCAGACGTGCAGGCCAGAGCAATGGTCCCCAGGCGCTATCGATTTGCATGGTTTCGCCCGTTGAAAAGGCCAGCCACCAGAATTTTGTCGAAACAATAGTGAAGAAGATCATGGACGGAATGAATAACAGCAGGTACAGCGTTGCATCAACGGTTGCCTGCGTCTTGTCTGACCAGAATCGATAGAGGAAGTCTGCGCGGATATGAACACCGCGCATCAGTCCATAACCGGCGGCTGCCATGAAAAGCACACCAGCGATCATGCGGCTGGTGTCGTAGACCCAAAGCGTGGGTCCAAGATTAAGAGAGCGTGCCAGATCTTCGAAGCCCGCGTTTTGCAGAATAGAGAAGGAGTTGCGCGAGAAAACTTCAAAGACCACCACGGCGATCAGGGGCACCAGTAACAGCGCGATGATCTGACCTACGCGATAGTTCATGACGTCGATAGCGGCCGTGATCGGTCGCTGCCAGGCGGTCATGTCGCTGGGCGTTTCACCAGGGGCTTCGGCTCGTCGTTCGGCAATAAGCTCGTCTGCAATTTCCAGATCGTCTGGATTGGGTTCTTCAGCCATAAGGTGGTGTGTCCTTCGTTAGATGGGAATTGAAACCCATGTTCTCTTTTCCCAAGCGTTACATAGATGACGCATGGAAGACAAGAAAAAGTACGGGCTCCGTTAAGAGCCCGTTTTTTTGCTGAAGACCTGGTTCAATTGTTACAACAGAAGAACGTGCACGCTAGGAGTCTGCGCGGTAGAAAATACCGTCGCGAGAGCAGTCCCAATTCGAGTCAGTTTTATCGCTCATTTGAGGCGCTTAGTGAGCCTAAGTAACGAAAATGAGCGGTAAAACTGGCCGAAGTGGGGCTGTTCGCAGCAGGGATTTTCTGCCGCGCAGACTCCTGGTTGACGTTATTTCAACGTGTCGGCATGTGCTTTACCCAGACTTGCGTTTGAAGCCTGTGCACCAGCCCAGAATGGAACTGCGATATCAGCGAAATCTTTTTGAGACTGCCAGACTTCTGCGAAGAACTCGTTTTCATCTGCTGCAGCTTGCAAGGCGTTCTTGGCAGCTGCCATGTATTCAGTGAAGTAATCAGCTGGTGTGTCTTCAAGGATAACGCCTTCGTTGTCTGTCAGATTCTTCAGCGCTTTACCGTTTTCGTAAATACGGTAGGACATTGATTTGCTTAATGATGCATTTGCAGCTACTTCCAGAGCCTTTTTCTCAAGATCGGAAAGGTCGTTATAGACATCAAGGTTCAAGTACATATCGGCGTTTACGACAACCTGATGCAAGCCTTGAAGATAGTAGTGCTTAAGAACTTTCTGGAATCCGAAAACCGAATCGGGCTTGGGGCAGCACCATTCTGCTGCGTCGATTGTGCCTTTTTCCAGCGCTGGCAGGATGTCACCACCGCCCATTGCAACGGCAGGTACACCGATATCGGCGTAGGCTGCGCCAACCATGCCCGGAGGCGCGCGGAAACGCATCTTGCGGAAGTCTTCCATAGACTCGATTGGCTTGGGGAACCAGCCTAATGCTTCAGGGCCAACCGGCTGTAACATGAATCCCTTGACGTTCACACCCATTTCGTCCCAAAGACGATCATAAAGCTCTTTACCACCGCCAAACTGGAACCAGCTAAGGAAGGCGATGTTGTCCATACCGACACCTGCACCCGCAACCGGTGCTCCGAAGAGGTTTGCTGCAACGTGCTTGCCACCCCAGTAGTGTGTCCATGCAAAACCCGCTTCGACAAGGCCTGCATCTACCGCGTCCATGATGTCGCGGGGCCCGACAACAGCGCCAGCAGGCAGCACTTCTATTTGCAATGAACCGCTTGTCAGATCAGAGACGTCTTGCGCAAATGCCTCTAGCATGACCACTTCATCTGCTGTGTTTGGCAAAACCGACTGAACCCGAATGGTTGTCGTTTCGGCGGACACGGTGCCAACCGCCATTGCTACACTCAAAGCAGTTGCTCCGAGAAGATGTGTAAATTTCATAGTTCCTCCAGGGAAGTATCTAGTGAGAGAGGTGATGGTTATGCCCGGCAACCGCGCACTTGGTCTTGCCTCTATTTAATAGTGAATTGCTTTTTTTTGAGTCGATGCACTTATCGGATTGACTGGGAGTGTGAGCCCGCACAGGACAACTGTCGAATTCGACAGTTAATGACACGAAGGGTCAGGTTGTCCGAGACACCAAGCGCCTTGAGCAGTGGCGTGCACATTCAGTTTTCTCCAATTGGGTGATCGGGATGATGCCTTTGCACAGGCAGCTATCCTGTAACCACAGTCGCAAGTCTCACACTCGGTGATAATTGACGGCTGTGCGTACCAAGTCCGATAGGTCCGGTAGTGAGACGTAGAGTCTCATTACCGGCGTTTCGTGTCAATTGGGAAAAGGTCTTCTGACGAACCAGATGAGTTAGGCCATGAAGTCCAGATTTCGGGTACTGAAGTTCTGCAAAGTGGGAAGCACATCATTGATCTGATGTTCCTGCAGGCCGACCCAGTCGAGCAGTGTCGCGGCGTACTGTGTAGCCGAGAGGGTGGGTAAAATTCTGCCCCGATTCACAGAATCTGGTCCATTGAGCTCCAGCGATGGCAACGTGCCGAATATCTCGCCACCCTTGACCGCACCACCCATCGCCATGAGATGGTTGCCCCAACCATGATCAGTGCCGTCCCCGTTGGATAACAAGGACCGCCCAAAATCCGAGGCGGTAAATGCGGTCACGTTTTCACTTTGACCCAGCGCATCCATTTTGCCCTGAAAATAACTCATCGCATCAGCGAGTTGTGCAAATAGCTCAGGTTGCTCTCGGCTCTGGTTGTCATGAACATCAAAGCCGCCCATGGTGACGTAGAAAATCTGCCTCCGGAGGCCAAGGGTGTCTTTGGCAGCAATGATCTGAGCGACCATACTCAGTTTTTCAGCCAGAGGATTCTCAGCTGGCGCATCGTCGAACATGGCAGCATTGCCTTCCAGCGCCAGCCCCAATTCAGTGGTCACTGACATGGCCCTCTTCTGCAGGTCGGCATAGGCACTGGAGATGACGTGCCGACGGGGCAAGTCGAGCACGCGGGCGAATGCGTCGGCACGCGGTAGTTGCCAGTTATTGTAGGGATCAAGACCCTGATATTTCAGGGCGCCAACCTCTGTCATTGTAAAGGGGCGCCGTGTGGCACCTGTTTGCCAGTAGTTTGAGCCTGCCAGTGAAATGGACGTGAGGTAGTCATTGTTCTGATAACCTTCCAGATAGTTGACAGCCTTCGCGCCCCAGCCTTCTATTTCGCTGCCTCGCCCCTGAAGCTGCTGCCACTGAATGGACTGGTCACTGTGAGAAAACAGTTGCGCTGGCAGGGCAACGGCGTTGTTTTCGTATTGTTCCACGGTAGTCGGTTCAATCAGCGTGCCGACGTTGGCTATCATCGCCAGTCTGCCTTCATCGTAGAGCGGCTGCAGGGAAGCAGCGCTACGGTGGAGTCCAACAGGTGCAGAACCTCCGTTTAATGAAATGAGCTGGTCGTAGCCCACTGCAAGATTTCCGCGTGAATCAGTAAACGCCTGATGCTCGTAAGTTCCCGTGGGCACCATGAGACTAAAGCCATCGCATCCGCCTTCCAGGTAGATGCAAACGAGAGCGCGATAACCATCGCCTGAGTCTTGTGTGGTCTCTGCACCGTAGGCTAGGGTTTGAAACGGGTTGCCTGATAACGCAAGACCGGCACCTACCATTGTCTGGCTGCCAACTTTTAAAAAACGCCTGCGGCTGAATTTGTTCATAGTGATGTTTTATTTTTATTATTATTTTTTTCTAGAGACTGCAGGCTAATAAGTTTTCAATGTCATAAATTATCCAAAGCTACAGCTGTAGTGCGGCTTCAGGAGATGAGACAATCAAATAGATTGCCTCGACGACCCGTTGAGATGCTGCGCCAGTATGGTCTCTGGCATCCATAAGCTGATTGACCTCATAGCGAAGTTCTGGTGACATCCGACCTCCAAGCAAAATCAAATCCAGATGGTCCAGCAAGGCATCACGATCAGGTTCGAGGTCCATCTCCTTGTCGATATCGATAGCGATGCGTCTTCCGTCGCTATCGTTCTTGAAATTGTGAGACCAGATCGTACTGGCTAGTAGTCGTCCTGTTACCTTGATAATGGATGTTTCATCCATGATCTGAAACTCGGGAGATACAAGTCCTCTATCGCGAATCTCTCCAGGCTGGCTGTAATCAGGACGAAAAAAATTGAATACTGAGGGTGAGTGAAGCGGTGCCTGACCAAGTTCATTTTCTACCCAAGCGTAGTTGAATTCTGACGGAATGACGTCTGGTTCGAATGCCCTCCAGACTTGCGTCATTCTTATCAGCGGTTCCTTGAGTTTGCCAAAGGTGTCGGGAGCGGTAAGGTGTCCGCGTCGGGCCTCGCTGTGCATGAGGATAGCCTTGATCGTGCTGGCTAGTGATCCACGTTCTCCTGCATGATTAAGATTGAACACGTTCGCGACATCCTGAACGTACTGTGTTGAAGGGTTGCTGGTTACCAGTCGCTGAATCAGCTGTCTGGATATGAAGGGGCCGACATTGGGATGATTAAAGATGTTGTCCAGAGCAGTAGTCAATTCTTGACGCGCGCTCAGACCCGCCGCAATCTCCAGTCCGTTAAGCAACTTTTTTGAACCTGTGTCGTGGTAATCCTCCCATGGCACCATTGCTGAAATATAGTCTTTGTTTTGTGGCCATATAAAATGTTCAGCATTGGCAAAATGCCAGCCGGTGAAGACGCGGGCGAAATTTTCGATCGTTGTCTGATCATAGGCGGGGAGTGGAACGCCACCCTGATCAAGCTTGGGCGTCCCATCATCATTAAGCAACACCTGTCCAATGCTGAACAGTTGCAGTACTTCGCGTGCATAGTTTTCGTCTGGCTGTATGTTTTTTTCGAAATCCGGTTTCTGGTTGCCTTTCATACTGAGGTATTCGCCCATTACCGGATTCAGGGTCACTTCCTGCAGCAGGTCTCGATAATTGCCAAACGCATGGCGTAATAAAATATCGTAGTAGTTGGCAAGGCCGAACTGTTCCTGTCCCAAACCACCAGCATCAGCTGAGACAACCAGAATCTGACTCAGCGCAAAGGCAACGCGTTGACGTAGCTGATCCTCAGCTTTTATGGCGTGTCGCCACCACACGTTCACATATT
The DNA here is from genome assembly GCA_045110475.1 of Granulosicoccus sp. Taxonomy (GTDB): domain Bacteria; phylum Pseudomonadota; class Gammaproteobacteria; order Granulosicoccales; family Granulosicoccaceae; genus Granulosicoccus. The sequence goes on from JBGCGC010000139.1 coordinate 13,764, forward strand.
CGTTCCATTGATCGGGTCTGCCCGCTGCAAGTCCATCACTCAGATAGGTTGCCGGCAACTGCATTTGTGCATCGATCCATGCTTCTGGGCCGGCTTTTCCGGCGTTTTCAATATCTTCAAGCCTCGCACCGAACGTTGCCTGTTCCAGCAAACGAAAGTTCTCTTTTGGGGTCAGCGGAACATTGGAGACCGCATTGGCAACTTCTGTTGCCGCCAGGGCCGGCGCTATCGCGGGCTCCTGGTTGCTGAGCGGGGTTGTGCCTCCTCCAGGTCCGGGTGCACAGCCGGTGACCAACAAAAAAAACGTGGCTGCAACAGTGAAGAGAGAAAATCGAAAAATGGTCATGCCCTTTGTACCGTAAGACTACAAGGGGCTTAACGGCAAGGGTTACACATTACGCAAGCAGATGATGCATGTGCTGTGATGCAATCAACTATGCAGAAACGACAGTGTGATGCAGGTACCGTCAGGTTACTGCTTATTCATAAGGATTTTCAGCTCTATACAAACGCGGCGTGATTTGGCCCACTAATCTTTACTACGGCCTTTGTAAGATCGCTGCGCGAATGCCAAGGCTTCCTCGTCCATCACAATGGTCGATTCTTCAAATCCCATATCGCTTAAATCCGAGGTATCGTCGAGCGATGAATCTGCATCTATCTTTGCAGGATTCTTATGGTTTTTGGTTGTGGCAGGCGTTGGGCTGACTGACATTTGAATGGTTGCATCCATAACTTCTGCGGAGAGCTGCGATGGTGAAATGGCTACCGTATCCGCATTGTCCAGATCGGTATCATCAATTTCGGGCGGTCTGATAGCTGCTTTTTTTTCCGCTGTATGTCGCGTTGAATTGGGCCTGCGGTTTTTGTCGGCACCAATATTTAACCGATTGCCAACTTCTACGATTTCCCGATCCTTTTGTTGAATAATCCGTTGCAAACGCTCGTGTGACTCGGCATGTTGCCGATTCAGTTCGATGGCTTCGGCACGGGCCTTTTGAATGTTGTTATCGTTTTTCTTTAGTGTATCGGTCAACGCTCGGTTGGTTGCTTGTAGTGCCTTGATTTCATTAGCCAGTGACTGCAATTGTTCTTCCAGATTCTCTGCATCATCGCGTGCGGAGTTCTCCAGAGCCTGATAGCGTTCTTCCCATTTTTCATTGTTGTCCAGCATTTGACGCTTGTGTTTTGCGCGCTGCATCATCAGCCCGACAATCCAACCGAGCAGAGTTGCAACGGCAACACAGATAAGTATCTCTGAGTACAAGGTAGTGGTGCTTAGGATCTGGCTAGCCAGCTGTTGCATATCCATTAGAATTTGAACTCTATTCGGCGATTTGCCGCTCGCCCAAGGGCGGTACGGTTACTGGCAATCGGTATCTCTTCACCAAAACCTTTGGCTCGAAGCATAAATACCGATACCCCTCGATCAATAAGATAGCTGCGTACGGCGGTAGCGCGCGCAAGGCTCAATTCAAGGTTGATCTCACTACTCCCAGTGGAGTCAGTGTGTCCTTCGATAGAAACGATTGTGTCCGGGAAAGACATCAGCACATCAGCAATCTGGTCCAGAACAGGCCTGCTTTCTTCGGTTAGAACGTTACTGCTGGATTCAAATCGTATTCGGAGTGAAGGCAGATCAGCGAGTGCTTGCCGAAGCTCCTCATTGCTTTGCTGATCTTTATCCTGAAGGGCGTTCGCTGGATCTTCAGCAACTTTGGCTTCAGCGGCGATTCGTTCTTCTTCAGCGGCTTTGGCTTCAGCGGCGATCCGCGCTTCTTCGGCCGCTTTGGCTTCAGCGGCGATCCGCGCGTCTTCTGCGGCTTGGGCCTCTGCGACGATTCGCGCTTCTTCGGCGGCCTTGGCTTCAGCGGCGATCCGTTCTTCTTCGGCAGCCTTGGCTTCAGCGGCGATCCGTTCTTCTTCGGCAGCCTTGGCTTCAGCGGCGATTCGTTCTTCTTCGGCAGCCTTGGCTTCAGCGGCGATTCGTTCTTCTTCTGCGGCTTTGGCTTCAGCGGCGATCCGTGCTTCTTCGGCAGCTTTGGCTTCAGCCGCGATTCGTGCTTCTTCTGCGGCTTTGGCTTCAGCCGCGATTCGTGCTTCTTCGGCGGCTTTGGCTTCAGCCACGATCCGTGCTTCTTCGGCAGCTTTGGCTTCAGCCGCGATCCGCGCTTCTTCTGCGGCTTTAACTTCAGAGGCGATCCGTGCTTCTTCTGCGGCCTTGGCTTCAGCGGCGATCCGTTCTTCTTCTGCGGCCTTGGCTTCAGCGGCGATCCGTTCTTCTTCTGCGGCTTTGGCCTCAGCGGCGATCCGCGCTTCTTCTGCGGCCTTGGCTTCAGCCGCAATTCGTGCTTCTTCGGCAGCTTTGGCTTCAGCGGCGATCCGTTTTTCTTCGGCAGCTTTGGCTTCAGCCGCGATCCGCGCTTCTTCTGCGGCTTTGGCTTCAGCGGCGATCCGTGCTTCTTCTGCGGCTTTGGCTTCAGCGGCGATCCGTGCTTCTTCGGCGGCCTTGGCTTCAGCGGCGATTCGTTCTTCTTCGGCGGCTTTGGCTTCAGCCGCGATTCGTTCTTCTTCGGCGGCCTTCTCTTCAGCCGCGATTCGCGCTTCTTCAGCAACTTTTAATTCGGCTGCTTGATTCGTATTCCCAACGGCTCCCGGTATTGTATTCTCACCAGCAGCATCAGTTGATGATGCCAACTGAAGCGACTCGTCAATCGATATACGCTCTATGATTGAGTAACTGCCCAGACTGGAAAGCGCCTTGTTGATGATGGCATCGTGCGTCTGACGGTCGGGTGCAACACCGGACAACGTTATCTGACGATCGACAATCTCAAGGTTTGCTTCACGAAGAGACGCCATGTCGGGCACGAGATTTTCTATCGCCGTGAACCAGCCCGATTGAGATGTGGCACTGTCGACAACAATGCCGTTGCTAACGACGTCGACTCCAAAGCGATTCATTGCACTCTCAATCAAAGACGCTGGATCGTCCTCAGGTGAAAGAACACCCGTGACCGACAGGGTATCGCCGACAACTCGCAACGTGATGGACGGCAATGTTTTACCGTCTGTAGTGATAGCGTCCTGACTATCAGTGGTGTCGGTATTTGCGTTGACCGGTTCAGCATCAACGTTGTTGTGTGCATTTTGTTTGCTGTTGGTGCCTGCAGTGGTGGATTCAGATGATGCTTGCCCGTTGACCGCGAGTTGATTGTCAAGTCGAAGCGGCACAGGCACGGAATCAATGCCATCTTGCTCAGGCAGTATCTGGATTTGCGATTCAATTCTCGGCAAGTCGTCAGACAATTCAGCGACACTGAGTCGATCACGGATAGAGAAGACACCTGTATGGACACCCAGCGAACTGACGATGGCGCGTCTGGCTTCCTCGTCGGCGACTTCGCCCGACAGCGTTGCCGTAAAACCCTTGAAACTCACACCGATGGGTGCTTTACTGACGTCGAAAACACTTCGCACTACGGCGGTTTTTTGCTTTTGCTCAAAACGCGGCATGGCGAAAGTAACAGCCGCCCAGCACAGCGCCGCAGCCCCGATCAGCCATATGAGCGCCCAAACCAGAGCAGATCCGTCACTTCTTTTGATGGTGTTGTGGATGATCAATTTGTCGATGCCGGCACGTTTGATGACCTCAGTAGGCAACCGGGGTCAATAAGGTGATGTGGGTGTGCTGTGTGATCCAGATTATACGCCAGTGCTGGCATGGAAAAAGCGCTGGATTTTTGTCACTGTATGCATTTGCGTTGGATGCATGTCGCAAATTCGGTACGATCAACGACTGTGAACGAGAAAATACGCTAACCATGACTCTGCGAGTACGGCTTTTCCTTGTAACCCTGTTGCTGACGACCTTAACGAGTGGTCACAAAGCGTTTGCGCAGGATATCAATGTTCTGGCGGAATGCCGAGCGCAAACCCAGGATGTTGACCTTGTTCACGCCTGCATGGACGATTACCTGGATGTGATGGATGGAAACATTCTGGCAATCACTGACTATATCGGACAATCACTGACTGACGAATTACTGACTGGTCTCAATTTGTCTCAGCAAGCGTTTGAGGAGTACCGCCGACAGAATTGCCTCTGGTATCTGGAATTTTCCACGCCTCGTGAGGAAGCCGACCAGATCGCAAAAAACTGTCTTGCCAGCATGTCGCAGCAGCGATTGCAGGAATTGCAGAATCTGGTCACCGCCGACGATCAATCACCCAGAACGATCGCGGGCTTCTACGTCTATGGTGCTGGACGTAACTCTTTTCAGCCTTGCGACAGCGATGAGCGCTATTGGGTTGAAGGTGAGGCAGGCGCAGTTGGGCTCCTTCAGCAAACCTATTTGTCGGTGGCCTCTGACGAGCGGCAGCTTCTTCATGCGATTGTTGCAGGCAGTGTCAACAAGGAGCTTCAGTCTCCAGACGGGCACCAAGGTGTACTGGAATTGGGTAACCTTATCGAACTGCGTGTTCCAACAGACTCTGACTGTCAAATGCTCAGCCGCCCATTTGCGGAAATGACGGCTGCGGATATCGATGCAGCCGGGCAAAGCGGGGAAGTAGAGGACGATGAGCAAATTGAACAGGAAGAGCCTGAGCAGCAGCTCGTCGCCTATTTCGGTGCATGGGTGGTGGATTGTGTCGAAATCACAGGCAGAAAATCCTGTGAGATTGAAGTTGCGTTGACGCAAAATGGTCTTGGCGAAGGAGCGCCGATTACTGACGATAGTCCTGTGCTAACTCTGAATCGTTTGCCAAAAAGAAGTACATTTATGGAGCTGGCTTTTCCCGACCGGGAGATCGATTCCCCATCACTTATCCGCTGGCAAGTTGACGCTGAAGAGTTTGGTGATATCGTTAACTCAGAGATCCGGGTTGATCAGACGGGTGCTCGACAACTCATCAGTGAAAGTGAGTTCATGGATGACAAGTTGTTGCCGATGATGATCATGGGTCGGGATATCACGATCAGCGTGCTTGGTTCGGTTGACGACGAAAACGGGGAACGCTTTCTCGCCACTCTAGACGGGCTGACTCGATCGCTGGTATTCGCAGATGATTTTCTCAGAGACACGGTTCAGTAATAGCTGTTTCTTGCTGGTTCGACCATGTCGGATCGGGTACCAGAGGCAACAACCCAGCATCAATGCCTGAATCCCCCGCCATGCCCCGACTATCTCGTACCGAACCGACGCCCAGTGGCAAATTCCGGGCGTGGGTGTTTGCCGGAGGGGACTTTCAGCCTGAGGGATTCGACCATGCCTGGCTAAGCGAAGGCGATATGATTGTCGGGGTGGATCATGGCATCGCACATTGTCTTGATACAGGATTGGTTCCCGATGTCATTATTGGCGACTTCGATAGCGTTGATTCATCCGTGTTGAGTGACCGCAGGCTGACGGATGTCACACGTAAAATCTACCCTGCTCGCAAGGCCAGTAGTGATCTGGAGCTGGCGCTGGATTGGCTGTCCGATATCGAAGTAGATCGCGTCATTGTGATGGGCATCTCTGGTGGCCGAAGCGATCACCATCTTATCAACTGGATGTTGCCTGCTCAGCAACGTTGGTCGTTTGCCATGGAGTTGATAGACCGTACGGTGCATGCGCATGTTGTCACACCACGGCATGCTCTGAATACATCGGCCCAGGTTGGTCAGACCATCAGCCTGATGCCTTTGCCAGAAGCATCTGGTGTTTGTACGGCAGGCCTTGAATACGCCTTGCATGATGCCCGGATGTGTGTCGGAACCAGTCTGGGTCTAAGTAATGTCGCTTCGCAAGAGACGATCAGCGTAACGATTAGTCAGGGCGGTTTGCTTGTATTTCTCGTGAACACGCATAACATGCCTACAACAGATTAAGGCTTGCGGGTAGCCAATGAACAGATTGATTGATGTACGCAGCGATACTGTCACGCAACCGAGTGCTGCGATGCGAAAGGCCATGATGGATGCGCCGGTCGGCGATGATGTTTATGGCGATGATCCGAGTGTGAATCAACTGCAGGATTTTGCCGCCGAATTGCTGGGTCATGAAGCGGCCCTGTTCATGCCCACGGGCACTCAGTCCAATCTGGTCGCTTTACTGACTCATTGCCAACGTGGCGACGAGTATATCGTCGGTGCCGATGCGCATACCTATAAATACGAGGGAGGCGGTGCTGCCGCCCTGGGCGGAATTCAGCCGCAACCCATGCCGTTCGATAACAATGGCGGCCTTGATCTGGCAATTGTCGCCAGTCTGATTAAGGAGGACGATGTCCACTTTGCGCGTACTCGGCTTCTGTGTCTGGAGAACTCCCAGCATGGCCGTGTGCAGTCCTTGCATAGCATGCAGTCAACGAAGGTATTTGCCAGCGACCACGGCTTGCAATTGCACCTTGACGGCGCACGTATGGCCAATGCAGCGGTTCATCTAGGGGTCGATCTCAAGTCGATCGCGCAGTGTTTTGACACCGTGTCCTTGTGTCTGTCTAAAGGTTTGGGTGCGCCAGTGGGGTCGTTGCTTCTTGGTCGACGTGAGTTCATTGATGAGGCCAGACGCTGGCGCAAGGTAACTGGTGGTGGAATGCGACAAGCCGGAATTGTTGCAGCTGCCGGGATGCTTGCTCTGACTGACGGGGTGGCGAGACTGCACGAAGACCATGAAAATGCTTTAAGTCTGGCGCATAAGCTGGACGGGCTTGATGGTGTTAGCGTGCGCGAAGGCTGGACACAAACCAATATGGTCTGGCTTGATCTTGAGCACGCGGTAGGTGAAGCACTCAAGGATCACGCAAGACAGTCAGGTGTGTTGCTCTCTGCGTCAGGAAAAAAGTGCCGAATCGTAACTCATCTGGATATAAGTTCAAACGACATTGATACTATTTCAAAAGCCATCAGGCGTTTCTTTGCCAGTGAGGATTACGCAAGATTGCGGGTTGCCTGAGTGTCGTAAATCAAAAGCTTTTTGGTTGTAAATAATCGTCCCGCAGCACGACCTTGTTGGTTTGCATATCCAGAATTGAGGCGTTTAGCGCAGTGGCGTCCTGTTGATCATGAGTAATCATGATGACACAGGGCTTGTATTTTCCTATCAGTTCTTTCAATAGCTGGATCATCTCGCTACGTGTCGTCGCGTCCAATGCACTGAATGGCTCGTCCAGCAATAACACCGGTTTTTGTCTAAGCAGGCAACGCGCCAACGCGACACGTTGTTGTTCTCCACCAGAGAGTTGTGGAGGCTTCTTATTGTCATATTTGGCAAGGCCAACATCATTCAAGACGCTGGAGATACGCTGCCGGTCTGACGCTGACAACGACAGGTTGGGTGCAATGCCCAGTGCGATGTTTTTCCATACCGAAAGATGGTTAAACAGATTGTGTTGCTGGAATAATGTAGTGATTGGACGTTGTGCCGGTTGAAGTGGTACCAGCGATTGCCCATTCCATAGAATGTCACCGCTGTCGGGCTGGATGAATCCACCAATCAGGTTTAGCAAGGTGCTTTTACCTGAACCGCTTCTTCCCAACAGCGCATAGGCTCCGTGCGTTTGCAAACTGAATGAAAACTGCCAGTGTCTATCGGCCAGCGAAAGACTGGCGTTATCCAGTGATAGCATTTGCTTTACCGCCTATCAGTCGTTGCAACAACAGGAAGAGCGCAAAACACAATAGCAATAGCAGTCCTGCTGTGACAGCAGCTTCTTCCAGACGATAGCTGCCGATCCGTTGATATAGCAACAGTGGCAGTGTTGTTACCTGTTTTGAGCCAAAAAGAGCGATTGCACTAAGATCACCTGCCGACAAGGTCGCAGCAAAGGCAAATGCCATGGCCATGGGTTTTCTCAACTGCGGCCAGTCGATATGTCTCCAGCGAGAGAAACCTTGTATGCCTAATGCCTGAATTAATTTGTCGTGCTGGCTGGCGGTTCGCATCACGGGTGTATCCATGATGCGAAGCACGAAGGGCAAGGCCATTAGGCTGTTTATCAAAATCACCAGTAGCAATGCGATAGAGAACACATCGGCATAGGGACGCAGTAGAAGGAATAGTCCCGTGCCTAGCACCACCGGAGGAATGATGAGGATCATGTTGCCAGCAAGCTGAAGCCACTGTCCACTATGGGTTAGATTCAGTCGTATGCGTAAGTGTCTGGCAGTCACGAGCAGTCCCGTTGCGAGTGTGACTGACACGATAGCAGCGCACAGTGCAGCGACTGATGTATTAGCTACTGCCCTGAGGGTCGCAGGGTCGGTAACGACTTTTACGGTACTTGAATTGATGCCGGACAAAACAAGCGCTACCAATGGGGCGATAACAAACACAGTGGCTATTCCTATAAGCAGGACATTGACAAGCCGTTGTATCGGACTATCCCAGAGTGCTACGTGTAATAACAAGTCTGGCGTCTTTTTTGAGGGTTTCAGACTAAAAGCTGCCACGCTCTGGAAACCCAGATCGGTATCTGTTTTAAATAGCGTGGACAGAAACGTCAATACCAGGCAGATTCCGAGCTGAATACAGGCGAGTGTCACAGCCATGGGTATGTCAAAATCAAATCGTAATGATTGAAAAATGGCAACCTCGATGGTGGTCGCACGCGGTCCGCCACCTAACGTCATAACGATGGCAAAGCTGGTAAAGCACAAGGTAAAAACGAGCAATGCGAGTCCGGGGAGCTGGCCTTTCAGTGTAGGCCATTCTATCAATCGCCAAATCGAAAATTGACTCATGCCCAGTTGCCTGGCAAGTCGCCAGTTGGTTTGTGGAATGGCTTCCAATGACATAAGCATGACCCTGACAGCCAAAGGCATATTGAAAAACACATGCGCAATCAGGATAGCGGTGAGACCATAGAAGGCCGGAGGTTCTAGCCCTGCAAGATCCCTTAGTTGACTAAGCCAGCCGGTTCTTCCATAGATAGCAACGATGCCGTAGATAGCCACGATCGTGGGAATGACCAGCGACAGGCTGAACAAGGTAACGATCAGGCTGCGCGCGGGGAACCGTGGAGTGTGTGCCAATGCCAGTGCAACAGGTAGAGCAAACCCCAGCGACAGAACGGTAGACAGCAATGCCTGATAAAGACTGAAGCGGATGATCCGTTGTGTGTAGGTGTCAGCAAGTGCATTTGCCCAATTGATGGTCCCTGCCTCGACAATCATGCTGGCTAGCGGCAAAAGTGTTAGCGCAGCAATGACGATCAGGGCAAGTGCACCACTGAACCACCAGGGCCAGGTACGGGGGTGGCCGTGATGGCGGGTGTCGTTCACTGAGCTGAGGAAGATTCCAGCCACTCATTGATCCATTGCTTGCGGTTGTCTCTTACTTCCTCGGTGGGGATCAGTAAGGTACTTGCTGGCTGAATCAGTTTTGCAAACGAGGCTGGCATGGCATCATCGAGATCAACAACCGGATACATGACGTTTCCCAAAGGTATAGCGCTTTGTGCATCCTGGCTCACCAGATAATTCAGGAATTGAGTGCCCAGTTCCTTGTTAGTGGATCTTTCGAGCAGTGCTGCAACCTCAACCTGCAGATAGTGTCCTTCGTCAAAAGCTGCGGCCTGGTAGCGATCGGTTTTGTCTACTTCCATGTGATAGCCCGGGGACGTGCTGTAGCTGAGTACCATGGGTGCTTCCCCATTGAGAAACAAAGAAAAGTAGGCTTCGCTCCAACCTTTGGTGACTGTGACAATACGCGATTGAAGCGCTGACCATTTTTCATCTGCCTGATCACCATACACAGACTTCATCCACAGAAGCAGGCCCAGTCCCGGTGTGCTGGTGCGTGGATCCTGAATGATGATCTTGACATCATCGGGTGCGTTAATGAGCGCTTCGAAGCTCTCTGGTGGTGTCTCCAGGGCCTGCGTGTCGTAGATAAACGCAAAGTAGCCGTAGTCGAAGGGTACAAATGTTTCTGAATCCCAGTCGATAGGTAGTTTCAGTTCCGTTGTATCGACACCCGATGGTGCAAGCAATCCGGTATCTTCTGCAATTGCCATGAGATTGGTATCCAGTCCCAATACGACGTCAGCAGAGGTGTTTTCTCCCTCCAGCTGTACGCGATTCAGGATGCCTGCGGAGCTGTCCAGTGCCACGAACTCAACGGTGCAGTCGCCGCATTGTTTCTCAAAGCCTTCTTTGATCGCCGGACCTGGTCCCCATTCGGCTGTAAATGAATCGTAGGTGTAGACGGTGAGATTTCTATCTGCAGAATGTGCCGCGGGTGTGCTGGCGGCGAGCAAGATGGTCAGGGCAAGTGATGTGTATGCCAGGCTCCGTGCTTGCGATAACGAATTCGAGGTCAGGCTGCTAAATCGGGTCATGATCATCATTGTCGGTAGTTACAAGGGTGATGACCTGACGGTGCTTTAACTCAATCCCTACGCCGGTATTAACCAGATCAGGTTCCGCGGGTTGTCCCGACGTTAAAATCGTCGGACTCTCAGCTTTACAGCACCCCGTTGAGTCATCATGTTTAGGTGGTTTTTACGCCACCACGTTATTGTGAGGCCTGAGGCGGCGCTATGCAAGGGGGATGGAGATGCCTATTTCCTGCGATAAACGCGCCGTGAGCCGTCTATTTGTCTATTAAAACGTTTGTAGTTCCAGACGTACTGTTCAGGGCAAAGGGCGATGCAACGTTCCACATCCCGGTTTACGGCAGTTGCTGACACGGTCAGATCATCGTCGTAGATGTCGGGATCGGCTGGCAAGTAATGAACTTGCCAACCTTGAGCCCCGGGCAGACGTTCAGCGAATGTGAAAATAACCTGTGCCTTGCTGCGTGCCGCAAGACGGGATAACAGGGTCATCGTTAATGCGGGATGTTGAAAAAAAGGTACGAACACACCGTTGTCCGTATCAGGTTCCTGATCTGGCAGAATACCGACAGTTCCCCCGTTCTTGAGTATTTTTAGCCCCTTGCGAATACCGCCCGCATCGAGAGTAGCGGCCTGCCCACCAAGATGTGCTCGCCATTTCAGCAGCAGCGGTTCGAGTGAAAGGCGGCGAGGGCTTCGATAAAAGTAGGTGAAGTCTGTAGCGCGGGACACGACCATCGTACAAATTTCCCAGTTACCCATATGTGGAGACACCAGAATGAGTCCTCGCGGCGAGGCTAGTGCTTCCCGCAGCAATGTGCCCCCGCGGCGTTCACCAACCCGTTTGTAGGTTTCCTCTGTCGAGCGGTGCCAGACCCAGGCACACTCGGTAGCCAGTTGGCCTGTATGAAGCAGACTCCGGTAGGCCATTTTACCTCGGTCAATTTCACTTTTCTCAGGGAAACACAGCTGGAGATTTGTTTCGGTCACCTGGCGGGAGCGACTGTTTGTTATCCAGGCAATACGCGCGATGAATACGCCAAGTGCCCGATTTAGCGACAGTGGCAGCAGACTAAGCAAGCGTGCAAGCAGACTAATGAGGCGCGCGATCATTCAGGCAGACGTGGCACAGGTGCAATGAAGACAGACAAGTGTAGCCGGTGTGTGTGCGGCATGGCGAACAGTCTAGAATATTCGGCCAGCAAGACGGACGGAACTTGCGTTTCCTATCGAGTCATCAAGCATGGATAACGACAACGAGCAATATTCCTCAATCAGCCCCAAGGATGCGTGGGCGATGATGCAGGCCAATCCGGGTGTGACGCTAATCGATGTCAGATCGGATATGGAGTTCCTGATGATCGGTCATCCGAAAGGGGCGGTTAATGTGCCCTTGATCGATGCACCAGAATGGACAGTGGATGAGGCGTTTGTGGTCAATGTACGAAAAGCCTTGCTGGGCCGTGTGGCGGCTCGTGATCGGACCTCGCCCCCTCTGTTGTTGATCTGTCGGAGCGGAAATCGCTCTCGCGATGCGGCATTGATACTCAACCAGGAAGGTCTGTCAGAGGTTTATGTGATCCAGGATGGCTTTGAGGGACCACTGGATAACGACCACCATCGAAACACGGTGGCCGGGTGGCGTTTTGAACAGCTACCTTGGGAGCAATGCTAGCCTGAATTCTGCAACACTGCCTTCGGTCGCGTGAAATCAGGACCGAGAAAAAGACCTTCCTGCCCGCTCGGCACTTCGACATTAGGGGGTAATGGAAAAGTTTAGAGCGGGCAGATCCTTTAGGCTTAGACTTGACATCATGTCAAGCCAAATAGCCCGAACCTCATGTTCGGGTTGAACCATCCTGGCTCTACAGACTAATGTGATCATCGATCGAGTTACTCTTCCCTGAGCAAGACGTCCCTGTACTAGTCAACCAATCCGTGACACTTCCCTGTCGTGTTCCTACTGATCACCGTTGCAGTATGGACAGGTGTGGCATTGTTTACTATCGGAAACGACCCATTTTCATGTCAGATATTACTGAGATTGAGGTAGGAAAATTCCTACGGTATTGTCTGATAAACCGCTGTTTGAAGAGTGGATGGAGAGTGAATGATCGCGTTAATTCAACGAGTTACTGAAGCATCGGTGACCGTTGGCGATGAGCGAATTGCATCGATTGGAGCTGGTATGTTGGCCTTTATTGGTGTGGAGGCCACCGATTCCGAACGCTCGGCCGAGCAACTTGCCCAGCGAATTCTCGGATACCGGATATTCGGTGACGAACAGGGCCGGATGAATCTTGACCTGATCGCATCAGGCGGCCAGCTACTGCTGGTTCCGCAATTTACACTTGTTGCGGACACGCGCAAAGGTCGGCGCCCCGGGTTTTCCAGCGCTGCGAGTCCTGAGCAGGCAGCTTTGCTGTTTGACTATCTGGCAAATCACCTGAAGCCGCAAATAGAGAGACTTGGGCTCGGACGGTTTGGCGCGGATATGCAGGTGGCTCTGGTCAACGATGGTCCGGTGACCTTCTGGCTGAAAGCTGAACCATGACGACTGCCCCCAGTACCGCTTTTATGCCGTGCAGCGATACTGTGAAGATTCCATTGAAAGACGCACAGGGTTCTTCAATATTCGGTGAAATACGCCAGCACGTAGAGAAGCGGTCCGCAGGGTAAGAGGGTGTATTGCCTTGTTTGCGGCGTTGAAGCTATAAAGACGGGTCAGGACGGTGTATGCTTTCGCGCTTTTACGGGGGTTTGTGAAGGTGTCAGGTCGAATAGCCAAAGTAGAACGAAAGACACTGGAGACAGCAATTTCTGTCGAGCTGAATCTGGACGGCGACGGCAGCAGCCGGTTTGACACTAAAGTGCCCTTTCTGGAGCACATGCTGGACCAGATTGCACGTCATGGCCTGTTCAATCTGGATATCGTCTGTGACGGTGATGTCCACATCGATGACCACCATTCGGTTGAAGACATCGGTATCACGTTGGGCGATGCTTTCGCCAGCGCCCTCGGTGATCGCAAGGGAATTGTTCGTTACGGTCACGCTTATGTGCCATTGGATGAGTCACTATCGCGTGTCGTCATCGATTTTTCGGGTCGGCCGGGTCTTTTCTTCCATGCTGATTTCAAGCGACCGCGGGTAGGCAATTTCGATGTGGATCTGACATCCGAGTTTTTTCAGGGCTTTGCCAATCATGCGCGTGCCACGATCCATATGGATGTCATTCGTGGCGAAAACGATCACCACAAAATTGAAACCTTGTTCAAGGCGTTTGGGCGAGCGTTGAGAATGGCCTGTTCCATTGATGATCGCGCAGCCGATGTGATGCCTTCGACCAAGGGTACTCTGTAGGGCGCGTGTCATATCGCCGGAAGTCCGTCCAGCGGAGTCTCTGGCAGGTGAACTGAAAATCAGATACACGGCATGGGCGTGCCGGAATCGAGAACAAGTAGAACATCACAATGCAACGAATTGCAGTCATAGACTACGGCATGGGTAACCTGCACTCAGTCTCCAAGGCCGTTGAGCATGTTGCGCCGGATGATGAGGTCATCGTCACTGATGATGAGGACATCATTCGCGCAGCTGATCGAATCGTATGTCCCGGGCAAGGTGCTGCCGCTGATTGCATGGCCGCCATAAATGAGCATGATCTGGCTACCCTGCTTAAGGATATTGTCGCAACGCGTCCCTTTCTCGGTATCTGTATGGGTTATCAGGTGTTGTTTGATCACAGTGACGAAAATGGAGGGGTGGCTTGTCTGGGAATCGTGCCGGGTACTGTGGAACGTTTCGCCAATCCCTTGATGACAGAGGGTGGAGAGCGTCTGAAGGTGCCGCACATGGGCTGGAGTGAGGTAGATCAGGCCAGGCAGCATCCCCTTTGGCAAGGTATTGTGGACAAGTCACGGTTCTACTTTGCGCATAGCTATTACTGTTTGCCAGAGCAGTCTTCTGTGGTATCCGGTTACTGCGATTATGGAAACAAAATAGCGGTTTCAATCGCACAGGGGAGCATTTTTGCGTGCCAGTTTCATCCGGAGAAAAGTGCGGACAACGGTCTGAGGCTTCTGAGGAATTTTGTGCAATGGAATGGGGTTGTTTGATTTCTGTTGCTTCTTGTTGATTACTGTTGCTTCATTGGGAGTAACGTTGATCAGTCGCATTGTTGTCCGAGTGTTTTCCTTTTTAACTTAATTTCTAGCTGTTGATAACTCGCCATGCTCATCATCCCTGCCATTGATCTCAAAGACGGAAAATGCGTTCGACTACGTCAAGGACGAATGGAAGACGACACCGTCTTCGATGATGATCCGGTCGCCGTTGCCGTGCGCTGGGTGGAGCAGGGAGCACGTAGAATACATCTGGTTGATCTGGATGGTGCCTTTGCCGGAATTCCGAAAAATGCCGAGATCGTGAAAGCCATCTGCGCAGCTTGCGAGGGCGTGCCGGTGCAAATTGGTGGAGGCATACGCTCAACCGAAACGGCTCAGGCGTACATCGATGCTGGCGTAAAGTACCTGATCATCGGCACGCTTGCTGTCAAGCAGCCTGAATTTGTTGATCAACTTTGCCATGATTTTCCCGACCGCATCATTGTGGGTCTTGATGCCAACGAAGGATACGTTGCCACTGATGGTTGGGCTGAAGCGTCGACGGTTACGGCGGTGTCATTGGCACAGCGATTTGAGAATGTGGGTGTTAATGCCATCGTGTATACCGATATCAGTCGTGATGGCATGATGCAGGGCGTCAATACCGAGGCGACGGCGGTACTGGCCGATGCGGTGAACATACCCATCATTGCCTCTGGTGGAGTGACCACAATTTCCGATATCGAATCGCTTTGCAAAGAGCTCACGCGCGGCATTGAAGGTGCGATTGTCGGACGCGCCTTATATGAAGGGACGATCAATCTGGCTGAAGCACAACAACTTGCCGACTCTTACATGAAGTCGCAGGAGTCCTGAATGAGTGTTGCAAAGCGCGTAATTCCCTGCCTTGATGTGGATGCCGGACGTGTCGTCAAGGGGGTTAAGTTTCTGGAGATTCGTGATGCCGGTGACCCTGTAAGTATCGCCCGTGGGTACAACGAAGCGGGGGCGGATGAAATAACGTTTCTTGATATAACTGCAAGTTCAGATAACCGGGATACCATGGCCCATGTTGTTGAGCAGGTAGCCTCCGAAGTGTTTATTCCCCTTACCGTCGGTGGGGGTATTCGTCAGGTGAGCGATGTCAGGCGATTGCTGAATGCCGGTGCAGATAAAGTGGGCATCAACACCGCGGCGGTCACCCGGCCAGAGCTGGTGCGCGAGGCTTCCGACAAGGTAGGTTCGCAATGCATTGTTGTCGCTTTGGATGCAAAACAGGTATCAGAGCCTGATGAGCCACTTCGATGGGAGATTTTCACTCATGGTGGACGAAAAGCCACCGGCATCGACGCTGTACAGTGGGCCATCAAGATGGCCGAATACGGCGCGGGAGAAATATTGCTGACGAGCATGGACCGTGACGGCACAAAAATCGGCTTTGATCTGGCAATGACCAAAGCCATCAGCGATGCCATTCAGATCCCGGTTATTGCGTCCGGTGGTGTGGGAAACCTTGACCACCTGGCAGATGGCGTTCTCGAAGGCGGTGCTGATGCTGTGCTGGCAGCCAGCATCTTTCACTTTGGTGAATACACCATTCAACAGGCCAAGGAGCATATGGCAGCGCGCTCCATTGAGGTCAGGTTATAGGTTTCATTATTCAATTCAGGTTGTTCACCGCGCAAGAAGCATGTGTCCGGTCGGTTCGTGCGAGTCCACGCTTGCCTTGAACAATAGCTCCCTTTTTTTGTTGAGCCTTGTCCTCGTACATCATCTCATCAGCTTCTCTGAGCAGCGTGCGCAAGACCGGTTTTCCGTTGACAGCACAGGACACACCGACGCTGGCAGAGACGCGAAGACGTTTACGGTCAAATTCCAGTGTACTACTGGCTGCTCGGCGTATGAGGTTGACAACCGTCTGAACCTTTCTGCCGCGACGTCGATCTCTGACCAGAACGACAAATTCATCACCCCCCAATCTTGCTACTACCGTATCAGAAGGCAGGAAGGTGGTTAGCTTGTCCGATATAAACCTCAGTAAGGCATCTCCCGCCACATGACCATGGGTATCGTTGATGACTTTAAATCCGTTGAGATCAAACAAGACGACCTGGGTTTGTAAGGCATTGCCTTTACCGTTGAGCAGCTGTCTCGGTAGATACTTTTCGACATACCAGGTAAAAAAACGGCGGTTCGGCAGACCGGTGAGTTCATCGCGATACGCAAGGTCCTGGAGTGCAAGCGTTCTCTGCCGCACGTGATGCCTGATCCTCAAAGGTTCATCAAGCAGGTAACGCACGGTCAGACCTACGGTTAGGGCATAGATAATGGCGGCCGCAATGTATCCGCCAATGTCGAGGGCCCACAGGAACCCTGCCACGGAAAACAACACAATGATTGCAGTAACAAGACGAGCGCCGTTTGCGCCTCTGGAACACATAAAAATGTTCATGAGTTTTATGACGTTTTGCCGACAAGTGGCTGTTTTGTCGCAAAAAAAATGCCAGAATTCTTTGCTTGGTACCTGGTAAGTTTCTAGAGTTTGTGCTGGAAACAAACGCTGCAGCTCAAGTGATTGATCTTGAAATCTTCCACAGGGTTACAGCAGTGGGGGAATTGTGCAGATTGTTATCGAGTTAGCGGTGGAGGCGAGCAGAATCCAGAGTTGGTCTGTTCTGTATAGAGCCTTGATGCCATTACAACGGCACCACGCATCGAAAGTGTCTGAAGTTGTATGTGTGTGTTGATCATGGTTTTCGATAAGCCTCGATGTGGTATGCGCGCAACGCATCGTACCGATACTCTCAAAGGCCTTCTCTCAATCGTTGGTTGCCTCGATACTTATCGTGAACCAAGGTTGAGTCAACTTACAGGGTTCCTTTAACGGAAGGGCAGACGACATGCACTGTTCTTTCAACCGTAGCCCTGCGAGACGTGCTCAATCCTCAGATATCGACAGGACAATTGCCGCACGACGGCGTTAACATCAAGAGGGTCTACCGTGAAAAAGAAATTTCTTGCTATGTCAATTGCATCAGTCTGGGTCGCCGGGTGTGCAGCTCCTGCCGCTAATCATCTGTCTGCCTTGTCAGGTGATGACAAGGAGATGGCCGATCATTTCATGCAGACTGCACAAGCGTTTGTCCAATCGGCTGTTGGTGGTGGTGGAAACGTGCGCGTCATAATTAATGATGATGTGGCAATACTGATCGGGTACGTCGACAGTCGTGTCACCAAGGAAAAAGCCGAGCGTGCAGCACTTAGAGACAATCGAGTGAATTCGGTTAGCAACCGGATTATTGCCAATTAGGAACCCGTGTGAAGTGTTGATGTGAAGGATTTAAATGACTGAAATGCGCATACGCCCGGCGGTTTTCTCTGATGCTGAAGGCTTTCTTGAACTATGGGAGGCGCTGGATACTGAAACGCAATTCATGTTATTCGAGCCGGGTGAGAGAAAAGAGACGCTGGATCGTCAGAGAGTCAAACTTGAAAACGCTCAAAGCTCACAATACGTCAACATATCTGTTCTGGAAGACGTAGCCACTGGGCTGATTGCAGGTTTTTGTGCCGGACGCAGAAACAGTAACTTTCGCGACAGGCTCACTGCCGAAATTGTCATCGGCATTCGCCAGCATTACACCGGCAAGCGCTGGGGTCACAAACTCTTGACAGAGCTCGAGACCTGGGCACTCGGAGCCGGTGTCCATCGCCTTGAGCTAAGTGTTATGACCACCAACCTGCCGGCGATCGCCCTTTACAAAAATTGCGGATTTGTTATCGAGGGAACGAAGAAAGACGCCGTTCGTCTGAAATCCGGATTTTTTGATGAATACACTATGGCAAAGTTAATCTGACCGGCTACGGCTACGGCTACGGCTACGGCTACGGCTACGGCTACGGCTACGGCTACGGCTACGGCTGAACGTGTGTCCGTCCGGGAAAAAGTGCGGGTCAGCGTCTGCCTGTGTATACCTTCCTCTATATGTTTGCATGATAAGCTGGCCGGCCGGGCCGATGAGCCCGCCGCAACGGCAGCCTTCAAAGCACGCCAAATGATGTATCCCATGATTGAATCGGTCGTTTTTAATGAAGCTGGACTGGTACCGGCCATTGCGCAGGATGCCACCACCGGGCAGGTGCTCATGGTGGCCTGGATGAACAAGGAGGCCCTGGAAGAAACAGTCGCATCAGGCAGGGTCGTCTATTTTTCGCGCTCGCGTCATCGATTGTGGAGAAAAGGTGAGGAATCAGGGCACATGCAGGTTGTGCAGGACATCCGTCTGGACTGTGATGGGGATGTGTTGTTGCTGAGCGTGGAGCAGATTGGCGGAATTGCCTGTCATACCGGTCGACAACATTGCTTCTATCGCCAATTGGACGAATCCGGGCAGTGGAGCACGGTTGACGACATCGTCAAGGATCCGGCGTCTATTTACGGACAGACCAATGACTGACGTACTTACCCGCCTCAGCCACCAAATAGATGCCAGAAAGGGTACGGATAGCAAAAGTTCTTACACTGCCAGCTTGTTTGAGCGCGGTGAAGACACCATATTGAAAAAGGTTGGTGAAGAGGCTGTGGAGTTCATTCTGGCGGCCAAGGAAGAGGGCACCGATCACCTGGTAGCCGAAGCTGCTGACGTGTGGTTTCACATGTTGGTCATGCTAAGTGCCAAAGGATTGAGTGCATCGGATATATTAGTAGAACTAGAACGTCGCGAAGGGGTGTCCGGTCATGCCGAGAAAGCCGCTCGCGATAACGCTTGAAAACGAGAATAGAGACACATTATGGGTATGCCCAGCGTTCCACAGCTCCTGATCATTCTGGTCATTGTCGTGCTGATATTTGGTGCCAAGCGCCTGAAAAATCTGGGTGGAGATCTAGGTTCAGCCGTAAAAGGCTTCAAACAGGCCGTGAAGGATGAGGACAAACCAGCCGCTGAGCTTGAAGATGGGAGCGAGGCAAAAGCTGACGCTGTCATGAACAAGACAGAAGACCAGAAGTCCTCCTGATTCAGCGCCCTGTTACTTGGTGAGGTGAGTCGCTGTGTTTGATGTCGGTTTCACGGAAGTATTCCTGATCGGTGTTGTATCGCTTGTGGTCATTGGCCCCGAGCGGCTTCCTGCTGTCGCCAGAACGGTAGGCCAATGGGTGGCCAAGTTGCAACGCTTCGTTCGTGGCGTGAAAACCGATCTGGCCTCCGAACTGGAAACTGGTGATCTGAAAAAACTGATCGGTGATCAGAAAGATCAGATTGACGAGCTTCGGCAGATGGTTTCAACCACCAAGAAAGAGTTTCAGAGCACTGCCCAGACGGTGATGAAATCAACGAAGGAGGGGCTGTCCGAGCTCGAGACCTCTGTTAACGAGGCAAAGGCAGATGTTGCCAAAGTCAGCGAAGCGGTACAAGCGGACACTCATACGTCGGCTCCCGTGTCATCCGGTTCAAAAGCCACAAAAACAAAAGCTGTCGATGTCGGCAAAACATCCGATCAGGCGACAGCTGCGGATTCTCCAGCCGTCGGTCGTACTGGTACGACCGATTCTGACAGCTAGTGAACGCTAACTTTACGCTTACCTTTCCTTGAGTTCTTGATCATGTCTTCATCTGACGCATCTGTCGACAAGGAAGAAGGGTTCATATCGCATCTCGTTGAGCTGCGAGACCGCCTTATCAAAATGCTGTTGGCGGTAGGCATTTTGTTTTTATCACTGTTCTGGTTTTCAGACAAGATCTACACCGCACTCGCCGCGCCGCTGCTACGGCATTTGCCGGACAGTCAGATGATAGCCATCGATGTGGCAGCGCCGTTTTTCATTCCTTTCAAGCTCACGCTGATGTTGTGCGTGTTTCTGGCTGTGCCCTACCTGTTGTATCAGATATGGTCTTTTGTCGCTCCGGGCCTGTATTCGCACGAAAAAAAGCTGGTTGTGCCGCTGTTGGTCTCCAGCACATTGCTCTTCTATCTAGGTGTGGCATTTGCGTACTTTGTCGTGTTCCCACTGGTGTTCGGCTTCTTCACCAGCGTCGCGCCAGAGGGGGTGACGGTCAGTACAGATATTGGCCGCTATCTGGATTTTGTCATCACGCTGTTTTTTGCTTTCGGAATTGCCTTTGAGGTGCCTGTCGCGACTGTTCTGGTTGTGGCCGTCGGTATTACAACGCCTGAACAACTCGTCAAGATCCGTCCTTATGTTTTTGTCGCCGCGTTCATCATTGGCATGTTTCTGACACCGCCAGACATGATTTCGCAAACACTTCTTGCTATTCCCATGTGGCTTCTTTACGAGGTTGGGATCATATTTTCGCGTAAGTACAAGGACCGCATTGCCGCGGCGGGACTCGCGCGTGACAAGCGTTACGATGAAGACGACGGCGAGCCTGATCCGAATGAGCCTGGCCCTGATGGTTCAGACTCAGGTGGTGCCGCAGTCAAAGGCGCGCCCAGGTCCGAAAAACATGAGCCGGAATACACTGCGCCAAAGCCGGCTACGGCAAGCAAGGGAGATGTGAACAAAACTGATGCTGACAGCGAAGCCGCCAGTAGTGCCAAGCTGGGAGTGGTCAATCCGTCCTTGATAAAAAAACCTGACTCCAGTGGTGCTTACCGCAATAGTCTGACTGACTCAGATAACGAAGACCCATCACCAAAACCTGATAGCAAGACTGACGACATCTAGCAGTTTGCGTCGTAAGGTGTTTCTGCTGCGCAGGTATCCCGATAGGGATTGTCAAGTCTTTCGATCAGTCTGCGAGAAATAATATGTCGAGCCCGAAAGCCCCATCCAGACGCCCAGTGCTATTGATCATCATGGATGGTATCGGCGTTAATCCCTCCAAGCTGGATAACGCGGTGGCCATGGCCAACACGCCTAATCTTGACAAGATCTACGCAAACAATCCCGTTTGCCTGTTGGAAGCATCGGGCCGGGCAGTGGGTTTGCCAGAAGGGCAAATGGGTAATTCCGAAGTCGGGCACTTGACGTTAGGGGCTGGAACCGTGCTTCGTCAGGATCTGGTGAAGATAGGTGATGCTATCAACGATGGCAGCTTTGGTTCCAATGAAGCGATTGCTGCAACTATCAAACGCTGCAATCGTCGAAATTTACCGTTACACCTGGTTGGTCTGGTCTCTGACGGGGGGGTGCATAGTCACACCGATCATTTACTCGCACTTATCGAGCTTTGCAGAGTGCACGGTGTACTCCCCATACTGCATGCGATCACCGATGGAAGAGATACAGCACCGGATAGTGCACGCGGTTTTCTTGCACGCGTGATGCCCGTGCTTGAAGAGTCAGGTGGCAAACTTGCCAGTGTGTCTGGCCGTTACTTTGCTATGGATCGCGATTTGCGCTGGGAACGAATAGAGTTGGCCTGGAAAGCCATGGCTAGCGGCGAAGGCCGGCGAGCTGCTGATCTCGATGATGCTCTGGCCAAGGCTGACGCGAACAACGAGACTGACGAGTTCATTACGCCTACGGTACTAGGCACGGCTAAATCATGGGATGAAGACACTGAGGTATTCTTTTTTAATTTTCGCAATGATCGCCCGCGTGAGTTGAGTGAGGCAATGGCTCTGGCAGAATTCGACGGATTTGATCGCGGCGATTACGCGCCCGTGACGCTAACCACCATGACACGCTATAAAACCGGTTATCCGTTCGCTTGTGCGTTCACCCGTGACGAGCCTGGAGTCACTCTGGGGCAAGCGGTATCGGATGCCGGGATTCAACAGATTCGGTCGGCTGAGACAGAAAAGTACCCGCACGTAACGTTCTTCTTCAACGGCGGTCGCGATGAGCCATTGGAAAATGAAGTACGTCTGCTGGTGGATTCACCCAAGGTGGCCACCTATGATCTCCAGCCACAGATGAGTGCTGCTGGCATTACGGATGGCATCGTCGAGGCGTTGGGGGTGGCTGATGCCGGGCTCATTGTTGTCAATCTTGCCAACGGCGATATGGTTGGGCATACCGGTATTGCCGAAGCTGTTGTCTCGGCTGTTGAAACCGTTGACGAGATGGTAGGCCGAATGTGGGATGCAGCGGTGGCTAACGGCTACTCGATCGTCTTGACGGCCGATCACGGTAATGCCGACATGGTGATAGATCCGGTGAGCCGCAAACCTCATACACAGCACACGACCTTCCCGGTGCCGTGTGCCATTTACGATTCCCAGCGGTGGGAGCTGGGAAATGGCAACGGCCTTCCTTGTGTTGCCCCCACCGTTTTGCAGCTAATGGGTCTTGAAAAGCCTGCGAGTATGCAGGGCCATTCGCTACTACTGCGGGAAGTGATGTAGCGTCGGTGGCTAAATCGAGGCTGTTAGTCCACCACCGACGATAAGCACAACGTTTTGATTCAACAAAAGGTTAACCTTCGGATCAGGTTTTTTTAGTGTCATCAACGATGTTCATTGTCGCTACACCGCTATTGCCAAGCTCGACGGCTGCAAAAGGACCACCGTGTCGCAGATGGCCGGGGTCAGTGACGTCCATGGGGTCTGATTCACCGAAGATCTTGTTGGCAAACTGTTCGGCGTTATCTGTAGGTCGATAGCCCAGAAAGCTGGCCTTCGCGTTGTCCACCGGCGCGCGGTCGTTGTTGGATACGCCATACACCACGGTGAATCCTGTTATGGGCGTTGTGATGGATTTTTCGACAAGTTGAAATAAATCATCATATGACAACCATGACCCTACCGCTCTTGCGTTGGTAACCTGTGCGCAGGAAAGAATGCGTAGACAAACGCTTTCAATCTGACGTTTGTCCCAGTAAAGGCTTGCCAGATCTTCGGAGAAGCACTTGGCAAGGCCGTAGAAGGTGTCGGGTCGATGAGGCGCATCCGTACCGATAAATTCGTTTTTCATGTGCATGCCTACAGCGTGAATGGAGCTTGCATACACCACACGCCTGACACCATTGCGGTAGGCAGCTTCCCAGATGTTGTAAGCACCAATGATGTTGGGTCCGAGAATGGTTTCAAAAGGTGCTTCATCACCGTAAGCGCCAAAGTGCACCACCATATCAGCGCCTTCGAGCAATGCGATCATTTCGTCCAGTTGGGTAAGGTCTGCCTTTATATAAGTTTCGTTAGAGAGCAGCTTGCCGACGTCATCAGCAAGGTCTGAGGAGACGAGGCTATTGGCAAGTTTCGACAAGGGCTCACGCAGATGTGAGCCAAGGCGTCCGGCGGCACCGGTTAGAACAAGTTTCATGCAGTAGTCTCGCGTTGGCGTTGTAGGTTCAAGATGGCAAGTTGTGTGTTGTGTCTGTGAAGCTGAATAAGATCTGGTTTATAGCGTTGAGGTTTTATCGTGTGTTCCAGAAATATTTTCGCCTTCGTGTCTATGACGGGTCAATGCGACAATCGCGGACAGTGGTATTTGATCCTGATAACGGCTGATGGTTACTACTGATCATCAAAGCACCTCTCCACGTTTCACTGCGCGTTCAATGTCTGAAATATCGCTATCAGACAATCCGTAATCCCGCCTTGCGGCTTCTGCGGTTATATAACCGCGCGCCAGATCACGTTTGACAAGCACGGGATCACGTTCGGCCGGATTGCCGTAGCCAGCACCACCCGGAAACGCCAGCATGACTCTCCGGCCGTGAGGTACAAACTGCTTGCCCTTGCCTTTCATCGGGGAGCCATCATCCTGAGCAATCGTGGTTGCAGCACCATCAGCACCTCCCTGTCGTCCACGTGCAGGATGCTCAACGCGGTCGAACATGGCCTGAAAATCGAACTCATGCCCTTCAACTGCACCGACTTCCATATATTGACCAAGGCCTCCACGATGCTGTCCGGCACCGCCACTGTCGGGGCGCAATTCCTTACGCCAGATAATCACTGGACCGGTATGCTCTGTTGCTTCCACTGGCATGGTCATGACACCCGATGGAAAAGCGGTTGCATTCAGGCCATCGAGACCTGGACGTGCCCCGGCGCCGCCGGAGTTAAATGTGAGTACCTCTGAACGCACGGCATCAGCAGGTGCATTCCTGTCGGTACGTGGACGCAAGGACACCTGGAAGTTGCATAAACAGCCAGCACCTTCTGCCGGCACTGTGTGCGGCAGAATCTTGTCCAATGCGTCATAAACTGTATCAGGCACCATGTGCCCAATAACATGGCGCAAGGCGACGGGAGCTGGGTGTATCGCGTTAACGATGGAATTCTCTGGAGCGACGATCCTGAATGGCTCAAGAGAGGCCGCATTGTTGGGAATCTCCGGTGCAATAGCACACTTCAAGGCATAGCAGGCGTATGCCTTGGTGTAGACAAGCGGTACGTTGATACCTTTTTTGTCCAGTCCGGAGGTTCCCTCAAAATCGCAGAGGATATGATCAGCTTCTATGTCAAGGCGAACTTTCAGGTCAACCGGCTTGCTATAACCGTCAATAGTCATTGACCCGGTGGCTGACTGCCTTGGCAATGCAGCAATACGTTCTAGAGTAGCTCTGCGCGAGTTATCCAGAATGAACGTTGCAATCTCGTCCAGTTCAGATAGGGAAAATTCATTCATCATGTCAACAAGACGACGATGTCCTATCTCGTTACACGTTGCCAAGGCATAGATATCGCCAATCAACTGATCCGGTTCACGCACGTTACCGCGAATGATATTGACGAGTGTTTTGTCTACCTCTCCTTTATTGGCGAACTTCATGATTGGTATATAAAGGCCTTCTTCATATATTGAATTGGCATCTGCCCCGAACCCACGCCCACCAATGTCGACGATATGCGCGGTGCAGCCAAAGAAGCCAATAAGC
This sequence comes from Granulosicoccus sp., assembly GCA_045110475.1. Taxonomy (GTDB): domain Bacteria; phylum Pseudomonadota; class Gammaproteobacteria; order Granulosicoccales; family Granulosicoccaceae; genus Granulosicoccus. The sequence continues at coordinate 38,982 of JBGCGC010000139.1, forward strand.
TGACCGTTTAGAAAAGAAGGACTGACAACGGTGATGTCATGCAAGTGGCCTGTGCCCTCCCACGGGTCGTTGGTGATGTAGACATCGCCTTGCAGAATATTGTCGCGACCAATTCGTTTAATAAAGTGCGCAATAGCGTCGGCCATTGCATTGACATGCCCGGGGGTGCCCGTTACCGCCTGCGCCAGCATTTGACCGTGTGTGTCGTAAACACCGGCAGATAAGTCACCCGCCTCACGAACCGACGTGGAGAATGCAGTTCGAACCAGAGCCTGCGCCTGTTCCTCGACTACTGATATCAATCGGTTCCACATCACCTGATTGGATACCGTGTTGAGTTTGCTACTCACGATGCGTCACTCCCGACGATAACGTCGATGCAGCCATCTGGTTGCCGAATGGCCCAGCGGCTCGATGGCAGAATAATGGTGGTTTCGTCCTCGGTAATGACAGCCGGCCCCTTAACGGTGTCACCGGTTGACATATCAATTCGGTTGACGATTGCCGAGCTTACACTGTGTCCGAGGCGTGGATCAAAAACGTCTCGCTGGCCGGTAAGCTTCGCCGCCTTGCCACCGTTTTCAGGGGCAACACGATCTACGCTCTGATGGGGAGTTGTGGCATTGACAGCCCAGACGGTGATCTCCACATCCATACCATCAACAGTGCGTCCAAACAGTGAAGCGTAATCTTCCTCAAAGCGGCGTAAAAAGGTTTGTACGTCCGGGTTCAAGGCTTGCTCTGCAGTCAGATCAATCGGAATTTCCCAGCCTTGTCCGCTGTAGCGCATATACACCTTGAATTCAGACACTATCTCGGCGATGGCATCGCAGGAGTGTACAAAGCCTGTAGCCTCTGCTTGCAGTTCTGTTAATAACGCCTTGATCAACGCCGGATCGAAGTCAGACAGGCGCATGTATACACTTCGGTTGGCTTCAAAACTGAATGGTGCTCGCAAAAAGCCAATAGCTGACCCCACACCGGCACCCGGTGGCACTAGCAGACGTTCGATGCCCAGCTTTTCGCAGAGTCGGCCAGCATGCAGGGGCGCGGCACCGCCGAATGCAATCATGGTGTATTCAGCCAGGTCCTCACCGTTTTCAACCGCGTGCACCCTGGCTGCGTTAGCCATGTTTTCATCGACGACCTCTGCAAGGCCGAATGCGGCCGTTTGGGCATCCATGTCGAGTGTGGTACCGATAACGCTATGTAATGCCTGGCTTGAACGATCGGTATGCAGTGTTATAGATCCACCTGCGAAATTGTCTGGATCCAGCTTGCCTAAAACCAGATCAGCATCGGTTACCGCAGGGTTTTCTCCACCACGTCCATAGCAGGCTGGACCGGGTTCTGAGCCTGCTGATTCTGGTCCGACACGGATTTGTCTGAGACTGTCAACATGCGCCAGCGAACCACCGCCCGCACCAATCTCAACCATGTCGATAACGGGGATGGAAATAGGCATTCCCGAGCCTTTCTTGAAACGGTAAGTACGGGCAACTTCAAACACACGGCTGGTTTTTGGCGTCTGGTTCTTGATCAGGCAAATCTTAGCCGTAGTGCCGCCCATATCAAATGACAGTACTTTATCCAGACCATAGCGAGCAGCAATATTGGCGGCGAAGACTGCGCCGCCTGCCGGACCAGACTCGACAAGTCGTACTGGAAAATCAGCAGCACTTTCTATGGAGATAATGCCACCGCCAGAGTGCATTAAAAAAATGGAGCAATTTACTCCTTCGTTTTGTAAACGACCTTCCAGTCGTCCCAGATAACTTTTCATCAATGGCTTGATGTACGCATTGGCCACCACTGTATTGAAGCGCTCGTATTCACGCATCTGCGGTGAGACTTCAGAGGATAGTGAAATCATGACCTCTGGCAATCGTGCGGCCAGAACATCACGTACCTGTTGTTCGTGCACTGGGTTGGCATAACTGTGCAACAAACCCACTGCAACACTTTCATACTGCGCTAACTCAATCTGATCAACGAGTGCATTGATCTCGTCAGATACAAGAGGAATCAGTATTTGCCCAGAGGCATCAACGCGTTCCCTGAGTGTCAGTCGGCTTTGCCTGGGCAAAAGAGGGTCGGGCAAACTGAGGTTCAGATCGTATTGCTCAAATCGCGATTCTGTTCGCATCTCGATGACGTCCCGAAAACCCTCTGTGGTAATCAACACGGTTTTAGCACCACGTCTTTCTATCAGAGCGTTGGTGGCAAGCGTGGTGCCGTGAATAATCTGACCGATGTCGGATGGGTTGGCACCCGCTTTTGCACAGACCTGATGTAGTCCGTCGATGATCGCATCCTCTGGCGCACTGTATGTCGTGAGCACTTTGGTTGAAAACTGTCGACCATTGATTTCCAGAACGACGTCGGTGAACGTACCGCCGATATCGACACCCAGACGATGAGATGTCTGACTCATGATTTCTGCTTCCTGTTGTTTAGTCGCGAAACTGCCTGCCTAGCGGCTCTTTCTGTGGAATCCAACGCTTGATCGAGGTGCAACGCTGATGGATTGCCTGAGTCTTCGAAAAAAACGTGTCGCGTTTGCCTGATTTACTGGAACGCCAGTCGTTTATCGTTTTCATCGTTAGCGCGTCGACACCTGCCAGCTCATATGACAGGAATCATTGAATAACATCAAATTATTGTCTCTATTTAGCCATCAACGGCATGGGTGTGGCAACCTTACCTCGATCCATGGTCGTTGATGCTATAAAAAAGGGAGATGTTGTGGAGGTCAAGTATCGATGGACGCCAGAGAGTCTTGACTTCCGGGCTCGCTACGATGATAGGAAATCCCCGACGTTTGTCGGAGATATCGCAATGCTGGCGCAGGGTGTATCAGTCGCCAAGAATATCGATTGAATTGTTGGACACGCCACTGCCTTGGTAAAGTGCACCTTGAACGTTGTCGCGTCCGATACCGCTAATCTGGCACAAGGTATTGTTGCGTTGCAAGGCAAAGCCATATAGCTGCCAGTGGCCGCGGCCGCCTTCGTTTTTGTCATACGCCTGACAACCGATGAGCTGCACACGGCTGCGGTTGGGAATGATGCAAAAGCCAAAATACCGAGCTACTGGTGTATCACGATTCCAGCTGTTTGAGTCTGCGTGGCAGGAGGTGAGTGATACCTGACCTGAAGCGATATAAAAGCCATGCCGTTCATTGTCCTGGGATTCACAGGCAGTTAGTTCGTTTCTGACCGAACGGATATTAAAGCCACTTCCATCTGAATACCAGGCTTTGCAATTGGTTATTCTGTTGTTGGCGGACTGGATTCTGAACCCATCCAGACCACTACTTCCCGACTCGCATTGATGGATGAAGCCATCAGGGCTGTTAATGACGAATCCATAGCCCCCCGCCTGCCATACCCGAACCCGTGTCAGGCAAGCAGCGCGGTTTCTGGAGCCCGTTATGTACACGCCGTGCCGGCGTACATTGTAGACATAGACGTCGGTAAGGTAATTGGCCGCGTCCGGGCTTCCATCTTCGAAGTTCGCATTACTTGTGACATTTAATAGAATGCCTGATATATCCATGGATCTGCCATTGAGTGCCAGATTACAGATAGTGACTTTATCAACGCTACTGTTATTGGCTTGAATCAGCGCACCAGACCATGATTGTGTTGCGGTTAGAACGGATGACCGTCCGCTTCCCGTCAACAGGGTTTTGCTGCGCACTCGGACAGGGCCGGTGCAATTAAAGCGTCCGGGCGAAAGCGCAACAACGCCACCCAGACCTGCCTGTGCATTGATCGCTTGATTGATGGTGTTCTGATCAGCACTGCCAGTGCACACAAAGTCAGCAGCATCCTGCATCTCTTGAGGAGCCTCTGATGATGCCACCAGCGTTGAGAATCCGGATGAACCCACGTTGGCAGACGCTACGCCAGACTGCACAGCCATACCGGCTGCGGCCACTGTGGTTCCTGCAACGGGGATATAGCGTAAAAAGTCTCGTCGATCAGACATGATTTAATTCTCCTTGGTGGATGTTAATTCAACTGAACAGTACTTGAGATTATGACAAGCAGGGGAAAATGTAAGAAGATAAACGATGACAACGCGAGAAAATGAAAATATCAGGATGTTGGTGTGTGTCTGAAATTTCCAGATGTGTGGCCTTAAAACTCACTTGATTTTTCACATGTTTGTATTGCCGGTCTCGTAAAAACCTAAGGGGCAAACACGATGGAACAGATCGGATTTCGGATGCAATTGAATTCAGGTCAGGCGGCAGAGTATCAACGTCGTCATGATCAGATCTGGCCCGAGCTCATTGTGTTGTTAAAACAAGCGGGAGTATCAGACTATTCAATTTTTTTGCATGAGGAGACAAACAGTCTGTTTGCGGTGCTGCGCCGCACGCCTGATCACGCTATGGACAGGCTGCCACTGGAGCCCATCATGCAGAAATGGTGGAAGCATATGAGCGATATCATGTCGTGTGATACCAGCAATGAGCCTGTTGTAGAGCCTCTGGAGAGAGTCTTTTACCTTGCGTGAATGCAAAGCTGTTCTCGCCAGGCTGCGGCATAATGTTCCAGCCTGTTTCGCTGTGCCTCACTAAGTCTTACTTGTTCGTAATCAGGTAAATATTCGGGTGCGCTGACTAACATGGCTGCCCCGACACTGGTCCCCGTCTGCGATGTGCCGATAAACACAGGCCGTTGACTAACGGCTGCCAGCATCCTTGCGTATATCGTATCGTGCGCTAGTGGACCTTCGATAAAAGTAGGGCCGCAGCTTCCTATCTGTAGCATGCATTCATGTGTCATGAGAGCCAGGTATAAAGTAACGACGCAGGCTTTCATTTCGCTGTCATGTTGTACGTCGGCGCCGACCCAGCGGCTGGATGACGTCGGGTAAGGGCCCGTGTCTGTGACCACTGATGGCATCAACATGGCAGGAGATGTCTGGTTGACAAGCAGCCTATCCATTGTGTGCTCATTAGCAAGCGTCGAGACATTCAACAGCTCACGTTCGCGTCCACCCATGAATCGGGCAGAGGGTACGCTCTCACCTTTCGCATTAACGTTGAGCAACGTATCCTTGTACTCATCGAGAGTGACTGGTGTTGCTCCCATGGCCATCGCGACGAACCAGGTGCCGGTTGATACCACAGAATAAGGTGCATTTCGCGCTATCAGATGCGGTACCAGTGATGCGTTGGAATCGTGTATGCCCGTATATACCGGGGTTTTAGTCTGTAAACCCGTTGATGTTGCAATAGTGCTGCGCAGTTGGCCGCACAGTTGGCCGGAGTGTCTAGTGGGTGGCATCAGTGATCGCCAGTTCATGGTATCCACCAGACTTGAATAGCGTTGCTGCAAAGGTTCATATAAATCAGAGTGACAACCCAGTGATGTGACATCGTTACACCGTTGGCCACAGAGTCGGTAAATCCAGTATTGAGGCCACGTCAAGACGGTATGCGTGTGTGCAAACTGATTTTTAAATCGTGATTGCTGCCAGTACAACTGAGCGCCTATGTTCAAACCACCGGGCAAGGCAGGTGAGCCGGTATCCGCGAACGCAGGACGGTGCCGATTGTATTCATCTCGCAATTCATCAACGCCGGAAAATTCATAGTCAAGCACGGGTAGTACCAGTTGCCCGGCACTATCGATCAAGGCAACTGTTGCTCCGTGCGTCGTGACGGTAATAGCGTCAATTGAATATTCTGCAGACAGGGCACGTAAGGACGCTAAAACGAATTTCTCGATAGCCTGATGATCAAGACTTGGATAAAGCGTGTCGGTGTTGATAGTCGCTACCTGAGTGACAACATGTACTTCCGTTGCCGAGTGAGTGTCAACCAGCGCCACTTTGGAATTGGTTTTGCCCAGATCGATGACGGCAACAAAACGAGTCATGAGTTAGCTCTTTGCCCGGCTTCTCGTACGGCGTATGACAATGGGCAGGGCGATAACGGTGATGAGCAACAGGCCGATAAATATGGACATCACGATTCCCGGTACGTTAAGCAAGCCCAGTCCAAAAGTGACCATACCCATGACAATGGCAGCAATGACAACGCCTGGTATGGTGCCTGATCCGCCAAGGATGTTGATGCCACCCAACACGACCATGGTGACAATTTCAAGTTCCCAGCCAACGGCGATTGACGGGCGGGTTGAGCCAAGGCGCGACGTCAGGCAAATGGCCGCAATGGCAGACATGATGCCTGTAAGCACAAAGAGGATGAACTTTACCCGCGACACACGTATTCCGGAGAACAACGCAGCCGTTGGGTTGTTGCCAATGGCAATAGTGCTGCGACCAAACGATGTTCGATGGAGCAAGACATAAAACAGCAGTGCGGATAGTAAAAATATGACCATCTCTACCGTGATAACCCACCATACATAGCCTTGACCGAACCACGCAAAAGAGTCCGGATACCCGGAGTAGGCCTGATCACCCAGAACGATATAGGCAATGCCCCTGAACAACGACAAGGTGCCAATGGTGACGACAATCGAAGGCAATCCCATGACAGCGACCAGAAAACCATTGAAAGCGCCACACATAGCGCCTACTGTCAGGGCAATCAGAACCAGAGCAGGTGTGTCGAAACCTAGTTGAACGGCGAAGCCCATGCAGGTTGAGACGAGCGCAATAATGGAAGCTACAGATAGATCGATTTCCCCGGCAATAATGACCAGCGCCATGGCAAAGGCAATCATGGCTTTTTCAGTGAAGTTGAATGTGGCGTCAGACAAATTCCAGGGATCGAGAAAATAGGGCGAGGCTTGGGTGTTCAGAAAGAAAATCACTATGCCGACACCCAGTAAAAGAAACTCCCAGCTACCGACCAGTCGGATCAGTGGGCTACGAAGTCTGTCGGGTATTGTGCCGACGTCATTGGTGCCGATGCTATTCATGTTTGCTCAGCCTGCTTTAGAATAATTCGTCCAATGCGTCGCTCCGAGCGTGCGTTGAATATCACTGCAACAATAATTGCAGAACCGGATATCGCCTGCTGCCAGAATGGCGAAATATTGATGACGGGTAAAGCGTTTTTGATGACACCGAGAAACAAGGCCCCTAACACCGCCCCCGCTACCGAGCCAATACCACCGGCTATCGAGATACCTCCTATAACACAGGCCGCTACGACATCCAGTTCGAAACCAGCAGCAATATCGACGTAGGCTACTGCATAACGTGACACCCACAGATAGCCTGCTATACCCGAAAGTGCACCAGACAGAACGAACGCATTAAAGCGGGTTCGCCCCACATCAATTCCGGTATAAACAGCCGCATTCGGATTTCCCCCGACAGCATAGAATGCGCGACCCATCGGCGTCCTGTTCAGCAGGACATACAGGCAGGCTATGCTAACTACGGCGACCCAGGAGAGCACGGGAATACCAACGATAGACAGGCGGGGCAATGCCTTGAATGCGGGGCTCATTTCATGGGCATTTACCCATTGTCCTTCGGAAATCAGAAAGATGATTCCTCTGAATATCGTCAGAGTACCTAGCGTTACAACGATAGGGGGAATATCCAGTTTCCACACAAGAAGACCGTTAATGCTGCCAAGTAATGCACCGATAGCGACAGCCAGTACAACCAGTAGTGAAATGGGAAGCTCGGGTACTGCCGCATTGAGCATCGCTGTACACATGCCTACCAACGCCAGATTGGATGCCATGGACAGATCGATGCAGCGTGTGAGAATGACTGCCATTTGCCCCAACGCCAGGATGACCAATATGGAAGTATCGTTGAAGACGCCCAGCAAGGACTGTGGTGATGCAAAGGCAGGGAAACGTAAATAGATCAGCGCAATCAACAATACAAGGACAAGAGCCAGAAGCACATCACGTGATAGCTTGAAGGGCTTCATGCGGCGCTCGGCTCGTTGATCCCGGCCGCTGCACGTACCAGCAATTCAGGTGTGACGTGCTGCTGATCGTACTCTGCCACCTGACGTCCTTCGCGCAAGACAATAATGCGATCCGACATACCCATGATTTCCGGGATTTCTGAAGACACCATGATTACTGCCAGACCCTGGGCAGCAAGCTCGCGCATGAATGCATGGACTGCAGCCTTTGAGCCAATGTCGATGCCCTTGGTAGGTTCATCAAGAATGATAACGAGCGGTTGCGTCGCCAGCCATTTTGCAATGACCACTTTTTGCTGGTTACCACCAGAGAGTTCACCGGCAGGTTGATCGAGTGCTGCTGCCCTCAATTCCAGTCGTTGTGTATATTGCCTGGCCAGTGCATATTCTTTGGCCAGCCTGACGAAACCTTTGTGAGATGTCTGCTTAAGTGATGGCAAGGCTATATTGTCAACAATGGGAAGGGCTGTGATAGCGCCTTGTTTGCCCCTGTCTTCTGGCACATAGACAAGGCCGTGGGCGATAGCATCTGCAGGGCTTCTGGGTGTAATCTGTGTTTCGTTGATAAACAGTTTGCCAGCGCTGGGACGTGTGATACCGAACACAGCATGCATACATTCGCTGCGTCCAGCACCGACAAGGCCGTATAGGCCCAGGATTTCCCCTCGCTTCAGGGAAAAGCTGATGTCGTCAAATTCGGTTGGATGTGAATAGCCTTCTACCTGCATTATCGGTTCACCCAGCTCGTTGGTTCTTGGGGGGAACACACTGTCAACAGAGCGCCCCACCATCATTTTTACAAGGGCTGCTGAATCGGTTTCGTGGATCAATCCATAGCCAACTCGTTCACCGTCACGAAAGACGGTGTATCGATCAGCCACCCTGAAGATCTCATCAAATTTGTGGCTGATGAACAGAATGGCTTTGCCATCGGCTTTAAGTTGTTCGACCAGCAGGTAGAGCTCTTCAATTTCCTTATGCGACAAGGCTGCGGTAGGTTCGTCCATAATGACTACGCGGGCGTCGATTGATAGCGCTCTGGCGATGGCCACCAGATGCTTGCTTGCTATACCCAGATCGCGCAGCAGGGTTGTCGGGTTGATCTTTGCACCAATCCGCTCCAGCAACACGCAGGCGTCACTATTCATTTTATTCCAGTCCACCAGTCCTAGTCGGGTGCGTGGTGCGTGTCCGATAAAGATGTTCTCGGCGACCGAAAGCTGATCAAACAGAACGGTCTCCTGATGAATAGCCGTGATACCAGCACGTGCTGCATCATTGGGTGTGGCAAGTTGTGTGGCCGTGCCGCCTAATTTGATCAGACCTTCATCAGGTTGATGAATGCCAGTAAGCACTTTGACGACAGTTGATTTGCCAGCACCGTTTTCTCCGACCAGTGCAGTAACTTCACCCGCGTATAAATCGAGCGACACACAGGCCAGTGCCCGCACGCCCGGAAAGTTTTTGGTGATTCCGTCCAACGACAATACAGGTGTTGGCGATGAGTCAGCAGGAATTGACAACGTGGTGTACTCCGCAGACAGAAAATTAGCCAGTATGGATGTAGCGTCGATCCGAGGAGACTGCACAGCGGATCGACGCTGTTCTTAACCGCTTTTTAGAAAATATCCTTGAAGTCGTTGATGTTTGACGCGTCATAGACAAACGGATCGGCCATGGCGCCGTCCAGTTCATCGCTGAGTGTTACTGCACCGAGTCGACCCATGCCGATTTCACCGCCGGCAGCAGCCTTTGCATCACCGCTGGCCAGGTTGTAGGAAATCATGGCTGCCGCATACCCAAGATCGATGGGGTTCCAGATGGCAAAGGATTTGGAAGCACCTGATTCCACGTGAGCCGCCATTTCTGATGGTAGCCCCAGTCCTGTTACCAGAATTTCACCCGCCTTGTCTGCATCGGATACCGCTTGAGCAGCAGCAACAATACCGACTGATGTGGGCGCGATAATCGCTTTCAGGTTGGGATGAGAGGACATGAGCCCTTGTGCTTCGCGGTAGCTCTTGTCGGAAAGATCGTCACCGTAAACCGTTGCGACCACGTTGATGCCCGGATAGTTGCCAACAACCTTGTTCATCTCTTCTATCCAGATGTTCTGATTGGTGGCTGTGGCAGAGGCGGAAAGGACCGCGACATCACCACCTTCCGGTAGATGATCCGCAGCCATCTTGACAATCATATTACCGATCAGGGAATTGGACGATGGGTTCAAATGCATTTGTCGACCTTCAGCTGCCACGCCTGAGTCCCAGGAAATCACGGTAATTCCACGGTCCATGGCTTTTTTAAGCGCTGGCACCAAGGCATCCTGGTCGTTTGCAGAAATGGCAATGGCATCTACCTTTTGCGCGATCAGTGAGTTGATGACTTCGATCTGTCCTTCGGCTGTGGTGTCAGTTGGGCCGGTGTAGATAATCTCAACTCCGCCAAGCTCTGCGGCCGCCTCTTCAGCACCTTTGGCAGCAGCTTCAAAAAAACCTATGCCCAGCGCCTTGACGACAAGTGCAATTCTCATGTCCTCTGCATGTGCCGGCGACATGGCCAGTGTGCCACCCAGTAGGGCAGCAGTTAAAAGTGTGGTCGTCTTTTTCATGGTATCGATTCTTCCTCTAGTGGTGGTATGGATCTGGTCTTGCTTTTCTACAGGCTTCTATCCGGTTTTGGCTGCTGACTTGGTTCTTGCAATGATGACTTTCACATCAGCAGCTTCGAGCATCTCTACACAAGCATCATCAACGCGATCATCTGTAATCAAGACATCGATTCGTTCCAGTGAGCAGAGCAGGAGGGACGATCGGCGTTGGAATTTCGAGGCATCGGCGAGGACAACCAGCTCATCGGCTTGTCCCAGTAGCTTGTGTTCACTCTGGATAACCAGCGGGTCTGATTCCATTAGCCCCAAACGCCCTACGCTGTGGGCACCCATGAACATGCGAGAGGCGCAGAAGTTCTTGGTGACATCATTCTCGAAAGGGCTGAGAATAATATTCTGTTCTCTGTAAAGGGTTCCGCCCGGTAAGGTCAATTGGTTTTTGGAATGTTGCAGCAGGTGTTCTGCAATAGGAAACGAGTTGGTGAATATCTGCATGCGCATGTTGGTCAGCAGATGTACCATCTGGTAGGTGCTGGTACCGCCATTGATAATAATATCGTCGCCGTCTTTGCATAGCGCTACCGCCTCACGTGCTATGGCACGCTTCTCAACGATATGCATACTTTGATTGACGCTAAAAGGGCGGCCAGCCAGCGAACTGTGCGTGGGCGGCAATAACGCTTCCGCCCCACCTCTGACACGCCTGAGTTGGTTGTTCATGTGCATCGCTGCGATATCGCGACGAATGGTTGCCTCCGATGAATCGGTGAGCGCCACGAGTTCAGTCACCGTTGCCACGGGCTTTTCCTGAACTGCTGACAAAATGATTTTTTGTCTTTCCAACTCGTGCATAGCGATATGTCAATATTTGTAGTGCCTGTTTGTCACGAGTGATGATACCTAGCAGCAGCAATATGTCAATCAAAAACAATCATAAGCAATCAAAGATGTCGAGTGTTGACTTTGAATGATTGACAATCGACTAGTTTCGCGCAATCCTGAGCCAATTTGAGCACAAAGGTAAATAGACACATGAGCGTCAGTCACAACGCGCGGTCGCTGGACAATCTGTGGGACCCAACGCATGCCGCCACACTGGATGAGCCCGGCCGCCTGCTCTACAGATCCAATTTGCTAGGTAGTGACAAGCGCATTACGAACTACGGCGGTGGCAATACATCGGCAAAGGTCGTCAGTCCGGATCCTCTGACCGGGCAGGACGCTCACGTGTTGTGGGTAAAGGGGTCGGGCGGCGATGTCGGCACCATGAAGCTGGACGGTTTTGCAACCTTGTACATGGACAAGCTGGAGGCTTTGCGAGGTTTGTATCGCGGTGAGCAGTTTGAAGACGAGATGGTTGGCTACTTGCCACATTGCACGTTTGACCTGAATCCTCGCGCCTCCTCCATCGACACGGCATTACACGCATATGTACCTCATGTTCATGTTGATCATATGCATCCCGATGCGATCATTGCCATTGCTGCTGCCGAGGAGGGTCAATCAATCACGGAAGAGATTTTCGGTCGCGATATTGGCTGGCTGCCTTGGAAGCGTCCGGGCTACGAACTGGGTCTTTGGCTCTCGCAATTTTGTAAGGACAACCCGGAGGCTCGGGGAGTCATTCTGGGAAGTCATGGATTGTTTACCTGGGCTGATACGGCAGAGGAGTGCTATGCCATCACGCTGGAAATTATCAATCAGGCCATTGGCTGGTTACAGGTAAAAACGGCAGAGTCCACAGCGTTTGGTGGCGTCAGGTATCGTGCGCTTGAGGTGGCGCAGAGACTGCAGATTGCTGAGAAACTCATGCCCGAAATTCGTGGGCTCATCAGTAAGGATCAATACAAGGTAGGCCATTTCGACGATAGTCAAGCGGTACTTGAATTTGTCTGCAGTGAAAAGATGTCTTCGCTGGCCGCTTTGGGTACAAGTTGTCCTGATCATTTCCTGCGCACAAAGATACGCCCATTAATTGTCGAATTCGATCCTGCAAGCAATCGTGTAGATGATGCGGTGAAGTCGCTACCTGATGCGCTTGCGCGCTATCGTGACGACTATGCCGGCTATTATCAGCGCTGCAAGCATGACGATAGTCCGGCCATGCGAGATCCTAACGCGGTGGTCTATCTGGTGCCCGGAGTGGGCATGATGACCTTCGCCAGAGACAAGGCAACGGCACGAATCAGCGCGGAGTTTTATACCAATGCCATCAACGTCATGCGCGAGTCTTCATCCATATCCACCTATTGCGGTTTGCCAGAGCAGGAAGCGTTCGACATCGAGTACTGGTTGCTGGAGGAGGCTAAACTGCAGCGCATGCCTAAATCCAAAAGTCTTGCCGGGAGAATAGCGCTGGTCACTGGCGGAGCAGGTGGCATTGGTTCTGCCACCGCTCATCGCTTGCTAGCCGAAGGTGCATGCGTGGTGCTGGCCGATATTGACGAGCAACTGCTGAGTCAGACTTGCAATCAGCTGATTGAGGTGCACGGTGCCGATGTGGTTCGTCAAGTACTGATGGATGTTACAGATGAGGCTCAGGTGTGTGCCGCCCTTGGATATGCTGCACGAGAGTATGGTGGCATTGATATCCTGATCTCCAACGCTGGCATTGCCTCGTCTGCTGCAATTGAAGACACAACGCTTGAGTTATGGAACAAGAATATGGATATTCTGTCGACAGGATATTTTCTGGTATCGCGAGAGGCATTTCGAGTTTTCAGACGGCAATCGCTTGGAGGCGCTGTGGTGTTTGTTGCGTCCAAAAACGCTCTGGCGGCCTCCCCTGGCGCATCTGCGTACTGTACAGCGAAGGCGGCGGAGATTCATCTGGCCCGTTGTCTTGCGCTGGAAGGTGCTGATGGTGGCATTCGTGTCAATGTTGTGAATCCGGATGCTGTGCTGCAAGGTTCCAAAATCTGGAGTGGTGACTGGTTGCAGGAGCGTGCCGACGCCTACGGTAAAGAGGCTAAGGATCTGCAGGCGCACTATCAGGAGCGCTCGTTGTTGAAGCGTGCCGTGCTGCCAGAGGATATTGCCGAGGCTGCGTATTTTCTGATCAGTGATGCCTCTGCCAAATCCACGGGCAACATAGTCAACGTGGATGCTGGCAACGTTCAATCTTTCACTCGTTAGCGATCAGGAGGCTTTAAGCATGCTCATCGATGCAGAACTTATCGAGAACCATAACCGGTTACGCCTGTCAGCACTGGATGCAGATTACACGGCTCTGGCTGAACATCTGCACCGCAGTCGTGTCGACATCGATGCACTGGTGCAGCGTGCCAGCCAGTTTGGTGTTGCCATTCCTTCGTGGGGAGTCGGCACGGGAGGGACGCGATTTGCGCGATTCCCCGGCCCTGGAGAACCCAGACATGTGTTTGACAAACTGGATGACTGCGGTGTCATTCAGCAGCTGACACAAGCAACACCGACGGTGTCGTTACATATTCCCTGGGATGATGAAGATCCAACTGCATTGCGTGAACAAGCCAGTACCCTTGGCCTTGGGTTTGATGCCATGAATTCCAATACTTTTCAGGATCAGTCTGATCAGGCTCACTCTTACAAGTTCGGATCCTTGTCACATACGCAGGAAGCGACAAGAGAGCAGGCTGTTGCACACAATATCCGGTGTATCGAGATCGGCAGAACACTCGGCTCAAAGGCACTGACGGTATGGGTAGGTGACGGCTCCAACTTTCCGGGTCAGACGAACATGGGGAAGCAATTTGATCGCTATTTGTCAGCGATGCAACAAGTGTATGCGGCGTTACCGGATGACTGGCAGTTATTTACTGAACACAAGATCTATGAGCCAGCGTTCTATTCCACGGTTGTTCAGGATTGGGGCAGCAATTATCTCATTGCGACAGAACTGGGTGACAAGGCTAGCTGTCTTGTGGATCTTGGACACCACGCTCCCAACGTTAACATCGAGATGATCGTTGCACGCCTTGCGCGTTTTGGCAAGCTGGGCGGTTTTCATTTCAATGATTCCAAATATGGCGATGATGATCTGGATTCCGGAGCGATTGATCCTTTTCGCCTGTTTCTGGTTTTTAACGAGCTTGTTGACATTGAACAACACGATGAACGTTTTCAGCCTGCGTATATGCTCGACCAATCTCATAACGTCACTGATCCCATGGAAAGTCTTATGAGTAGTGCCATGGAAGTCCAGCGTGCTTTCATTCAGGCCTCTCTGGTAGATCGGAAAGCACTGGCCGGCTATCAGGCTGACAACGATGCACTGATGGCATCGCAAACACTCAAGCAGGCCTTCAGAACCAACGTTGATCCGATACTGCAGCGTGCCCGGATGCTGACCGGCGGTGCTATTGATCCTGTCGCGGCATTCCGCGAATCTCAGTATCGAAAAAGCGTTTCAGAAAAAAGACCATTGGTTAGTGGCGCGGGAGGAGGGATCGTCTGATACCGCTTGAATTTTAGCGCTGACACTGAAAAGCCTTCCTTCACTGTTTCGCTTGGTTCTGCCGTACAGGCTGTTGTATTCGTGACTTGCAAAACCGGCAATACCCTGTTCAGGACATTCGAAGTTGCAGACGCATGAAACAGGGTATCGTCAGTTTCAGGCTATGCGGCCAGCGCGTGCTTGCTGGCCTTTGAGGTGGGTGTTTTTGTATCGCTTTGAGTTGGGCAGCTGCAACGAAAGTTAGTCATTGAACTGGCTGTTAGTCTATAACTATTTGCATAGACGAGCTGTTGATATTCAGACAGAGTCTCTGGCGATAGATCGGGATTCACTGCTTTGCAACTACTGTAAAAAAGCCCGTAAAAACTTCGAAGGATCACGACTTGCGGTATCCGATCCTGAGGGATGTGCCCACCCCCATTTGACGTCTCTATCGCCACCATCGTGATCGATGTTAATTTGCACCTCGATGCCAAATACTGTGCCTTTTTGTATGCCTAGAATATTCAATGGCAGGCTCACTTCCCAAAAATGCTGCCCACTGCTTCCGCAAACACCGCACGTTGCAAATTGAATATCGCCTGTATCCAATGGCGCTGAATTGCTGGCGACCACGATCGAGCTACCCCCTGTTCCGCTGACATTGCTGTTCCCGGTATCGCTTAACAGTGGAATCAAAATATGGAAATCATTGATGCCATCGTATGAATTGCCTGCGCTATTGTCGGCGTCGATATAGATATCAATCGAGTCATCGTGCCATACCTGTTCGGAATCTCTATGCGGTGTCGATAATTGCACGTCCTCTCCCAGTACAGCGATATACAAATTGGTGTTGTCGTGGATCGCAAGCCAGCGCATCTCGGTATTACCATCAGATCTTGATGGCAGCGGTGAGGCGGTTCCGGCATTGACCATTAGATTGTCAATATGCAATCTGAAGC
This sequence comes from Granulosicoccus sp., assembly GCA_045110475.1. GTDB lineage: Bacteria > Pseudomonadota > Gammaproteobacteria > Granulosicoccales > Granulosicoccaceae > Granulosicoccus. The sequence goes on from JBGCGC010000139.1 coordinate 54,854, forward strand.
CATCAGTATCTCTGAATATCGCGTTTTGAGATTCGTAGTCCCCTGAGCTGTAACGTCCATCCACGTTCGGGGACAGGAAGGTACTTACCGGAACAATGACTTCGACGGGCGGAATATCTGCTGGTGTGCTGACGTTGCTCAATGGGTCTGAGCCGGCTCTTCGCTCATCAATATTTGAGGAGCCATCATTGTCGAGATCAAAATTCAATTCAACACCGTTGCTTGCAACGTTTTGCGATGTATTGTATTCGTCGGCAGCGATTTCGATTTCCAAAGACCGGTCGATAACGATTGTTTCTTGCCAATGCGCCAGATCCAATCGCCTGTTTTTTTGAAAGTCTTCATTCCACGTGACAGAAAGCAACACCGGCCCCTCGCTGGGCACTGTTGCCTGAGCTGTCCAATTGTCAGTGCCCGGAATACGACCGACAAAAACCTCGCTTCCATTAACTCGGACCTCAACTTCGAGATTGCCGGAATTGACCGCGCGCGCACCAAGGAGCGCAACAGGCGGGGACAAGACCATGTTGGTTCCTGATGAGTCGGATGATGGTACTGACTGAATGCTACCTGGCGTACCCTCAGAACAGGAGCTCAGTGCCAACAGGCTGCTAACAATAATCGGTATAGCCACGTATTTCATCTGCCCTGTCCCTATGGTCTATTGCAAAATTCGATGGATACTGGCGGTACAGTATAAACAATCAACGTGCTTAGTAAGCTGACTGTTTACAGACTTAAACTTCTGTAGCCCTATGCTTGTGTATAGCTCCAGGTCCGACTCTCGAATCCAGTGATTACTCAGGAGTCTGCGCGGCCGGAGGCGGCCCCGGAGAAAGCGATCGAGCGAGAGTCGTCCAATTTTGAGTCAGATTTTGTGCTCATTTGAAGAGTTTAGCTGGCTAAGTGACGAAAAACGGCTCTAATTTGGTCAAAAGTGGGCTGCCCGTAGCCGATTGATTTCTCCGGGGCCGCCTCCGGCCGCGTAGGCTCATAGCCTGGATTATTCATGAAATCACGGGGACGCCCAGTCCAAATCCTTCCGGAAGGCCGGCCCCGCGCATCCCCTTCGTCCGTAGCGAATTTCGTTCAGGCTAGGCGCCCCCGTCGCAAATACAGTCTGTATTCCGCCGGGCCACGTTGGTTCCTTAACGGAATTCGCTACGAACAAAGTGTCTGGTCGGGCCTGGCCTTCCGGAAAGGATTGCGCGTTTCATGAATAGTCCGGGCTAGCTGCGCGGCAGAAGCCACCTTTGTCCATTTTGAACGATAATGTCAGGTATGACTATCAGTTACCGAAAGTACGTCGCCGAGCAGGACGTTTTGCTGCCGCCATCGTTGCATGAATGGCTGCCAGAAGGTCACCTGGCTTACTTCATTGGCGATACCGTTGACGCGTTGGATTTATCTGCGTTTCACGCCCGCTATAACAAGGGCGGCCCGCGTAACCAACCGTTTCATCCTGCCATGATGGTCAAGGTACTGTTGTACGGCTATTGCACTGGCGTATTCTCATCGCGCAAGCTGGCTCGTAAGCTTCATGAGGACGTGGCTTTCAGAGTGCTGGCTGCAGATAATTTCCCTGCTCATCGCACACTCTCAGACTTCAGGGCTATCCAATTGGAAGAGCTTAGGGACTTGTTTGTACAAGTGGTGAAGCTAGCAAGCGAGTGCGGGTTGGTAAAGCTGGGTACTGTGGCCGTGGACGGCACAAAGGTAAAAGCGAATGCCAGTCGCCATAAAGCGATGAGCTATGAGCGGATGTGTAAGGCTGAAGTCGAACTGAAAGAACAAATCACGTCGTTGCTTGAAAAAGCCAAAGCCACTGATGCTGCTGAGGCGCATGAGCCGGATCTGGATATCCCTGATGAGATAAAGCGGCGTGAGCAGCGTCTTGCCACCATTAGGGCTGCTAAAGCGCGGCTCGAAGCTCGTCAGAGAGAAGCTGATCGCGCCAAAGGACGAAGTGAGGACGACGATCAGCAGCCACGTAACCCAGACGGATCAACCAAACGTGGACCTAAATACAAGCGTGAATTCGGCACACCCGAAGACAAGGCACAGGAGAACTTTACCGATCCTGATAGTCGCATCATGAAACACGGCAACGGTGCGTTCGAACAGAGCTACAACGGCCAGACCGCTGTTGATGCTGAAAATCAGATTATTGTGGCAGCCGAGCTGACACAGAATGCAGCGGACAGTTCCGAGCTTCCTGTGATGCTCAATGCGGTAGAAAATAACTTGCAGCAGCTGCCAGAACAAAGCTTGGCCGACGCCGGTTATCGTAGTGAAGCGGTGTTGCAAGAGCTCTCTGAAGTGGATACGGATGTGATCATGGCGCTAGGTCGTGAAGGGCGCAACAATGCTGATATCAACGCTGAGAAGTACCCACATACCACTCAGATGGCTGAGAAACTACACACGCAAGCTGCTCAGGAGTTGTATCGAAAGCGCAAGCATATCGTTGAACCACCGAACGGTTGGATCAAATCAGTGCTTGGTTTTCGACAATTCAGAATGCGCGGGTATAACAAGGCGAGTAGCGAGTGGAAGCTGGTGTGCACGGCACTGAATTTGAGGCGAATGGCGTATCTATGAGTCAACATATAACAATAAAGCCGACGGAAATAGCGGTTATTCAGTGCCTCAGGACATCTCGTGAGAGGCCTTCTCAGCCCGGTTTTGCACTTCAAGTGCTCAAATGCAGCGACCAGCCCACATCAGCGCATTTGAACGAATATGTCATCACTTAAAATCGTCCACCGCGCAGACTCCTAGGTGGGCTTGTCTTGAGTGATCAAAAAGCGTTGGGACTGTCTGCGAGGCCTCGCCCTGTTAACCAATAGCAATGAGGTAGGCCAATCACAAAGTGATCAACTGCGTATCAGCAACAATGGAGCGCGCGCGATTGACGCGCATTTGAGTGTTATATATAGGTCTTAATAGTCTGGCGCAGTATTCAAAAATATTGAGCATGAGTTGTCCAGGGTAGAAATAACAGTATGTTTTATCCGTTGGCATATTGACATGCGCTGATGCGCTGAACGTTTGGTGTGTATTAATGCAAGTCTGGTAAACAATTTGTAATGGTTGAGCTAACATCGCTGTTGACTCTCATGATTGTCTGAATATGAGGACAAACCATTATGAAATCTCTTTAGTAAATCGTTGCTGTCTCTGCACGGTGTATGGTTCAGGCCTCACGTCTGGGTTTCTGGTTCAGAAATTGCGTACTCCCGGCTTCCTAGACCAATAAACGTGAACAACAATGACTTACCTGATTCCCCTGAAATATCTGCCTGCAGCAGCGGTGGTGATCTCCCTGGCTGCTTGTAGCTCCTCCTCAGACCCGGCTCCCGATCCGGAACCCCTGGCATCGCAGGCAGTAGACGGTTACATCGTTGAAGCCGACGTATCCTGTGACGATGTCGCTCGTGGAAAAACCCGAGCTGCTGGTTTCTTCACTTGTCCTGCCGGCACAATGCTAAGCAGGGTGAGTGGTGGTTATGATGTAGGCATCGACACAGTAGCAACAACAGGCACTGTACCATTTACCGGTGTTCTGACAGCCCCCGCTACTGCAGAATTTGTAACTCCGCTGACCACTCTGGCTGTGGCATTGGCATTGGACGGTCAGTCTACTGATGGAGAGGTTGATTTAAGTGGATACAACGCGGCGAAATCAACTTTGGCAAGAGCGCTAGGCATCCAAGTTGCAACATTGTCGCAAAATCCGGTAGCCACGCTGGGTGCTGCCCAGGCCAATGCAAAGGTACATCAAGTGCTTGCAGCATTCGCTCCCAATAAAGATGTCTATGAAGAGGCTACTTCCGCATTTGCCGCAGTAATAGCTCGTGCTGCAAGTGGGGGTGATACGCTTGATCTTACCTCTAATGTCTCTGTAACAATGACAGCCATTAACGGTGAGCTTATTCAATCCAGTTCTACGCTGAGGAAATCGACTGTCGATCTGGATCAGGCTGCCGCCAATGTGGCCACAGCAAACATCACCATAGATGCAGCTGAATCACCAGCCAAAGTAGCTGCTGAGTCACAAAAAGCACTCATTGATCAAGCGCCGGTAACCATCGATCGCGTAGATGCCACGGTTACGCTATCCAATGCAAACCAGACAGCTAACGAGCAGTTGTCTATAGCCGAGTTTGAAAGCCCTATTCAAACGGGTGGTATGTACAACGCACGCTTGTTTTCTGGTATGACGTATGTCAGTTATGACAAAAATGTATTTCAATTTAATCAGAACATCAACGATACGCAAGTAACTATTGGTTTTGAAATTAAGTCGGTAAATGCAGGAGATCAGCGATCGTTAAGTGTCTCCAGCAACGCCGTCAAGGTATCAGCAATCAAGGGAGACCCAGCCAGCCTTGAGATAACCACGGTTTCGCCTGATTCAAGGTTCACGATTCATGGAACGGATGCAGCGGGTGTCGTAACAAAAGCCGTTTTTCAGAACAATGGGCAGACGTTCAGAACTGAGGGCGATAAGCTTACGATTAACCTTGAGAAAATTAACCAGCAATTAAGTGATCTAAAGTTTGAGGATATTTTGGCAACCGATGGTGACTATTCAGTCACGCTGGTTATCAAGGGCCTGCGAATCAATGAGCAAGATGGTAACGTCACGAAAGAGTCAAAGGAATTCACTGTTAAAGATGGCGACCAGATGTTGACGGGCAATGGCTTCCGAGGGTACGTATCGGTAATTCGTTAAGCGTTAAATTCCAATGCCGATATAGGCACCATGATGACTAAAAAAGTTTCATGGTGCCTTTTCGGGTTTTTGCTAATTAACAACGTTTTATTAAATGATGTTATCGCGTCGTCCAGTAGTGACTATTTACCAGGTTTATCGATTGCCTTACAGCACGAAACAGTGAGTGACACGGTCGACTATTCACCTAATTTGCAAGCCGGTGGATTTGCCAATGCTGTTCAGAAGCCAAGATTCCAGTCCCAGGGCTTTTCACTTTCCTACAGTGCTGATCGCTATTCGCGCTTTCATTTGACACTGGCGCAACGGCAAATGAATTCGTTGCGAGATGCTTTTGTAATTAACACATTATCTGGTGGTTACAAAAAGCGAATTCGACCAACAAAGACCACTCGTTATGAGTTGTCATTTGGCGTAGATGCCAGTATCAATCACGCATCCGAAATCTACAAGAACTCCTACACTAATTACTCTGATCACTTGATCACTGAGGTGCGTCTGGTTGAGCCCAGGGACGCACGTGTGTCGTTTAGTGCTGATATTGACATGTCATTGACAGACCGTATCGGCTTGAAACTATCCATCGGCGGTGGTCTTTCACAAACCAGTCAAAGCGAAGTTGTAGGTTCAGCGCGGTTGGATAATAACTGCCAGTTCTCATTTAATGCGTCAACCCAAGGTGGGTCGGTGCGGCAGCTTGAACAATGTGGAAAGCTGGTTAGTTTCGAACAGTATTATCCAAGCAATCGAACTTTGAACGATAAGCTTGGATTCTCAGTAGCAGATGATGTGAGTTATCGGGATTACTTTTTTGGTCCACAGATATCGCTGCACTGGAAAAAGGGAAGCTGGTCTGCGGGTGCCGGCTATGAGTTTAGACAATACTTTCGCCCCACACTCGATCACAGGATACGTCAGTCTGGTGACTCTCCTGTTTCCAAAAGTCATAGTGCATACGCAAGGACAGGTGTTCGCCTCATGATGAATTGGGAGCTAAGCGCTCGTATCAGCTATCAGCGGGCGGCGTTTCTGGATGACATACCTTTTCTGTACACGGCGTTGACTCATGATCGATACCGCGGCAATGGTGTGATTCGCTACGCATTTAATCTCACCCGTTTCTTTAATTAGCCGCGTAGAAAACAAGGTTTGAGTTTGCTGAAATATTAACTGATAGACAGTTTAATATATCTGGTAGCGACAAATTCAGTGCTTGTCACACCCCTCTGAGAAGTCAATTGAGCTACATCCGCAACTACCGGATGATCGCCAGCTCCTCCACATGATCTCAGGTGTGACGCTATGATTTTTTTGGTTGTCCGGCGTTTTTATTCCGCAGCTCTGGCTTTACTGCTAATGGCATTTGCTGCAAGCAGCAGCGCGCAATCGTTTACTGAACTCCCTGCCACCGTAAAGGCCCGATCCGAGGCTGCCCTTGTTGAGTACCGGGGAGATCTGTATGTCTTCAATGGCTTCGGTCCCAACATCAAGATTGAAAACACGATAGAAAAATTTGATATTGCCACTCGACAGTGGAGCGTTATCGGAAATACGTCTGTACTGGCTGAGACTGCGGTAACCCACAACGGGCTGGTTCGTCATGGCAAGGATGTCTGGATGATCGGTGGACGTGTAGGGAATCATCCCGGTAGAGCCACAGACGGGGTGTGGATCTATGATCTTGAGACGCGAGGCTGGCGTCGTGGGCCCAATCTGCCTTTTCGTGTGGCGGGTGGTGGAGCTGCTCTGGTAAACAACAGAATTCACTGGTTTGGTGGTCTTGATGAACAATCCAGTTGTGATTCAGACAGGCACTTTGTTTATGATCTGGATGAGCCGACTGCAGGCTGGCAGAACATAACGTCTACAGCACGTATGCCAATGGCTCGCAATCATTTTGCAACGGTCGTGGACAACGGACTTATTTATGCGATTGGCGGGCAGAATGGACATGGCGGCTGTCCGGGTCAGAACGGGCAGGATTTGAAACTGGTTCATGTTTTTAATCCGGAAAAAAATCAATGGCTCAGATTGGCTGATCTGCCTTCTCCACAGTCACATGCAGAACCATCAAGCTTTGCCTATAAAGGGTATATCTATTCGGTTGGTGGGCAAACCAATGCAAACAAGGTACAGCGGTATAACCCGCAAGCCAATCAATGGCAAACAGTACTGACGCTGCAGGAGAACCTGCTGGCGCCGGTATCACGTATTGTGGATGGCAAGCTGATGGTTGCTGCTGGTGGTGCTCCCAACACCCAGAACCCTACGCGTAAGGTGCGATTATATAATTTGCCCTTACCAGCGCTGGTCAACAATCAGGATGCTATTCAGAATGAGGATGTCGACCAGGCAGGCAATGGCGGCATAGAGGGAAATGCAGCTACACCTGACGATGTGGTTAGCGGCGACATCATTGCTGTAGAAGCTGAATTTCATGATGATAGATCAAGCTCCTCTACACATCAGTGGGTTCATCGTACCTTGTCAGGCGCCAGTAATGATGATGCGATGATAAGCACCCCGGATATCGGAGCGTTAAAAGGTGGAATTCAGGATAATCCCAGATTGACTTATCTTGTGTATTTCGACAAACCTGGCGCTTATTATCTCTGGATACGTGGTTGGGGAGACACCAATGCAGCCGGCGAGGGAAAGAACGACAGTGTTCATGGTGGAATCAACGGTGTTCTATCAGCGACTGCGGACAAGATTGATCAGTTTCCCAATGGCTGGAGCTGGTCGCGTAGCACTCGTGACAACGCACCTGCTGTGATCCAGATACCGTCAAGTGGTGTGCATGCAGTGAACATCTGGATGCGTGAGGACGGATTTGCAATCGACAAGTTTGTATTGACGATGGATGATGCCTACCGTCCATCAGGTCTTGGTCCGATTGTAAACGACGGAACAAGTGTTGACACAACAGTGGGTGAAGCGGAGGTTGACACAACAGACACAACAGACACAACAGACACAACAGACACAACAGACACAACAGACACAACAGACACAACAGACACAACAGACACAACAGACACAACAGATACAACAGATACAACAGATACAACAGATACAACAGATACAACAGATACAACAGATACAACAGATACAACAGATACAACAGATACAACAGATACAACAGATACAACAGATACGACAGATACGACAGATACGACAGATACGACAGATACGACATATACGAATTCACCTTCAAGCCAACCCATAAACACTGGCGGATCGCATGCGTTTATCTCAATTGAAGCTGAGCAGTTTTCTGCCAAAACCGCAATGGGTTCTCATCAGTGGATTCGAACGACCAAGGCTGGTACGGGGGCAATAACCACGAATATCGACAACGGCACTTTATATCCAGATAAAAACGGATCGCCGATGCTGAGTTACGAGCTGGATTTTCCGAAGGCCGGTGTGTACCAGGTATGGGTTCGTGGCTGGGGAGATACCGTCGAGGGTGAAGGTAAGAACGATAGCGTGCACGTGGGGATTAATGGTTTGTTGAGTACTGCCAAGGCCATTCATGATTTTCCACCACGTTGGAACTGGTCAAAGGGCAAGCGCGGTGGCGGAGTTGCAACCGTTATGGTTACCTCTGCCGGTAGCCACAGTATTAACGTGTGGATGCGTGAAGATGGCCTTGTTTTAGACCGGATTATTCTTACAACAGACGACAACTTTACTCCAGGCACCGATGCCGGATCGTCAGTGTCAGAACCTGCTGCTCCTGAAGTTGATATCCCTGTGGAGTCTACACCCGGTACATCGGGTAGCGATAACCAAGGTACAACTTCAAATCCTGTGCAACAACCGGTACCTGATGTCACAACAACTATCAAGCTTGAGGTCGAGGCGTTTAACAGCCAGAGCGGGGCGGGACAACACGCCTGGGTAGTCAGCTCGCGACCCGGGGCCAGTGGCGGGAGCAGTATGGTGAGCAACATTGACAACGGAACGCTTAAACCTGACTCAGCCGGTTCACCTCAAATGAACTATTCAGTGAACTTCGCACAAGCAGGACTGTATTATGTCTGGGTACGTGGCTGGGGCGATACTGTCAACAATGAGGGCAAGAGCGACAGCATCCATGTTGGTTTGAATGGCCAGCTTGATTCAGCCAAGGCGATGCATGAGTTTCCAGCACGCTGGACCTGGTCCAATGGTACGCGTTCAGGTCGCCGTGCCGTAGTAGCGGTACCTTCGGCAGGTTTTCATACCGTCAATGTATGGATGCGAGAGGATGGACTAACAGCAGATGCTCTGATGCTGAGCCGCGATCCCGCCTTCGTTCCTGCGCAAGATGCCGCACAACAACAGGGTAGTGATAATATTCCGGTACTGCCTGTTTCAGTCCCTGATCAGAATGTATCAACGTCGAACGATGCAGGCGCCGGTCTGTCGATCAGCTCTGACTTGCGCTGGAGCGAGGTGATATCCGCGGATGGTAGTCAGGTCAAAGCACGGCATGAGGCTGGTGGAGTTGCGTTGAACGGTAAATTGTATGTGCTTGGCGGGCGTGGACAAAGACCTGTCAATGAGTATGATCCTGTGAGCAATACATGGGCAGTGAAGTCAGCTCCTCCCATCGAGCTCAATCACTTTCAACCTGTAGCGTGGGGAAACAAGATCTGGGTTGTGGGCGCTTTTACTGGCGGATACCCTGATGAAACTTCAGTATCGCACGTGTATAGCTACACACCTGCCACTGACCAGTGGCACAAGGAAGCTGTTATCCCGGCTGCAAGACGTCGTGGTGGCGCAGGTGCTGCGCTGCATGATGATCGAATCATTATCGTCGGTGGTAATAACAAGGGTCATCGTTCAGGTGCACAACGCTGGGTCGATGCCTACAACCCTGCTACCGGGCAATGGCAAGTGCTCGATGATGCACCCACTGCAAGAGACCACACAACCATTGCGATTGCCGATGGAAAGCTGGTTGTGGCGGGTGGTCGTGCCACCAGTTTGCCCAACGTGTTTGCCAATACCCTGATCAGAACCGATGTGCTCGATCTTGCCAGTGGTCGTTGGTCGCAGGGTGCCCGCATAAAGACAGAGCGCGCCGGGGCCATGGCAGTTGTTATTGGCAGTGAAATAGTTGTGATAGGGGGTGAAAGCGTCTCGTCTATCAATGCCCATGGTACTGTAGAGGCCTACGATGTCACTACTGACAAGTGGCGCACACTGGACTCACTGACGTACGGGCGACACAGTGGCGCAGCTGTAGTACTCGGACGTGAATTGCATGTCATCTCGGGAAGCGAAAAACGTGGCGGTGCTCCGGAATCGACACGTCACGAAGTGCTGCGTTTCTAACTGATTGCATTCGGGTTTGATCGAAGGCAATGATCGATGAACATCAACGAACATTGTCATTGCCGGTTTGCCACAATGTCTGACTGTTTACTAAAAGCAGTGAAACGTCGAAACAGGCAGAAAATCAGGATAAGAGTGCCATTTAATGCCGTTTTCCGATAATTATCTTTACATTGAAATTGTCGTGCTCATCGTGGTTTTACATCATTTGACATCACCGACGCTTGCCGTAGAGAGTCACATAACGTAATTTGACGGAGCATTCATAGCTGGAGATCCCGATGGACGCAAGGGCCCTATTGGCAATTGTCTTTTTATTGTGGTTAATTCGTACATGGGTCAAATGGGACCTGCAGGAAAAAAAGGCAACACAATCGCGTTTGAGATTGCGTGATCGGTTGGCGGACTCGATGCTGAGAGAGCGTGTTGGCGCAAGACAGGCTTTGCCGGTCACAGCAGATGTACTCTCTGGTGACTCCTCGGATGATTCGCCCGACCCACAGGCAGTAAACGACCTCGGTGACCGTAAACGGCACTTGCAAGATCAACTGGCTATGCTTGAAGCTCAGGCACTAGCGTCCAGTCAAAGTGATCTTGAAATACGGCGTTTGCGCAGTGAGTTGCAGAGTGTGCAATCCAATGAAGCCGCCCTGTCTGATCTTGAGGAAAGAGTGAGTGCACTCCAGCATGCTATGAATGAGGCAGATCCGAGCCAATCAAGCTCGATTCCCGATGAGTTGTCACCGATAGATGCGCCAGAGCGCGGTGATCGCAAAGTCGCAGCACCAGCAACTACCGTGAAATCTGATGATGCCGGTGCAAGCAGTTCGGTAAGAACCCCGTTGTTCAAAGCGCCAGACGAAAAAGACGATCTAAAGCTTATTAAAGGCATTGGCCCGGTCATGGAGCGTACCCTGAATGATCTGGGTGTGACTACTTTCAAGCAGCTAGCCAACTTTGACCAGGCAGACATCGACAAGGTGTCGGACGCTATCGGGGCGTTTTCCGGGCGTATTGAGCGTGATGACTGGGTTGGCAAAGCTCAGAGTTTTGTTCGTGATCAAAACGCTGTGTGAGAGTTTTTATCCGCCTAGGAGTCTGCGCGGTAGAAAGCGATCGAGCGAGAGTAGTCCAATTTTGAGTCAAATTTTGCGCTCATTTGAGGAGTTTAGCTGGCTAAGTGACGAAAATGAGCGCAAAATTTGGCCAAAAGTGGGCTGCTCGTAGCCGA
>JBGCGC010000140.1:0-6093 GCA_045110475.1 Granulosicoccus sp.
CACCAGGCCCTTTGTGCGTAGCGGATTCCGCGAAGAAGCGGAATACAGACTGTATTTCCGACTGAGTGGGATTCGCTACGGGCAAAGGGAATGCGGAAGGATTGGGTGATTTCATGAATAGTCCGGGCTAGGAGTCTGCGGGGCCGCCTCCGGCCGCGCAGGCTCCTAGCCCGAATTAGTAGTGACGCCTAGGAAAATCCCTGCTGCGAACAGCCCCACTTCGGCCAGTTTTATTGCTCATTTTCGTTGCTTAGGCTTACTCTTGGTGAAATTCAGAAAAAATTAGCACAGCTCCATTGATGCTGCTATGGCAGCAAAGCGGTTCTCGGCCGAGTTTTATGTATCGCCAGGGTTTAATGAGCGCTGGCGGAACTGCCTGTGCTTGAGGCGATAATGGATTTGGCGTTTTCCAGTGCCTGCGATACTTTCACATATTCCTCTTCGAGACGTTTTCGTTCGTCGCGTTCTCTTCGCACCTGCTTTTCTGTGTTTTTTTGAATTTTACGCAAATCACGCATCGACTTGAACGCGTCTCTTGCAACTATTCGAGTGCGCTCGGCGGTTTCACGCTCAGTGTCAATTTCAGCCTGTTGGGCTATCACTAGCCGGTGCAACCTGGCTTTGTCTTTCCTCAGTGTGGCAACGAGTTGTACAACCTCGGTCTGGCTCATTTCCAGTGGATTAGCGGAATCAACGTATCCGGTGTCAGCAACGAGATCATTTCTTACCAGCGATAATTTGGTCTGGCCGTTGTTAGCTTGCGCTACTGATGGATCATCATCTTTCTCGTTAGGATCGATACTACCTAAATCGTGTGTTTGAACAAGATGCCCAATGCGCTCAACCTGCATTTGCAGCACCTCTGGCGTGGTGGTGGTACCGTCGAGGTCTTCTGGGTTATTCGTTTCTGCAGAAGCAGGACTGAGCAACTCACCTGCGTGTTCCGGGCTTGCAGTTCGCTCTGAAGAAGCAACCAAGTCAGTTGCCCGAATTTTTTCAGGTGTCCCTGATGCGGGTATGTCCCGACGGGCTTCTGTTTTTGCGTTTAGTGCCTTGCTTCGGCCCGCGTGCAGAGAAACGGCGTTGGCTATTCCAGAGGATATCTGTACATCGGGAGCTGGAGACCTGTTTGACGGTATTACAACAGTGACATCGTCTTTGCTACTGACGTCAGTTGTGTGCTGCTCAACGGTCGATTTTGGGGCGGTCGATTTTGGGGCGACCGATTTTGGGGCAGCCACAGGACTGTTTTGCGTGCCCTTGAATTTGTTGAATTGTTCTGGAGATTCGGAAACCTCTGAAGCGCCAGGGCGTCGCCTTCTACGACGTCCCTGCCAGAAAACCAGTATCCAGTGAATAACAGTCATCGGTACAAGCACAGCTGCCGTTATTGCCCCCACAAGCATAGGCGTGGTCAATCCCTCGACAGGCTTGACTTGGGCTACAAAGAACGCCAGCAAGGCAACAAGTAGCGTCCATCTGATAATGGATTTTCTTCTAAGACGACGACTTTTCAGCAGTACCGACACCAGTAAGTCTCCAATGACAACAGGCTATTTCCTGCAGAAAGTATATCGCAGACAATCTGATAAAAACACGCTCACATTGTTACTGCTTTTGAAATTTGCAGGCCTAAGTTGGATTTTGGACACAGAGATTTCTTGTCTGTTCGTTTGGGAAATAGTGACAAAGTGCAACGCGGGTTGTCGAAACGCTCAATTTCAAAATGTTTTTCATAAAATTAGTAAAGATGTGATTTGGTTTCAATACATTACAGACGAATCCGGGGTAGTTATTTCTACGGTACTTTGACCGTGAACATGATATCGATTTTATATTAAAGGATAGGCTCTATTACGGTCTGAAGTATTTGATACACGCAGGTCGCACAGTCATCCAGCCAGATTCAATCGCATCGACAAGCTCCTGGGGAAGTGGTCCATCCAGAGTTGCCCGAATATTCTGTTGCAGGTGGGTCATCGAGCTTGCACCAAGGATGAGTCCATGATCAACCTGCGCTGGACTGGTGTCAGTAGCGTCTGGTTTACTGTTGTCCGTTAATGCTGAATGATGTATTAGCCATCGTATGGCAGCCGCAGCTGGTGCAATATCAGCAGTTTTACAGGTATCAGATATTTCGTTGATGACTTTGAAGTATTCTGGTTTCCAGTATCTGTCCTGATATCCATCAAACGTCGCAAACCTGCCTTCATCGGGTAACTGTTCAAGGGATTGATGCTTTCCCGATAGCATGCCTCCAGCCAGCGGGTTGTAGGCATAGAAAGAGACGTTATAGTTGCTGAGGCAAGCAAATAGTTCTCTCTCTACATCACGCGTCAGTGCGTTATACATGCCTTGATACACGCTGGGAGCGATCCAGCCTTCGCGATTACAGAGCTCGATGATTTCCGCTACTTGCCAGGCGGCGTAGTTACTCAAACCAAATCGTTTGAATTTTCCTTCGTCGTGAAGATGTGCAATTGCCTGTAGTGTGTCGTGTACAGGAATGTCCAGATCTGGAGAGTGCAGGTAGAAAAGATCAAATGATTCCATCTGTAGTCTTTCGAGCGAAGTGAGCATTTGTTTTCGAACCGACTCGGGGGACAGACCATTCAGTGCCTTTGGATTTGCCTTGCCCGCCAGGCGGGTGCCTTCGAGCGCTCCGACCTTATGAATACGCCCCAGTAGTTTCTCTGTTTCTCCCTTGTTGTACACGAACGCGGTATCCACTTCGTCATTTGCACTGCGCTTGAATTCAGACACCATGTCAGTGGCAAGTGCCTCATCGACTTGACCACTGAAAGTCATGGTTCCAAGAATGATTTTCATAGCGTCTTCGTTTCCTTGAGTGTAGATCGACTGAGTGGACAAGCAAATAGTGTATTGCGATTACACATGCACCGCCATCAATACCAGTGACAGAAGCCTGCGTGAGTTGACGTCGTGTTTGAATTTGCCTGTTGTCCAAAATTAGTTGAGCCCAGCCATTAGCTGGCCTTATACTCGGTTCAGTGACGGTAAAGATACCAAAAAGAAAGTACAGATAACACGCCAACAACCGGAGAGAGACAAATGACACGTACTTCGTACCGATTGCTCAAACAACCACTGTTCATGAGTTTGACTGCCGCGCTTCTGACCAGCACAATAAGTCTATCTGCATACGCGCAAGACAAGATAACGCTGCGTATGTCCACACCGGCAACGGAGACCGACTATCGCTCGCAGGGGCTAGCGACGCTATTCGCCGACGGAGTCAGTGATTTCGCCAGCTATGAGCCTCATTACAATGACTCCCTGTTCAAGCAGGGCACCGAGCTGGTTGCTATTGCCCGTGGCAACCTCGAGATGTCGATTACGTCGGCACAGGAACTGGCCAAGCTGATTCCTCAATGGTCAGTATTTACCGCAGGATACCTGATGCGCGACCCTGAGCATCAGCGCAAGGTGTTTGAAAGCGATATTGGGCAGGAAATGTATCAATTGGCTGAAGACAAGCTAAACGTCAAACTGCTCAGCGTTGTTTATTTTGGTACCCGTCAGCTAAATCTGCGCACAGATGACAAAGTAATGACGCCTGAAGACCTGGAAGGCGTGAACCTGCGTATGCCGGGAACAGAGGAGTGGCAGTTTCTGGGTAAGGCTTTAGGTGCAAATCCGACGCCCATGGCTTTTACTGAGGTGTATACAGGACTCCAGAGTGGTGCTATTGATGGTCAGGACAATCCTTTGCCCACCAACAAAGACAAGAAATTCCACGAGGTAACTCAGCAGATCGTCCTGACTGGACATCTGGTCGACATGAATTTCATTGCTTTTTCCAAGCAAATCTGGGACGACCTAAGCCCGGAACAGCAAGCAAAGGTTGAAGCATCAGCCAAAGCCGCATCGGCATGGACGACTGAGCAAATCATTTCAAACGAAGCCGAGCTGGTAGACTATTTTGTCGCTGAAGGGCTGGACGTCTACGAGCCTGATGTCGATGCATTTCGTAGTCGTGCGCAAGCCATGTATCTGGAATCAGACTTCTCCAGAAACTGGCCTGATGGCATGCTGGAACGCATTAATGCCATCCAGTAGTAGGTCAACTTCATGAAATCGCTGCCCGACTTGCTGGCTCGTCGGGCAGATAACGTCGCTGTGATTCTCCTCAGCAGCACGTTTCTTGTTTTTATCTTGCAGATTGCCTCGCGCTATGTCTTCAGGCAGCCTCTTGGCTGGACGCTTGAAGCTTGCCTTTTGTGTTGGGTATGGCTGGTTTTCTGGTCAGGTGCCTTTACGCTCAAAGATCAGGACCATGTTCGTTTTACCATTCTGATTGATAGTGCAAGTGCTCGGACACGACGTATTTACAAACTATTATCGAGTCTTTGTATTGTTGCTGCGCTAGCTGTTTCGTTATGGCCGACAATGGATTTTGTACTGTTCATGGCAATCGAAAGCACGTCATTGTTGAAAATCCGCTTTGACCTGGTTTTCGGGATATATCTCGTCTTCTCTATTGCGGTAATTTGTCGATATTCAATCAGAATCTGGCAAGCGATCAAGAATACGGATACACCATGAGTTCGGCATTTCTCGTTTGTTTGGCAGCGCTGTTTGGGTTAGCCGCCATAGGCACACCCATCGCGCTTTCAATGATCGTTGCCGCCGTGGTCTATCTTCTGATGGTGGGTCAAGATCTTGCTCTGGCCGCTGAGCAGATTCTTCAAGGGCTTTATAACAGCTTCATACTACTCGCGGTACCGCTATTTATTGTTGCTGCAAACATAATGAACGCAGGAACGATCAGCGATCGCTTGTTGGGTTTTTGCGTGGCTGTTGTCGGTCGCTTTCGAGGTGGGTTAGGACACGTCAATATTATTGCCAGTCTGATATTTTCAGGGATGTCCGGATCAGCTATTGCCGATGCTGCAGGCGTGGGTAAAATTATTATCGAGATGATGACGCGTGACGGACGCTATACATTGAGTTTCGCAGCTGCATTGACAGCTGCCTCCGCGACGATCGGTCCTATTATCCCACCTTCTATTCCCATGGTGCTCTATGCGCTTGTGTCCGATACCTCAGTTGGATATTTGTTTTTGGCCGGAATCCTCCCCGGATTGTTAATGGGTTTAGTCCTGATAATCATGGTGGCAGTGATTGCCAGACGGAGACAGTTTCCCATGGATAAACCGGTGCCTGTTCGTCAACTACCCGCTTTAGGTATTCGAGCCTTTCCTGCACTGCTTATGCCTGTGATCCTGTTATTTGGAATCTACGGTGGTGTAACAACACCCACCGAAGCTGCTGCGGTCGCAGCGGCCTATGCGTTTCTACTGGCAACTTTGCTCTATCGCGCGCTAAGTTGGTCCAGTCTGTACAGGGTCTTGTCTGACAGTGCGCGTTCCTCTGCGGCTGTTGGTCTGGTTATTGGCGGTGCCTTAATCTTCAACTACATCGTCGCCAGCGAAAATATACCGAATAGTATCGCCGTACTGCTTGATTCAATGCAGCTGTCGCCGCTTGGTTTTCTGTTGTTTGTTAATGTGCTGCTGTTGTTACTCGGTTGTATTCTGGACGCAGCAACCATTTTATTGGTGGTCGTTCCGTTATTTCTGCCTGCCTGTCAGTTGCTGGGTATTGATCTAGTGCACTTTGGCGTAATTGTGGTGGTCAATACGATGATCGGACTGGTTACACCGCCCTATGGCATCCTGCTATTCGTGATCAATGCTACAACCGGGGCTCCGATAAAAGATATGATTGTCGAGCTATGGCCGTTTCTGATTGCGTTGCTGATGGCTCTCGTTACCATTACGCTTATTCCTGATTTCGTTCTTTGGTTGCCCAGGCAAATGGGTTATGGTAGCTGACGATGTAGCGTTGTTAAACAGCATGGTAACGTCAGATACTAGTGTAGTGTGACCTTCAAACGCTTCAAACAGAGACCACCAAAACGCCCTCAGTAAGGCGCTGTTCGCAGGCAAGGTCGGGATCCTTGTCAAGAACAGCAACGCGGCGGAGGGTGTTTTGGTGGTCTCCCGAAGGGCGGCTCATCCAGGGGTCATCCGCGTTGTTGCTCGCTCTCAAGGTATGCCCGATACCTTT
>JBGCGC010000141.1:0-7949 GCA_045110475.1 Granulosicoccus sp.
CAATAACAGCGACAGGCTCTCCACCAATAGCAGACACACTAGTGGCACCTTCAGCATTGATGCTTGCAGTCAGAGTCTGGGCAGCCAGCGCTGGATCCACGTCAGTATTGGCAGCCGCGAGAGTATCAAGCACAGCACCGTCTTCTAGAGTGGCAACTGAACCACTGACAACGTGGTTTAACAGAATTCGTGTCACTTGGTTAGGTGCGAAGCTGTCCAGAGCAGGCAGATCATCTGAATCATCGTCTTCTGTAGCAAGACCAGCCGCCACAGCATCGTTGTAAGCGGCGAAAGCCGCGTCATTAGGCGCGAATACAGTGAATACCGCTGCTGCGTCAGCACTGTCGAGGGTAGCTGCGAGACTCAAGTCGTCGATCAAGCCCTTCAGGATCGTGTGGTCCTCTGACCCGCTGATGATGTCATAGGCTGTACCTTCTCCACCAGCTGGTGCAGGCGGTTCCATCTCTTCGCCGCCCATCTCTTCACCGCCCATCTCCTCGCCGCCCATCTCGGTACCGGGCGTTGCTGCAGGCTCGTCGTCGTCGTCATCGGAACATGCTGCCAGCGATACGCTAGCTGCGATGATAGTCATCGCGAAATACTTCTTAATCATGAGTGATCCTCTATAAATTTTGAAAAAACTGTCCAACAAAACTAGCTTGGCGAAAACACCAACACTTCAAACCGAAAACACTACCACTACGATGCAGCATGAAATCTGTACCTGCCGGTAGAGCATAGGTCCATCTCGCTTGGACGCAATCCTAAAGCAAACGCCCACGCCACAGTGCGAACTAAATCCCGAAAAGGCGACGCATTCTACTAGTGCCGCATGTCCGGGCCAATCTTTAGCCGCAGTATTCTACCCCCACCGTGCGAGCCCTCGCTGTGACAGGTCAGAATATTACCGACCTCTCACTTGAATATCTCCAGCCACCCTTTGGCGGTGTGTAAAAAGCCACCGAAAAGGATCATGAAGGCATCACAAACTGCTGAATAGAGGGATATTTTAGTCTGCAATTCTGACTATTGCAAACGAGCAGAGAGTATTGGGCTGGGTATACTTGCCTACTCGCAACCCAACCTGCAGTATGTTACTGACTATTTCCACGTTAGGGGATACAGAGGGATTATTACCACTATCGCTCTTTGTACCAGTCAGCAAAGCAGGGAAATGTCGCCCAACGCAGTCGCGCAGAATTAGGCGTTGGTGTATAGTCTTGCGTCACCGCAATGACATTAAATAAAAAGAGCGGGTCTTCCCTGACCCTCAATAGCTCCGTGCTGTAATACCACTTGGAGGAGGAATAACGAAAGTCACCACACTTTCGTTAAATCTATTGTACTAACGTTTTTGTGCCTGACATGTGACGTTGCAACAATGAACTCTCGCCTCAATATCAGCAATCAGTCAGAGCTGGTACAGTTGGCAAATCGCTATCAGTCCCGGGCAGTCTGCACGGGCACCCGAGCACTGATCGTTGTACGCTCACCGCCTGAAGGATGGCTCGGTGCATTCGCAAAACGTTGTGACTGTGATTTTCTGAACACCAGCTCCACAACAGACCGAGCCGACCGCATAAGCGCCCTGCTTGGCACTGAACGCAGCATGGCCGTCATGCAGCTCGGCCACAATCCCGATACCGGCCTGCTTGCCGCCGCCGCTGGCACTATTAAAGCCGGCGGAATTTTCATAGTGGGCACCTGCGCTGATCCCGGCACTCAGACATGCACACTCAGCAGAAAAAAGACGGAAAACACAGCATCAGCCTTTAGCAATTCTCACCAGCGACTGATACGCCTAGCCACAGCGATGGTTAATACTCATCCAGACACGGTTGCTTGTGTCGGTTTCGACAACAAACCAGACAATTCAAATGTTCAACAAACCGAGCTTTTGAAAAAAGCGTCTGCGCATTGGCACAATGTCAACTCAATAGTATCCAGAACCCGTGCACTGGCTGAACAGGACGAGCTGCTCATCCGTGCTGTCGGCCACCTCAAGGCCAACGTTCGAAGTTGCGTGGTCATCACCGGACGAAGGGGGCGGGGCAAATCGTCATTGCTGGCACGACTGGCACTGCAATTTGAGAAAGACGGGATGGATTTCGCAGTCACCGCCCCCCATGCTTCAGCGCTCAGCACATTCAGGCAACTCGCAGCAGAGTCTGCAAATCGCTATTTCGGCCCGGACGTTGCCACTGGATTGCAAGCGAGCACCCTCATGGTTGATGAGGCTGCAAGCTTCCCACTGCAGCGCCTGCAACAGTACATCGCAAGTTATCAACACGTCGTACTCTGCACAACCGTCGAAGGCTATGAGGTCTCTGGACGAGCGTTTGATGTGCGTCTTTTGAACGACTTATCCTGTCAGTCAATGTCAGTACTTAAACTTGAGACAAGGCAGTCATGGCGATGGTCGGACGAAGATGCGCTGGAAACATTCACCGACCAGCTTATTTTAAACTCGGGTACCACTACACCTGACTACAGCACTGTTAGCACGTTAGAAAACGCCCGACAGAGAGCGACAGACTGCCAACTCTTACAGGTGACTCAACGTCAATTGGTAGAAGATGAGTGGCTTCTTTCCCAAGTACACTCGCTACTTTGCTCCACACACTATCAAACAACGACCAAAGACCTTGAACACCTTCTCGATGCGCCAACGGTACAGTTATGGATTCAGAAACTGAATGACAGGGTGGTCGGTATCGTGGTACTGGAACAAGAAGGGGGAATACACGAGAGCCTCCACGAGCCCATCGTTGCCAAAGTCAGACGTCTACCGAACCAACTCTTACCCCAATTGCTTGCCCAGTCTGCCAATACTTCCGATGCGCTGGAAAAAAACTATCTGCGCGTGTTGAGAATTGCTGTACAACCTGACTTGCGGCGTAACAAACTTGCCTCACAACTGTTACAAGCGGTCATAGCACAAAGCACCCCATCAGCAGATGAGTCAAAAAACCTGTTCATGGCTCAACGGATCAGTGCTATTGGAGCAAGTTTTGCGGCTGACGATTGCTCGCTGGGCTTCTGGAGGCACCATGGCTTCACTGAATTTCATCGTGGCTTCAAACTTAACCCGCGCTCTGGAAAACACGCCGTTGCCGTACTGCGAAGCTTCGATCAGGCAACAACAGAGGTATTGTCCGTCGCCACTGATATTCATCGTGACAACGTGCGGGCCCGGCAAACACTCCAGAACGAAAACACAAAAGCAATGTCAGATAGTCGGTTGTCGACTCGTGACGTGCAACTGCTATACCGCTTTGCTGCAGGTCAAAGAAGCAAGCACGACACTGATGCGGCATTGTTAAAGCTTTGCAACTTCACCAAACAAGGCATATATGATCTGAAAAGTCCGGGGGATCGACAGCATGAACTCAAATGGCGTCGATTCGTACAGCAGTGGGTTGCTGGCCTCTAGACATTATGTAGTGACCTGCCAATCTCAGGAGTCGTGGATTATCACTGAGATGGGCAGGTCACTACATAATGTCAAGCCCGGACTATTCTTGAAATCACGGGGACGCCCAGTCCAAATCCCCCCAGAATGCCGGGCTAGGAAGTAACTGAGGACAAATGCCGCACTGACGGCTCCGTCGATTTTGTCCTGGAGCCGAAGGAGCTATCGTCGACGCATAACTTCTCACCGTCGTGCTGCAAGTACTGAGTCGATACAGTGCCTATCCTCAGTCCCCACTTACTCACGTGGGTAATGTTGTGCAAGCTGCCGTCGGGCTGCAAGATCATCAGATCTTTCATATCAAGATCCCACACCTTGTTCTCCTCGATTTTTACTTTCATGGAGTAACTCATTGACAGTCTGTTACCATCGATAAAGCCATGAGCCCCGTTGATCAGAGATTCGGACTGTGCGCTGAAAATCCCGTTGTCAGTCACATTGATTGACCATTGCCGGTATTCGACAATGCCATCGGAGTAAAACAGCTTTTCATCGAGCACAAATTGACCATCATTGCGAAAACCGAAAAAATCACCGCAAAAATGCCGCTTCGGTTTGCCGAACCGGTCTGAAAACCAGCCAGACGCTCTGGTGTGTCCCAGAAAATACGCTTCAAAGTCGAATTGAACATCCTTGTCAGACGGGTTCGAAGGCTTGTCACCGGTGCTACCAAGCTTGCTTTTCTCGAGTAACGCTAGCACTTTAAGCCCTCCATCTGAGTCAGTGAAATTCCGGGAATTCTGGAAGCCGGTGTTTCACTCCCAGCCTTTTGACGATTTTTGTCTCTCTAGTAGCGCCTACGCTTGGTTTTTACTGCTAGATCATGGGCCAAATGGGTATTGGTACCACGCTTGCTATCTTTCTATCGCTTGACGAGCAGTAATTGACCAACGTCCGTCCGTTCAAACTGGAACCCCGTTTCACAATAGCTCAAATAGTATCGCCACATTCGCATGAAACGCTCGTCAAACCCTTGACCCTGAACATCCCGACCCGTCTGATCGAAACGCTCTCGCCATAACCGCAATGTGGTGGCATAGCTTTGCCCAAACCAGTCGGTTTTCACGATATCAAAGCCTGCCTGATTTACAAGTTCTCGCAAGTGTGTCTTGCTAGGCAACATGCCACCCGGAAAAATGTAGCGCTGTATGAAGTCGGGGCTTGCCTTGTACTCCTCGAACCGATCCTCAGCGATGGTAATCACCTGCAATACCGCAGTGCCTTGCCTCTCGAGCAAGGCGTGAAGTTTTGCAAAATAGGTTGTCCAGTATTGCTCACCGACGGCCTCAAACATCTCTATCGACACGATATGATCGTAGGTGCCAGTAACTTCACGATAGTCTTGATGTCTGAAGGAGGTAGAGCCTCTGGCACTATCGACAGCCGAAATACTGTTGTGCTTCTCGGCGTAACGCAGCTGCTCATAACTCAGCGAAATACCCTCGACCACGCACTGCGCCTTTGTCGCCAGCTTGCGTGCCATCCCTCCCCAACCACAACCGATTTCCAAAACCCGGGCTCCCGGTTGCGGCTCCAGATAATCCACAACCTGCTGCAGCTTCGCATGTTGCGCCTGCTCCAGAGTTTGATTGCCTTTGAACAACGCCGATGAGTAGCTCATGCTGGGGTCTAGCCACAACTCATAAAAGCGGTTTCCCAGATCATAGTGAAACTCGATATTACGCTGGCTACCGCTTAGCGAATTGTGATTACGTCCATGACGAATCGAGTTGGCAAGCCTCGCCAACCAGCTGCCTGATGTCATCGCAGCCACTTGTGCTTCGTTATTCATTATCAGCGTGAACAGGCTGTGCAGATTGTCCGATGACCAGTCACCGCGTAAATAACTTTCGGCAAAGCCATTTTCACCGTTGGCCATCATCTGCCGAATCGGCTTGAAATTGTGCAGAATCAGGTGAGCATTTTCGCCAGGATCCTCTGATTTACTGCCGTGCAATGAGGTATGCCCGTCAGGCCAGGTGAAGCGCAATTGACCGTGACGGATGCCATCAAGCAAATGGTCAAAGCGACGACCTATAAGACCGCCGAGCGCATGTTGCAGCTTGTATCGAATCGGCAGGGCTGGACGTAGTGAGTGGTTGTCTGTTTCGGACATCGATATTGAATCTGGCTTGTGAAAGATTGAGTCTAAAGAGAACTTTTAGGCTGATGTTTGAACAATGGTGTCCCTTTGACCCAGAGCTTTAAGGCTTCCCAGTGGATACCGCCGACTACCTTGGCACCTAGCAAGGGTATCTGTAGAAAAACCTTCAGTAATTGTGATGTGCTCAGCACCTGACGCAGGGCCACATAGCTGGCTGTGATCACAAGACCGTGTTCATCTGATGCCCGGATTACAACAACTTGTTTTTCGGCAGGTTGATTAAGGCGGAATTCGTACTGCATTCCCATGTGGGCAAAGGGTGACACGAATAGAGTTTTTTGTGCGCTTTGATGTATCCAGTTTTTCTCACAATTGTCGACAGTGTTAACAGGCAGCACGTAAGCATGTCTCTCGCCAAAGGTATTGTGTACCTCGTGAACGACGGCAAAGCAGTTGCCGACCTGATCAAGACAATAAAACAGACTTAAGGGATTGAAGGCATGTCCCAGGACTCGTGGATAACAGCTTAAAAGGATGCGTGCAGGTTTCGTGTGAATCTCCGCCTGTGCCAGAGCGCCACGCACGTAGTCTGAAAGACTGACACCATCACCTTCACCGAAGTCTGTATCGTAAAAACTCATGAGATTAAATCGGTTGTGCGAAAACAGCCAGAACTTTCGCGCCAGGGTGTCAACTTCTTCTAGATCTATCAGCAGAGAAAATACTGTGTACCTGAGCACATGCACGGTTGGACGCATGCGCTTGTGATAAACCTGCCCCACGTACAGACTACTGATTAGATTCATGCAGCCGCCTCATCCGGCGCTTGATAGTCGCTGAGTCGCCTGGAAGGCACGACGATTCGTGGGGACGGATCTTCGAGCTGCCACGGCCGTGCTGTACCGCCTAAATGTTCAGCTACTGCCAGACCTGACTGAACCGCATCTTCGTGAAACCCTGATCCAAAGTAGCTGCCACAAAACCAGGTTCTCTGTTGTCCCTGCAACGACCACAGCTTTTGCTGGGATTTCCAGGTCTGGGACGTAAAAACAGGGTGGTGGTACATTTGTGTTCGAAAAGTGCGATTTTTTTCCGGGCGTCTCGCCGGATTCAAGGTAACGATATAGTTATCCGGTGTTTTCAGATTTTGCAATCGATTCATCCAGTAGCTCACTGAAACCTGCGAGGCATCATCACCGCTACGCTCTACATAATTCCAGCTACACCAAGCTCGACGCCTTCTTGGCAAGTAGCTTTCGTCAGTGTGCAGGATAGCCAGATTAGCCTCGTATTCGAAGGTAGAAAGCAGCAATTGTTCGCGAGATGACGGGCTCTCCAGACAGGCAAGAGCCTGATCAGCATGCGTTGCCAGAACGACGTGATCGGCATCGATGTGGCGACCCTTCGCATCGACAACGCGGACGCCCTGTGCCGTGCGCTGGATGCGCTGAACCTCAAAATTTGTCATGACCGATCCGGGCTCCAGAGAATTCTCCACGGCATTGACGTACTGCTCACTGCCGCCGGAGACTGTGCGCCATTGCGGTCGGTTGCTGATTTGTAGCAAACCATGATTACTACAGAATCTGATGAATGCGGCGGCAGGATAATCCAGCATTTTGTGCTTCGATGTGGACCAGATAGCTGCTCCGAACGGCAACAGATGATCCTGTATGAAAGCCTCGTTGTATCGATGATGTTTCAGGAACTCGCCCAGCGTCTGCTCTGAATCCGATGGAATCTGACCAGGTGCCTGTTTGTAGAATCTCAGCAGGTCGCGCAACATCCGCCAAAACCTGGGACGCAGGGGTAAGCTGGGTTGCGCGAGCAAACCCAACGCCGGACCGCCAGCATACTCAAAGCTGCCATTATCACGAGATACAGCAAAGGACATATCGCTCGCCTCCGTCGCCACCTCCATTGCCTCGAACCAGCGCGTCATGTTCGGGTAACTTGGCTCGTTGTAGACAATGAACCCTGTATCTATTTTCAGCGTCTGGCGCTCATTGCCGCCAGTCGCACTTTCGGGCGCTTGTACCGTGGCTGTATGCGCGTGACCACCCAGCCTGCTGTCCTTTTCAAGAAGTGTGACCTTGTGCTGCTTTGCCAGCAACCATGCAGCAGCAAGCCCTGCGGCACCACTTCCAACAATAGCAACATGCATCTTTACGTCGTGTACCATGGATGAAAGTCTACTCTATCGTGTGCGACTCAGTGTACGCGCTGCAGCAAACGGAAGATCAGACAGATCCGGTGAGAGACCGAATGCGTAGCTTTATTAACTATGAATAGCTTAGTGGCAACTCCTTCAAAAAAACGCGGCCCAGCGGCCAGCGATAAAAAGACCGAGGCATCGCTCGCCTTGCGTAAACG
>JBGCGC010000142.1:0-44541 GCA_045110475.1 Granulosicoccus sp.
GTCTGGTGGAAGAATCAGGCGTTTCATGAATAGTCCAGGCTAAGAGCCCGCGCGGCCGGAGGCGGCCCCGCAGAAATCAATCGGCTACAAGCAGCCCATTTTTGGCCAAATCTTGCGCTCATTTTCGTCACTTAGCCAGCTAAACTCCTCAAATGAGCACAAAATTTGACTCAAAATTGAACTACTCTCGCTCGATCGCTTTCCACGGGGCCGCCTCTGGTCGCGCAGACTCCTAGCCGCTATACTCGCCGCGTGAACAGCCGAAAATTTATTCACTGCCTGCTTGTTGCTGTCCTGGTATACACCCAGATGGTCACAAGTCTTCACGCGGTCGAACATATCGGCACGGCAGTACACGACGGATTTGCGCACGATTCACACCCGGGCTCTCATGGCATTGCCCTGCATTCAGCACATGCAACGCATGATCATTCTCCGTCAGCAGCGATACCGGAAGCTGAAAGTAACTGCACGATCTACCACACGTCTTTGAATCAAGGCAGTGTTTCCTCCACGCCGGTTCATCACGTCATGATGATCGTACGGCATTTATCAGTTCGCTTGCCGCAGCTTACCTATCCGGCAAAGTATGCAGTCCAGAACCTGCCTATACGGGGGCCCCCCGTTCTCTCCTGATTGAGCGTCCACATTACAGCTGAGCACAATTAGTGCAGCTCTTCAGTTCTACATCAGGAGTTTTTCATGAGATCTACCTTTTTTCTTGCCGCAGTTGCGGCGAGCGTATCCTTTTCGGCCTCAGCACAGTCGCAACGTGATCTGGATAGTCACGAGCATGGCGCTGCGATTCTTAATATTGCCCTGCTTGACAGTTCGGTAATAATCGAGCTTGAGTCACCCTGGAACAATCTGATCGGTTTCGAACACCAGCCCCGGACTGACGCGCAACATGCCCTGGTTGACGAAGCCCGGGCAAAGCTGAATCAAGCGGCAGAACTGTTCGCTTTTCAGGGCACTGACTGTGTTGCGAGCAATACGGTCGTCGAGGACACACTAGAGCACGATGAGCACGATGAGCACGATGAGCACGACGAGCACGACGAGCACGACGAGCACGATGAGCACGACGAGCACGAGTCCGACGAACATGCGCATGACGAACATTCGGAGCACGAGTCTGATGAACATGCGCATGAACATGGGGAGGATAGTGCCCATTCCTCAGTGTTCGTGACATACGAATTTTCTTGTGAAGACTTGTCAGAGTTGCAATCCATTGATGTGAAGCTGTTCGACGTCTGGTCAGGCTTTGAGGACGTTGACGTCCAGTTGATCGGTCCGGCTGGCCAGGGTGCCACAGAGCTGGGTCCCCAATTGTCCATCGTGGATGTCACGGCGCTTCTGTAGGTTGCTCGCCTGCAATTCCCGGCAATCGGAACGCAATTAGCCATGGTTGATTTAAAAGAAGAAATCATTCAGCTAAGCGATGTAGAGTTTGGATGGCCGGGAAGTCAGCAGCCTGTTCTGAGCATTCCTGAATTCAGTATCGAACGTGGTGAGCGCGTATTTCTGCGTGGCCCTTCCGGTTCTGGAAAAACAACTCTGCTCAGTATCGTTGCCGCTGTTATTGCACCTCAATCGGGGCGTGTCGTCGTCGACGGCACCGCTCTCGATACACTTCGCGGTGGGCAACGGGATCAGTTTCGTGTTGATCGCATTGGACTGGTTTTTCAGCAGTTTAACTTGCTGCCGTTTCTTTCGGTAGGTGAGAATATCAAGCTGCCTTGCCGCTTTTCAAAGATTCGCCGTTCGCAGGCTGTTCGCAATGGACTCGATCTGTCTGACGAGGTGGATCGTTTGCTGGAGGCCATGCAACTTTCACCGAATGCTGTAAACGATAGGCCGGTAAACAGTTTGAGCGTGGGACAGCAGCAGCGCGTAGCGGTAGCGCGAGCATTGATTGGCCGCCCACCGCTCATCATTGCTGATGAGCCCACCTCAGCACTCGACAGTGATACCCGGCAGGCGTTTCTAGACTTGCTGTTTGCAGAGGTCCAGAGTGCAGGGTGTACCTTGTTGTTTGTCAGCCATGACATGGCGCTGGCCGACGTGTTCGATCGGTGTGTGGATTTGCGCGAGCTTAACAATGCAGTCCATGCTCAGCCATCGCATGGGGCGCTTCAATGATTAGCATTGCGTGGAAGAGTATCTGCAACCGCTGGCCAACTGCGCTTTTGGCTGTATTGGCAATCGCGATGAGCGTGGCTTTGATACTGACCGTTGAGAAAACCAGACGTGATGCACGCGATAGCTTTACACAGACGGTGTCGGGTACTGATCTGATCATTGGTGCTCGAAGCGGAGCAGTTCAACTGTTGTTGTATTCGGTTTTTCGGATTGGTAATGCCACCAATAACATCAGTTGGGAGAGTGTTGAGGACATCAGCAAACGGAGCGCAGTGGACTGGCTGATACCGCTGTCACTAGGTGACTCACATGCAGGCTTTCGTGTGTTGGGTACTAATCATGACTATTTCAAACATTATCGTTATGGAAGTAAGCAGTCTCTTGAATTCGCCAGTGGTAAACAGTTTGAGGATGTGTTCGATGCTGTTATCGGTAGCGAGGTCGCGGCTCAACTCGAGTACGGTGTTGGCAGGCAGATTGTTGTGGCGCATGGGACAGGTAATGCTGCGTTGGTAGAGCATGATCAGCAACCTTTTACCGTCAGTGGGATACTCAAGCCTACGGGTACGCCTGTGGATCGGGCGATACATGTGAGTTTGCAAGGCATCGAGGCGATGCACATGGATTGGCAGAATGGTGCCGCTGTAAAAGGGCAAAGCACCGATGCCGACACTATCCGTACCATGGAGCTCAAGCCCAGCGCGGTTACCGCAGTGCTGGTCGGTCTTGAGTCCAGAGCTGCGGTATTCCGCGAACAACGTGCGATCAACAATTATCGCGAAGAACCGCTGCTCGCCATTTTACCGGGTGTTGCCTTGCAGGAGTTGTGGGGACTTGTCAGTGTCGCCGAACTGGCTTTACTGATTGTTTCCGGCTGTGTCGTGTTTGCGGGTCTGGTCAACCTTATTTCTGTTTTACTGGCGGGACTATCTGAACGTCGTCGCGAAATGGCAGTGCTGCGCTCAACCGGCGCCCGACCCGGCCATGTTTTTTTGTTATTGTGTATTGAATCAACGGTTTTAACCTTGGGCGGTATCATCGCTGGCCTGATGCTGCATTATGTACTCACCGGCCTGGGTGCGATATTTCTCCAGCAGGAATTCGGGCTGTCGATAGATCTGTCTTTACCTAACACGACCGATTTGAAGATATTGCTTTCCATCGCGCTGGCAGGCTTTGTGGCCGGCACTGTGCCGGCTCTGCAGGCGTATCGAAAATCGCTCTCCGATGGTCTTTCGCAAAGGCTGTAACGACAATCTACAGGAAACTGAATGATGCATAGTCGCAACGCACTGGTCACCGGCATTGGAATTTTCTCCTTGCTGTTTCTCACAACCGCTTTGTACGCATGGTGGCCGTTCTCAAACGACGAAAAGCAAGCGCAAGCCGAGCTTGTTGATCTGATGTGGGACGATTTGATTCCGGATGATTTTGTACAACCAGAAAATCCGTTTATCACGATGTCACAGGAAGCAATCGATAAGCTAATGGACGGTAGCGAAGAATCAGATGCCGAACTCGCAAGGCTCGAAGCGGAATTCAACTATGCACCTGTGGTCGCCGAGCTTGATGGAAAAAGAGTAAAGATTCCGGCTTATGTTACCCCGCTTGAATTCACGGGTGCGTCAAGCATGAAGGAATTTCTGCTGGTGCCTTACGTGGGTGCGTGCATCCATACGCCACCGCCGCCAGCTAATCAGGTTGTACATGCACAATCACCCGAGGCGATAGAAATTCCGGACATCTATGATGCTGTCTGGGCTATCGGCACCATCAGAACCACGACGGTAAAAAGCGATCTTGCCGAATCCGGCTACAAGCTTGAGGTGGAGGAGATCATGCCGTATACGGGACCATGAGACGCATCCCAAGTCGCGTCAGGTTAGCGGCCAGGTTAACGGCCGGGTAAACGGCCATGCAACTATTGGATGATTGCATTTTCCCAGGCTTTGACGAATAGTCGCCGCTTCATGGTATCCAGAAAAATCATTAGTCCCGGGTCCAGTGCAATCACTGATCTTTGTGACGTCCTCGCTTCGGCGTTTAAAGCAGGAAGAGCGCTGGAAGAGGCACCGGCGGTGGCGTCAGCTTCCGACCAACGCGAGGCGGTCAGGAATTGCAGGAAGGTTACGGCGGCATCCGGCTTTGAGCTGCTGCCTGACACCAGCGCTGTTCGCATCATTGTTGTCGGAAAATCCGAGGGCAGCACTACCTGAATCTTGCTGGCTAAATCGTCTCGGGCATCTGCATAGCTGCCCAGTACGTTGTAGGAAATGGCAATCTTGCCTTCAGCCAGATCCTCGATCATGTCAGCTGAGCAGCAATAAAGGCGCGCATCCAGACCTCCCATTATTTCCATCAGACGCCAGTAG
The DNA here is from genome assembly GCA_045110475.1 of Granulosicoccus sp. GTDB lineage: Bacteria > Pseudomonadota > Gammaproteobacteria > Granulosicoccales > Granulosicoccaceae > Granulosicoccus. The sequence goes on from JBGCGC010000142.1 coordinate 4,518, forward strand.
GTCTCGGAGCTTCTGGAGTCTTGTGTGGCCAACAGATAGCCCAATCCCGACCGACGTACATCGTAGGTACCTATCCGCCCTTTAAATGTTTCCGGATTGGCGCGTAGCACTTCGATCATTTCCTGTCGTGATTGCGGTACGGGCAAGGTGTCAAACGCTGCTCGATTGATAACAATTGCCGCAGGTTCCAGAGTGAATCCGAATACACTCTGACGCCACTGCGCCCAGTCAGGATGATTGAGATCAGTCAGTTGCAGGGCAAAACCGTCATTGGCAAGTTTGAGTTGTAGATCCATTGCACTGGAGACGACAACATCGAATTCCTCAGGTGTCTGTCGATAGATCCCATAGATGGCGGATGAGCCGGCAACCAGATACTCAACATTCAGCTCTGGATGGCTGACCAGGAAACGTTTGATGATGGGGGCAAATATAGAAATGTCGGTACTGGAAATAACACGAAGGGTCTGCTTACCTGCAGCACCTTTAAACAGGCGCTGTTCTTCCCATTCAAGGGCGCTGATGTTGATAGACAACAGGGTGAGAACTAGAAGGAGAAGATAACGCATGCGCCTGTCTGCTTACGGTTGCTGATAGTGAGTTTGCCTCCATGGGCATCGATCACATCGCGGGCTATGGTCAATCCAAGTCCTGAGCCTATGGTTCCACTGGCATTGCTGCCACGGGCAAAGCGATGTGTCAGTTTCTCCATTTCATTGTGTGGGAAGCCGCCGCCTTCGTCTCGGACCTCAATGCGAGCTGTCGGACCAGATTTTACGGTGATACTGATGGTGCTTTCAATCGGCGAATATTTCAGTGCGTTGTCGATGATATTTCGCACCGCGTTTTGTATAAGGATAGGATCGCCAGAGACCTTGACGCAAGCCTCGGTATCAAGCTGCAACTCGATATCCTTCATCTCGGCGACAGGTGTGAGGCGCTGTACGATTTCACCTACAATCTCAGTGAGGTCAATTTCATGATAAGCAAGCTGGTTAGCTCTGAAAGTAATCATGGCGTGGTCCAGAAGTTGAGTCGCTGCTCGCGAGCTTTCGTCAATGGCGCGTATCATTGATCTGACGGCCTGTCTGTTCTCTTCCTTGTCAACGCGTTGCAAGGTTGTTTCGGCATGCGAGCGCACCGTGGATAACGGTGTTCTCACACGATGAGCAGCTTCTGCAATGAATTCTTCGGATTGGCTGAACGATCGTTCGAGGCGTGTCATCAGGTGATTGAATGATGATACCAACGAGACCATTTCAAGGGGTACTGGTTGTGCAACCGGGCTTAGATCCTGAGGACCCCGGCGTGCAACGGAATCGGCTAGTCTTTTTAACGGCTTGATGGTTGAGGAGGTGACCCATACTGACAGCAGTACTGCAACCGAAAAAAAGCCTACGCCATACACGGCAGCGTTTCTGGATATTCTGCTTAATATTCCTGACAGGCTGTCTTGTGTCTGGGCAATGGTTGCGGTGATTTGTGTTCGCATGTCTGCGCCAAGCAGGGTGCGTGATGCAATGATCTGGCGTACAGGGACGTCCTTGTATTGTGTTGAGAGATAAACATCACCTGATTGGGTTTTCATGTCGGAAGTCAGCATGCCTTCGTATCCGGAAAGCAATGTGTTGTCCTGATAGATGGCATAGAACACCCGGTCATCAGTGCCTGTAGTCAGCATCGAAAGTGAGGCGTAAGGGATATCCATTTCAATGATGCCATTGCGGATGATTGCGGTGTCCAGCATGGAGGTAATTGATGCCCGTAAGATGCTGTCCTGGCTTTGCTGGGCAATCTGCGTGGCGTAATCGCGTACCACGAAATAAACCAGCAGGGTCAGAATCGCCACACCTCCGATCAAGGTCACCGCCAGTCGGTTACCAAGCGATCCTGACACCTTGATAACTGCAACTGGGGTCGTGTTACTCATGGTCCAGGCGGTAGCCCATACCTCGCAAGGTGGTTATGGTCACGCTGGCAGCCTCGAGATGCTTGCGCAGACGTCCGATATAAACCTCGATGGCATTCTCCGAGACATCATCGTCGTAGGAGAACAGGCGGTCCACGAGTTTCTGCTTGGAAAAAACCTGCCCAGGCGAGTTTATGAGCACCTCCAATAGCCGAAGTTCGCGATTGCGCAGGGTCAGGACATTGCCCGCAACGCACAGGTGACCTGCGACAGGGTCAAACTCGATATTGCCAACGCGTAGCACTGTTTCTGTCGATCCTGATTTACGCCGCAACACGGCTCGGCATCGGGCTTGCAACTCGGCATGATCAAACGGTTTGGTGACGTAGTCGTCTGCGCCAAGGTCCAGCATGCTGATTCTGTCCGACACTTGCGAACGTGCTGTCAGAACAATGATGGGCGTGTCTTTCTGTAGGGCGCGATGGTGCTCGAGAAATTCGCGGCCATCACCATCGGGCAACATGATGTCCAGAAGAATAAGGTCGTAGTCGACATTTTCCGAAAATCGGATGGCATCGCTCAGGCATTGCGCGTGATCAATGACATGGCCATCGAGCCGCATGCGCACAGATACCGCAGTGGCAAGCTCCTGATTATCTTCGATGAGCAGAAATTTCATGATCGGCTACAGCGTGACAGGTTGTTGTCAGGTTTCCATGCTGAAATGCGCCACTGTCCTGTTCGCAGGGTATTTATTAATGAGGAGATAGTCATAATGAAATTCAATACTACACGCCGCACGTTGCTGGCATCAGCAGTTTTGGCTCTCGGGGTTTGCTCACCTGCATTTGCCCAGGACACGCCTGTACTCGACAAGATTCATTTTCTGGTCCCCGGCGGTGCCGGCGGCGGTTGGGATGGCACCGCACGAGGTACCGGCGAAGCGCTGACAGGTGCAGGTCTTGTAGGCACGGCCTCGTACGAGAACATGTCTGGCGGTGGCGGAGGCAAGGCCATTGGGTATCTGATAGAAAACGCGGACAGCAACCAAGATACACTGATGGTGAATTCCACGCCCATTGTCATACGCTCACTCACCGGTGTTTTCCCGCAAAGTTTTCGTGATTTAACACTGGTTGCCGGCACAATCGGTGACTACGCTGCCATTGTTGTGTCCAAGGATAGCCCAATTAATTCAATGGCTGATCTTCTGGCAGCGTTCGATGCCGATCCGGCCGCTACCGCTATTGGTGGTGGTTCTGTTCCCGGCGGTATGGACCATCTGGTTGCGGCCATGGTCATGGAAGCTGCAGGAAAAGATGCGCTGGCTGTCAAGTACATCCCTTACGATGCGGGTGGCAAGGCCATGGCTGCACTGCTGTCCGGTGAAATTGCTGCACTGTCCACAGGTTTCTCAGAAGCGGTGGATCTGGCTGATGCCGGAGAAGTTAAAATTATTGGCGTCACGTCCGATGAGCGCGTTGATGCTGCCGCTGATGCACAGACCATGAAAGAGCAGGGAATCGAGACCTCGTTTGTTAACTGGCGTGGATTTTTCGGGGCTCCCGGTTTGCCTGAAGACAAGGTAGCCATGTACCAGGATGTAATCGAGAAAATGTATGACACCGCTGAGTGGGAAGAGGTTCGTGCGCGCAATGGCTGGGTCAACATTCATAACTCGGGTGACGACTTCAGAACGTTCCTTGAAGGTCAGGAAGCTGCCATGGGTGACTTGATGAAAAAGCTCGGTTTTCTGTAAGACTGACGTTTTCAGCAATAAAACGCTTGTGTGTTGACGGCGGGGCGGTGGCAGCAAAGCCATCGCCACTGCTGCAGAGGTAACGGAGAGAGGTAGCATGGCACTTGATCGCTGGATTGCACTGGTTCTGCTGGGCATTTGTCTGGTTTATGGTTACACCGCCTGGTTCACGATGGATGATGCACTCGCGCCATTCATGCGCCGAAATCCTATCTGGCCGAGCACGTTTCCCAAGGTGCTCTCCATTCTTGGTATCGTTGCTTCAACCGTTATTCTGTTAGGTCTGGAGAAGGGTGAGCAAAGCGTCGGTGATATCGATTATCGGCGCCTCACTGAATACAAGCTGGGTCAGGCCATCGCTTTACTGGCATTGATGATTGCCTACGCGCTTTGCCTGCGTCCGTTGGGGTTCATCTTCTCAACCTCTGCGTTTCTGATAATCGGATCTGCCCTTCTGGGTGAACGTAAATGGCATGTGATGATTCCTGTAGCAGCCGTAGCGACATTGCTCGTGTGGTATCTGGTTCAGGAGGTGCTGGGCATCTATCTGCGTCCTTTTCCTAGCTTTCTGATAGATCAATGAGTGGCGTTACGATGTTCATGGGCTGGATAAACATGACTAGGCTGACCACGGGGAAGAGGCATGCTTGAGGGTTTACTGATCGGCCTGCAAACGGCCTTTTCCATTCAGAACCTGTTGATGGTCATTGGTGGTTGTCTGATTGGCACATTCGTTGGAATGTTGCCCGGACTAGGGCCCATGTCCATCATTGCCATCATGATTCCGGTGGCTATTTCCATGGGTGATCCATCGGCTGCCCTGATCTTGCTGGCTGGCGTCTATTATGGAGCGATATTCGGCGGTTCAACGTCGTCGATACTGCTCAATGCGCCGGGTGTTGCTGGTACGGTGGCCAGTAGCTTTGATGGCTATCCGATGTCACAACAGGGCAAGGCGGGTAAAGCACTTACTATCGCTGCCATCGCCAGTTTTTGCGGCGGGACCATCGGTGCATTGCTGCTGATGATTTTCGCGCCAGCGCTGTCCTCGGTTGCCTTGCTGTTTCATTCTGCCGAGTACTTTGCACTCATGGTTGTTGGCTTGTCGGCCATTGCTGCGTTTGCCGGTAGCGGGCAAGTTGCCAAGGCACTAATGATGACGGTGATGGGACTTATTCTGGCAACAGTGGGTGAGGGCGCGTTGTTTAATATGCCACGATTCACAATGGGTTTGATGGACCTGCAATCCGGATTCGGTTTCATTACGCTTGCCATGGCGATGTTCGCTTTGCCCGAGGCTCTGTACCTTGTGCTGAAGCCAAGTCGTGCCAGCAGCCAGGGCGGTGGCGAGATCAAGGAGCTTCGTATTACCGGGGCTGAGGCCAGATCCATTGCACCGGTTATCGGTCGTCAATCGTTGCAGGGGTTTTTCATTGGCGTATTGCCCGGCGCCGGTGCCACCATTGCCAGCTTTCTGGGATACGCCGTAGAACGCAATATTGCGAAAAAGGAAGAACAGGAACAGTTTGGCAAGGGTTCGATAAAGGGACTTGCCGCACCTGAGTCTGCGAATAACGCGGCCTGTACGGGCTCCTTTGTGCCATTGTTGACTTTGGGTATCCCGGGGTCGGGCACCACAGCTATCTTGCTAGGGGCCTTGATTGCATTGAACGTGACACCCGGCCCACGCCTGATGCTTGATGAGCCGCAGATTTTCTGGGCGGTGATTATCTCCATGTACATTGGCAACCTTGTATTGCTAGTGCTTAATCTGCCGCTGATACCCTACATCGCCAAGGTGTTGTCGGTGCCAAGGGCGTACCTCATACCATTCATTCTGTTTTTTACATTGATGGGAGCCTACATCGGGCAGAACAACGCCACGGAGCTATTGCTGCTGGTTGCCTTCGGTATCTGCGCGACTGCATTGAAGTTTGCCAATTACCCGCTTGCACCTTTGCTTATCGGCTTTATTCTTGGCGGTATGCTGGAAAACAATTTTTCCCGATCAATGCAGTTATACGACGGTATCTCTTTTATCTGGGAACGGCCAATGACATTGGGCTTGCTGATCGTAGCTGTCATACTGATCGTTCTGCCGGGTTACCGGGCTCGGCGTTCACGCCGTGTTGCAGGCGTAGCTGACGGGGACTAGAAACGCCAAACCCTCACCCTTTCAACAGTGTTCTAGCGAATTGGTGGTGCGTAAATCAAACCACCGGCGTTCCATAGTGCATTGATGCCTCGCGGCAATCCGATCGGCGTGTCTGGTCCAACGTTTCGGTTGTAGACTTCCGCATAGTTGCCCACCAGCCGAATCACACGCGAGCACCATTGAGGGTCAAGTCCCAGTTCGATGCCGGTGTCGCCTTCAGTACCTGTCAGGCGGCGGATGGCAGGTGTGGAACCGATGTCGGGGTCATCAATATTGCGACTGGTTACCTCAAGCTCTTCCGCATTGACCATGCAGTTGAGTGTCCATCGGACCACGTTGGCCCATTCGCTGTCGTTCTGCTGAACGAGCGGGCCCAACGGCTCCTTCGAGATCACTTCGGGCATGATGACGTGTGCATCAGGCTCAGTGAATTCGCTGCGCAGGGCGGCCAGGCCGGAACGGTCTGTGGTAACTGCCTTGCAGGCGCCTGTGATGTACCCATCGATAGCATCAATGGCGTTATCGTAGTAAACCGGGCGGTAACGGATATCGCTGACTGCAAAGAAGTCTGCGGCATTGAGTTCGGATGTGGTGTTGCGTGAGACGCAAACGGGTTGATTGTCCAGCTCCAGCGCTGTCCGAAACCCCGTGCTTCCAGGTACCATGAAGCCTTGACCGTCGTAGAAACTGACACCGACAAATTCACCATACAGGGCGTTTCGCTCAAGCGTCCAGGTGGTGTTTCTTGACAGGATATCGATTTGCCCGTTCTGCATCGCAAAAAGCCTGTCAGCAGCCTGAAGCGGGATCATGTCAACCGCCTCAGCGTCATTGAACAGTGCGCTGGCCACGGCTCTGCACAGATCAATATCGAAGCCTTCGTATTCGTCCAGGCTGTTTTTGAGTGAGAAGCCGGCAAGACCTGTGTGAACGCCACAGCGCACCGCCCCGCGATCCGTCACCTCATCCAGTGTGGCAGCCTGGACAGTCATTGAAGAGGCAGTTGCCAGAACTCCGGCAAGCAGACCTGAAACAAGCGATTGATTTAAGGACATCATAAGATTCAATGGTGACAGTGTTCTGGCAAATCAGTTGCAAGCTAGCGGATTGGCGGCGCGTAAATTAATCCGCCGTCGGTCCACAAGGCATTAAGTCCGCGCGGCAGACCAATGGGGGTATCTGGCCCGACGTGCCGGCTGTACACCTCTCCGTAGTTACCCACTTGACGAATAAGCCGACGGCACCACTGTTGGTCAAGTCCCAGTTGCAGACCGGCATCGCCTTCGAGGCCGATCAGGCGACGTATCGCAGGTGTGCTGCCGATAGAGTCATCATCCACATTGACGCTGGTGACGCCTAGTTCTTCGGCGTTGATCATGCAGTTCATCGACCAGCGAACCACGTTTAACCATTCGTTGTCGTTGGGGGGCAGCAGCGGTCCCAGCGGTTCCTTGGAGATGACCTCTGGCACGATGACATGGGCGTCGGGTTCTTCAAACTCGCTGCGTTGTGCGGCCAGGCCCGACCGGTCGGTGGTAAATGCCTGGCATTCGCCTGCGATGTAGCCAACAGCGGCATCTTTCTCATCGTCGTAGTAAACGGGTCGGAAGCGCATCTCGCTGACTGCAAAGAAGTCAGCAGCGTTTAATTCAGTGGTTGTGTTGCGAGTGACACAAATAGGCTGGTTGTCGAGTTCGAGTGCGCTTTGATAACCCGAACGTTTGGGTACCATGAAGCCTTGCCCATCGTAGAAGTTGACCCCGGCGAAATCGCCATAAAGCGCGTTTCTTTCCAGCGTCCACGTGGTAACTCGCGACAGAATATCGATCCTGCCATCCACCAGCGCATTGAAGCGTTCGGTTGATGACACAGGAATCATATCAACCGCTTCACTGTCATTAAACAGCGCACTGGCAACAGCTCGGCACAAGTCAACGGTGAAGCCCTTGTACTCGCCCAGGCTGTTGGCTCGGGCAAATCCGGGGAGATCCTCGCTGACGCCACAACGAATGGCGCCACGTTCACGCACATCGCCTGTGGTAGCGGCCTGCGCCGCAGCCGACAGGCTTATAAAAGCGACACACAGCAATAGCGATGAAACAATACAGACAGGGGACGTCCGCCTGGCATCGTTCATGATGTTCTGGGCCGGTAATGAACGAGTTCCACGGGCGTGGGAGAATCGTCGGAGGAATGGCGGTAGCTGGCACGGGCGCAAGGTGCAATAAAGGTAGACTCCGGTGGAATACCAAAGCCAAGGAGTTCCTGTTCGACACGTATGGCCCGGTTCATGTCGGCGTTGTTTTCACCGTCCGCATCCAGGCAGGCTTTGATCAGCATGATGTCATCATCGCTGAATTCACGCACCAGCAATCGCACTGCCTGCTTGTTGGCCTCGCCCATCAGCAAGGTTTGATTGTCATCGAATATCAGCACTGTGCGTCGGTGCTTGTCAAAGAGCTCCAGAGGCGGCGTTTCACGTTTGGCCTGGATACCGAAAAAATGTTGTCTTGCGCGTTCGAACACTTCGTCCTGACTAGTACGCTTGTCGGCAGGCAGTTCGTCGTAGTCACGCACATCCACTGTCATCACGGTTAGCTCAGGATCAGGCTCACCTTCCAGTTGGACACCACTGATAAACGCGTCGCCGCGTCCACCCTGTTCAACAAAGATGGCATCTGACAGCTCGATGTCTGAAATGGATTCGGTGCCATCAATTGTCATCAAGGAGGAGGGGTAGATACGATCATCGTTCTGAACGCTATACTCGCGCCGTAAAGCGATCTTGCCCACTGACAATTGATAGTCGGTAACCAGTCCTGATTCGGTTTCAGACAGGCGTTTGCTGTAGGAGACGTAGTTTTGCCCTTGATCGGCTGAAACCAGCTGCAGTCCAAAGCCTGCGTCTTCCAGGGCGCGAACTATCGCATTGCCATACCCGGTCTGTGGCTCATTGATTTGCAGTGTGATGCTGCCCGATTGCATCTGCGGGATTTGCACCAGCGTTGAAATCATGTTGGTGGCAATTAGCTGCAAATGCGCACGTTCAGAAGCGCTGATGGCCTCCAGCACTTCTTGGTTTCCACCCAGGCGCGGCGTTATGGCGTCTGCATTGATACCGAAGGCCTTGTTGCCCTGTTGCAGTGAACAGGCGCCAAGGCTCAACAGGCAGACGACAACGCAACACAGCGGCACAAGTAATCGTACGCTGGACTGAATGGTTATCATGACGCTCTCCGCCACAGCTCAAGCACGACGCCGCGGCTGGGGAATTTATCTCCGGCGGAAACCGGTGCCCAGCAACCCTCGTCAAGGATGCTGTCGCGAGCAATGCCTTGTGACAGCAAGGCCTGAGTGACGCGTTCAGCACGACCCAATGCAAGGCCCTCGTTACCAATATCCAGCGCCGTAGGACCATTGCTGCAACCGACAAGGCTGATAAGATCGTCTGAGTCAAAGCGTTGTCGGACAAATTGTTCGATCAGTGATTTGTTGGTTTCTCCCAGAATCATGGAATCGTTGCCGAACACCACGATCTGTCGCTCTATTTGCTCATAGTCATCCAGAACCGAGCTGAAATTAGACTGGTTTGCATAAAACAGATTGCTGACTTCGACCCGGCTGGAGTTAAGGCCTTGCAAACTGGTATTTTGCGCTACCCGAGCGGCCACCCGGTCTACCAGATCGTCGGTGATGAGTGATATGACAGGGGGAGCCTGTTCATTGAGATTCATCGAAGCAGCGTACTCAGCTTTTGAGTTGTCGGGGTTGGTAACAGCGAAGCTTGCATTGGGAGTGTCGGTGACCTCGACAGCCGCTCGGGTGCCCGACAGCCGAAACGCACTGGCTGGGCTGATCGTGTTGGCGCGGGGTGTGAGGTAATCACGGCCGATGTCGACAGCGCCGATGGATGAATCAAGGCTGATGATCTGCTCGCCCTGATCATCTACTCGTTCTGTGCGACTGAAGGTAAAAAAATTAGACCCCTGATCTGCACTGACTCGTTGAATACCGTAGCCGGCTGCGGCAAATTGTTTGATGAAATAGGCTTGCAACGGTTCATCATTGTCTTTGCTGACTTGTAGCGTGGTGTTCAATGGAGGGTAGATCTGAACTGCGGCGCGGATAATGTCGGCGACGATGCTGCGATCAACGACAGATACACCGGGTGCCTGCGACAGTGGGCTACTTTCAGCGTTGGCATCGATGGGCAGGTTCTGCAGATTCACCGTTCCGCAAGCGCCAAGGACCAGCGCGCAGGCGATACTCAGAAGTGATAGTGAGCGACTTCCTTGACCGGCGCGTTTGACTGCCTGGAAATCCGAGCGCGTTTCCGGTATCCCGACTTGGCAGGACTCTACTGTATTCATTGAGACAAACAGACTCCACATCTTTGATTGTTGACCAGAGCCGATCAATTTGTCGGCCTGTCTGGTTAAGATAACACTCGCGTGGTTAGAGTGGTAAGTAAGGCACACTGTCGCACAATAACGTGTATGACTTTGCCGCAGAATCATGCGCAAAACGTGACCACGCGCACGAAAGCAGGTGTGCCCGAAATTGTACAATAGACTCAGCAGATAGCGGGTTCCTTACCCGGGTCTAGGATGACCTGCGGCTCGCCGCCTTATATTCACAGGATTTGAATATGCTCATGAAAAATATAGTGCCGTTGACTCTTTCCCTGGCCATGCTACTCGGCGGATGCGCGACGTCTGGTGAGATAAAAGCCCCGGCCGAAACCGCTCCACAACCCATCAAGCCACTGGATTTGATCGCTCGCGATTTTGCCGGCGCTTTGCGTCAATTGCAGAGTCTACCGCCTGCCGACACCACAGTCAGCATGCGCCAGGCGGACAGTGGGGATGCGTTTACGCAGGCTATGCTGGATGCTCTGCAACAGGTTGGCTATGGCATTCGATGGGTCAATACCGAAGGTTCAGTGTCTTTATTTCAGTATCGCGTAGCGCAGTCTGACGCAGCTGCTGCCGCTCGCCACAAGACATACGAGCTCGCGGTTGGCTCGGTAGAAATGCGTCGTGACTATCTCTCCGACGGTCAGCGAGTACAGCCGCTGACGCCACTTTATGTACGTGGAGCGGATGCAAGCAGTATTGTTCCGCATGATGATATTTTTGCGCAGAGTGCGCTCAGGCTGCCGGCTGCTGCCAGTCCCCTTGATCCGGTGATCAATCGTGGCGTGTCACGAACCCTTCCATCGTTGAACACGGCACGCTCATTGTCAGTTGCTGATCTGCCGCAAGTCGAGAACGTCTTTGAACTTGGTTTATCAAATTTTGCTGACACGCTGGCCGATCGCACCGTTGTGGCCAGACAAATTCTGGTTTTCGGTAACGACTCCCTGCGTCTGGGGGATCACAACAAAAAGCTGGTTGAGCAGATGGTGCAGCGCTTTAATCCACAGTCAGATGTTTTCTCTGTCATCGGCTGCTCCATGGGTCCTACTCGGATTGCCGGTGGCAATGCAGCACTTGCACTTGGGCGGGCAGGTCGTGTGGTTGAAGCGTTGCGTTTTGCCGGCGTTGACGACGGACGGATTCTTGATGAGGGATGCTGGGCTGGAGGAGGCGAGCTGGATGATCTGCCAAGTCGAGGTGTGGTGCTGACCCTGAACAGGCGGTAATGATTTGATTTCGACAAGCACGGAGGCCCTTCGGCTTGTACTATAATGTGACTTAATCTGCATTGTTTATCATGAACGGACTATTGGTACTGATGAATAAACGACTACATCATCATTTGCTCCTGCTGTTGGCGCTGTTACCGGTTTTATTGCTTAGCCACCCTCTGCACGCGTTTCAGTTGCAGAGCATGGACGAAGAACGCGTCAATCTTCTGGATTACGTCGGAAATGATCGCTGGACTCTGGTGATGTTCTGGGCGACTGATTGTGTTCCCTGCGAGGAACAGAAGCCGGCACTGGAGGCATTTCATCAACAACACGGCGACGCCGTAGCGTCGGTTGTCGGGGTTGCTATTGATGGCATGGAAAACCGCGATGAGATTGATAAACTCAATCAGCTTCACGATCCAAGCTACCCTAATCTTGTTGTGTTTACCGATGTATTTCACCGACAGTATCAGGAACTGGTGGGCAAGCCTTTCAGGACGACACCGACGTTTCTGGTCTTTGATGCCCAGGGTGAACTACAGGGCAATCTGTATGGTTATATCGACTTTGAGGCCTTGTCCAGGCATATCGTCGCGCAGAACTAGGAGTCTGCGCAACCGGAGGCGGCCCCGTAGGCTCCTAGCCTCAGAAAACAGGCTTCAGGGCTTTATACACGGCTCTGTAACGAGCATGCTGTTCGTCAAATCCATCGCTCGTCTTGCCAGGTTCCACCGTGTGCCTGACCGATGGGGCTGTGCACACGCTTCGCGCGTCAGCCTTCTGTGCTGCGATCAATCCCAGTCTTGCTGCACCGAGACTTGCGCCATAGTCACCGTCTTCGGTCACATCCAGCGGTAATTGCAGGCTGGTCGCAAGCACCTGCAACCAGTAGTGAGAATTTGCACCACCGCCAATCGCCGTTGCCCTTGTCAGTTGGGTGCCAGCCTGCTTCAGAGCCAGCTGACAATCACGGAAAGCAAAAGCCACGCCTTGTAGTACGGCACGGGTCATTTCAACGGTATCGCTGGTGTGTTTCAAGCCGACAAATACACCACGAGCGTTCGCGTCACTAATGGGCGTTCTTTCACCACCCAGATAGGGCAGAAAAATGACATCGCTTGGTTCTGCGGGAACGCGCTCGAGCGCACCAGTCAGTTCGGCCGGGGTCTTCGATGTTGCGATTGCCAGCCAGTTGAGTGCATCGGTTGCAGCGAGAATCACACCCATCTGATGCCAGGTGTCGGGCAAGGCATGGCAAAAAGTATGTACCGCGCTTTCAGCGTTGGGCTGATAGCTGCCGTTAGCGGCAAACAACACACCGGACGTACCCAGCGATAAAAAAGCGTTGCCCGGTTCGACGCAACCCATGCCGCAGGCACTGGCTGCGTTATCGCCTGCACCTCCGGCAACCACAACGTTGTCTGACATGCCGTATCGACGAGCCAGTTTTGCTCGCAATAGTCCCGACACGTCTGTGCCTTCCACCAATGCTGGCATCTGTTCGCGCTGTAGCCCGGTTGCGCTGAGGAGTTCGTCGGACCAGCAACGATTCTGCACATCCAGCCAGCCTGTGCCTGCCGCGTCGGACATTTCGGCGACATGCTCGCCAGTCAGCCATAGACGTACATAGTCCTTAGGCAGAAGTACCTTTGCGATGCGGGCGAAGACATGTGGTTCGTTCTCTGCAACCCAGGCGACCTTTGGTGCGGTGAAACCGGGAAACAGGATGTTGCCACACACCTGTCTGGACTGTTCGGTATCCATTCGGCGCGCCTGCGCATCACTGCGGGTATCGTTCCAGAGCATGCAGGGGCGAAGAATCTGGTCACTACTGTCCAGCAGGGTTGCTCCGTGCATATGCCCGGAAAGGCCAATACCGCGCACCGATGACAGCGCATCGCTGTGACTTGCGGCAAGGGCGGCCAGTGTCGTCTCTATGGCTTGTATCCAGTGTGCCGGATCCTGCTCAGACCAGCCGTCGTGCAGGCGGCTGACTGAGACGCTGGTACTGTGGCTTGCCACAATTGATTGCTCATCATTCATGAGAACGCATTTGGCGCTGGAGGTGCCAAGATCAATGCCCAGGTACATGGCGGTCTACTCGGTTAAGGTTTTTTGCGGTGTATCGGCAAACGATGGTGGGAACCATTGCAGTGCATGATCCTGATCGCGTTTTATAACCACATGGCGATTGGCAAATAGCTTGTACGGAGCGCTCCATTGGCCATCTGGCCATTGCACACGCACCGTTGCCCGCTCTGCGACTCCCAGGCCGACATGAACAAAGCCTGCCATGCCAGAGGCATGACCGCCACCAACTTGTATGCGTCGACTTTGGACGTGATTGCCGGTTTTGATGGATAGTCTTGCACCGATGGCGTTGCGATTTGCCCCTGCCTGTTGTAATTCAAGCTTGAGCCAATTGCCTCCCATGCGAGTGCTGTCCCCGAATTGCATACCCGCATGACGAAACAGACTGATGTTTTCGGCTCTGTTGACCACCACGATATCCTGTAGGCCGTCGGCATTGAGATCGATGACATTGGCACCACGACCTCGTGTGTTACTGGCAAGACCTGCAGCCTCTCCCTGTTCCGAGAAGACAGCGGTGGTGTTGCCCATCAGCAGATTGTCCGGATCGAATCGCGCAAAGTCCTGCATGTTTTCAACATTGCCTTTGGCGATAAACAAATCCAGCCTGCCATCGTTGTTGACGTCTTCAAATTGTGCATGCCAGCCGGTGCTTGGTTTAATGTCATCGCCGATGTAGGGTCGATGGGCGGTTACCTGATAGTCCCAGGCCATATCTTCATAGGCAGGTCGGTTCTCGTCAACAGCTTGTTGCAGATCGAGCACTTGCAATTTTGTGTCGCCCATTGAAGTTAGTGCATATTCGGGAAATCCATCGGCATTCAGATCGGTCTCTGCGATACCCATACCCCAGATGACCAGTGGCTCCCACCCATCTGCTGGTCCATAGACCCGTGGGTAGCTGCCGCTATCCAGACGCCAGAGTTGTTCCTGACCGTCGCGGTAATAGTGCCGATCATTGGTAATTCTCAGTGCATCGTTACCGCTTTTGTTCCAGTCCGTGAAGAGCATGGACAGGGCGCAGTAGCCGGGTGAGAGGATCTGCTTGTCGTCGTACTGAGGCGCCATGTCAGACAGATCCTGATGGGTACCGGCTGCTTGTGGACGATACAGTTCGTTGTCATGACAGGTGCCCCAGGGTGAGCCTGGTGCGGTTCGATCCACGTAGTTGCCAATCGCCAGTGTCGGGTAGGCGTTGTCACTTTCAAATGTTGCGCTGAAGGCTGTCGTCCACGCATTGCCACCGTCAAAGCCCCAGCTTGCGTTGGCCGGTTTGAAGCTGCAATTCTCTGCGCCTTTGTATAGTTTGTTAGCGCCCACACGCATGAGAAAAAGGTCAAGAAAGCCATCGTTGTCAATGTCGATCGGGTAGCTTCCCAACACACCGGTGAGAGTCAGCTCTGTGTGCATATCCTTGTCGAAAACGAGTTCGCCACCCGGCTGACCTCTATTGATGTAGAGCGCAGCAGGGTTTTGTCCGCCAGCGAAAAACAACTCCGGCATTCTGTCGCCATTGCAGTCGAAACTGCTGACACCGCCACCGACAAAGTACTCCCACCCGCCTGCGTAGCTATGATCGATGCCCGCTTGTCCGGATTGTTCTACGTATAGGGGCACATCACCCATAAAGTGTTTGTTGCTATCGTCTGCCTTGATCTGAGCAGTAGCCGCGACACAAGCACTGATCGCAAGGGCCCGACAAAAACTTGCCCGCCTGTTGAATCGGTACATCATTGGGTAATGATAAGTGTTTTAAGGAAAGCAATGACGGACGATTGTTGTGCTGCTGACAATGTTTGCCAGGCGTCGCGAGAGCTGCGCGCCTGTCCACCATGTGCGTTGATGACTTCGGTTAAGGTAGTCATGTCACCCCGGTGTCCATAGGGCGCTGTGGAGGCCACGCCCCATAGTTCGCTTGTCATGAAAACGTTTCTTTCCACGAAGCGTTGTGAGAGCAGTTCATTACCCAGAGCCGCTACCTGCTGATCGGCAATAGTGTGCCGCTTGAGATCACCGAACAAGGGAATCTTGTAGTGTCCGTTGGCATCGCGTTGCAGCTTCGCCGTCCAGTCACGCAGGGCCAGATCATAAATGCTGTCGTAGCCTTCATTTTGTCGCAATGTTCCAGCAGCGTCCAGTGGACCTGGATCATGAAAATCCAGACTCTCCAACGGCAGATAGGACCTGTGACAACTATCGCAACCGATTTGCGAGAACGTGCTTTTGCCTAGGGCTGCTGCAGCTTGCCATCGATCATCATGCGGCACTTGTTGTATCGGTGGGGGTAGTGTCGCCTGCCAGGCGACCAGTGCCGATACGTCGGTGTCAGAGATTTCAAGCGTATGCTGGTCTCCATCATGATCCTGTTCACCAGTCCAGCGTGGACCAAAACGCTCGTCTGCCTGCATGCCATGATGATGGTTAAGTGCATTAACGGTAAACTGGCGAAGGGATGTCATGACGCCCTTGTGACTGAAAGGTCGTATAACCAGATCCTGATCCACTCCACGCACTCCGCGTGTGTCGACAGTGCCGTCTGCCATCGCAATCAGGTAGCCAAATGCAACATCCTTGCTTGTCAGGTTTTTTCTGACATCCAGAGCGGTGCTTCTTGCTTGTCGCAAGGCTTGCGTACGTTGCTTCAGAAGGTCACGGCTCATCTCGCGGGCCAGCAACTCGACTAGCCCTGCACCAAAAAGATGGTTGGTGTTGCGCTCGTTCGAGAACTGCGGATCGGTGCTGTCAAAATCGCTGTGCACAAAGCCTTCGGATACGAATACGTTGGCGGAGAAGTCACCTGCGCCACCCGTGAAAGGGACGTTGTGACAGCTGCTGCAGGCGTTGGCATCGAGTCCTGCCGTGCGCGAAAACTCATGCCTTGGTGGACGTTTTCTTTTGCTCGGGATGATGGCCTGGGTTGCCAATGGACGACCTGCACCGTCAAGTGTCGTAAAGCGCGCATCAAATAGCATCTCGCCGTGGTCAACCAATCGCTGGAGTACGTGGTTGTCAAGACGCCCTTGAAGTTCGCTGTTATCGAGGCGTTCTGGAATCGCGTTTTCTGCCCAAGGGACAGGTTCACTGGCCAGTAACGGGCAACACGTAATTAGCAAACTGCTAATCAGCGCCATATGAGCGGTCGAGAATAGTGTCTTGAACATGAGTGTCAGCTTGCGATAGGGTTTGCGCAGCACGCTGTTTATATCCTTTGTTTAATCGAGCCGGGTTTCTTGGAGCCTGGGTTTAATCGAGCCTGGGTTTAATCGAGCATGGGTTTAATCCAGATAGGCAAATTGCGTATCAACGATTGACAGGGTGTTGATCCTAAGGCCGTCTTCGAGTAGGGGTTGGGATTCATCGAAACAATGCAGAAGATCATCAATGGGTATCTCTTCCTGGTGGTGTTCAGTGAACACAGATCGTATGCCCTTGCGCATGAGTTCAAAGCCGTCAACCCGGCGTCCAACGAGCGCTACTGGCATAGGGTCCATCAACGTAAACAGGATGGATAGTCCTTCACCAATAGCAGCACCTGCTATGGCGAAAGCTTGTTCGGCAGGACCATCACCTTTGGTGCCGGCTTCACATAGTTCCTGGATTTGGGTTGTGTCAACGCGACCTGCTGGCTTTTCGTGGATGGACTCACCATTGGCCAGTCGCACAATACCGTAGTCCGCGGCATAGGCTTCGATGCATCCCTTGCGGCCGCAGCGGCAGAGTGCACCGTTTCGCTCGAAGCGAAGATGCCCTAATTCCAACCCAGATGTGCGTATACCGGAGAACGGCTTGCCCTCCAGGTACAAGCCAAGCCCGACCCCATCCGAAAATAGTACGGTAGCAAACGAGGAGCCCAGCTTATCTGATGAGTGGTTGCTAAGAGCCTCGGATATCAGTCGGCAGTCGTTGTTGACGCTCACTGGCAAGTCAAACGTTGACTTCAGAATTTCGCCAAGCTCCAGATTGTTCTGCACAATGATGGGCGACCATGCAAGGTTACCCGTAACATTCTCGGTTACCCCCTGAAAAGCTACACCGATTCGTTGCACTGGATGACCCAAATCGAGATCGATAGCCTCTTGCAGTGTTTTACAAATGAGCTTGAGAAATTGCTTCTCGGTCAACGATCTGAGCGAGGTGTACAGCGCTGTGTTGTGAAGCAGTACGCCTGCGTAGTTGCTTCTTTGCACCTGGATGAGATCGATTGACAGATTCAATGTGACAATATCGCCTGCGGATGCATCCAGAGTGATGAGTGACTGTGGTCGGCCACGGCCGACGTTTTCGCTTTTAAGCCGCGTGCTGCTGATAATATTCTGTTCTGCCAACTGGCTGGTCAGCGATGAAATGGACGCGGCACTTAATTGAGTATGGCTTGCAAGCTGAGCGGGCGAACAGGGTCCTCTGCTGCGAAGACAGTTAAGCACTCGTAGTCGGTTTCCGTTGCGCAAGTCATCGCTTCGTACAACGCTTCTGCTGGGCATAGTGACAGTAGAGAATGAAAGTTTCGGTTGTTTTTCAAAAACAACTTGACACATTTCCAGTCGGAAGTCACTATTTATTCCAGTCGTGAAGTAAAACGACCTTTGCGGTCACGTCATTCGACGTCGGTCCGACTAACAATCACTGGAGTGAGCATGAAAAGAACTGGAGCCCTACTACTGGCTGCATCGGTATCCGCGTTATTCGCAGGTCCGGTATTGGCTGAAGGTAAAGTGATCGGTGTATCCTGGTCAAACTTTCAGGAAGAGCGCTGGAAGACCGACGAGGCGGCGATGCTGGCAGCTATCGAGGCGGCTGGCGATACGTATATTTCTGCCGATGCACAGTCTTCGGCGTCCAAGCAACTGACTGACATCGAAGCGTTGATCGCGCAAGGTGCCGACGCGCTGATCATCCTCGCGCAGGATAGTGGTGCGATTGGTCCTGCTATCGAGAATGCGGTTAACGAAGGCATCCCGGTTGTCGGCTATGACCGTCTGATAGAAAATCCGGAGGCGTTCTACATTACCTTCGACAACGCTGAGGTTGGTCGCATGCAAGCCCGTGCAGTACTGGCTGCCATGCCTGAGGGTAACTACGCGTTCATCAAAGGCTCTTCGTCAGATCCAAACGCCGATTTCCTTTTTGGCGGTCAGATGGAAGTCCTGAAAGAGGCGATGGATGCCGGCAAGGTCGTGAACGTGGGTGAGGCATACACAGATGGCTGGAAGCCAGAGAACGCGCAGCGCAATATGGAACAAATTCTCACCGCCAACGATAACAATATCGATGCGGTTGTCGCGTCCAATGATGGAACCGCCGGAGGTGTCGTAGCTGCATTGTCGGCTCAGGGGCTGGATGGTTCCGTACCTGTATCGGGTCAGGATGGTGATCATGCAGCGCTGAACAGGGTTGCTCGTGGTACGCAAACGGTGTCTGTCTGGAAAGACGCTCGTGTGCTGGGTGCTGGGGCTGCCGAGGTTGCCACGATGCTCGCCGATGGCAAGTCAATGGGTGACGTACCTGGCAATGTCAGCTGGTCTGGTGGTCCCAATGGCGTGGAGATGACCGCTATCTTTCTCGAGCCTGTGCCGGTCACTGCCGACAATCTGGCCGTTGTAATCGACGCCAACTGGATAGAGAAAGACAAGGTTTGTGAAGGTGCCATGGATACGGTTGCCGCCTGTCAGTAATCAATAGGAGCCTGTACTTCGCTAGGGTGAAGTAAAAGCAAAGGGTGTCCAGCCGCTGCCACAGAGGTGCGCGGCTGGATGCCCTTTTTTCTTCCTGCAACAACATGTAGAGGTACGCATGGCCGAATCGTATGACAGTGTTTCCCCGATCGGTGCTCGTCAATCAGAGGAATCGTTGCCTACCCGATTGATCAGAGCAACAGAAGTGGACACCCGCATGCTAGGCATGCTCGGCGCGCTTCTGCTTATCTGGGTCTGTTTTCACCTGTTTTCAGATGGCAGATTTCTGACGCCACGCAACCTGTGGAACCTGTCAGTGCAGACCTCATCGGTGGCCATCATGTCAACCGGTATGGTTCTTATTATTGTCACGCGCCACATCGATTTGTCCGTCGGCTCCATACTCGGGTTCGTAGCGATGATCATGGGGGTGACGCAAACCGCTTTTCTGCCTGACATTCTGGGCTCTGACAGTAGCTTCACCTGGGCACTCACACTGATAGTGGGTATGGTGATGGGGGCTTTGATTGGTGGTTTGCATGGGTATATCATCGCCTATCTCAGCGTGCCGGCATTTATCGTGACGCTCGGTGGTTTGCTGGTCTGGCGCGGCGCTGCCTGGTGGGTCACTTCAGGTCAGACCGTTGCTCCCATGGATACAACTTTTCGTCTTATGGGCGGGGGGCCCTACGGTGCCATAGGTGCATTCTGGAGCTGGGTTGTCGGTGCGATCGCCTGTGTTGGAATTGTGCTGATGATCGTCGTCGGTCGACGTAATCGGCAGCGATTCAATTTTCCGTTGCGCCCTCTGTGGGCAGAGTTCACGCTCGCGATTACAGGCTGTGCAGCGGTGCTGGGCGCTGTTTCTGTGGCTAACAGCTATCCCTGGCCTCGAGGTATCGTTCGTCGCTATGCCGCTGAAAACAATCTTGAAATACCCGACGGTGGAATCTTCATCGCCCACGGTATTGCTATTCCGGTGCTGATAGCAATCTGTGTGGGTATCGTTATGACGTTCGTCGCGACGCGCACTCGTTTCGGTCGTTATGTGTTTGCCATGGGCGGTAATCCGGAAGCCGCTGAGCTTGCCGGAATCAACACGCGTTGGGTGACCATGAAGATATTTATTCTCATGGGCATTCTGTGCGCTATCGCGGGGGCTATTTCAACAGCCCGACTCAATGCATCCACAAACGCTCAGGGTACGCTTGATGAGCTACTGGTTATCGCAGCCGCGGTTATCGGTGGCACGTCGCTCAGCGGCGGGATAGGAACCATCGCGGGCGCCATCATCGGGGCACTCGTCATGCAATCCCTACAATCGGGCATGGTGCTACTCGGCGTCGATGCCCCTTTCCAGAACGTGGTTGTGGGTGTGGTTCTGGTTTTTGCGGTCTGGCTGGACGGCCTGTATCGCAGACGGTCGGTGTAGCGGAGCATCATGATGAATACGGCAAATACGGTTGAATCGTCAAACACCGGGCAAGCTTCTTCACAGAGTGATCTGGTTGTGCAGATGCAAGACTGCTCCATCTCCTTTGGGGGGATTCACGCTGTTGATCACGCATCGCTCGATTTGCACAAGGGTGAGGTCGTTGCGCTTCTGGGTCACAACGGCGCTGGCAAGTCCACGTTTATCAAGCTGTTATCTGGCGCTTACAAGCGTGACTCCGGTGTTATCCGCATTCGTGGAGAGGAGGCGAGCATTAACAATCCTCGCGATGCAAAGGCCTATGGTATCGAAACCATCTATCAGACTCTCGCCTTGGCAGACAATGTCGATACCGCTGCCAATCTGTATCTTGGACGTGAGCTACGTACTTTCTGGGGAACGCTTGATGATGTCGCCATGGAGGCTAGAGCACGAGAGGTCATGGGCAGATTGAATCCGCGGTTTCAGCGTTTCAAAGAGCCTGTGCAGGCACTGTCGGGAGGGCAGCGACAATCAGTCGCCATCGCCAGAGCCATTCTGTTCGATGCACAGATTCTTATTATGGATGAACCAACGGCCGCACTTGGTCCCCAGGAGACAGCACAGGTGGGTGAGCTGATAAAACAGCTAAAGGCGGATGGCATCAGTATTTTTCTTATCAGTCATGACATAGAAGACGTCTTTGAATTGGCCGACAGGGTGGCCGTGATGAAAAACGGTCAGATGGTCGGCACGGCAGCGGTCAATGCCGTCACCCGTGATGAGGTTCTGGGGATGATCATACTTGGCAAGTGCCCGCCGGGAGCCACACCGGGTCCAGGTGCAATGCCGGAGTAGGCATGCACTGGCCTTATGTACCCATCAGCTATCAGCGTATAAACAGGATTTTATTATGAGTACTGGTTTTTTCGGTTCGATCGATCGCATTCCCTATGCCGGGCCCGATAGCGAAGACCCACTGGCATTCCGTCACTATCAGCCTGATGAACTGGTGTTGGGCAAGCGCATGGAAGATCACTTGCGTTTTGCCGTGTGCTACTGGCATAGCCTTGTTTGGCCGGGTAACGATCCGTTTGGCGGTCAGACCTTTGAACGACCCTGGTATGGCGATAGCCTTGACGATGCAAGACTCAAGGCAGACGTTGCCTTTGAAATGTTTACCGCACTGGGTGTACCTTATTATTGCTGGCACGACGCTGATATCCGCCCAGAGGGGGATTCCTTTGCTCAGAACACGGCCAATCTGGAGGCAATGGTCGATTATCTTGGGCAGAAAATGGAAGACACTGGTATCAAACTGCTGTGGGGCACGGCAAACATGTTCTCGCACAGACGTTACATGGGGGGCGCTGCGACCAATCCAGACCCCGATGTCTTTGCGTTTGCCGCAGCGACCGTCAAGACGTGTATGGACGCAACCCGCAAGCTGAATGGGGAAAACTATGTGTTATGGGGTGGACGTGAAGGTTACGAGACCTTGCTTAATACCGATATGCGTCGTGAACTTGACCAGCTCGGGCGCTTTCTCAACATGGTTGTGGAGTACAAGCACAAAATCGGTTTTGAAGGCACCATTCTTATCGAGCCCAAGCCACAGGAACCCACCAAACATCAATACGATTATGACGTCGCCACGGTTTATGGATTCCTCAAGCGCTACGGGCTTGAAAGCGAAGTCAAGGTCAATATAGAACAAGGCCATGCCATTCTGGCAGGTCACACTTTCGAGCATGAACTGGCTCTTGCCAATGCATTAGGGATTTTTGGATCCATCGACATGAATCGTAATGACTACCAGTCAGGTTGGGACACCGATCAATTCCCCAACAATGTGCCGGAGATGGCGCTGGCCTACTATCAGGTCTTGCAGGCGGGTGGTTTCACATCAGGTGGTACTAACTTCGATGCCAAGCTCAGACGTCAGTCCATTAACCCGGAAGACTTGCTGATTGCGCATATCGGCGGGATGGACTGTTGTGCAAGGGGCCTCAAAGCGGCGGCCAAAATGGTCGAAGATGGCGCCTTGTCCGTACCGTTGAAAGAACGTTACAGCGGCTGGAATGACCAACTGGCCAAGCAGATGTTAAACGGATCGATGGATCTTGCTGACATTGAGGCGCATGTCTTGCAAAATGAAGTTAATCCACGGCCACGATCAGGAGCTCAGGAGAAGCTTGAAAATATTGTCAACCGATACGTGTAGGGCGCAAGGCAAGCGAGGGCCTCTGGCACAAAAAGCGCGTAGCGTTTGCTGCGCGCTCATTTGTTTGCTTTCGATGGGGGCTGTGCAGGCGGAACTGGCGATCTGCACGACGCCGCAACGGCCGAATTGCCCTATGGCTCTGATGGATCCCGCCGAGAGCGAATTTACGTTCTCGCGCCTGATGTTCAATGACAATCAGGTGGCAATAGAGAATCTGGGTGACCGGATTGGTTACCCTCACTGGCAAGCAGATTGCTCAGAGTCGGAACCGCATTTCATTGCTGCGATGAAGCGCCTTACGCGTGTAGACACCAACATTGAAAGCCAGTCCATCGCGCTTAACGATCCGCGGGTGTTCGATTTTCCCCTTCTATATGTTGTCGAAGCAGGCTTTGCATCTTTCACCCAGAGCGAGGCAGACAATCTGCGTGAGTATCTTTTACGCGGTGGGTTTCTGCTCGTCGATGATTTCCACGGCTCGTACCAGTGGTCGGAGTTTGAGGGCTGGATGGGTCAGGTATTCCCGGACCGGGACATCGTGGATATTCCGCCAACGCATGAGATATTCAACGTGCACTTTGCGATCGACGAGTTCATCCAGATCCCCGGATTGCGTGCCCTGTGCCTTAATCCCGGAGAAACCTGGGAGTTACCCATCATGAAAACGGCAGCGGTCAATGAAAGTAATTCATCCCGGCAGGAACCGCGCTGGCGAGGTGTACTCGACGACGATGGCCGCGTAATGGCTATTATCAACTGGAATATGGATCTGGGTGATGCCTGGGAGCACGCTGACATGGAAGAATACAGCGCCCTGTACACGGCGACAGCATACCGGCTGGGGGTTAACTACGTCATTTACGGAATGACCCACTAGTCTGGCACGTTCATGATGTGTAATCCCAGCATGTGCTGCATGCATCGAAGTACCTGAGTGCTGTAGCCAAATTCGTTGTCGTACCATACGTAGAGGACGCATCGTTTGTCTTCGACAATGGTGGCGACAGAATCGAAGATGGCGGGTTCGGGAGTGCCCACCAGGTCGGTCGATACCACCTCGGTACTGTATGAATAACTGATCTGCTGCCGCAGCTCCGAGTTGAATGCCATGTCGCGCACATGATCATTGAGCTCCTCGCGCGTAGTGGCGGTTCCCAGATTCAGATTGCATACGGCCATGGACACATTGGGAGTGGGTACGCGGATTGCATTGCCGGTCAGTTTTCCTGCAAGCTCCGGTAATGCCTTGGCTACGGCTTTTGCAGCACCGGTTGATGTCAACACCATGTTAAGCGGGGCGCTACGACCGCGACGTTCTGCTGTGTGGTAGTTGTCGATCAGATTTTGATCGTTGGTGTAGGAATGAACTGTCTCGACGTGACCGTTTTCTACTCCGAAACGCTCGTTGATGACCTTGAGAACCGGCGTGATTGCGTTAGTGGTGCAACTGGCAGCGCAGACAATGGTATCGCTGTCTTCGATCATTTCGTGATTGACCCCGTACACGATATTCTTGATGCTGCCGCCGGCAGGTGCTGTCAGCAGGACCTTGGCTGCACCGTTCGGAATCAGATGGCGCGCCAGGCTTTGTTCGTCCTTGAACACGCCGGTGTTGTCGACAACCAGCGCATGGTTGATGTCATAGGCTGTGTAGTCGATATCCTCTGGCTGGCTGGCATAAATTACTTTGATGAAATTGCCATTGGCAATGATTGCGCTGTTTTCCTCGTCTATGGTGATATGACCGTTGAACGGACCATGAATGGAATCCCGACGCAGTAGACTGGCACGTTTGCGAAGATCGCCTTCGCGACCCCCTCTGACAACGATAGCGCGTAAGCGCAAGGGATTGCTGGATGTGGTACGTTCGATCAGCAGCCGGGCGAGAATGCGACCGATCCTTCCGAAACCGTACAGCACCACATCGCGTGGCTCGTCGAGTACGGAAGGACTATCGGGAATATCCCGAATAGTGCTTGCAATATAGTCGCGCAATGCTTTGGGATTGCTTAGAACATTATTTAATCGCGCGCTGTACGCCAGTTTGCCGATGTCGATGCGTGAGCTTCCTGGCTGCAATGTTGACACGACATCAAGCACGGCACTGGTATCGATAACGGAAATGTGTTCACCGACAACCCGTTGCGATTGCTGGTGCGCCTTGATGATTTCAATCGTCGAGGCATTCATCAATTTGCGTCCAAAAACCGTAATGATGACGCCGCGTGTGCGATACAGAGAGCCGACAGCGGGTATCATGCCTTCCGCGAGCCCCTGTTCCTGAATGTAGGCTTGAAGGTGGTCGCTGGATTCGGTCAATGGAGGAGTCCTGTTTTTGTGATCAAAGGCTGCGGCAATGGTACTGCTTACACCGATTGGCTACGTAGAATACTTAGTATTACCTGGATTTTTACCAGCGGCTATTCAGGGGGGGCATCGACTGCGGTAGCTGGTTGTTGCACAGGAATCTGGTTTTCACCCCGTACGCGTCGAAGCGAAAACGCATCGGAGCGTAGTCGTGAAAGCAGTTGCACGGAGTCGTAATAAGCGCAGGCTTCCGCCACTTCCTCCAGGCAGGGTTGCTTGATATCAAACCCGCGTTCCTCGGCTATGCGAGTACGCTTTTGCAAGACTCTCATGACAGTAGCTGCGTAGGTGTGAAGCAAGGTCTGCGACATCATGATTTCGCATGATGCCTCCAGCATTTGCTGGTGCAGGGCAACACTTGTGGACGAGGATGATGGTGCTTCAACCCATGCTTGATAGCTGGTTTCGTAACGGTGCCAGCTGCCATCCAGATACAGCGCATCGGCTACCGACTGGGCCAGTGATCCCTGATGAATTTTTTCCAGTCGTCCACACTCACAGCCCCGTCTGTCACAAAATGCGCGCTCTTCGGCCCGCTCCGGTATATCGAACCAGCTTTCGTGTATGGACAGAGGAAACTTTTGCTCCGGTGCTTTCGTTGTCTTGATCGGGTCTTTTTGCGGGCACGGCCTATCCTGAAAAATAGTGGTGTCTCCGGATTGACATGAGAAAATTGCGGCTTCGCTAACATTCCAACAGCACAGGATGAGTAAAATGCTCGCTAGTTGTGTAATCACCATCAGGGTCTGAGTAACCTGACGGGTGTGATGAATTGTCGTTGCGGTGGTCATGCGTGTTTTATCGGCCTGCGCCAATACATCTACATGAGAGACAGTTCACATAAATTGTATGCCCAGCACTCAACGATAGTGAAAATAGATGTCTTTCGTGTCATTCACCGGCTAACATTCCATCGCAACGTTACGCGGCACGATTTAATGGCGCGAGGCGAGGCGATGCATAACGACATTTACGTCACTATCGGGCAAGACAAAAAGGACTAGACATGATCAAGAATATTCTGGCTGTGGCCATCGTAGCAGCGCTGGGTAGTGCCTGCTCCAGCGGCAGCGATTCTGGCAACAACGGCGACAATAACGACAACGAAACACAGCCAACAATGGATGCCCCTACTGGCACGGTGACAGCGCCAGTCAATAATGTTCCCACCACTGTGACTCCACCAGGTGGGGGTGCAGGGCCGGCCGCTGATACAAAGGCCGGGAGTTATATCGGCACTTTTGGTTATGCAGAAGGCGTGTATGCAGTCGATAACGAGAATCAACTGTCGGGACTGGCAATTGCTGAAGACGGATCTGTACAGTCGCTGTTTGGCCAACTGGGCGACACTGATGTCTTTGCCGGATCACTACGCCAGTACTTACATGAGCAGAGCCGACTGAACGATGATGCCATTTCTTTCGGGTCCACCGGTGGCGCAGTAGATCCGCTGGAAATCGACGTCACCATTGTCAATGGGCAGACGATCGAGAGCACCGCCGAATCCAGTACCGCGGTTGCACTGCGCGGTAGTACCGGATCTGTTACACCGGCTAGCCAGACATCGTTGGCTGGTACCTGGTCCGGTACCTTCTCTTTTTGCAACGTCGCGGGTGAACCGCTGGCACCGGTCGAAGGAGAGTGCAACCTGTTGACCACCGAACTGACGTTCACCGCTGATACCGTAAGTGGGTCCACGACATTTACTTCATATCTTCCGGATTCCACCCCGGGCGTAGCAACCATTTCAGGATTCATTACAGATTTTGCCGATGTTGCGCTGGTGAACTTTACCTGGGCCACCATAGCCGGTTATTCAGGTCTGGTGGCGTTTACCCTTGACGGGAGTGGCGACATCGCCTTTGTTGGTGAAAATTTGGGAAATCCGGACAACGTAACTATTGCTGGACGCTTGAGCCGACAGTAAAGAACGATGAAAGGCATGATCTTGCGAAAAGCAGGATCATGCCGACCCTCCTGACTTTTGTATAAGCAGCCGAACGCCTTATGCCACGAAAACGCTTGTTGATGGAAATGGGTATGGGCACTGATCTGCACGGTCAGGACTATACAAAAGCGGCGGTGCGAGGGTTGAAGGATGCCCTGTGGCATAACTCGATATCCATTGCACCTGCGCTTGGCTATTCACGCGACGACATGCACGTGGAAATACAAGTAGGGGTCGCAAGGCCCGAACTGGTCGATGTATCGGCCGTTGCAGCCGTACTTCCCTACGGGTCTTCCGATGTCAAGGTTCTGGCAGGCGGACTGGATATCGTCAACGACGATGGCAGCAATACCACTGTCATTGCCAATGTCGCAGCGGTAGTCTATCTGGATATCATTGAGTGCAATCCGGCCGGTGATCGTGATGGCTTATAAGCGAATCATCCTGGAAATGGGTACCGGCAACGACCTCTATGGTGAGGATTACACCAAGGCGGCGGTAAGGGCTGTTCAGGATGCTTTGCATCACAGCTCGCTGACTCTGTTCCGCACGCTGGGTATTGAGCGTGACAGCATGCGGGTTGAAGTGACTATCGGGGTACAGCAGCCGCAGAGTGTCGACAAACTGGAGATTGCCCGCCAGATTCCTTATGGAGAGGTCGAGGTGAATATCAGGGCAGGTGGGCTCAACATCGTCGATGAGGACGCAGGCACCGTGACAGTCATCGCCGCGGCGGCAGTCGCTGCCCGACTTGATCTGCCAGCGACGCCCTTCAGTTTAAAACCGCCGTCCCCATGAAAGAGGGGATTCTGAACGTATTATCAATATCCACCGATATGCGCGCCGGGTGACTCCAGCCCCATTTAGCATCGCGATCACCGCCATCGTTGTCCTCATTTAGCTGTACTTCGATACCAAACGGGGTGTCCACCATGATGCCGAGACTTTCCAGCGGTAGTCTGATTTCCCAGGTCTGCTGAGTATCACAGAGGCAGGTGGCAAAATTTATTGGCGGCAGCGATGCTGAATTCGCACCGGCGGTAATTGACGTGGTGTTCTCACCCTGATCTTCCGGGCTGGTCAACAGCGGAATTATGATATGCCGATCGTCGATCCCATCGTAAATACTGCCCTTGCTATTGTCGGCATCGATGAATATTTCGATGGAGTCATCTTGAAAAAACTCAATTGAATCACGTACCGGTGTAGCGGTTGCGTCGGTTTCACCGAGAACAAAGAGGTACAGGAACGTACTGTCGTGCATGGCAAACCAGCGAAATTCGGATGCTCCGTTTGGTCTCAACGAGCCCCTGTCGATCATCAGATTGTCGATACGCAGTGCCTCACCGTTTACATCGTTAAACTGCGCTCCCGTGCTGTAAATCGCATCGTACCGGCCGTCAATATCGGGCGCCAGTATATCGCTGATACTGCCAATGCGAACATCTGGCGTCGAGCTGGGTGTCTCGTTAGGATTAAGCGGGTCGCTGCCGGCCTGTCTTTCTCTCAGATTTGAAAAACTATCGTTGTCGTTGTCCAGGCCGACACCCTCTGTCGTGTAGAGGAGGTTGTCGATGACAAGATCCAGTGGACCATTGACTGTTTCAAGAATGCGGTAGGTGGCCAATCGGAGTTCGGTACCCCCATGCGTCTCAAACCATTCAAGGGTACCGGTTATTGTGTCTCCCCGATTTACCCGCAATGTCGTTGTAAGCGGCTCACCGGCTTGAAACCGCACAGGTGGATCGTCGTCTATTGTCAGAACGGCGTACAGATTGTCGGTAATGATCGAGCGTAGCCCGGCGAAACCTGCCGGCAGCTGCAACACATTACCATTGCCGATAGGTTCCGGAGTCGTTGAGGCATCGTTGGTGGGGGGGGATTCAGTAGTACCAAGCTCGGAGCAGGCGCCAAGCGCAAGTAGTACCCCTAGAAGCGGCGCATAGATGAGAGCGCCTAAACGCGCCCTGTCATGGTACCAACGCATAAGGAAATACGTAGTCCTGGCTTTGATTGTATATTGAGAGTGTAAACAGAAATTGCTTGCGAGAGGGTTTCTGTCATAAATGACCGTCGTTTGATCGTCCCGTCTCCAGCACCATGACAGCGTGCCATACCATCGGTATACCGCTCATTGCCTCTCGTTAAGCTGTGCGCAATACGATTACAATGGCACATCGGTGGCCTGGATAGCCGGGTGCGGCGGTGTAAACTATATTTCTTGTGTCAAATGGCTGACAATTGCGTCTTTGCTGCGCTATTTTGCGTAACAATGCAGACAACAAGGTATAAAACATCCATCCTTGGCACATACTCCTGATAACAGGCTTGTCCACACTATTTTGCCAAAGGTATCTGATTGACTGTATGGAAGTCTCCGATCGTCAAACCATACTCTCTCCAGGAGACATGCTGGGATGCTACCGGATTGATAGCTTTCTCGGGCAGGGTGGGTTTGGCGTCACCTACGTCGCTCGTGACACCATGCTGGATATTCAGGTAGCGATCAAGGAATACCTGCCAGAGAGAATCGTTCACCGGGTATCCACCCACGCTGTGCAACCGCGCAGCAACAGCGATGCCGACGTTTTCAATCGTGGACTTGCCAACTTCCTGAAAGAGGCGCGCACGCTTGCGCGCTTCAACCATCCCAATATCGTGCGCGTGAAAAGCGTTTTCGAGCTAAACGGGACCGCCTATATGGTTATGGAGTACGAACGTGGACACGATCTGAAAGTCCTTTTCAGCCGGCGCGAACACATTTGTGAAACAGTCCTCAAGGCGATTATTGGACCTGTCATCGATGGACTCGAAGAAGTGCATTGCCACGGATTTATTCACCGGGACATCAAGCCTGCCAACATTCTCGTGCGTGAAAATGGTTCTCCGGTGTTGCTCGATTTCGGTTCCGCTCGGCTGGCTGTTGGTAACAAT
The DNA here is from genome assembly GCA_045110475.1 of Granulosicoccus sp. Taxonomy (GTDB): domain Bacteria; phylum Pseudomonadota; class Gammaproteobacteria; order Granulosicoccales; family Granulosicoccaceae; genus Granulosicoccus. The sequence goes on from JBGCGC010000142.1 coordinate 34,620, forward strand.
ACCGACTTGCTGACCGCCATGGTTACGGTTGGATTTGCTCCGCTGGAACAGTACAGTGGTCTGGATGATCAACAGGGTCCCTGGTCAGATGTCTATGCGCTGGGGGCGGTCCTATACTATGCGGTAACAGGCAATGCTCCGCCCGATTCGACCTTGCGCGGCGCCGCGGTTCTCAATGAAAAAACTGATCCCTACCTGCCATTGATGCAGCTTAGCCCTGAAGGCTACAGTCACGCGTTCTGTCACGCGGTTGACTGGGCGCTCAGTTTCAAGGTGTCAGCACGACCGCAATCGTTGAATCAATGGCGATCACAGCTTTTCGATGATGAGCCACAAGCGCCTCTGATGGAAAAGAACGACGCGGCGTTTGCTGGTTTGACAGCACCCCAACCCATCACACAGCCAGTCGGTTCGCCTGCACGATCGGCGGGTGATGATACGGCCAACGACCGCACGGTTCTGAACCCGCGCACGCCTGATAACCTGACCGGTTCGGACGCTTTTACAGACTCACGGCAAGCAGAAATTGTCGAATTCGACTCGTCAACAGAGGTTGATTTTGAAGGTTTGCATGACGATCGGCGGCGGCTCGATAATCGTCCAGCTCGTGGTTTTTTTCAACATAAAGACATGGCAGGTCAGAATTATGTCCTGCCGGGTGTGGCAGCGGCTGTTGCAATTGGCGTCATCGGGATAGCTATTTTTGGTCCATGGAAGTCTCCTCCGGATGCTGACCAACCCGAGGCCAGCACAATGGCTACAGCCGCGCCCGTTGATGCTACCCAGGCCAGCGATGAGGACAGCACTCCACCGCTGGCCACGTTGCAGACGATTGAAGATCCACTGTCCCAGGCGACAATGGCGGCACCCACTGAATTCGTGTCTCAAACCCCGCCAGTTGAGGATGAGCAGTCCGTTGCCTTGATGTTGCAAGCGATAAAGGAGCAGGAGCAGGCTGCTGAAGCTGATCGACAGGCCGCTGCGCGTGCCGCACGATTAGAAGCGGATCGGGAGGTACAACGAGTGGAGGCGAGGCGTCAGGCGGAGCTTCTGCGAGAGCGCGAAGCGGAAATTGCGGCTGAGCGCAAACGACAGGCTGAAGCGACTCGCGAGGCCAACAGGCAAGCGGACATCGGCCGTCAACAAGCCAGACAAAGCGCTGCGGCTCTGGCGCTGGAGCGTAGTACCACCAGACCCGTCATCAGTTCAGCGGACATGTCTGACGTGCTGTCGCGTTTCAATGCCTTGTCGGAGGCCATTGAGCAACGCGATGCTGTAGCTCTGAGAGATATCACGATGCCATCTGACAGAAAAACTGCCTACTTTGATTATGTGTTTCGCACTTTTGATAAAGTACAGGTGGACGTGAGCGAGATCAGCGCCAGCAGGCAGGATCAGACTATACGCGCTAAGCTATCGGTCATGCGGTTGATTCGGGGCAATGGAGACATCGCTATCCCCCCTGATGAATTCAGGAACATACCGATATACTCTGTCAAGGAGACAACGTGGTCCCCAATTCACTGGTAGACAGATTCACAGGCTTACTTGTGGCGTGCATTGTCAGTGCGACGCTCATAGCGGCGGCGATGCCTTCAGTGCTTATGGCGCAACAAACGCGTTCATCAGACTTCGAGTCGCCGATAATCGAGCATATTGCATTGGACACCGGCCTTATTGGGGGAGTGGAAGTCTTCGGGGCAACCGTTGTTGACAATGTGGAAATTGAAGCGGTCAGTCTCTTCTACCGTTTTAGCGGTGAGAAACAATTTGCCGAGCTACCTATGCGTGAGATTGCCTCTTCAGCGTTTTATTCTGTAAAGGTCGATACAGCCAACGTGCCGCTGGACACATCAGCTATCGAATACTATCTACAGGCAGAAGACACGTCCGGCAATATCGTCCTCAAGGGTTTTGCATTCCAGCCGTTATTACGCACGTTTACGCCTTCCGCCACTCAATCTGTGCCTCAGATCACAAAGCCTGCAGCACCAACGGCCACCGCTTCGAAGAATCTCAAGTGGGTGTACGTTGCGGTTGGTGTGCTGGCGGTTGGGGTAATCGCCGCTTCTCTGGATAGTGGCAGCGATGGAGTCAGTACGGACGATGACTGTGCTGGTGGTTGCCCGGTCAACCTGATTTTTGAGCGACCCTGAAGATTTTACTCGCTCTCTGCGATAACACTGCAAACCGCATCAGCCAGATCGTCCAGCGCGTCTTCGGGTAAACCGGCGACATTGATCCTGCCATCGCCGACGATATAAATACCATGTTCGTTCCGCAGCTTATCCAGCTGTGCGGTGTCTAGAGGCAGTCGGCTGAACATGCCCTTCTGGCGAGCGATGTAGTCAAACCGATCAGAGTTCGAGCGCTTTCTCATGGCCTCACTAAAGGCCTGCCGCAGACCAACCATCCGCAAACGCATGGCTTCGAGTTCTTCTCGCCAATCGGCATTTAGTGTGCTGTCGGATAAGACGATCTCTGTGGAGTTAGCGCCGTGGTCTGGTGGCATGGAATAGTTGGCGCGGATCACACTGCCAAGTTGCCCGTGAGCACGGGCAGCCTGTTTTTCGTCAGCAGCAACCAGTATGGCAGCGCCTACCCGTTCGCGGTAAAGGCCGAGATTTTTCGAGCAGCTGGCGGCGATCACCATTTCCGGTAATTTCTCAGCCATCAGGCGCACGGCAGCTGCATCTTCGTCCAGACCGTCACCAAAACCCTGATAGGCAAGGTCGACAAATGGAAACAGATCGTTAGTTTTCAGAAGCTCAATGACCTTGCCCCATTGGTCCAGCGTTAAATCAGCCCCCGTTGGATTATGGCAACAGCCGTGCAATACAACGATGTCTCCAGCACGGGCTTTTCCCAGTGTGCTTATCATGGCGTCGAAGTCGACACCGCCTGTTGCCGAATCATAGTAGGGGTAGGTATGGAGCGTGTACCCGGCGGCAGTCAGTAGAGGGATATGGTTGGGCCAGGTTGGGTCAGACACCCACAGGTCGGCCTCGGGTCGACCTTTTTTCATGAGGTCAGCGAGCACTCTGAGCGCTCCACTTCCACCAACGGATTGTGCTGCGCGGATTCTTCCAGTGTCTGCGTTCTCGCCAAAGACCTGCGCAATCATGGCTGAACAGAAGGCCGCACTTCCAAGTGGGCTTACGTAGGCTTTGGTCTCCTGGGTATCCAGCAACTGTCCTTCAGCTGTCTTGATCGCGCGCATTACTGGCGTTTTGCCAGCTGCATCCTTGTAGATACCAACACCCAGATCCAGTTTGTTTTCACGTTCGTCGGCTCTGAATGCTGCCATTAGGGCCAGTATGGCGTCCGCCTTGGGTTCGGGAAGTCCTTCAAACATGTTGTGTAATCCTGTCGTGCAGCGCCGATGGGCGATTTGCTTATGAAGTGAGTAAAGTCAGTTGGCCAATTGCCACTTAACGGCCAGTTCGTCGAAAAAGCCACGTTCGGTTTTCAGGCGAATCCATGTGTTCAGGTAATTGATCCATACCTGGTCATCCTGCGGCACCAGCATGGCTATGGGTGTGCGTGCACGCCCCTCCTTGACTGGAATGACCATCATTTCCGGGTATTTTGCGACCAGTTTGAAGGCTTCAACATTGGACGTAATATGCGCATCAGCTCGACCTGAAAGTACTTCCTGAAAATCGCGAGCCGGAGCTTCAATGATCTTCTTTTGTGCATTCGGGAAGAATTCCTTGACCTGTTGTTCCTGCGTGGTTCCCAGTGTTGCTGCAACGGTGACATCTTCTTTGTCCAGATCATCCCAGTCGGTAAATCGGTCGCTGTTTTTTTTCAGCGTCAGGGGCACGGTATTGAGTGCAAAGTAGCTATCGGTGTAGCCGGCGGCCTTGGCACGCCCGGGGCTGATGGAGGCGCTACCGGTCATGTGATATTTGCCGGCCGTTACACCGCTGACCAGTGTTTTCCAGTCGGTAGGCACGAACTCGACGTCTACCTCAAGATCCTTGGCAAGCTCGGTGACGACGTCGATGTCATAGCCCTTGTAGCTGTTGGTGGCGACATCCTTCATGGTCATGGGATCCCAATCTCCGGTGGTTCCCACCTTGAGTGTTCCGCTGGACAGAATCTCGTTGAGTACGGAATCGCTGGCTGCAGCCGGAGTGGCCATGCCAAGCAGCGTAACCAGAGACAAAAAGGAACTTATGGCGAACAGGCGTTGCAGAGATTTCAGCATGAATTTGACCCAGAAATGTCGAGTTGGGCAAGTATACCTTCAAGCGCTGCATCGGGTTCGTTTTACTACGCCGGTCCCCGTTGCTCGTTGCTTAGGCTAAGCTGTTAACCATGAAAACAGCCTCAGTCACTGGCTCGGATATGCCTGCCGTTATCGAGCTTGAGAATGTATCCAGATTCTTCGGCACATTCCAGGCTTTGACCGATGTGTGCCTCAGGGTAAGTGCCGGTGAAAGAATGGTCATTTGCGGACCATCAGGCTCCGGTAAATCCACGCTCATTCGCTGCGTCAATCAGTTGGAAAAACATGATTCGGGCAAGGTTTTGGTCAATGGCGTTGAGCTAGGTCGTAACAAGCGACAACTGCGTGAGGTCAGAACCGATGTTGGCATGGTCTTTCAGCAGTTCAACCTGTTTCCGCACCTTAACGTACTCGACAATCTTACGCTGGGGCCGATGCGCGCTCGCAAGTTGAGCAAACAGGCGGCTCGAGAGCTGGCCATGCACTATCTGCATCGTGTCCGCATCCCCGAGCAGGCTGACAAATTTCCGGGCCAACTATCTGGCGGGCAACAACAACGGGTAGCCATTGCCAGAAGCCTGTGTATGGAACCGAAGGTAATGTTGTTCGATGAACCTACCTCGGCACTTGATCCAGAGATGATCGCCGAGGTTCTGGATGTGATGGTTGAGCTGGCCGAGACCGGAATGACGATGATGGTCGTCACTCATGAAATGGGGTTTGCCAGAAAAGTCGCAGACACCATCGTGTTCATGGATGGCGGAAGGATCATTGAGTCGAGTACGCCGGATGCGTTTTTCAAGCAGCCTGATTCTGAACGTGGTCGTTTGTTTCTTCAGCAGATACTGCAGCATTAGACGGTGGCTCATTGTGTTAAAAAAGTGAGCGCCAGGGCAGGGTTGACGCTGCTGGTGTCGAGCGCCTTGCTCACGGGTTGTGCCAGCAACCTGCAATGGTATGTTGTCTCGCCAGTCACAGATGCTGGTCGTGCAAATCTGATGTTCATGCTCGGTGGTCTGAAATACACGCTTCTGTTGTCGCTTACAGCCATCATGATCTCTGTGGTATTGGGGCTTCTGGTGGCTTTGCCCGGCTTGTCTGGCAACCGGGCATGGCGAGCAGTCAACCGCGTTTATGTGGAAGTGGTGCGAGCAGTGCCAATTCTGGTGTTGATCCTTTGGGTGTACTACGGCCTGCCAATTGTCATGGGAATAGCCGTATCGGTTTTCTGGGCAGGCGTGGTGGCGCTGGCTTTATCAGACAGTGCGTTCGAGGCAGAAATATTCCGTGCCGGAATTCAGTCTATTGATCGCGGTCAGATCGAAGCCTCTGACAGCCTCGGTCTGGGGTACATAGATCGCATGCGATATGTCGTTCTGCCTCAAGCAGTACGACGCGTGCTGCCGCCACTAGGTAACCAGTTGGTCTACATGTTGAAGATGTCATCGCTGGTGTCGGTCATCGGTATGGAGGAGTTGACGCGTCGCGCCAACGAGTTGGTGACCTCTGAGTACCGGCCATTGGAAATATACACAGTGCTCATCGTGGAGTATCTGCTGCTGATATTGCTGGTGTCTGCAGGTGTTCGCTGGGTGGAAAGACGTCTTGCCCGACGTGATGCGCGTTGATGCAACGCTCACCCTACCTCTTACCCGTGCTGCTGGCGTGCGCCAGTCTGACGGTCATGGCAGGCGCAACTATTGCACCGGGATTGCCGGGACTGGTGGCGCATTTTGCTGACTACCCCGATGCCGACTATCTGTCGCGATTCATACTAACGGCCCCTGGACTCGCCATTGCCTGCAGCGCGTCGTTTGCCGGCTTGATGGCTGACAAACTCGGGCGACGTGTCCTGCTGCAAGCGGGCATCGGCTTGTACATCGTGTCAGGCAGTGCGGGTCTATGGCTTGATGATCTGATCCTCCTGCTTGTCAGCCGGTTTGTTCTCGGTTTGGCGGTCGGCATGATCATGGTGTGTTCAATGGCACTGCTGACCGACCACTTTCAGGGTGCTGAGCGAGAAAGGGCCATGGGTATTCAGTCCTCGGCGATGTCCATGGGTGGAATCGTGTTCATTTCATCGGGTGCCATTCTGGCGGACCTGTCGTGGCGAGCACCTTTCGGTGTTTACCTGTTGCCTTGCGTGCTACTACCGCTGGTCTATTTTTTTGTTAAAAAGCCGCCCTCAGGGGGTGAAGAGTCTGGTGCCACGACGGGTCGATTTCCTTTCGCACATGCCGCGCTGCTGTATCCGCTGGCTTGCCTGTCTATGCTGATGTTCTATTTCATTCCCACGCAGTTGCCTTTCCTCGCTTTGGAACTGGGTGCCGACAGTCTGAAATATGCAGGCTTTGCTATTGCTCTCAGTCAGCTGTTTGCAACGGTTGCGTCCGCCAACTACCATCGCTTGCGTGCCCGGTTTGATAACACGCAGATTCTGATGATCAGCTATGGCTGTATGAGCGCCGGGTTTCTGCTGTTGTCAACGGCTGACTCGCTGACGCTTATCTACCTGTGTATGCCATTGATTGGTGTCGGTCTGGGATTTAATTTTCCCAACCTCACCATCTGGATGATGTCCAAAGTGCCATCGACCATGCGCGGCCGCTCATCGGGTGGTTTAACGACGGCTGTATTTATCGGTCAGTTTCTATCGCCAATCCTGAGTCAGCCAGTAGTCAATACGTACGATCTGGCCTCCGCATTCAGGCTTGCCGGCACAGTTATGGTAGCGTTGGTTGTCTTGCCGTGTATCGCTGTCAAAGTGATGCAAAAATTCCGCACTGTTGACAACATTTGATGCTACGTACGGTTTCATTATTTTTACTTGAGGTCTGACATGCCAGACAATATAGCGCTGACTATCGACAAGCTTAAAGCACTGCTTGGTGATCGACTGTCAACGGGTCGTTCCGTGCTGGAGATTCATGGTCGAGATGAAGCACATAGCGCGCAGGCCTTGCCGGATGCGGTGGCCTTTCCACAAAGCACCGCCGAGGTGTCACAGATCATGACAGTCTGTGCCGCACATCAATGTCCGGTTGTCGCTTTCGGCATCGGTACCTCTCTGGAGGGACATGTCATACCAACCAATGGGGGGATCAGCGTCGATACCAGTCGCATGAATCGTATTCTGGAAGTTCACGATGCTGACTGGGATGCTGTGGTGCAACCGGGCGTCACACGAGTGCAGCTCAACGAGGAGCTGCGTACCACCGGCTTGATGTTTACTGTTGATCCTGGCGCAAACGCAACACTGGGCGGAATGGCGGCTACCCGAGCCTCGGGAACCAATACCGTTCGTTACGGTAGCATGCGCGATAACGTCATGGCATTGGAGGTCGTTTTGCCGAATGGCCAGATTATTCGCACAGGTACACGGGCACGCAAATCATCAGCAGGTTATGACCTGACGCGCTTGTTCGTCGGCTCCGAAGGGACTCTGGGTATCATCACTGAACTGACAGTTAAACTGTTCGCACAACCTGAGAGCATTTCATCCGCAAGCTGTTCATTCGATAGCGTTTCGCAAGCGGTGGATGCGGTAATGATGGCGATGCAACTGGGTATCCCTATGGCGCGAATCGAGCTGCTTGACGAGTTGCAGATGAAAGGCATGAACCTCTACAATCCGGATTTGCAACACTCGGAAAAACCGCATCTGTTTCTTGAGTTTCATGGCACTGAAAACGGCGTACAGGAACAGATTGATGTGTTTCAGGAAGCAGCGGCGGAGTTCGGTGTCACTGATTTTCAATGGGCGAGCAAGCCCGAGGAACGCAATCGTCTCTGGCAGGCAAGGCATAACGCCTATTATGCGGGCAAGGCATTACGCCCGGGAGCAGAAGGTTTTATCACGGATGTGTGCGTGCCCATATCGAGATTGGCTGAAGCGATTGGCAAAAGCCGCGAACTGGCCGATGCCTCGGGATTACTTGCGCCACTGGTCGGTCATGTGGGTGATGGTAATTTTCATCTACTGATGTTGATTAATCCTGAAGACTCTGACGAGATGCAAAACGCACAGCGACTGGCTGGTGAGATCAATCAGGTGGCGCTTGAATGCGGTGGCACGGTGACAGGTGAGCACGGCGTAGGTACTGGCAAGAAAAAATACATGCTTGATGAACACGGTGATGCTTATGCGCTGATGGGTGTCCTGAAAAAAGCTATAGATCCCGATAACATCATGAATCCCGGCAAACTGGTTTCAGTTAACTGAGCTTCCCTTTATCTCACTATGCATAGTTCCAGGCCAACATCACCCACCGTACTCGGCTGTATTGCTGATGATTTCACCGGCGCTACCGATCTTGCCGGACTTCTTGCACGCAGTGGTGTCAAAGTGTCCCTGCGTATCGGTGTTCCCGCTGAGCCACCATCCGATACTGCCGCCTTTGAAGTCATTGCCTTGAAGTGTCGTACTGCCCCTGTCACCGATGCTGTTGATGAATGTCTGGCGGCGCTTGAGTGGTTGACGCAGGCGGGTGCCACACGCTTCTTCTGGAAGTACTGCTCAACCTTTGACAGCACCGCCGAGGGCAATATCGGTCCTGTGGCCGAAGCGCTGATGCAAGCGCTTGATTGTCAACAAACCATCTACTGTCCCGCCTTTCCTGAAAACGGTCGCTCCATTTTTATGGGTAATCTGTTTGTCGCCCGGCAACCGCTGGCCGAAAGCCCGATGAAAGATCATCCATTAACGCCGATGCGTGACAGCAATCTGCTGCGCTTGCTGCAACCTCAGGTAAAACAGCCGGTGGGTCTTGTTGACCGACTGACCGTTGCGCAAGGTAGCGACGCCGTACGTGGTGCTTTGGCCGAGCTTGAGGATAAAGGCATTGCGCATGTGATCGTCGATGCGGTTGCCAATGACGACCTGACGGTTATTGCGGATGCCTGTCGAGACTTTCCACTGATCACGGGAGGCAGTGCCGTCGCCATGCCATTACCGGCATTGTATCTTGCGGACGGTACCTTGTCGGCAGAGTCGCGTGACGTGCCAATACCTTCAACACCAACAGGAACGTTAATCCTGTCTGGCAGTTGTTCGCAGATGACGCGTCAGCAAGTGGCGTTCTACAAAGACAAGGCACCGTGCTATCAGCTGGAGCCGCTGCGGCTGGCAGCGCAGGGCGTAGAGCACGCCTTGCATTGGCTACGAGACTTGCCCGCACACGCCAACCCGCTGGTTTACGCGACGGCTGAACCTGCAGATGTTGTCGCTGCTCAGGAAAAGCTGGGAACTGAAGCGGCAAGCTTGCTGATTGAATCGGCGCTGGCCAGCCTCGCGGTGACTGCCAGGGAGCTGGGGATTCGGCGTTTCGTTGTGGCTGGCGGTGAAAGCTCGGGTGCGGTTACCAAGGCACTGGATGTCCAACAACTGGTTATTGGTACCGAGATAGCGCCCGGTGTGCCGTGGACCTACTGCCAAAGTGCCGGACATGATATTGCGCTGGCACTGAAGTCCGGCAACTTCGGTGCGGTGACATTTTTTGAAGACGCCATGTCTTTGCTGGATGACTAGCCTGGATTATTCATGAAGCCACCAGATTCTTCCGCATCCCCTTTTCCTGTAGCGAATCCTGCTCAGTCGGCAATACAGTCTGTATTCCGCTCCTTCTCAGAATTCGCTACAGAAAAAGCGTCTGGTGGAAGAATCAGGCGTTTCATGAATAGTCCAGGCTA
>JBGCGC010000143.1:0-5029 GCA_045110475.1 Granulosicoccus sp.
GTCGATATCCACATTCAACTTACCTGCAAGATGAACAAGGTAGAGCTGAACATCGGCAATCTCATCCCGCACCGCGGACAACTGCATATTGTCTAGCTCGTTCGACTGAGCCTCTGTTAACCATTGGAAACATTCCTGTAATTCTGACGCCTCAACCGTCAATGCCATGGCGAGGTTTTTGGGTGAATGAAACTGATCCCAATCCCGCTCTTCGGTGAACTGTTGCATAGCATCTTGGAGCTGCTTGAAAGAACCAGACATAGGATTTCACCGAATTGGGCATTGTCGATTTGCTAAATGAGAGCATGCCTGCTTTGCTTATATAGATCCAGAAGCAATGCAATTTAAATTAAAACGCAGTGCACTGGCTTTACAGCACTGAAAGAAACTCGCCAATAACCTTTAGGTCCTCCAGTTCGTCCTCAAGCACAATATCCTTGTAGCCGAAGGCGTTTGTCTGTGGTCGCAGTACGATACGCTGATTCACGAACTCCCCATACTCCTCCACCTTCTCGCTCTTATACAGCTTTATAGTAAAGCTGCCGCCATGATCCGGGTCTTCGATGGTTCTGTGCTGTACCAGAACGATCTTGCCCTGACGGGTGCCTCCAGGGTTCGCACGGAACAGACACCAGGCACCGTTGGGAATCTTCCGGTTCATCGACTCACCCACCACTCTGCTCACAAACAGGTCAGGGCTTACACGCATGAAATCCGGCAACTCGACCCAATACTCCGCTTCGGCGATTTGCATCTCACTGAAATCACCAGCGGCAATATTCAGGTCATAAACAGGCACATGGCGCAAAAACGGCTCTGCGCTTTCTCGCGGTACAACGGGCTGAAGCAGACCCTCAAGAAGTTGTGCATCCTGTGAAACTACATAATCTGTCAACCCTGCTCCGGCACTTGCGAAACCTGCAAAGTACTCTCGTGTTTCTGCATCTGTTGCATACACAAAACAACCCTTCTGACCGCGTGTCATGAGCGTCCGGTAGGTGTTCTTGATGATTTGATCTGCTTGCGCTCGGGCTTGATCAGGTTGCTTCTTAAATAGTGTTTTATAGCCTCGCACAGAACTGTCCTGTGATGCTCTCATCGCAGCATCGGTCACCACACGGCCATCGCGAATCAGGAAGTCATCACCGATGATGATGCCTACGTAATCGAATTCCAGCCCTTGGCAGGTGTGTATGCAACCTACCTGCTCGACAGAGTCATCAGCAATGGCCCACAGCATGCCATCACCACCCAGATTCCACTGGGCAGCGAAGTCGTACTCGGGAAAGACAATATCCATGGCCTCTTTGTCCTTTTTACTCAACCAGGGCCAGCAGTATCCCGCCACCATTCGGGCCTTATTCGCTTTCCGGTTTTTTTCTACTATCGCCCGACGCAGTACGCTGGGATCATCGAAAACCTGAAATTCATAATCGATGTCTTCAAGGTCGGTGTTTGCAGTAGTACGAATCTGGAGCGCGTGATCAAGCCAAGCCAGATAGCCATCAGAACCATTGCAGCGAAACTGAGATACCAGCCCAAGCTCATGAACTTCGGCTCCACTTTCCTCCGCTCTGTGCTTGATCTCTTCAATCGTACCTACGTCCTTCAGCGTCACGCGCTGCGCTTCATCAATGAAGAAGATAGAGAAACGCGAAGCCATGATGATCTCCTTGATCTGGCTCTCCCCCAGGTTCTGGTACATGCCGGATTTTGCGTTCAGACGATGTGCTTCATCGACAATCAATGCGTGAAAGGTATCAGTCTCCGTACTCACAAAGCTTCCCGAGCCCTTGAACAAATTATCGATATGCGTCTTTTTGCGGGTGCCTTTCAGCTTCCTCTTGAAGACTTCACGCGGAGCCGAGTTACGGGACACGTACTGAGTCATCATCTCACGTCCCGTCAATTGTACTAACAGGTTGATAGCCACGACAGACTTACCGGTGCCCGGACCACCTTTAACGATAAGACACTGCTTGCGTCCGGTTTCTGCACGGTGCGCTAGATCAATGGCTGTTTCATAGACAAGCTTTTGATCGTCGATCATCAAGAACTCCGAGTTGCCGTCCATCATGGACGCAAGCGCATCTGCCAGGTTCTTACTGGGCTTGATGACACCATGTTCGATACGATACATGATGTCACTACTATCCCCATACTTGATGTGCTGACTCAGAAATTCTGACAGCCGCATGGCATCTGGTGAAATGAAAACCGGTGCTCGACGCGTGTGATCTTCGTAAAAACGGTCATTAATCGCGCCCGCCTGCTTCATGTTGTGCAGATAGGCACAGGGAATCAGACTGATAGACTCTGTTCGAACTGTCTCGTTATAGTCTTCGATAAGCGCCGCATAGGACCACGCCTGATATGAGGGATGGTTGGTTTCATTCATACCCGAACCCAGCCACGTACGCACAATGGCATCCTTTTTCGTTACCTCAACAGACTGCCACTGTTTCAACTCCACAATGACTGCAGCATCATTGCGCTGGAAATCTTTGCCCGTCAGGATAAAATCCACCCGACGGTTCGTCAGTGGAATGTTGTACTCAATGGCAACGCCTGCCGATGCAGGTATTCGCTCGTCGAGCAGAACGCTCATCATGAAACGAAGAGAGTGCTCCCACGAGGCTACCTCATTGCGGGGTGAGTTGCGGTTCAACTTACGCGCCACCTCGTTCTCGATGGAATCAGCGATAACGTTAGCTCTAACATCATCTATGAATTGCTGTTTAGTGGCGTTGTAGACGAGCATAGCGTCAGTACTATCCGTTTTTTGTCTGCTATTGCAACTGGGTTAGGCACAATGGGTAGATAATATACTATGGATGAGAGCGTAACTTAAAATTCGTTTGCGCTCAGCATAGGTGACAATGAAAATTCTCTCATGATAGATTGGTACTAAGGATTACTAATCCTTAGTACAGTAGATTGACCATGACGTATTTTACAAGAGTCAATCAATTAGATTTCTGTTAGCCTGGCTTCACATCCATTAACTAGCAATAGTCCATGAAGGACCATAAAAAGCCCAATCCCGAGGAGAACAACTGGAAGATACGAAAGGGACTAAGATCTGAACTAGTCACAGAACATCTCGCAAATCTACTGGCCGCGAGGTATGCAGAAGGCGATGATTTGCAGGTGCTGACAACACCTCCATCTGATTCGGAAAAACCAAAGCTTGATGATACAGAGCTGACAGAGCTACTGATACAACATGTGCATACCTTGCTACGTGTGGCACTATCAAAAGATACCCGTTCAGAGGCCGCTATTGAAATAGCACTATCACTTGTCAAAACACTAGCAGATTGTGTCGAGGGCATCAGCCTCGCTGATTCTCCTGCAAGACCAATCCAAAGACTGGCTATTTCATCGCGATCATAGCTTAACCACAGCCCTTGTCGGCTCATCAAATCTATCGCGCCCCGCCATGCTTGATGGGCTAGAGTGGAATGTTCGGCTGGTAGAGCGTGAGAATCCTCAGCTATTCGAGCGTTTTGCACAAGTGTTCAATAGCTATTGGGAAGATTCAGACTTTGAACACCTGCCGAAGCTTGATGAACAAGGTAAGCTTCCGACGCTCGCTGACGCTTTGATGCGAGCACGTAGCTCAGGACCCGGTGACGAGTCCCGAATATTGCAACCATTGAGTTATGTACATCTGGAGGTGCGCGCGTGGGCTCATCAGCAATTGATTCTTAACCAGCTTGCCATACAAAGCACTATATACGATTACCATCGCAATCTGGTTGTGGCAGCGACCGGTACGGGAAAGACCATTATCGCAGCGTTGGACTTCAAGAGACTGTCACAGCAAAACCAAAAGAACACACAGGGTGTGTCAGAGTTACCAAGCCTCCTATTTGTTGTCCATCGTAGTCAAATACTAACTCAAGCATTGCAAAGCTTTCGAACAGTATTGGGTTCTGGCAATTTTGGTGAACTCCTCGTCGATGGATACAGACCTGATGGCGAAACAACAACATGGCGGCACGTATTTGCATCTGTACAGTCACTACATCAGAACAAACTACCAGAACTATCCACAGATCAGTTTCAAATTATCATTGTGGATGAATTTCATCACGCAGAAGCAAACACCTACCAGTAGTTACTTAACCACTTCGAGCCAGAAGAGCTGCTAGGCCTGACGGCAACGCCAGAGCGCGGAGACGGAAAATCAATTTTAGACTGGTTTGGCAATCGTATCGCAGCAGAGCTTCGCTTATGGACCGCTATTGAACAAGGGCTTCTTGTTCCGTTCCATTACTTCGGATTGCATGACAACGTCTCTCTTGCGAACGTTAGGTTCACAAACGCAGGCTACGACACTCGTGAGCTAGACAAGCTATACACCTGGTCGGATGCTGCCCGGACGCGGCGGCTCTGACGCGCATCATAGGCCGCACCCCGGACATGAGCCGTGTGCAAAGCGTCGAGGCGCTAGGCAACGATGTCGGCACGCCAACAACATGGGTGCACAGCGTCGGGCGCGACTTACCGAGCATTATTGCGGCTCTGGAAGACGGGCGCGCCAGCGTATCAGCGAACCCCTACGCACCACGCGCCGATCTTACGGCACAGGTGGATGGCCAGCCCATGCGCATGGGAGCCAACCATGCGTTACCGGCTCAACCTGTCACCATAACGCTGCAGCTGACACAGGCCCTGCCCGCACCTTATCGTGTGCGAATCATCTCCAACCGCGCAGAGCACGTCACCTTATAGACCGACCCCAAAACCGGAACAGCCAGCTTCACCGGTCATCCAGACACGCGCCGTTACTACCGCGCCGAGATCGAGGGACCACAGACACCCTGCCCGGAAATCCCCTACGCGCCGACTCAGGCAGGCACGATGGTGGGACTCACCAATTCACTTTATTTCGGCTACGACCCAACATTCTGATCGGTTATGTTTCACCCAATTTGCGTCAGGCAGCGCTGCGTGTTTCCGCCATCGCGTCTATCAGCATGGTGAGGGCTTGCCCATAAGGTGTTGGCGTATCGGGAATCTG
>JBGCGC010000144.1:0-13291 GCA_045110475.1 Granulosicoccus sp.
ATTTTGCTTATTTTGCTGATTGAGTTAGTAACCAACAGGCTGTCGCTCTGGATAGCATTTATACGATTACTTATGTCCTCTGTCGCCTTCGCGGTCCCTTTGGCAAGATCTTTCACCTCGTTTGCAACGACTGCAAACCCCTTGCCGGCTTCACCCGCACGTGCAGCCTCGATGGTTGCGTTCAGTGCAAGCAAGTTGGTTTGTTCCGCTATAGAGGTAATTGTTTTTATTACATTGCCTATGCCTGATGATGACTCAGCTAGATTCTGAACAATGATGCTGGTTTCAGTCGTAATTTGATTGGCCTCATGTGCGACCTCAGATGCTTGTTCTGTGTTTTTTGAGATCCCTGAAACGCTGGTGCTCATTTGAGACACAGCGGTTGCAATGACACCTACATCGTTATTTATTTTTTTCGCAGCGGATGCGATGCTTGCCACCTGCTCAGATGTGTTTTCAGTTGTAGATGATATGTTTTTACTCGTATTTGTAACCATGTTGGATGCGCCGCTCAGAATACTCGCACTGTTGCTGATGTCGTGCATGCTGCCTCGTAGGCGCTGAACAAGCTGTTCGATTCTTTGTGCAATCCTTCCGATGGCATCATCGCCTTCTATAGCGACATGCTGAGAAAGATCACCTTCTGCAACTGAATCAACGATTTTTAATAGCTGACAGGCTTTCGCCTCCATCAATTGTGCTCGTTCAATTTATTTTTGCGACGTGGCGAGTTTTTCCTGTTGCAATAGTTTATCTATCTCGGATTTTTCTATTGCCAATCGTTGTGTTTCTTCATCCTTTTCCTTACTAATCAAACGAGCTATTTACTGTTGTTCCTCAAGTTCCTTTTTTTCGATGGCGTTAGTTTTGAACACTTCGAGGGCGTCTGCAAATTCACCAACTTCGCCAATTCCATTGGAAATGATTGTTGTTTCCAGATTTCCCTGGCTTAGTGCGTTTGCAGAAGTTGTCAGTGACGATAATGGTGAAATCAGTAATTTGTGCAATGTAAGGTACATCAGTATCATCAGAGTTGTGGTAAGCAAGAGAGCTTTTCTCAACTCGTATATATAATAACTACGTAGTTTTTCCAGCATGAACTTTGTAGTAACTTGAATCGTCAGCTCGCCGATCAGTTCATCTCCATACATAACATCAACTGAGATTGATAGAAAGTCGTCTTTGTAAATCAGATCATCGGACGTTTTGTCGACAATGATATTGTCCTCATTTCGTTGTTTTCCAACTATGTAGTCGCCGTTGGTATCAAATAGCAGAAGCGCATGAATTCGGGATTCTCTGAGTTCTGCCAGAATCAATTTCTCGGCTGCTTCAGAATCCATATTCCACATTGCGTTTGAAAGGCTTTCGGCAGTTCGTTCGCCAGTGTTTTTTGCAAGAACTGCCAATTCGTCTTTTAATTGTGTTCTCATGGAGACCGCCCCGTAGAGAGTACTCAACGTCATTATTACAATCACCATGATTGCAAGTAACGTCAAAACTCGATACTGAAGCTGATTCTTCATTGGCTAACTCACCCGTAAGACTTTGGAAGACAAGTTGCTTACTGTTCCCTGCTGCATAGATCGGACTTTGCAATGGATGCTTGCTGCTTAGCTTGTAGTTATATGAATGCCAGGTTTTGGCACGATGCCTAAACAGTTTTATTGGTAAGAGTTTTGTTGGCATCCATGCACGCTGATCAGCGCGAGCGCGTAACCTGTTACAAGAGTAAAAATTAGACTGCCGACCAGTGACGGTGAACCACAGGAGATCATGACCCACCGCTAAAAAGTTAGAAGAGCGTTTTTTTCTGTCATGCAAATCCTACCGAATAACGTGATTCCAGAACAACGATCAATAATGCCTTGGTTTGCCATCGCCCAGCAGGTAAAACACGCCGGCAGAGTATCCTGCCTGCGGAGCACAAACCCGATAGTTAAGGGCCGGTTGTGGCTGCCAAAAGTACGCCCAGGCCCGTGACCACTATCCAGACGCCACGCTGCCAACCGATACGCTCGCCTAACCACCACCATGCGAACAAGGCAGTAGCGGCTGCAAATGCTGAAAAACCTATTGTGGCTGCCACTCGCCCGCCGTTGGCTGATCCAACAAGAAATGCACCGAGTGCAGAGGTTTCGAGCACCGCCTGTACCATGACAAGGTTTCGGATTCCACCTTTGGGCCAGTTCAATGGTCCATTACGTTTTAATTGATAGGCGACCACAGCTATTGCACCAAGTAAGGCAAACAGGCGATTGAGGTAAAGAGCATGCAGTGCACCCAGGGCAGCACTGGCTTCCTGTGCAAAGAACATCCGGACAGCTACAGCCGTGGCAGCAGCAAGTCCAAAAAAGGCAGTGTGTCTGAGCCATGCTGCATCGTAGTGTTTTGTGTCTGCATCAATGTTGGTTGGTCTGGCCAGCATGGCAACGCCAGTGAAAACAATCAGCATGGCAATAATCTGTAGTGTGGACCAGGGTTCGCCTGCAAGTATGTTCAACGCTACCAGTAGAACCGTGAACGTTGATGCAGCAGGTGAAGCAACGGCGACTGGACCGCGGGCGAGGGCGCGATAGAGAAAGTTCAGCGCAACAAGATTAAGTAGTCCTGAAATTGCAGATGCTCCCCAACCAACAGGATGCCAGTCTGGCCAGTTAGCAGCAAAAGCCAACCCTGCTGAGAGCGTCAGGAGGGAAAGCCCCATGATGCTGAGAAACAAGATTCCAACGACAACCTTTTGCGTCGTGACACGGGCGATGCAGTCTGACGCACCAATCAATACAGCGCCAAGCAGTCCCCACAAAATACCTGTCATTGCGGTATAGCGGCAAACACGTTCAAAGCGGTGCCGTTTGTGTCCCGAAAGCGGAGTGGCAGGATGTTCAGAATCAGGTAATCACTCTGGTATACACGGTCATTTCACTTGCGTGTTTCAGCTATCGCGATACACGAATGGACAGGGGCCCTGTCAAGGCGGGTTGCTAACTCGATGAACGCTAATCAAGCCTGGGATGTGGACCAACTGCGGTAAACATTCCAGCCAGCCATTCACTCGGGCAATAATTAACCCTATTGCTGTGTGCCGCCATCTTGCGCGGCAACGAACAGACATCCGATGCGCTCAAACTGAGTCTTGAGCACACCGGACTAGGAGTCTGCGCCGCCTCCGGCCGCGCAGGCTCCTAGCTAACGACTCCAGCCTCAGGTCGCGATCTTACCACCACCGGTACGTGTTACGACAACCAGCGAGGGTCTCGGCGGCATTTTCTCATCGAAATCCGGCCAACGGGTTGCTGGATCTTCAAACGTGGAATTGCGTTCGAAGCCGCTATAACCTGTGGTGCCGTCGGTGCCCGGGTGTTGTACCGCGAGGAACAGGGTTTCAGAATCTTGCGTAAAGAAAGGTCCACATAATTCGCCGCCAACCGGACACCGAAAAAACAACTTTGCGTGACCGCGTAGATCACCTTCGGTTTCCAATGAATACAGCCCATCTGATTTGCCAGTCTTGGGCCAGCCTGATCCCTGGTCGGTTGACACCCACAATCGCCCGTCAGCATCGATGGCACAATTGTCGGGAGATCCAAACCAGCCATGTTCTGACGTTTCGGGGTTCCACTGAGCACCCACTTCAGTTACTGAGGGGTCGCCGCATTTCACAAGAATGTCCCACTTACCTTTGGTGGAAACGGCATCGCCACCGTCTTCCTTGATTTCGATGATATGTCCGAACGAGCTTTCGGGACGAGGGTTGGCTGCGTTGAGCTGGTCGGCAGTTCGTCTCGTGTTGTTGGTGAGCATCACATAAGTGGTGCCGTCACCACGTGGCTGTACATCTTCAGGTCTGTCCATTGGCGTGGCGTCGAGGAGATCGCCTGCAATGCGCGCATCGATAACCACGTCGGCCTGACTTTCAAACCCGTTTTCTGCTGTCAGTGGGCCTTCACCGTGGATCAGAGGCAGCCAGTCTATCGTGGCATCGTCATTGAACTTTGCAACATACAGAGTACCTTCGGATAACAGCTTTTTGTTGGCTTCCAGGTCTTCACTGACTTTGCCTGCCGACACAAACTTGTAAAGGTAATCGAACCGGTTGTCATCGCCGGAATATACGACCACGCGGCCATCTGGCGCAACGGTGGACTCTGCACCCTCATGCCTGAAGCGGCCCATGGCAGTGTGTTTCACCGGCATTGCTTCAGGGTCTCTTGGGTCGACTTCGACAATCCAGCCGTGTCGGTTGGCTTCATTGGGTTCCTTGTCGAGGTTGAATCGATCATGGTACTTGCCCCAGGCGTACCAGGCGCCCGGTACGCCATAACGTTTATGGGAAGCGTAGGCAGGATGATCCTCAACCAATGCCCGGTTGCCTTCCGCGTCCTTGTTTTCAGTCCAGAAATAACCGTGGAAATTTTCTTCGGCCATGAGATAGGTGCCCCACGGCGTCATACCACCTGCACAGTTATTAAACGTACCGACAACGGTTGTCCCCTCGGGATGCTCGGCTGTTTTCATGCGAGCGTGACCTGCAGCAGGACCATCGATTGTCATGGTGGTGTCGTCTGCGGTCACGCGACGATTGTAGGGGCTGTCCTTGACCAGCTCCCACTGGCCATTTTCCTGACGGGCGATTTCCACAATCGAGCCGCCGTGTGCTGCCATTTCTATTGCCACAAGTTCAGGTGTCATGCCCTCGAAGTCGACAACGTCCTGACGGCCCAGTTTGGGAAACATGACTTCTTCGTTGGTGTATTCGTGATTGATACACAACAAGCCTCGACCGGGTTCCAGTTCGGTGTACCCGACATAATCGTTGTTGTAACCGAACTGTTGTAACTGTGCTTCAGCGGTCTGGTTTTGCACATCAAAGTCTGGAGCGTCGGCAGTAATCGGATCCCCCCAGCGAAGCAGAATATTGGCATCGTAGCCCTCAGCGATATGATGGGTCTCGTCGTTACCGCTGACCAGTTCGGTGAATTTGTATCGATCAGATGTGGCTGCGGCAAGCTTGGCTGCCGCTGCATCGGTCGCCGCTGCGTGAACAGGTCGGGCTGTGCTCAGCGCAACAGGTCCGAACAAGGCTGCCGCCGCAGAAACACCCAGTGACCCCTTCAGGAAGTCTCGTCGACCGTAGCGACGATGAATGATGTCGCCGATGGTGTTGCCAAGATTCGGATTGGTGGGAATGTCGTCAAAAGCCTCGAAAGCCTCAGCCTTGTTTCCTATTTCCGGGTTATTGATGATTTCTTTTCTAGCCACGTTAGTACCCCTTGGTTGGTGGAAAAGTGAAGGCTGTCGACCTTGGGCCATGGTTTGCGCAAGGGCGTAGCCGTCAGGACCCGCAGAGAGCTCGCGAAAACTCTTCGGCGTGTGTTGGTAAATTTCTTAATAACGTCGTGCCATGGGCATTGCCATCGACCGAATGATCAGAGGGAAGTTACCCGCGATGCTCTCAAGCGCTGCATACTACTGACAATTTATGTCAGCACCGTGAAATCGTCGCTGCACAGCAGTATATCGTTGAACCGTTAAAACTGCGAACTGTGTCAATATATTGTTTGCGTGATGGATCAATCAAGCAAAATTTCCCGAAACGTTGCTGGGGTGATGACGATGTTTCAGACCTTGCAGCTCCTTGGGGTAGCTGCGCTACACTATCAGACGTGAAATGTCTGCCATCTCTGCGCTGCGGAACTCAGGATAGCGAGCTACAACCTTTGCAAGAAAAACTTGATCAGTATTTGAAAGATATCGCAGATGGCGAAGAGAAAGCGTTGACGTTACTGTTCGAGGCAGTTTCGTCGCGTCTTTTTGGCTTGCAGCTGCGTATCCTGAAGAATCAGGAGCTTGCGGAAGATGCCCTGCAAGAAACGTTTCTCAAGGTGTGGAAAAGTGCGAAGACCTACAAGGCCGGTCACGGCTCTCCAATGACGTGGTTAAACAGCCTGGCTAGAAATCAGGCTCTGGACATGCTTCGTCGCGCAGGTACACGTGCCGATGTCAACGTCAGGATCCCAGAGTTAAATCCGGACGACTGGCGCAACTGCGTACCTGAATATTCGGATCTTGCAGAAGAGTACGAAGGCTTACTACATTGTCTTGAGGGGCTGAATTCTGATACGCGCGCCTGTATCGTGGGGCTCTATTGTGATGGTTATACACAGGAAGAGATGAGTCAATCGCTGGAGCGACCACTTGGGACGGTGAAGAGCTGGGTACGACGCGGTTTGTTGAGCTTACGTGAGTGTCTCGACAATGAGCGCTGAAGAAAATAGCTGGGATTTGCAAGCTGCCGAGTATGTCCTGGGCACGTTAAGCGAGGACGAGCGCAAGGTATTCGATGCGCTTTACAGGGTCGATAGTGACTGGCAGCGGCGTGTGCATCAATGGCAGGAGCGGTTGAACCCGCTGCACGAGTCCACCACGCCTGTCGATCCGCCCGAGCACGTCCTGGCACAGGTTCTTGCCCAAATCCACGATGAGCCCTCGTCCGACGTAAACCCGACGCAGGCAACAACGACCATTCCTGGTAGACCAGTCGCTAATAGTTCTTCAATTGCTGATAGTTCGGCGCAGCTTCACGAATCTGAATCGCTGTCTCCCATCGCTGGTGGCAGAGCTATCGAGCAGAAGGTTGGAGAGGCCCTGGTTTCCATGGCAACGCTGAATCAATGGAAAGAACGCGCGCGGTATTGGCAATTGACAACGTTGGTTGCTGTGCTATCACTGGTCGGCCTGATTGTCCTTGGTCCTTCTTATCTTGCAACACGCTCGTCTGTCAAAAGCATCGGAAGCACGGTTGCCGTGTTGCAAGGCGAGAATTTACAGCCACTGTGGGCGGTGTCTTATGCGCCAGAAAACAATGGCGCATCAGATGTGAGCGCCACAGGCACTGTTTCCATAACGGTCGTTGGTCAGCCCCAGTTATCAGCAGAGCAAAGTCACCAGTTGTGGATGGTGTTGCCAGAAGGTGCCGGCGTTCAGTCCGTTGGATTAGTTCCAAACAATCCGGGTGAGACCATAACAGTGGCGCTACCTATCGGGCTAAACGATGCGGCAGAGTTTGCGGTCAGCCTTGAACCGCTCGGAGGTGTCCCCGGACCTGAGCATGGGCCTGTGGTTGCAAGAACCTTTATTGTTGAGCCCGCTGATCAAACCAGCCTTTAGTTCCTATGCGTGATGATATTGGTCATCATGCATCGAAGATTTATACCGTGCCTTTGTTCAGCGTTACAAACACTGGAACTGCTGCGATCTGAGACATTGACTATGACCCGGTGAATGACAGGTTGTTTGCGGCAGGCACCGCCGGTGATGCCGCTAGCGCGGCTGATGGGTCTTTTTACATTATCGATAATGCATCCACTGCCTCTGGAACCGTTGCAAGTGCAGTAATGACTTGATGTTAATTTTGTCTGGCTACGTGTCGGGCCCGCATTGATCCAGACTTTATGATCAATGCGGGCATGCTCACCGCAAAAAAAGTTTTGGCAGGCTGTTGTTGTGGTGATTTGACTCAGCTATTAACCAATAGCTTTCAGTAACGTTTCGCCGAGTTTTGCAGGTGAGGGTGATACCACAATCCCCGCACTCTCCATGGCGGCAATCTTGTCTTCTGCACCACCTTTGCCGCCAGAAATTACTGCACCTGCGTGGCCCATGGTGCGTCCCGGCGGTGCAGTACGCCCGGCGATGAATCCTGCCATTGGTTTTTTACGGCCTTTGCTGGCCTGTTCGATTAACCACTCCGCCGCCTCTTCTTCGGCGGATCCGCCAATTTCGCCAATCATAATCATGGACTTGGTATCTTCGTCGTCCAGAAACAGGTCAAGGACATCAATGAACTCAGTGCCCTTGACAGGGTCACCACCGATTCCTACTGCCGTGGTTTGTCCAAGGCCTGCCGATGTTGTCTGGAAAACTGCTTCGTACGTTAGTGTTCCGGATCGGGATACTACGCCGACCGAACCTTGTTTGAAGATGCTGCCGGGCATGATGCCGATCTTGCACTGATTAGGTGTGAGGATACCGGGACAGTTGGGGCCGACTAAACGCGAATTGGAGTCGGCCAGGCGTGCCTTGACCTCAACCATGTCGAGTACCGGCACACCCTCAGTGATGCAAATGATCAATGGTATTTGCGCATCGATGGCTTCGATGATTGCAGCTGCCGCACCTGCAGGTGGTACGTACACAACGGATGCATCGGCATTGGTAGTTTCCTTACCTTCCTTTACGGTAGCAAAAATAGGTAACTCCGTAGAGGTGCCGGACTCAGCTGAGCTGGCCCATGTCGTGCCGCCCTTCTTCGGGTGAATGCCGCCAACCATTTGCGTCCCGTGATAAGCGAGCGCCTGTTCGGTATGGAAAGTGCCCGTCTTGCCCGTTAATCCCTGAACCAGGACACGCGTATCTTTATTGATGAGTATTGACATGTCGTTTATCCTTTTACCGCTTTCACGATTTTTTGTGCGGCATCGTCAAGGTCGTCAGCTGCAATGACATCCAGACCGCTGTTGTTGATGATGGACTTGCCTTCTTCGACCTTGGTGCCTTCCAGTCTCACAACCAAAGGCACTTTCAAGCCAACATCCTTGACGGCCTGTACCACACCCTCGGCAATGACATCACAGCGCATGATGCCACCGAAGATATTGACCAGAATGCCTTTAACGTTCGGATCTGATGTAATGATCTTGAATGCAGCGGTTACTTTTTCAGTGGTTGCACCGCCCCCTACGTCCAGAAAATTTGCAGGGGTAGCGCCATAGAGTTTGATGATATCCATGGTCGCCATGGCCAGTCCAGCACCATTGACCATACAACCAATTTCGCCATCAAGCGCGATATAGGCAAGGTCGTACTTGGATGCTTCAATTTCCTTGGCATCCTCTTCACTCTCATCGCGCAGTTCGGCCAGATCCGCATGTCGGAAATCCGCATTGCCATCGAATGACACCTTGGCATCGAGCACTTTCAAGTGTCCATCTTCGAGTACCACAAGCGGGTTTACCTCGAGCAGGCTCATGTCTGAATCAACAAATGCCTTGTACAGTACCGGGAATAACTTTTTACCATCTTCTGCTGCCGCACCTGTGAGCTCAAAAGCAGAATTCAGTGAATTGCAATCGGCGTCGCTAATGCCACTGAGAGGATCTATCGCTATGGTGTGAATTTTTTCTGGTGTGTCATGCGCCACCGCTTCGATGTCCATGCCGCCTTCAGTTGAAGCGACAAAGGATACCTTGCTTGACTCTCGGTCAACCAGAATCGACAGGTAGAGCTCACGAGCGATACTCGCGCCATCTTCTACGTAGAGTCGATTTACCTGCTTGCCAGCCGGGCCGGTCTGGGCAGTGACAAGCGTTTTTCCGAGCATCTCCTGAGCATTGGCTCGTGCCTCATCAGCAGAAAAACTGACGCGTACACCGCCTTTTGCGTCGTCGCCCAGCTCCTTGAACCGTCCCTTGCCGCGACCGCCCGCATGGATCTGGCTTTTCACAACATAGACAGGACCTGGCAGCGCCTCTATTGCTGCGTCTATGTCGGCGTGCGACAGGACAGGAACGCCTGCGGACACAGGGGCGCCAAAGCTTTTGAGAAGCTGTTTCGCCTGATACTCGTGAATATTCATATTTGTTCAGGTTGTTGGTTGATTGAATGAAGATAAGACGGATTCAGCGTCTTGGCTGGATTAATAATGAAGCCACCCGGTTCTTCCGGAAGACACGGGTTCGTGCCTTTCGGAAGAACTCGGCGTTTCGGCCGTGGATCAGGCCAGTTATCAAGTTTAAAATAATGATTCGATAGGTTACATCCAACACACTAGTGCCTGTTGATTGACGGTGCTCCTCTTGTCACACGCATGCTTGTCGTCGTTGTCTAGTTTTTGATAAGCGGAAGCAATTCCTTGAACGCCGGTGTGCCAGCTTTGCCAAGCCATTCGAAAACTACCATTTCGCTCGTTACTATACTTGCCCCTGACGCGTTTAGTCGGGTGATACACGCAGCTTTGCTTTCACCCGTTCTTGAAGCTGTTGCATCCGAGACAACAAACACGTCGTAACCCGACTCCACCAGACTCTCTGCAGTCTGTAGAACACACACATGTGCTTCTACGCCCACCAGCACCGCCTGTTTGCGATCCAACTTTACAAAGCTTTTGCGAAAAGCCGAATCTTGCATGCAAGAGAAGTACATTTTTTCAAAAACCGGGCAGTCGTTGGTCAGACTGGCAATTTCCGGTACCGTTCGGCCCAGCCCCTGCGGGTATTGCTCGGTAACAATTGTGGGTACATTACATGCCCGAGCTGCCTTGAGTAACAGGCTTGCGTTTTGTAGCATGCAGGCATGAGCTTGCATGGCAGGCACCAGCCGTTCCTGAATGTCGATAACCAGCAGTACAGAATCTCTGGCTCGAATGAGCATGATGATGGCCTCGCGTTGATCAGCGCTGATCGCATCGGTCTATTAAATGAATGGCGCATATGGTATACCAGAATCGCTTGGTTACGACTGATGGCGTTCGTGCTGTATCCCTGTCATGGTAGTGCCATGCAATCAACAGACCTGTGAAGTGCTCGCTGGAGGCTTGTTTCCCAAAGTGTCTGTCATGAAGGGTTTGGTCACATCAACAGGCACTTGCGCTACTTTGGGTGAACGCTCCTCATCAACAGGGTCAAGTAACACCTAAGCACAGTAACTGGCTGAATGAATGCGTCGACAGGTACGTTAGTCGCTTAGACAAGGGCACTCGCTAATTGCCAGGTTTTGCTCTGAATGCTGATCAACGAAGTAATGACAACGCGAATTGTCACGATAGATATGGATGATTCTCTGAGAGTAGCGAAAGAGATATTCGACAACGTTCGGTTTCATCACTTGCTTGTGGTTCATCTGGACAAACTTGAAGGCGTCCTGTCCGATCGAGATCTACTCAAAGCAATGAGTCCCTATCTGGGTTCGGCAGCGGAGACCAATCGTGACAGATTAACGCTTGATCGCAAGATTCATCAGGTGATGACCCGGGAACCTGTGACATTGCAGGCTGCAGCCGCGCTTGATGAGGCTGTTGAGATTTTTATCAATCGACGATTTTCCTGTATCCCAATTGTGGATGAAAGAAAAATACCCGTCGGTATTGTAAGTTGGAGAGATGTTCTTCGAGGCTTACAGGGTAATATTGCGGCTTAGCAAACTCGCTGCTGGCATGATGTTGCTTAAAAGAACACAGACTTATTGAACTGGCTCTATCCGTATTATCTGTCCGTTTGTGGCGTGGTCGGTCAACAGGTACAAGGTGCCATCGGGGGATTGTCGAATGTCCCTGAGTCTTGCCTTGAACTCTGAAAAAAGCGTTTCCACCTCCTGTAGCGTGTCATCTACGAGGCGCATACGTCTGACGTCCCGTGACTTCAGGGCAGCGACCAGTAAATCGCCTTGCCACTGAGTAAAACGATCATGCGTAATGAGCGTCATGCCAGCAGGTGCTATCGATGGTGTCCAGTTCCAGTCGGGAGCTGCTGTTCCGTCAAGGTCCTGATAGGGGCTGATCGCCGCTCCAGAGTAGTCCCTGCCTCGGGTGGCGAGTGGCCAGCCATAGTTTGTTCCTGCTTTAAGTTCGTTTATTTCATCACCGCCGGCCGGACCGTGCTCGTGTGCCCACAGTTTTTCGCGGATTGCGTCGTATACGATAGCCTGCTGGTTACGATGACCCAAGCTGTAGATTTCTGGCAATGCTGCAGAATTATCGATGAACGGGTTATCTTTTGGAATTGATCCATCGTCCAGCACACGAATGAATTTGCCAAGATGAGAGTCCAGTGCCTGTGCCTGTTCGCGAAAGTCAAATCCGTCTCCCACGCCCAGCACTAACGAACGATCAGGCAGAAAGGTAAAGCGGGCGCCGTAGTGAACCGGCGTGTCTTTGTAAGGGATTGCCGTAAACACAGTTTCCATATCGACCAGTTGGCTGTTAATCAGCCGTGCCCGGATCACTCGGGTAGC
Organism: Granulosicoccus sp.; assembly: GCA_045110475.1. Lineage (GTDB taxonomy): Bacteria > Pseudomonadota > Gammaproteobacteria > Granulosicoccales > Granulosicoccaceae > Granulosicoccus. The sequence goes on from JBGCGC010000144.1 coordinate 12,010, forward strand.
ATTGGCATCGGGATTGCCGTGCGCCAGACTCAGGTAAATCCAGCCGTTGTCTTCAAAATCCGGGTGAAGTACGACATCAAAGAGCCCACCTTGACTGTTTGCGTAAACCGGAGGTAACCCTGCAATGGGATCTGATAGCCCGTTTTCGTTGAAACGGCGCAACGTGCCTGCGCGTTCGGTGATTAGAAGCGATTGATCCGGAAGAAAAGCGATTGACCACGGGTTGGCAAGCCCGTCTGCAACCACAGTGCTGGAATAGTTAACGCTCGGCGAATCGTCCACTGCTTGAATTGTCGCTTGACCCTGCTGGGTTGCAGCCACGCTGGTGGTGTTGCACAGTAGGCCCATCGAACAGAAGAGGATGAATAACCCGTGCGAAATGCTGCATTGAGCGACAAAAGTCATTGGTGGCATGGTCTTATTGGTCGAGCTGTTAACGTGGGTGTAGCCAGTTGTATCACTTATGCCCTGGCAAGTATCGCTCATAGTCAGTATGTGGTAGCACAGGTTGAACGTATGGGTGTCGGGGTAGCATTTGCGGATCGCTTGAGCATGACGTTGGGCGATCTGGCCGGTTTGTACCTCTATGCGGCAGTAATTACGGTTGGATTGGTCATTGGATGGCTGGTCATGGCGGGTATTCGTCGGCTATACAATATGTCTCGATGGATTGTTTATCCTATGGGAGGCTTGTTGACGATGGTGGTGATCATGGCCGCCATGTCTCTGGCATTTCCAATGACACCGATTGCACCGGCGCGCGATGTGGCTGGAATTCTGGGTCAATGCATTGCAGGACTGACAGGTGGGTTTATTTTTGCGTGGTTGCAAACCCGCAATGTTTAAGAATAAGTGATGGCGGTAGCAGAAATCAGTGGTTTTCGTGGTTTGTCAGTGTACTGGTTAGATGAGTACCCTATTGACCTGATACTTTGACTGCTAGCCTGATATGAGGTTGTTGTTGTAAGCTGCGCTCGGCATCGCCAGTCGGGCGGTAATTCTTTACTGAAAAGGAGATTTCTCTTTGAAATATATCGCAACTTCTTTAACGCTCGTTGCTGCCCTTGTTGCAGGTTGCAGTTCGTCGTCTACAACGCCTGCCAATGAAAGTCCCGCTGAGGATACGGTGGCTGACGGGACCAATGGTACAGAAGGCACAGAAGGCACAGAAGGCACAGAAGGCACAGAAGGCACAGAAGGCACAGAAGGCACAGAAGGCACAGAAGGCACAGAAGGCACAGAAGGCACAGAAGGCACAGAAGGCACAGAAGGCACAGAAGGC
>JBGCGC010000145.1:0-50302 GCA_045110475.1 Granulosicoccus sp.
TCCCGAGGGGCGGCTCGTCCAAGGGTCATCCGCGTTGTTGCTCGCTCTCAAGGTATACCCGATACCTTTTCGAGCTCGCGCCTAGCGGCTGACCCCTGGACAAACCGCTGTTTGAAGCGTTTGAAGGTCACACTACACTAGACCGCTATACTACCAATAACCTGCTTCCTGCGATTTGGACAAGGCGAACGTGAATCGAATTACCCGTTTTCTGAATAATTAGTGTTTTGTGTTGGTTATTAGTGCCAGCCCACGCCGTGTTAATACCGACTGCGAACGCAGAAGATGCTGCTTCCAACCGTGTGGCTATCCCGGAAAATCTATCATTGAATGAAGTAGGTGAATTTATCGCACCACTGGGTGAGGAGCAAGTGCGAACCTTACTAATAGATTCTCTATGTGCAGATGCCCTTGATGATCAAGTGGTGGATGGACAGACTCAGCGCTCCATGTTGGATCTGCCAAAAGAGATTGGCAATCCAGATTCGCAACTGGGCGGTGCAATAGTCGAACTCAAAAATTCAACCAATACCTATGTCTCAAGCGTTGGGAGTATTGTAAAAAAAATAACAGACGGCAAGGGATATCAGGGAATTCTGGAAATACTGATGCTTTTGGTAATGCTAATTGTGGGTGCCTGGTATATTGAAAATATTCGCACTCGAAGATGGCAAAAAAAAGAATTTTCTACTTTGAGGTCAAATCATCCGGATACCTGGAAACTCTGACTCAAGCGTCCATCGTACTACGTTCTCATCCATTCAATTGGTTTGGTCATATTTTCGGTTTCCGGATATTTGATCGCCAATTTCCTGTTTGATAATTCTACGAATTCCTTCAAGGTTTTAATGCATTTCTTTGACTTGACTGTCACATTCAGATTTCTTGTCATAGTCTTCAAATTTCTGATGAACGCGCCACCCAGAGGTCTTGATCTGATAGACGACAGAATTGACAAATCCGCACTAAACACGTGTTTTATCTCTTTCCTGACAATCTATTATGTGGCGTTCCACGGATTTATCGTCACAATGACTCAGAACGGCCTCTCAAATGAGCACTTCGTGTTGTCTACTATTGTCGTGTTCGGGCTGTTGATCAATCCTCTTGTTCGGAGCTGTCGTTCTTTCAGTATTGAATACACTGGGTGTTCAGATTGCTCCATTACTGGCAGGTGCAGGTGTTGTAGGCATAGCGGTAGGGTTTGGCTCACAAAAACTTGTTCAGAACATTCTCTCCGGAGTTTTCTTCTTGATCGATGACGCGTTCAGGAAAGGTGAGTACGTCGTATTGGCAGACACGGGTTCGTGATGCGCTGTCTGCTGCAGGTATTGAATTTGCGCGCCGCGAGGTAAAAGTAAGGTTACCGGAAGAGTTGGAAGATCTCCAAATAAAAGATTTCGAACGAAAGTTACTGTCGAATAGCAATGATAGTGCTGATTCAAAAGTGGAATCGTCACTTGCTACAGCAGCAGCTGCAGCAATATCAGCAACGGTTGCCCAAGATATCGCCAATCAGGATGGCGATGACGTTATTGATGACAGATAGTCATTACGTCTCAATGGAGGCACGCCGTCCAGAAACGCCTGTCCTCTGGCGTTACTTTCTGTTGCATCTTTTCGTCAAGCAAAGCATACAACCAGTCAACACTTGCGCCCATGTGAAACGCCAATTTGTAAGATACAGATGCTCACAGATTCACATATCCTGCAAGCTGATCGAGATTTTGCCCACAGACTAAAACGCTTGCGTACATTGACCGAGGGCGTGGTCGGGCAAACTACCGGGTACTCAGACTACTGCATCACCCTGTCGAATCCTAACACTCGAAAGTGGTGTTGTGATGAAGGTTCGACACCACCTCTTGAGGTAATATCTGACACAGGCCAAAACGGGAAACAAGAAATAGTCAATACCCGTTATGATTTCAAAACCACCATGCCGCACGGCACATCACGATCAGCAGCTACGGACGGAAAAAAGCAGTGAATCAGGAGTTGACAATGAAGTGGTTGGCCAATACGCGGAACATCTGGCATTCCTCTCACGCGCAGGGAGACTCGGCAAGCTGCTTGCAACGCGTATTTGCGGGTAGGTCTTTCTACCCTGGGCTGATTCTCACGTTGTTAATGACACTCGCGTCATGCTCTTCTGATCACCGCGATACCTCAGCAAATAGTCCAAACGTGTCCATTGCACCGCCCGGGATACAACTGCTTTCGCGGATGATCGACCGCTCGACGATTGACGTCCAGATCATATTAACGATCGACGGCATTCCAGAGGAGGTTATCGCCTCACCAGTCGATTCACCAGACGGTAACTGGACCGCCTCATTCGCGGTGCCGCCTGACGTTCCGTTTTCTCTGGTGATCGTCTGGTCAGCCGTTGATGTTGAAGGTAATCGTGTGAACTTTGCACGTTCCAGCACGCAATATTTGGGAGTACAGCAAGACCAGACATCAATTGATGCATCAGGAGAAGTCTATGACATGACAGCAGCAACGTTTGACGATGATGGCGACGGTGAGAGCAATTTTGATGAGCTCGCAGCCGGGACCCCTGCTGGTGCTGTGGTGCAGCCTCCTATCACTGTAATGCCGGAGACATTGGAACTTCGCACACAAGTATCGCAAGAGGCAGGTGATGATTTCAACATCCAGAATATGGGCCCCCTATCGCTCAACTACACTGTGGAGAGTAACCAGAGCTGGCTGACAGTAGACTTTACCAGTAACACAATAGCCAGCGGAGAAAGCCAGTTTGTTGAAGTTAACGCCGCCTGTGATGAACGTGGAGGCGAGCGCACGGGGATTTTGACCATCAGCGGTGACTGGGGTGTCGAAACTGTATCTGTAGTACTGGAGTGTCAGACTGTCACACCTCCTTTGGAACCTGTTCTGGGCTCTGTCAATCCGGAATCCTTGAGCTTGCGTGCCGAGGTGTCGCAAAGTTCCCGCAGTGAAATCAGAATTAGAAATAGTGGTACTGCCTCGTTGAACTACAACATCGAGACTAACCGCAGCTGGATAACGACAAGCCCTGACGATGGCAACATTTCAGCAGGCGATAGTGAATCAGTCGATGTCACAGTCTCTTGCGACACACGTGACGAAACCCGAAATGGTGAATTGACAATCGACAGTAATGGAGGTGAAAGAACGGTTCCCGTGTCTATCGTATGTACTGCACTTCCCATGGGTAAGCTTGAAAACATTGCCACTGATCCAAATCCATTAAACTTGATGGCACGGTTGCAAGAGAGCAGCGACGGCACAATCAGTTTTGACAATACCGGTAATGCCAGTCTGGACTTCACAGCGGATGCTGATGACGATTCCACGGCCTGGATTACGATAAGTCCCTTTAGCGGAAGAGTCGATGCAGGTGGCTCTCAGACTCTGGATATTACGGCCCAATGCAGTGACGTAGTTGCTACGCGCTCCTCAGATATCACCATAAGCGATGGAAACACGACAGAGACGGTATCTTTATCGATTGAATGCAGCGAAGTACCAATTGGACGTATAACCGATGTTGCGCCAGATTCATTGCGCTTGAGCGCAGAGGTACCTGATAGCGGTAGTGGCTCAATCAGTTTTAGAAATGGGGGTACAGGAATACTGGATTTCTCCGTACGGATTCCTGATGAAGCTTCGCAATGGCTCACAATAACGCCACTGACGGGCACCCTTCAAATCGATGAAAACCAGACGCTGGATGTTACAGCGCAATGCAATGAGGGCGTAGGCACCCGCTCTGCCAACGTGATCATCGGCAGCGATGCTAACGAAGAGACGGTTGAAGTGATGATTGATTGCGCAAGCCCAGATGTCATTTCCTTCAACATCACCCCCGACTCTCTGGATTTCACTTTGGAAACCGGGCAAAGTTCCAGCGATACAATCTCCATCGAAAACACCGGAAACGTCAGTCTGGATTATGCGGTGGAGGGCGTTAGCACCTTTAGCCTATTGCTCGGGATAAACCCCTCCAGCGGCAGCATCGACGTCGGTGAATCTGTCCAAGTGCAGGTTACGATCATGTGTGATGAACAACCAGGCTTTCGATTTGAGCGCTTGAGAATCAGTAGTGGCACGATTGAAGAGTTTATTACCGTTTCAATTGAGTGTACTTCAGCACCTCCTGAACCCGACTTTACGATTAGTCCGGACTTTTTGGCAATCGATGCACCATTGTTTGGAAGTGCAAGCGATACCGTCAATATACAGAACGTTGGGGCTGGCGTTCTGAATTATATGGTAACCGTTGAAGAGCAAGACATGAAATGGCTTTCAGCAAATCCAGCTAACGGAAGCATCGCTGTTGGTGCCAATGAGGGTGTGACGATTACGGGGATGTGCATCGATACTATTGATATTCGGGATGCACTTGTCGAGATAAGAAGTGGTGATGTTAGTAAACTTGTCCCTGTGTTGTTGCAGTGTTTCTAAATCATTTCAACTAGGTGTTGTTTGCGTGAAAGTCGCCACTTCCATATTCAGGCAAAGCCTTGAGCGTGGAAGCGATCTGTGGGACCTGTAATTTGCTGATAGGTTTCTCAATACAGCAGCTCACAAAGGCGAAATCCACTTCCAGTCGTTGATCCTCTGGCCTGCATGAGCTTGTGACAACGTACACCGGCGGTGGACCACCAAGCTCCCCACCGGACAATACCTTGAGAAATTCATGCCCGTCCATCCGGGGCATACTCAAGTCCAGCAATATCAGCAATGGCGTTCCGTGCAATTTTATATGGTCGCAGGCATCGATGCCGTCATGGGCCTCCAGAAATTCACCATCAAATTCGAGCCCGGATAATGCTCTTCGAGCGAGAAAAAGCGCAGTCGTGTCATCATCAACAAGCAGAATGTACGGTTTAGGCTGCATTTGGAAACTCCAGTCTGAAGGTTGAACCAACATGTTCAACACTGTCAACCGATACGCAACCACCATAAGACTCGATAATGGATTTAACCAGATAGAGACCCACACCAGTGCCCTCTACATGTGTATGTAGACGATTAAACAAACCAAAAGCTTTGTGTTGACCTAGCGCCAAATCAAAACCCATTCCGTTGTCACTGATTTCAATCACCGTCCTGGAGTCTGTCTGTCGGGTACGAATCGTAATGTTCGGACATTGATCGGCTTGACGATACTTCACCGCATTGCCTATCAGGTTGTAAAATATGCTTTGCAGATGTGATTCTGAAACTGGCAGATTGCCATCCTGAAAATTGTCCACGTTTATCTGGGCAGAACTGGTGGTAAGCTCCGGTTGCATCGATGCAATCACCTCATCCAACACCGTTTTCAGATTACTGTCACCTCCTTCATCCTCACCTAAGGTCTGTTTAAGGGCAAGCATCTCGTTTAGAGAACGGATTTTTCTATCCAGTCCGGCAGTTGACTGTTTAAACATTTCGAACAGCGTTTTTGCTTCGCCATCCAGATCATCGCAGTTCTCCATATGTCCAATCAGACCCATCAGGTTGGATACCGGCGACTTCATATCGTGAGCACAGATGTACGCAAATTCTGCCAGCTCACGGTTTGCGTGTTCCAACCGGTTAACCAGTTGAACCTGCTCCTCCCTGATACGGGTCTCTTCCGTGATGTCGTGGAGTGTAATAAGCAAGCCATTGACTATGACGCGACCACTTACGTCATAGACCCGTTCGCGTCGTAAAATCGACTGAAGATCAAAGTCGAGTCGTCCATCAACTTGATTGGCACTTAAACTCGCCTTTAGCTCGTGCCACGAATCGAGAAGCTGACTGAAATGGCAATCAACAATCTGTTCTGCACTGGCTCCAAACACGCCCGCCGCCCAGCTGTTGCTCAGGATGCATCGACCCTCAATATCAAGAGCAAGAATGCCGACAGGCGCGTTACCGATCAAGGACGTTAAAAACTCCTTCACCTCGGTCGTGCCACTATCGCGCACCTGACCTATCAACAGCCCATCCTCATAACCGCGACAGTCGAGTCACCCGAGGGCGCACGAAAATTGTGCATAAGAGCATGTGCAATATCAATCGCCTCGCCACGAATGGGATCGCCAGTGGCTGCAAAATCCGTTGATATTCCATCACTGGCCATTACCACGACCAGGGCAGTGTCCACATGGCTGATATCGACCTGCTGCTCCCGAAGCGTCACCTCCTGGTCAGTTCCCAACGTGCCCGGTAGCTCCATAAAGTGAAAGGGTTCTGATCCGGTTTCAGCATCAAACACTCTACAAACAACATCGCCAACCGACACCACGGTCATGTGGCGATTGTTAGCCAGTAGCAGTGAAATGCTAAACCCTCGTTCGAATTTTTTTTTCCTTACCGCATCATGAGCACGTTCTACCATGACGCGAGGATTTGACGAAGAGGAGAATGCTTCCAGCACCTTCTGAGCACAAACAGCTGCCTCTCTGGCAGGTTCCCCCTGGCCTGAACCGTCAATCACCGCTAGTAGCTGTGTGTCTCCAAAGATGACACGCGAATAGGCAACATCGCCATTGGTAGAATAATTTTCATCAGCCAATGAGACGACACCGACGTCAAACCAATTTGATTCAGGGGGGCGGTAATGTCGAATCGTAGCGGTCGTACCTTTTCCAGGTACCGAAAATATATCGAAATATTCAACCGCTTTCCCAGCAGCAGTCAGGCCAAGTCCAAGACCGTTTTGACGACTGGAATACCCTGTAACTCGCGCCTGATCAATATCAACAATACCGGGACCTTCATCAACAAACACAATTTGAAGGCCTCTCGCGTTATCTGTCGCTACCATCTGCAGTACGCCGTGAGATGCGTGAAGCACAATATTCATGGCCAGCTCTGAAGTGGCCGACGCAATGAGATTGGCATCCAGTTTACTGAAACCAAATGAACAGGCTATGTGTCGAACCAGTCGAGTGGCTCTATCGACGTCGTCAGTGATAGCAATGGGTATTTCTGTGTAACCTAAAGAGTCTGCTACAAGCATAACGATCGTTACTTAAGATTTACACCGTCTATTTCAAGAACCACACGTAAGGCGGCCTTAAGATTACGAACAACAGTGAATCGTTCAAAGGACACACCTGTTCCAACCATTGTTTGCGCTACCACAGAAGAAATCCCGCAGAATACCGGGCGAACGCCAACTATCTGCAATGTGTCGCCAATTTTAGCTAAATGCGCAGCTACCATTGAATCGATAACATCAATATTTGAAAGGTCGACAATAATGATTTCGCAAGCGGTTTGATCAATACTTTGCAAGATACGATCGGTAACAGACTTTATTCGTGCCGAATCGAGTCTACCGAAAAATCCTGAGTAAAGGCATCCATCAAGGATTTCGTTGACCACCATAGGTGCCTGCAATGAACCACTGGTCTGCGAAAACGCAACGCTGCTTATTTCTGGCTTTTCACGGGCGTTCTGATCGTCATCAGACGTCTGTTTGTTAAACATTGGTATTCGAACTCCGGCTGAGTGACATGGCGGCAGCACAAGATGCTCGACGATCGGATAACTTTATTTCTGCAAGTTACATCGGCATTGCTTGCCCTATGTAGCTTTATCGGCAATGTACCGAAGCAAGTAAGAATTTTATGTTAGTTGATAATGTCTGGTTGAAGTACAGTTTTTCGCACTGTTACTCACCCTTGCTATTGCATTCAATGTATCTGAAGACTGCCCCATTCGCCTCCTGAAGCAAGCGGCAATATCTGCTAAGTATCCATCAAAGCTGGTGGGTCACGATAATTGCCCACCCAGCATGCTTGAAACACTGTTGCCGGTCGCAATCAGTGCTTTCCGAGTCTGAGAAAGTGACAAGTGTCCTTTATCAGTGAGTCGTTTGACAAAAGGGATGGTCAAGGCAGCTACGATCTGCCCTGAATGGTCATGAATCGGTACAGATACATTGATCACTCCGGCGATCACCATGGAAGGGCATTCACAAAAACCACTTGCCTGCGCCGCTTCGCAGTTAGCTTTGTAAGCCGTGCGAAGCCTGGGCGAAAAACCAGATAACTGCTGGTTCAAGGGGCCACGTTCACTCTTGGTCAGCGTGTGAGTCAACACAGCACCTGATGCAGTTTGTATTAGTGGGATTCTCGCGCCAAGACGCACTGATGTGAGGTGATCCCCCGGTGAGTCTATCTGTGCAATGACCAGAATATCAGAGCCACGCTGGATGGCCATATGCACTGATTGGTTAACAGTACGTGCCAGATCCTGCATAGGCGCCGCAGCAACGGCAGACAAACGACGTATAGGCGGGTATTTGTGCGCAAGTTCAAACAGTTTTGTGGTTAATGAATAACGCTCATTGTGCGCATCGTAGGCGACGTATTCACGATCCACCAGTACAGCCAGCATCCGAAATATCTCGCTAATTGATCTATCAAGAGCGCGCGCAATATCTGCCTTTTTTTGAGCCTCTGGTTCATTGGATAAAAATTCAAGAATATCCAGCCCCTTGGACAATGCAGGTGCGCTGTACTTATCGGGTTTATCACTTTTGGACATTAGCGTTCGTTGTACTGAATTGTTGTTATCACAGGGGCAGCGCCGGTATGGGGGTTGCCGGTGATGCACTACTGGTATAGGCGGCCTCCACTAGAGACATGGTCTGCCAGGCATCCTCTACCGCACTGACAAGCTCATCATCCTCGCCGGTAACAAAGCGTTGCAACTGTGACATACGCGATGCAAAGGCATCGGGAAACCATTCTCCCTGTAATTTAACCTGTGTCCAGTCATCATCCCCCGACTTAAGCCATAGCTCATCAGGTTCGCCACGCGGATAATCAAGATTTACTCCCAGTTTCACATAGGCAGCACCAGCGCTTCCACACAGGCGAAATTCGCAGGCCTGGAATTTGCGTCCGTACGCATGATCGTGATTGATGGACAACGAACAACGAATACGTTGTCCATAATCGAGAATCGCTGATGTGCGTGTTTGCGACATGCTGCTTGCTGGATGGCCGATTGTCTTGGCGTGAATACCAAGCGGGTCGCCTAGAATTGCCCGTATCAGATCCAGATAGTGTATCGAGTGTAACGCTATCTCTACACGGGGAAGCCCTTCGAGAAACTTCCATAAACCCCAGGGGGTGTCAAGAGCAAGCCAGGCATCAAAATCCAGCACCTCTCCAAGAACACCCTGCTTAATGGCATCCTGCAAGGCCAGCATCATCGGTGCAAATCTAAGCTGAAAATTTACCGCAGCCTTGAGTTTGCGCTCACGGCATACGTCAAGAATACGAGTTGCATCGGCAAGATCGCTACCCATGGGTTTCTGGATAAGGCAGCCTGCCCCGACAGGCAACTGCTCTATCACACCAGCATGCGCAGCGGGCGGTGTGGCAAGGTCGAATACGGCCTCCTCAATGGCAACAGCTTGACCCACGCTGTTGAAGGCTGTGCAGCCCCATTGACTTGCCAGGGACTGACATTTTTCAGAGTCAGGATCGTAGATACCTGCGACCGTATACCCAGCCTTAAGATAGGCTGGCAGATGAGCGTCAGACACAATGGACCCGGCACCAAAGATCACGATGGGACGTGGATGACTGGCAATCGGCCAATGCTGCATCAACGTGTTCATCAGCAAAGCCCCTTCGCAGCAGTTCGATTAATCAATGTGAAACACATTTTCCATTGCTGCCCACCACTCACCTTCCTGCCTTGTATCCAATGGCCTTTGAATAGGTTTACAAACTTCCCACCAGCGTTGCGTGGCAGGGTCGGCAGCCATAATCGCAGCATCAGCTTCAAAATCCAGACCATGATATTCCCAATAAGCAAACAACAGATTTTCAGGCTCCCTGAGAAAAATGGTGTAGTTACGAATATTGCATTCGGTTATCTTGCTGAGAACGTCAGGCCAGACATTGGCATGCAGCTTCTTGTATTCAGCAATATGCTCTGCATCAATTCCTATAACCATGCCCATGCGTTGCATAATCGTCGCCTCTCTTAGGTGATGTGTGTTGTCAGACTTTCTACTCGTCGTTTGTTAATTTCGGCCCAGTCCCAATCAATACCCAGGCCAGGTTCATGGCTGGGGTAGGCGCGGCCATTTTCCATCCGCATCCCGGAGAGCGTAATGTCATCGAGTTGCGGGATGTATTCCAGCCAGGGAGCGTTGGGAATAGCGCATACCAGACTTACATGCAGCTCCATCAAAAAGTGTGGACACACGGGCACGTTATGAGCCTCTGCCAGATGCGCAACTTTTAGCCATGGCGTTATGCCGCCAATGCGTGCAACATCAACTTGCACGATGGATGCACCGCCCAGTGTCAGATAATCCTTGAACTGTGATAGTGAATAGAGACTTTCCCCAACAGCGATTGGCACCGATGTGCTCGAGGCCAGCCGGGCATGTTCCATTACATCGTCTGCTGGCATGGGTTCTTCAAACCACGCTATGTTGAATTCTTCAAGTACACGTGCCCGACGTGTCGCCTCGGCACGGCTAAAAGCCTGATTGGCATCTACCATGATCTCAGACTGATCACCAACCGCTGTGCGAACCGCGGAAAGTCGTTCACGATCTTGTGAAAGGTGTGGACGTCCAATCTTTATCTTGGATCCCGCAAACCCAAGCTCTCTGGCCTGCAAGGCATCCTCTACCAGGGCCTGCGTATCGATATGTAACCAGCCGCCTTCAGTGGTATACATGGGAACAGAGTCCTTGGCCCCACCAGCCATCTGATAAAGTGGTAGACCGGCACGCCTACAGCGCAAGTCCCACAAGGCCGTATCGATAGCGGCCAGGGCAAGTGAGGTAATGGCACCAACCGTTGTCGCATGGGTAGAAAACATCAGCATCTGCCACAAGCGCTCTATATCGCTTGCATCCTGCCCCGTTAGCTGAGGGACAAGCGTGTCATGCAGCAATGACATGATAGCCGGGCCGCCCTGGCCAATGGTGTACGAGTAGCCAACACCTACTGCACCATCACTATCAGTGATCCTGACGATGGGCGTCTGCTGACTGACAAACGATTGTATGGCGTCCGTCCTTTTTACCTTCGGAACAAGGTCTACCATGCATAATTCGATGTGTTCTATCAAAGCCATCGTGTCACCCCAGACTCTTTTGTGTCCCGGCATCAAACAGATGCGCCCTGCTAAGATCAAGTTGGCACGCCAGCGACTCACCCATAACGACGGGACGAGGGTTCAGCATCTTGGCCTGGATTTCCTGTCCGGCTATCTCACCAAACAATACGGTCTCGGTTCCCAGCGGTTCTGATAGATTTACAGTCAACTTGAACTCGGCTGTTTCATCGCCTAGCGACAAGCCATGCCCATCTGGCATGAGGTTATCGGCGCGGAAACCGAAGACCACAGATTGATTAGCATCCACCCTGGCTCGTAGTCGAGACGGAAGAGGTATCGAAGTGTCGTCAGCAAGAATGATGTTTTGCGCATCAGCGCAGAGCCTGGCGGGTAAAAGATTCATCGGTGGTGAGCCAATGAAGGTTGCAACAAAGGTATTAACCGGCTGTTCGAATACCTCAAGCGGTGTGCCCTGCTGTTCTATTCGACCATCGCGCATGATCACGATACGATCGGCCAGCGTCATCGCCTCTACCTGATCGTGAGTGACATAGATAATCGTAGTGGCTATGCGCTGGTGCAGCTTCTTGATTTCCACACGCATTTGCGCCCGCAGTTTTGCATCCAGATTAGACAAGGGCTCATCAAACAGAAAAACATCCGGATGGCGCACGATAGCCCGCCCCATGGCTACGCGCTGCCGTTGACCACCGGACAACTCTGCCGGGCGTCTGTCAAGCAGCTCTCCAAGACTAAGTATCTGCGCAGCCTGATCAACAGCCTCCTTGATTTCCGACTCACTCTTGTTGGCAATCTTTAGTGAGAAGCCCAGATTTTCCCCAACCGTCATGTGTGGGTAAAGCGCGTAGTTCTGGAAGACCATGGAAATATTGCGATCACGCGGTGGCAACTCATTCACCAGGTTGTCGCCAATATGAATATCGCCACCACTGAGCTCTTCAAGACCTGCAATCATGCGCAAGGTGGTGGACTTGCCACAACCCGATGGCCCAACGAGCACAACAAATTCGTTATGCGCGATATCCAGATCAATGCCATATACCACCTGCACAGCACCATAGCGCTTGACGATGTTACTGAGCTTCACTTGTGCCATCAGCTACCCCTTGACCCCGCCGAATGTAAGACCACTGATCAGGTGTTTCTGTACGATGAACGTCAAAATCAGCGCTGGTATGATCATGAGTACAGCCAAGGCACACATGCCTCCCCAGTTGATCGTGAATTCAGAGGTAAAATCGAGCAAGCCAACCGGCATGGTTTTGCTGAACACCGACCGGGTAATCTGACTTGCCAATGCATACTCATTCCAGGAAGTGAGAAATGCGAATATGGCAGCCGATGCAACCCCTGCTCTCGCGACAGGAAATTCAACTTTCCAGAACGCCTGCCAACGGGTACAACCATCAATTTCAGCAGCCTCGGCAAGCTCACGAGGGACCTGCCGAAAAAATCCGTCAATCAGCCAGATGGAAAACGGGACGTTCATCGCCACGTAAACAAGAATGAGTGCAAAGTGCGTATCTATGATGCCAAGCCGGGCAAACACAATGAACAGCGGCAAGGACAAAGCCACGCCGGGCACAGCACGTGTCAGCATGAAGCCCACGAACATCACGGATTTGCCACGGAAACGATAACGCGCAAAGGCATAGCCACCCGCAATGCCCACAAGAATCGCAATGACAGTACTGGTCACTGAAATTATCAGCGAGTTCATGAAGTACCGACCCACCGGCACGCCACCCTCACCCACGGCTCCAAACATGGCACGGTAATGATCAAGGTTGAGACTGTTGGGTATCCACACGGGAGGTTTGGCCATGATCTCGACCGTGGGACGGAAAGAATTCAGTACTATCCACAGACCCGGTAAACAGATGATGGACATGGCAATAAACAGGGCGACAAGATGTGCCGATCGCAAAGCGATTTTCCTGATGCGATGCTGCTGATTGATTTCCATGTCAGCGTTTCATATTAATGATTAAAGCCCAGTGCTGCACGCGATGCACTTAGCTTGCGAAAGAAATAGATCGTAAAAAAGATTGCCAGAAATATAGAAATGTAGCCCATGGCATTGGCAAGCCCCATCTTGGCATCGACGTAACCCGTGCGACCAATCAACGTCCATAACAGTTCGGTACGTCTAGCCGGTCCACCATTGGTCATGATATGCACAATGTCGTAGGCCCTGGCTACATCAAGGCTGCGTATCGCCAATGCTATATAGATAAACGGCATGAGAAACGGCAATGTAATGTGCCTGAACGATTGCCACGGCGTACACCCGTCTACCTTGGCAGCCTCCAGTGGATCGCGCGGAATAGCGAAAAGGCCAGCCAGTATCAAGATGGCGAAAATGGAAGTGGACATCCACACTTCGGCAAAAATAATTGAAAACATGGCCAGCTTGCCATCCACCAGCCATGCGATGGCCTGATCGGTTATGCCCAGCGATTGCAAGGCGTTATTAACAAGGCCCACGTTATCGTTAAATATGAACTTGAACTGGAATCCAACCAGTATGGGCGAGAACATCATCGGGAACATCATGATGGTTCTTAACCAGCGCTGCCCCCAGGTCACCTTGTTTACCAATAAGGCAAGACCAAGACCCAGCAGTAATTCAAGGTTCAGGGCAATGGTCAGGAGGAATACCGTGCGCCCAAAGGCCCACCAGAAGTTAGCATCCCCGGCGACCTTGACATAGTTGTATTCACCAATCCACTTGAATAGCGAATCGGGTCGCGTGAGTCGGTACGCGGTAAAGCTGGAGTACAGCGACAGCAACAGTGGTATGAGCACAACCGCCGAAAGAATGATAATAGCTGGCATGACAAGAACCAGCCACGGCGGTAGTCTCAGAGGCAATTTGAACACGACGGGGACTATGCCCGCCGTGCTTTAACTTCATGAAACACGACACCCAAGAGACTAATAGACTCCGTTTTCCTGCATGATTTCATCCACCGCCTCAGAAGCAATCTCCAGAGCTTCTGCTGATGTTCTATCACCCAGAATGGCCGCTTGCAGCTCTGGATAGATGACGTTGGTGGCCTCTATCCAATACGGCGTTTTAGGCGCAGGAAAAGCATGCTCTGCAGCAGCCTGAAACGCTTCAAGCACTTCGGTGCGGTAGTCGTCACCATCAGCTGCTTTTACTACCGTGTCCCAGACAGCAGTACGCGTCGGTAACGGACCCGCCGAACTTTCCAGCGTCTGGCTCTCTTCATTGGTCAGAAAAGCCACAAGAGATGCCGCTGCATCCTTGTTTTCACATGACTCGGTAACAGAGAAGCCATGATGTCCCGACCATCCAGTACGCACGCCCGCGCTACCCTGTGGTTGTACCTTTACACCAACGTTGCCAGCGATCTTTGAGCTCTCCGGATCATTGAAAAAACCTGCCCAACCAGGCCAGTCCAGATTGATGGCCACTGTGCCTGATGCAAAACCCTGACCTAACTCATCCCAGAGGTAAGAGGTTGTCCCTTTCGGCGTTGCACCCTCCCGATAAACCTTGACGAACCAGTCAAGCGCCCGAATACCGGCCTCACTGTTAAACGCCGGAGACCAGTCATCGTTGAATAGTTGTCCACCTTCTGCCACGACGAGTTCATAGAACCTGCCAACGATAGCCTCGTCCTTGCCCGCAAACTGGGTTCCATAAAAATTGGGCGGATCAGCAAAAAAGATGGATTGGTCAGCTACTTGCTCCCAGGTATCAGGCGGGGTCAGTTCATAGCCATACTCAGCCAAGAATCTGGTCTTGTTGTCCTCGTTATCATATAAGTCCTTTTGGTAGTAGAGCGCTGATACATCAAACTGTGCTCTTGGCAACATGACCAGATTATCGCCAATCATGGACGCGGCAATATTCGACGGCACATACTCGGCAATGAACTCTGGCGTTAGAAACGGGGTCAAATCGGTATACAAACTTGGGTACTGCGACGCAAATGATGAATGGTTGGAACCCACACACCACCCGAGTGAGCCTGCCGCAAGATCCGATTTGAATTCCTTGTCCAGCTCAAAATGGTTTTTCTTGGAAATGACGTTGACCGTCGCTCCTGTCTCTGCCTCCCACTCGGCAATACGTGCATAGAGCGCTTCGTACTGTTGTCCACCAATCAATTTTGCGTCTATCGCAACACCATCAAATTCTGCTGCACCTGCAAGTCCTGTGGTTGCCACCAGTGGCACTGCCAGCATGGATGCCAGCTTGAAACCTGATCGAATCATGAAAATACCCTCCTCTTGCGTTTGAGAAAATACCGGAATACGCACAGCTACTGTTTCAAATATAAACTGTACTTTCACATATAATCAAGCAAAACCTACCTCTGAAGAAGCATTCAAGTGCCTGTATGGCAAATGAACAGGCCGTAACCGACAGTGGAGACCAAGCATGATTATTGATACACACCTGCATCTGATTTACCGCGATCGTCTGTCCTATCCGTGGCTGGAAAGTGCCGAGGCGTTAAATAGTGATGCGACGTATGAGGACTATGCACGCACGGCAAGGAGAGTCGGTATCGCTGCAGCCTTGCACATGGAAGTTGACGTGGCAAACAAGGACCGAGACGCAGAAACCGATATGATCCGCTCGCTGATGGACGCACCAGACTCATTAATGCAGGGAGCTATCGTCTCCTGCCGACCCGAATCTGATGAATTCTCTGCATGGCTGGACAAACAGCTTGAGCGAGAAGAGGTCAAGGGCATGCGGCGCGTGCTGCATGTCGTGCCTGACGAAACCTCAACAACTACCACGTTTCGGGACAATATCAAGCGTCTGTCCGGTACCGGTTTAACGTTTGATCTTTGTGTGCTACCCGCACAGATTCCGCTGGCCATCGAACTGGTAGATCACTGCCCGCAGGTTTCATTCATTCTTGATCACTGCGGTGTGCCAGATATCAAGGGTGGCGCGTTTGCCCCCTGGCAAGTTCAGGTATCCGAGCTGTCGAAGCGTAAAAACGTCACGGCAAAGATTTCCGGTGTCATGGCCTACACCGATACCGACAACTGGGGGCTTGAAGATATTCGCCCCTATGTAGAGCACACAATAGCCGCCTTTGGTTGGGACAGGGTCATCTGGGGAAGCGACAGCCCGGTATGTACACTTGCCGGACAGATAGAAACCTGGGTTGCTGCCACGCACGCGTTGCTCAATGATTGCTCAGCCGATGAAAAGAGCCGGTTGCTCTACCGCAATGCCAGTGATATCTGGGGCATACGGTGCCAGATGGAATAAAGCCAATCAACATTATGGGAAATGTAAAACGCATCGGGAGTACCAATCAGACGAAGCTGACACACGCACCACAAGCTGATCAATTGGCCCGGCACGACACATCAGGTGGACGCATGCGCAAGACACTGGTATACAGGTTGACTTAATCAACGGCAGACAGCAGGCGACTTAATGAGCTCCGATATCTACATCATTGACGGCGTACGCACAGCAATAGGTACTTTCGGCGGATCACTCGCAACGCAAACGCCCATTGATCTTGCGACACTGGTTACGCGTGAAGCCCTGAGCCGCAGCAAGGTTGACGCTGCATCGGTGGGACATGTCGTTTTCGGTCATGTCATTAATACCGAACCTCGAGACATGTACTTGTCACGGGTAGCGGCCATCAACGCCGGTATACCACAGGAAACACCGGCTCTGAATGTGAACCGCCTGTGCGGCTCGGGTGCACAGGCTGTTGTATCAGCGGCCCAGCACCTGATGCTCGGCGATACAGACATTGCCATCGCAGGTGGAAGCGAAGTCATGTCGCGCTCACCGCACATGATGTCGGCGGCACGGTTCGGCCAGAAAATGGGCGAGGTGTCCATGGTGGATATGATGCTTGGAGCACTTTCCGATCCGTTCGGTGCCGGGCACATGGGCATTACTGCTGAAAACGTTGCGGACGAGAACAGCATTAGTCGAGAACAACAGGATGAATTTGCGGCCGAGAGTCAACGCCGTGCGCTCGCAGCTATCGAGGCTGGCTACTTTACCGATCAGATTGTTCCCGTATCGGTAAAAGTACGCCGTGAGATGGTGAACTTCGACAAGGATGAACACCCCAAACCCAACACCACTGCCGAGAGTCTCGCCGGCTTGAGAACAGCCTTCAAAAAAGACGGAAGCGTGACTGCCGGAAATGCGTCAGGCATCAACGATGGCGCGGCTGCCATAGTCATGGCAACAAAAGCGGCAGTAGACAAACACGGCCTCAAACCTCGCGCAAGATTTCTGGGCTACGCTCACGCTGGAGTACGACCAGACATCATGGGCATAGGGCCGGTTCCGGCTGTGCGCAACCTGCTTGAAAAACTGGGAATGTCTGCCGAACAGTTTGATGTCATCGAATCCAACGAAGCATTCGCTGCACAGGCTTGCGCAGTCAACAAGGCACTGGGACTGAATACAGACAAAGTTAACCCCAATGGTGGTGCTATTGCACTCGGCCATCCGGTTGGCGCTACAGGCTCCATTCTGGTCGTCAAGACACTACATGAGCTTGAGCGAATGGATGGTCGGTTTGGGCTGATCACCATGTGCATAGGTGGTGGTCAAGGTATTGCACTGGCGGTGGAACGACTCAGCTAGCGGGCGGCGCCTCTCAACGCAGACCTGATCATCTGCTCTACCGTCTCATCGGGGCTTGCATGCTTGTCCAGCAACTTGACGGCTTCGGCCGGCTTGTAGCCCAATGCGGCCAGCGCCTCTTCAGCCTGGGTTCTTGCCGATTCATCGTTGGTTTTAGGGTGCGTACCAGTTGGCAGGCCACCAATATCCAGGGCATCCACCTTATCCTGCAATTCTACAAGCAGTCGCTCAGCAGTCTTCTTGCCTATACCGGGAACCCGCACCAGTGCATTGACATCCTTGGTTGATATGCAAGCAAGAAACTCATCAGTACTCATTCCCGACAATATTGACAATGCAACCTTGGCACCAATACCATTAACCTTGAGTAAAGCCCGAAACAGGACACGCTCTGTGCGAGTACCAAAACCATAGAGTAACTGAGCATCTTCACGCACAACCAGATGAGTAAATAACGACACAGCTTCGTTGGCTTGCGGTAGCGCATAAAACGTGGACATGGGTGCATCGACCTCGTAACCGACACCTTGCACATCGATGACAAGTGACGGCGGATTTTTCTCCAGCAATGTGCCTGTCAGTCGGCCAATCACATCCTCAGTCCTCGTCCTCTTGCACGTTTTCTGGTTGGCAGCACCGACCCACCAGGCACTGTTCGAGAATGGGCATGGCAGATAGCAATTGCCAGCCCATCGGCCGCATCAACCTGCACGGCAGGCACTATTTGCAACAATGCTCGTACCATCGTTTGTACCTGCTTCTTGTCGGCCGAACCGGAGCCTGTGACGACTTTTTTCACAAGTCTTGGTGCGTATTCTGAGACTGATAACTGCTGCGAGACCGCAGCGGTTATAGCCGCCCCACGTGCCTGCCCCAGCTTGAGTGCCGACATGGGATTGTTACTGAGAAAGACTTGTTCAATAGCGACCTCCTGCGGTTGCCATTGCTCTATCACCTCACTCAATGCCGAAAAAATATGCCCAAGACGGTCGGCGAAGTTGTCACCTTTGACTCGGATATGCCCATGCGACAGATGGAAGCTGCGCGCCCCATCAGATTCGATAACCCCGTAACCGGTCACCACCGAGCCAGGATCTATGCCCAGCACCCGGACAAATCCGTTGAGGCGTCGCTCAGTCATCCTTCGTAGGATTCGCCCGGAATTTCAGCATTGGTGAAAACATCCTGAACATCGTCAAGATCCTCAAGGGCATCAATTAACTTGAGCAGCTTCTGACCTTGCTCCACATCCAGCTCAACAGCCGTGGCCGCCCGCATGGTGACTTCCGAATGCTCAGCCTCAAGACCCGCCGTTACCAGCGCCTCTTTAACATCGACAAAGACGTCTTCGGTGGTGAGAACTTCTATCGATCCATCATCACTGGTGAGAATGTCATCAGCGCCGGCTTCCAGTGCAGCTTCCATCACCTGGTCTTCGTCAGTTCCTGACGGATAGCTAAGAACGCCCTGCTTTTCGAACAAATAGGAGACCGACCCTTGCGTGCCCATATTGCCGCCGTATTTTGTGAACGCATGCTTTACCTCCGACACCGTGCGATTGCGGTTGTCCGTCATGGTGTCCACCATAATAGCGACACCATTTACGCCGTAGCCTTCGTAGCGATTTTCTTCGTAGGCCACATCCTCCAGCTCACCCGCGCCTTTCTTAATTGCGCGATCGATGGTGTCCTTCGTCATGTTTCCACCCAACGCCTTGTCGACCGCCAGTCGCAGCCTTGGGTTGGCATTTAGATCAGAGCCACCCATTTTGGCGGCCACATTGATCTCACGGATGAGCTTGGTAAAAAGCTTGCCACGCTTTGCATCCTGAGCATTTTTGCGGTGCTGGATGTTGGCCCATTTACTATGTCCGGCCATGTACTGCCTCGTTTAGCTAAGACTGAAAGGAAAGGTATTCCCCTATTGTGGCCTATTCAAGGCTCCTTGGCCAACTACCGCGCCAACTGTCGCAAAACACGGTCATCAGCTTTGCAGCTACAGCCGAAAGCGACCGAGGTTCAGGAAATTGGCAACATAGTCGGCGCACGTGTTTGAAAAAATCATGGCGGAGTGCGAGGACGGTATGCAAACACGGTCAGCGGCGTTTTCGATGAGGGTCTCACTATCCCGGACCACGCCATCACTATCATCGCCCGCAGGATACAGAACCGCCAGAAGCCCCATACGCCCGGACCCGGTGATAACCCCCAATGGTCGGTCGCCTCTGAATAACGGGGCTCCATCGAGCAAGCCGCCATCAGCACTTTTTCCCAACAATGGACGCAGCACACGGTTCTCGTGTACTCGTTTGGCCACGTAGCTACCTTTGACCGGAGAACCGATCAGCACGACCTTGCCTACTGCAAGATCCTGAAATTGATCCAGCAAGTGCAGTATGACGATGCCACCCAGACTGTGCCCCACCAGATTGACCTTGCGAGCACCTAGCTCACCGATCTTTCGACGCAAATCACAGGCATTTTCCGTAGGTGAATTGTTCAGAAAGTCATAACTGAAAGTCACCGTGCGAAATCCCAGCGACTCCAGTCGCTTGCTCATGGCAGTCATCATGAAACCCTGCATCCAGATGCCGTGGACCAACACGGTTACCTCGTCCTGTCTGGGATGAATTCTTGGTTTCTTTATCGACATGGGCAAGCTATGCGGTCATCGGTTCAGCTATCGGTAAACTAGCAGTAAGTTATCGCTTAGTCGGCAGAATTCGGCGATACGACATATGACTAGCCCTCGGCAGCCAGTATCCCTTTAAGTGCCGATCTGTTGCTATGTGAGCTTACCTTGGCGATGGCGTCAATAATGGGTAGCCAGCAAAACTCGGTATGCTCGTCAGGATCAAGGCGCACTTCGCAGCGCGCGGGTAGTTGTACGCTGAACTCGTGCTCAAGATTTTCGGTCACTCCCGGTGCATAACGCCTCCGCCAGGCGTGCTTTATCGGAAATGTTCGCGAGCTCTTGTGATCAATAACCGGCAAATCAATACCGGTCTCTTCCAGAAGCTCTCGTTGAGCAGCGTGTAAGGGCAGCTCGTCGGCCTCAAGGCTGCCCGTCACCGATTGCCAGAATCCAGGCGGATCGGTACGGCAGACCAGCAAAACATCCAGATCAATTGTGTAGACCACCACCAGAACAGATTCCGGACGTTTGAACAAGGGCCTGACGTTACTCAAGGCCCTTGCCTCATCAGGCATCGTTACCAGAATCCGGTTTGGGTGCTCTGGCACGGGTACGCAAATGCAAATCCTTCATTTGCTGGTCGCTGACAGCACTTGGGGCGCTGGTTAGCAAACAGCTTGCGCTTTGTGTCTTCGGGAATGCCATGACATCGCGAATACTGTCAGCTCCGCACATAAGCATCACCAGCCGATCAAGACCAAATGCGATACCACCATGCGGCGGCGCGCCATACTTGAGCGCTTCGAGCAGAAAACCAAACTTGTCATTGGCTTCCTGTTCGTCTATGCCCAGCACATCAAGCGCTTTCTGTTGCATCTCGGTGTCATGAATACGAATGGAACCGCCACCAACCTCAGTACCATTCAACACCATGTCGTAGGCGCGCGAAAGCACTTTTCCGGGATCTTCATCGAGTTGTGCCTGCCACGCCTCTGTGGATTCTGCGCTGGGAGCGGTAAACGGGTGGTGCAGAGCCTGCCAGCGATCTTCACGCTCGTCGTGTTCGAACATCGGAAAATCGACAACCCATAGTGGACGCCAGGCGTCTTCAACCATATCAAGGCGCTTGCCGACCTCAATTCTCAAAGCACCCAATGCGGCCTCCACAACACTTACCTTGTCAGCGCCAAAGAAGATCAGATCGCCATCAACGGCACCTGTGCGCTCGATAATGGATTGAAGAACGTCTGCGGGAAAAAATTTGACGATAGGCGATTGCAAGCCCTCGGGACCCGCCTTGATATCGTTGCACTTGATGTATGCCAGCCCCTTTGCTCCGTACCGACCGACAAACTCAGTATAAACGTCGATCTCCTTGCGGCTCAGTGTATTACCGTTGGGAACACGCAAGGCAGCAACACGGCCCTTGGGATTCTTTGCAGGTTCTGCGAAGACCTTGAAATCGACACCCTCGACAAGATCCGACAATTCGGTCAGCACCAGTGGAATACGCAAATCAGGTTTGTCAGAACCGTAGTTCAGCATGGCATCTGCGTAGGTCATGCGCGGAAAAGAACCCAGATCGACATTGAGGACATCCTTGAACAGCGCACCCATCATGCTTTCCATGGACTCCATGATGGCCTCTTCATCAATGAAGGACATCTCGATATCGAGCTGCGAGAACTCGGGCTGGCGGTCTGCACGTAAGTCTTCATCGCGAAAGCATCGCGCAACCTGATAGTAACGATCGATGCCACCCATCATCAGAAGTTGCTTGAACAACTGTGGGGATTGCGGCAATGCGTAAAACTCACCCGGATGATTTCTGCTCGGCACCAGGTAATCTCGCGCACCCTCCGGGGTAGCTCGTGTGAGCATCGGTGTGTCCACTTCGATGAAACCATCGCCTTCCAGCGCATTGCGCAGCTCACGCACAACTCGGGCACGCAGGCGCAGCCGCTCCTGCATTTCCGGCCGACGCATATCGATGTATCGAAACTTCAGCCGGTTCTCTTCACTGACGTTGTTGTCATCGAGCTGAAACGGGGGGGTCGCCGCACGATTTAGGATCTGGATTTCATGCCCGAGAACCTCGATTTCGCCCGTTGTCATGTCAGGATTGACGGTACCCTCAGGGCGATGGCGTACCTTTCCGGTTATGCGCAGAACAAATTCGTTACGGACCTCTTCTGCCAGCGCAAACGTCTCGGCACGATCGGGATCGAACACCACCTGCACCAAACCGGTATGATCCCGCAGGTCGATGAATATGACGCCACCATGGTCTCGCCGACGGTGAACCCAGCCACAGAACGATACTTGCTCGTCCAGCTGTTTTAGGGTGATAACACCACAGGGGTGTGTGCGCATGAAGACCTCAGCAGGCAAAAGTGGCAATTGTAGATAGTTACACCCACTTCCACAATGAACTATTCGGAACTGCAGGCAAAGCCTGACTGAAAACACCCTATTCAGTCAGGCACAAGTGGATTTGAGAAGTTGACATCACATTTCACGATGCACCACAATTAGGGTTACCTGAAACACTTCTAACAAAGACCCATGAAAATCCCGACTCTTCCCTGGCTGCGCCTTTTCAGTGCCAGCGTTGTTCTCCTGATAAGCACCCAACTTGCATTCGCTCACGGACCAACCCGGCAAAAAGTGAACGAGTCTATCCAGATTAGCGCCAGCGCCGAAGATGTCTGGGCTGTCATTGGAGACTTTGGAGCCGCTGATCAGTGGCTGCCGATGGTGGAAGGTATAGAAAGCGAAGGCGGCAATCTGGAAGGCGCTACGCGCGTCCTGATGTTAGGTGGAGACGCCAAGATCTTCGAGACCCTGCGCAAGCACAGCAACGAGAAAATGTCCTATAGCTACAAAATTCCAGTAAAAACTCACGATGTTGCCATATTACCCGTCAATAACTACTCATCGACCTTGTCAGTCAAGGCCGACGGTGACAACAGTATTGTGACGTGGAAAGGTGCATTTTATCGTGGCTATCCGAACAATGATCCGCCGGAGGAGCTTAACGACGAAGCCGCCGTTGCAGCAGTAACGGCTGTCTACCAGGCGGGACTGACCAACCTGAAATCGATGCTGGAAAACAAATAAATCGCCTTTTCAACTGAACACCGTTCGCAGGGGTTAACACCCTTGCGCCTTGGCTCTATCCTCCGACACTTGCTGTACTTGGCGGTTGTGGTGGGCATTGCTGCGTGCCCTGCTCTGGCGGCCGATCTGGCATTCGTCACCAATCAGGGATCACACACGGTATCTGTGATCAATCTCGATACACGTGCCGTCGTTGCCGATGTGGACGTCGGCCAGCAGCCAGCCGGCGTTGCGGCCTGCCAATCTGTCGAACAAGTCGCCATAAGCAATCCCGGCGATGGCACGATCACCCTCATCGCTGTTCCCGAGCTGTTAAGCGTCGGCACCCACAAGGCAGGAGAGGGTCCGCTGGCCATTGTCTGTGGACAAGACCGCCTGTTTGTGGCGGACTGGTTCACCCACAGCATAACCAGCTTCTCTTTGGCAACGTTTGAGGCCCTGGCCACCGCACAAGTAGGACAGTCACCATCAGGCCTTGCCTTATCAGCGGATGGCAAGCGCCTGTATGTCACCAACCGCGATAGCGATTCGGTATTTGAGCTGGACAGCCAATCGTTACAACAGCTTCGCAGTGTGGACACAGGCCACAGACCCTTCGGTGTAACCCTCGACAGCCGTAACGAACGAATGTACATCGCCAATGTGCAAGGTAATTCGGTCAGCGTGATTGACGTGGAGCGCTTCGAGCTGGTTGCAGAGGTAGCTGTTGGTGAACGCCCGTACGCTGTCGCACTTGCCATGGAGGGCACCCGCGCGCTCGCTACCAATCAGTACGACAACACGGTAAGTGTTATTGATACCGCGTCATTGCAAATCGTCACGGAAATCGATGTCGGGGAGTACCCCGAGGGCATTTTCACTGACACTGATGATCGTCATGTGTATGTCGCCAACTGGTTTGACAATACCGTATCTATTATCGACATGGAACAACTGACGGTCGTCGATGAAATCGATGTACAGGACGGGCCCCGAGCCTATGGAATCCCTATCTACGGGCGTTGAACGTCTATCATGTCCGGGCATGCAGCGCGATAATCCTGATCCTGCACGAAACCTGCACGGGTGAAAAGTGCAAATCGTGATAGTTATACAACTCACAAACAGCGATAATCGCTGTTTCTTTCATTGACTTCTACTTTGGAATTTTCATGCCCCAGTTTCACGTCTACGGTGTTGGTAATGCGTTGGTTGATCTCGAATACGAGATTCCGGAGAGTATCCTCACAGAGCTCAGTATTGACAAAGGCCTGATGACGCTCATTGAAGAGGATCGACATCATGAGCTTCTGGACAAGTTGTTCCACATTGATTCTCGCCCATGCGGCGGTGGCTCGGCCGCTAACACCATCACGGCGGCAGCACAGTTGGGATCGAAGGCGTTTTATTCTTGCAAGGTGGCTAACGACACCACAGGAGCGTATTTTCTCGACGATCTGGCGGCCAGTGGCGTACAGACCAACTTATCCCAAGATTCGCTGGTCGAAGGTCATACTGGCAAGTGCATTGTTCTGGTCACCCCTGACGCGGAGCGCAGCATGAACACCTTTCTGGGAATTACGCGCGAGATCAGTGTCGCTGAACTGGATGAGACCGCGTTGCAGGACTCGCAGTATGTGTACATCGAAGGGTATCTGGTACCAGAGATCAACGCCCGCGCCGCTGCGGTCAAGTCGCGTGAAATTGCGCAGGCCGCTGGTGTCAAGACCTCACTGACCCTGTCAGATGTCAACATGGTGAAATTCTTCAAGGAACCATTACAGGAAATAATCGGTGACGGACTTGACATGATATTCAGTAACGAGGAAGAGGCCAAACTGATGTTTGACGCCAATTCCATTGACGATGCAGTGACCGCCATGAAAACAGTCGCAAGACAGTTTGCCATCACATTAGGCTCTGAGGGTGCGGTTGTATTTGATGGTACCGAGCTGCACAAGATAGCTGCCACCAAGGTTACCCCTGTTGACTCCAACGGCGCTGGTGACATCTACGCTGGTGCTTTCCTGCATGGCCTGACCAACGGTTTACCGTTTACCAAGTGTGCCGAACTTGCTGGAGAAGCCGCCACCACGCTGGTGCAGCAGATGGGCGCCCGGTTGAGCAATGAGCAAATGCACACACTAGGCAAACGCTACCTGTAAGGCGGAGTTTTCAGACAATGCCTTCACTTCCAAGAGGCTGCCCCGTTACGTTAACGCTTATGGCGATCAACGTGCTTATGTTTGCCGGGCAGTTTGCAACTCAGGATACACTGACCAATCTCGGGCTGTTGTACGGTCCGTATGTAGGCGCAGGACAATACTGGCGACTCCTGAGTTCAGGCTTCATCCATGGCAGCATTCTCCACATTGCCTGCAATATGTATCTGCTTTACATGCTGGGGCCACAACTGGAGCAGGCGATTGGCAGCATCCGCTTCAGCCTCATCTATTTTGGCTCCTTGATTGGTGGTGTTCTGGCGGTTTTGCTGTTTGGTTTTACACAGCCGACACTGGGTGCCTCGGGGGCTGTGCTCGGACTTGCCGGTGCCATGTTTGTTGCACTTTGGCAACAGGGTGTGGGTCCGCGACAGTCACCGATGCTGGGACTTGTTGTTCTCAACCTGGTATTACCTCTGTTGGTGCCTGCCATTTCTTTCTGGGGACACTTTGGCGGTATCGTGGCCGGTGCGGCATTGGCTTTCGTGCTTGTCTGGCTACCCGGCAAGAAAGGCGCAGCAGGATCGACAAACAATGTATCGCAGGGCGCTGCACTGGTGGTACTGATGACTGCCGCCTGCTTTGTTATTCCAAAATTTGCGGCGTAACCCCCGGCACCCCGATACCACGCTTTTTCAACTCTGCCCGCATGTGCTCGATATCAAATAGCTTGTCACGGCGGCTGACAAATATTGCCTGAGTGTTGCCGTCGATTGAATGCTCGTTATCGTCAAGCGCTACCAGTCTGGGGCGGTTGCGTCGGGGAAACCCCAGCATGTTGCGGGACTGCGCGCGATAGGCCTGCCATAGACCCAGTTGATCATGAAACCAGGCAACACCCTCTTTGTCTTTGCGCTTCACCATACCTTGTGAGTCTTTTACACCTTGCGCATAGCTCTCCAGTAAACTGGCAGACGCCTCGCTTCGGGTAAAGCAAAGTACGGCAACTGCAAACTTGGCATGATCGCGCTTCTTGCTTCGATAGGTCACGCCAAAATCCCCTTCATGCTCAACGCGCTCAAGCATTGGCTGAATGGATGCCAGCAATAAGGTATCTGCATCTACCCAGATAACTGGCTTGTGACTTTCCTGATAAGCCTTGTACAGCATATCGACTTTGAGCTTGAGAATGTTTGCGGTACGCGGAACCGGGCCACGTCGCTCAGTGGGGCCATCTTCACGTGTTTTCTGGTGAGCATGAAATACAGCATTTGGATACAGGGAGCGTATGCTGTCTAATGCAACTTCTGGCCAGTCTATGGCATGCACGTGCAGAGGCACTTGTGGATTACTGGCGTTGTGCGAGGCAAGCAGCAAAGTCAGCATATCCAGATAGTTGTAGGTAGCGCAGGTAACTAACACGTCTTATTTATGGCGCAACGCGAAATTTCCACGGCTTTCATATTTCTTGAAACGGCTGTTTAGAGGATAACCGTACAGAATCCGCTCATGGTCAAACAGGTCATAGACACATTTATTGAATATAGCCATGTTCAGATTGAACAGCTCACCTTCGTCAGTCAGTTTGTCGAAGACCGTTATCATGGTTTCCAGAAGGGTCATTATCTGGGCTCGATTGCCACCGCACACACCAGCGTTTAGCTTGATTCGATCTTCGTAATACGCGCCACCAAACGCTTTTGTCATTTTTGCGCGATTAAGTTTATCGTTGTATTCTCCAGCGTCTCCTCCGCAGTAGATGTCATATTTTTCATCATCCATGAGATCAAACGGATTACTGAAGAACTCAATATCAAACAAGTCCAGCATGTAAACACGTTTGATTTCCGGGTGTGCTAGCAAATAGTCGTAGTAGCACTGGTAGCGCTCGTCATTGACCGAACGCGGGGTTCTTAACTCATAGTGCTGGAAAGCAACTTCCTGACAACTGTGCTCACGAGTGAAGCCATCACTTAATTCATCGTGAAAGATGACTGCTTCACAACCTACGTTGATCAGCGTGTCGTACCACAGCTCCATGCGGATGAATTCGTCAGGTTTTGCAACTCCAGGTAGCTCGCGCTGAGCGCCACCTCGCTGACTTCGCATCCAGGTCTTGAAATGCTTGAAAACGTTGCCCTTGCGTTTTGCGGCCGACTGCGGATCTGGCTTGCCGGTAAAGTAGGTAGTGAAAATCTTGTCGCTACTCATAGCTGCCTATCCGACCGTAAGGATCGTTGATGGTCAGGCCGCATGTCGATAGTGGCGATGCTCACCGGAGCGCCGCTTGTTATTCCACACCATCTCATAGCGACGCGCTTCCAGCCAATCGTGAATTGATTCTCCGGACGGCATGGCATCTCCATCGCCTTTCGGGTGTATTTCCATGAAGATCTCACGCGGTGGATGAGTTTTTATAAGCTCGTCCATGCCAGCCAGAACTTGCCCCTCGGCGCCTTCTACATCAATCTTGACAACCGTTGGTCGCATTTCGCATTCATCGGCGAACTGACTCATGGTAGCTAATTTGACCTGAATGCTATCTGTGGACCCCTTGTCAGTCGCAATCGAATGCCGCCCCTCGCCTGCTGTCCCTCTGACATAAAGTGCAATTTCTCCTTCGTCAGCTCCCAGT
Organism: Granulosicoccus sp.; assembly: GCA_045110475.1. Taxonomy (GTDB): domain Bacteria; phylum Pseudomonadota; class Gammaproteobacteria; order Granulosicoccales; family Granulosicoccaceae; genus Granulosicoccus. The sequence goes on from JBGCGC010000145.1 coordinate 28,244, forward strand.
GCCATCTGATGGCAATGTACGCGTTCGCCTAGCTGATTGAGACGGATGTTGTTGGAGAGCTGCTCGAAGTTTTTAGGCTCTGGTTCGAAGCTGAGAACCCTTGCTGAGGATCCGGACTCATGCTTTGCCATAAGAATACTGATAAGCCCGATATTGGCACCGACATCGTAGAGCACATCTGCTGGCCGCATGGCTGGACGCATATGTTCAAGTAGCTCAGACTCAATTTCGATATCGTGTGCACGACGGATTTCGCGGGAGGCACTGATGCCTAGCGTAATACTCTGACCGAGAAGATTGAATTCAGCGACGGTTGGTTTGCCGAGAAACTTGTTGATGTAAAAGCGGAGCTTGTTCATGAACCATCCTGTGTGACCGGGCATCGCATCGCTGAGAAAATCCTTGGGTCGCACTGGTTAGACCACATCGCGACTCAGTACCCATCATTATGACAGTTTAAACCCGTCAGATCACGTTTCTGCTGCGGTCGACCAACAATTGGCAGCTAGCCGAAACGCCTGTTGTTTCCAGGCAAGGCCCTGCAACGTTCTATACCCAGCTTGTGCAACTGATCATGCACAAGTGACTGATAGCGTTCATCGATATCCAGTAGCGTTTCCAGCTGATCGGCATTCAGATCGGCTAAAACGCCGTATTCTTGCGGAATGGTTGTCAGATGACACGCTCTAGCCACTCCAAGCAAGGCATCGGCAGATTCCACTCTGCGCAGGATGTCAACAGGATTCAACTTACGCGCCTTGATCAGGGGCAATAGCTGTTCTGCGGTTAATGTCGGATTACACAAAATATTATCAACCCGCCGCTCGCCTGCCTTGCGCAGAATAATGTCTGCGATCTCGGCTTCCAGAATATCCGGCACCTGTATATGTCGGACAATTCCGGATCTGATATGACTATTTTCACAACGCAAGTAGAGAGCCGCCAGAACCGCCTGGTCCGTAGCGTTGTAAACAACTTCTCTGAGCAGTGAACAATCGGACGCTGTATCGTTTGCAATGTCTCGCAAAATTTCTTGATACTCAGCGCTCTGAACGTCGTTCATGGGCACCTTGGCAAGCGAACTCAAAGCCGTGCTGCTGACCATCGAATCCTCATCATGATATAAGGCGACGAGTTGCTCAAAGGACAAGTTATCGTTTCGAGCCACAGCGCACCGGACATCACTTGATACATCCTGGCACAGGGAAACCAGAACCACAGAATCGTTAGCGCTCTCAGCAAGATCCAGTTTGTCGTATTGTGTTCTGAGATGTATCACGGCGACACGTCCAATTCACAACAGGGACAATCATTCTGATAGTGAAATTGATGTTTCAAGCAACCGCTCCGATGAGATGTCGGCGAAAATGTTGCCAGTGGGCCACGCGGGTAATTTGTCAACACATTTCCGAAGTACCCGCGTGACCTACTGGCTCACCCGCCACTACCCAGTCGATCGGCTTTATGTATGTAACACTGAAGCCACTTTAATCATCATTTGTGATCCGCCTCACTCAGGACTACCCGCTGGGTTATCAATACGTCGCTTCACTCCACGGAACAGTTGATTGTTTCACGTGTGTTAGTGCGCACATGCGCAGTAGCGGTCGCTGCACCCCCGGTACAGCCGCGACAAACCAGTAGATTAATCAGAAATCCGGTCAATCGAACAACTTTCGAATCCGCCCACGAATTCCGGTAAACGCGCCACCCTTGGCATAGCGCCCCTTCTCGGCATGACGGATTCGGTACAGATTTTCAACCGGTACGGCTTGTCCTTCTGTCTCAATCAGCCGTCTGAAGACCGTATCCTCAAAGGTCTTGCGCCATACATCAGAAGGTTGCTGATAGAGCTTGAGGGTGCCGCAGTAGCCCACAGATCGTGCGACATCACCATGCACTATCTGGAACGCACCTTTAGCCTTGGAAATTTCATTGCGATGGAACAGCGCAGGGTCGATATCGACCGTATTCGAATCCGTAACTGACTGATTAAGCATCGGGTGCTCTGCTGGCAAGAGTTCAGTGATGCCCTCATGGTCAGGAAACACCAGTGGCAGCTGTTTGCCTGCCAATGCCGCTGCCAGTGAATCCAGGCAAGTTTTATGGAAAATGAGATCGCAATCAGCGAACCATAGCCAGTGCGCTTTGCTGGACAGTGATGCCCGATGCCTGCCAATGGCACGGCGAAAAAGCTCCTGCCTCGGAAGGGTACGGAAATCCCATGTCACATTCGGTACATCAAGCTGCTTGAAATGCGCCAGTAGCTCAACCATGGACGCATCCTCTTCAGCGTGGAATAGCGTGTAAGTCACGTCTATATCATGCGGCGGGTAGTTCACCAGCGAGCTGAGCTGAAACTGCGACAAATGCGCGTACTGCCATGAATGACTCACGATCTGCAGGCTCAATCTTCCTTCGGGGACCTGCAGCTCACTCGTGGCAGGTACCTTGGGTGCAAACCAAGCTAACGGCAGAATGGATCCGACGATGCGATTGTAAAACTGGTTTCGCCACCAGATGCCAATGTCACTGCTCATAAGACTCGCTCCCGGTCTGAATGACTAGTGTGCAACGCAAGGGGTAAAACCTGAACATCAGAATTTGCGCAGTCCAACCAGCCGTGCTTCTGCCTTACCCTTCGCATCTATTGGTGGCTCATGATACTCGAGCACGTGCAAATCGGAAAACAGCGACAACAATTCGTTGGGTGACAACAGATAATCCGGGTTGCTCAGGCCGTGCACAAAGGTCTGATAATAAAGCACGCCCCCGGGTTTCAATGCACGCGCAAGCGCTGGACATATCGCTCGGTCAAGAAAACGCGATACCACAATGACATCGAAGGAGTCGGGTTCGGGCGGATACAAACTGACATCACGCACAACCGCTTCTGCCAGCAGGAACGGTTTGCGCCCGCGTATCTCCTCTATAACGGTATCACTGATGTCCCAGGCGCTGACTCTGAACCCATGCTGCGCAAGAAACTGCCCATTGCCCGCCTTGCCGCAAGCCAGGTCCAGCGCGTACAGATCCCGTACCGGCGTATTGGCCTCTGAGGTGACTGCCTTGGGCAACCAACGATCACCCTGACTAAGCACCTGTGCCGGCGCTGGAATGCCTGCACCTGAATACGCATAGCGCGCATTCCACTTGCTGGTATCCGAACGCATCAGTAGCGCCAGAAAGCCGGGGTAAACAGCACCAGCAGGGTAAAGATCTCGAGGCGCCCAAACAACATGGCGACACTGAGCACACTCAGCTCAAACTCTCCGAGACTGGAGTAGTTTGCCGCGACCATTCCCAGACCCGGGCCAAGGTTGTTAAGGCAGGCAACGACGGCCGAGAAGGCGGTTTCCTGATCCAGCCCCGCAGCCATGAGCAACAGCAGCATAACTGACAGTACCGCCAGATAACTGGCAAAGAAGCCCCATACGACGTCGATCATGTGGCTGGGCATGGTCGTGCGCCCGACCTTGACCACGACATTGGCGTAAGGATGCAGCATACGCAGCAACTCACGCTGCCCCTGCTTGAACAACAGCAGTACACGCACCACTTTCATACCACCGCCGGTAGAACCGGCACACCCACCCGAAAAACTTGCAAAGAGCAGCAAAACAGGTAGAAAACCCGGCCAGTTAAAATACTCCTCTGACGTAAATCCCGTCGTTGTGCCAATGGATACCACATGAAACAAGGCATCACGAAACGACTTGCCAAACTCTGAGGTGTGCGTCAAATACAAATAGGCGCAAGTAATAACAGTCAGTGTGATGGCAATGTAAATATAGGTTCTGAATTCTTCATCGCGCCAATAGTGACGCAGCGCTATTCGCCGTTTGGTGGTAATACGATGTGTCGCCGTAAAGTGCAGGGCAAAGTTGACACCCGATATCAACATGAACACCACTGCAACCATCTCGATCCGCGTACTATCAAAATAGCCGATACTGGCGTCGTGCGTGGAAAAACCGCCAATTGCAACGGTAGAAAAGCTGTGGCTTACAGCATCGAAAAACGTCATACCGGCCATCCAATAGGCAATGGCGCAGGCAATGGTCAAGCCCAGATAGATGTACCACAAGGCCTTGGCAGTATTGGCAATCCGGGGAGTGAGTTTGCCCTTGTTGATACCCGGCGTCTCTGCCTTGTACAGCTGTTGTCCGCCAATACCGAGAAGCGGCAGGATGGCAACGGCCAGCACAATAATCCCCATACCACCCAGCCATTGCATCTGTTGGCGGTAGAAAAGAATGGACTTGGGCAACAAATCCAGCCCGACAATAAGCGTGGCACCGGTTGTCGTCAAACCGGACATGGACTCAAAGATGGCTCTCGCCACACTCAGATCGAGAGGAGAATAAAGAAAGAAGGGCAAGCCACCGAATATTCCCAACACCGCCCAAAACAAAACAACAATCAGAAAGCCATCGCGTATGCGAAGCTCGGCCTCGTGATTCCTGACCGGCAGAAAAAGCAACAGGCCAACAATGACGGTTGCCATGAAAGCCTTGAGAAATGGCGATAAAGCATTGAACTGGTCGCCATAGACTAGCCCGATCAGAACCGGTGTCAGCATGGTTATACTGAACAGGGTCAACAGAACACCGACGACACGTTGCACAACGCGAAGCTGAATTGGAATAGGAGACATCAGCGGCTTTCAGTAATTGGCAACAATCTAGACAAAACTAAATCCAACCTGAAACAGCTTCTCCACCGCATGGATCTCGCTTTTATCGGTAATCAGTAAAATCAGATGATCCTCAGCTTCGACATTCAGATCGTGATGCGCCACCATGACCTTGTCGCCGCGCACGACAACACCGATGCTGGCACTCTCTGGCAAACTGATATCCGCGATACAGCGACCTACCAATTGTGAGGTTTCCAGATCGCCTTTCGCCACGCCTTCCAGAGCTTCTGCCTCTCCCCTGCGCAGAGAATGCACCGCAACCACATCACCTTGCCGAGTCAGGGTAAGCAAGGCACCAATGGTTATCTGCTGGGGTGATATGGCAACATCAATCATTCCATCTTCAATGAGATCGACATAGGCAGGGCGATTGATCAGGGACATGACTTTACCAGCCCCCTTCTTCTTGGCGAGCATGGCTGAAAGAATATTGGCCTCATCATCGTTAGTGAGTGCGCAATACACATCCATCGCCTCAATGTATTCTTTTTTCATGAGGTCCAGGTCAGCGGCATCGCCTGTGTGTACCTGAGTTTCGCCCAACATTGATGCCAGATGCTCAGCTCTATCCGGGTGCATCTCGATGAGCTTGACCTCGTAACGTTTTTCCAGCTTGCGTGCTAGCAGTAAACCGATGTTTCCCCCGCCGGCAATCATGATCCGCTTGCAGCGGACTTCATCATGATGAAACTGCGCCATGACCTTGAACGTGTCGCGCCGCTTCCCCATGAAGAAAACGACATCGTCCGCCTGAATTACGGTTTTGCCATCAGGGATAATTGGCTTTTCCGCTGAATCTGCGGCTTCACCCCGCAAGCCATTGCCCTTCAGGTGGCGGCCTCGCGATGCTCCATTCGACGTGTTTTCATCATGCTTGTCTTTCGCACCTCGATACACGGCGACCACACGCGTATCGATGTTGCTTTCCAGTTGGGTAAGATGCGACAGGGGCCAACCCTCCATGGGCGCACCTTGCTGGACTCTGACCCCAACCAATCTGACTTTACCTTCAGCAAAATCGACAACCTGAATCGCACCCGGGTGCTCGATAACACGCTCAACATGGTCAGTGATCAGCTGCTCGGGACTGATAATCGTATCAATAGGAATACTATCGTTCTTGAAAAGATCTTTCTCTCTTGCATATTCTGCCGAACGAATGCGGGCGATCTTGCTGGGGGTTCTGTACAAGCTGTAAGCAATCTGCATAGCAACGATGTTGGTTTCATCAGAGTCTGTCGCTGCGATGATCATGTCCGCATCTTCAGCGCCTGCCTCTCTTAGCACCTCGGGGTGCGAGGCGTAGCCAACAACGGTTTGCAGCTCCTCAACTTCTTCCAGATGCTTTAGCGCATCGACGTTGGTGTCTACGACAACCAGATCGTTCTGCTCGGCAGCCAGGCTCCGCGCCACTGATTGGCCGACCTGACCAGCACCTAGTACAATAATTTTCATCGATTCTTATACCCGGACTTTATCCAGATCGATATCAAGACTTCGCAGTTTGCGATAAAGATGAGTACGTTCCATGCCAACATGCTTGGCCAGATCACCGATATTACCTTGCGTCTTGGCCAGACATCGCAAAAGGTACTGGCGCTCGAAGTCTGCGCGGGCTTCGCGCAGTGGTAAATCGTAGCGTAATGCAAGCGCGGTATCGCTGGTGTCCACCGCGCCTAAAACACGATTAATCTCTGTTACCTCGATCTCCGACGGACCGCCAAGCAGCAGAATTCGCTGCACAAGGTTTTTCAGTTCCAGCAAGTTACCTGGCCAATCAAGATTACGAAGCCTGTTTTGTGCAGCAACGGTAAAATGTCGGTAGGCAAGGCCCTCCTCCTGAACATGCCAGTCGACAAATCCTTCGAGTAATGCAGGAATGTCTTCAGGGTGTTCACGCAACGGGCTAATCGTCAGCGTCTCGTCGCTTAGTCGTCTGGCAAGCACCGGATCGAAGCTGTCACGCTTGACGGGCAGTGACAGATCCTGTCGCGATGAAGCCACCAGGCGACAATGAAAAGGCACACGGTTATTCGAACCCACTCGTAAAAAGCCCTGTTGTTCAATCGCCTGCAGCAGACATTGCTGGGCATTGGCTGGCAGCAGCTCCACGTCAGATAGCAGTAGGGTACCGCCTGCCGCAGATTCCAGAAACCCCATGCTGACGGCACCTGCAGTTTCCTCACCATAAAGCTCACGATGGGCGTTGACCGCGCTTAGTGTGTCGCAACGTAGCTGGGTAAATCGCCCTGTCACCTCAGGGTGGCGATCATGAATGCTCTGGGCAAACAGGACCCTGCCGCTGCCAGACTCGCCAAGCAACAGCAACGAGCTGGTTTTCGTGGCCTGATCATTGACCTGTTCGCGCAGCTTTTTTACGTAATCGCTGACACCCAGAAGAAACGGCAACCTTGGCCGTTTTTCTTGCTGCTTTACGAGGTGCGGCGGGTAGAGTATGCCTTCCGCCAGCGCTTTTTCCACGGTCATCAGCAGTTTGGCCAGCGACAACGGCTTTTCGATAAAGTCTACCGCTCCGTGTCGTGTGGCCTCCACGGCGGTCTCGACCGTGCCATGCCCGGAAATCATGATCACGGGAAAGCTCAGAGAGCCCTTGCTTTTCCAGGATTTGAGCAAAGAGACGCCATCCATATCAGGCATCCAGATATCCAGAAGCACCAGATCCGGAATGGCCTCCTCGATTGCAGACTGTGCCGCAGCGGCCGTATCAGCCACTGAGACGGCATAACCTTCATCTTCGAGGATTTCCTGCAACAATCCTCGAATGTCTGGCTCGTCATCGACGACCAGTACAGAACGCTCACTCATGCCGCATCTCCACGAAGCTGCAAACTGGAAGGGTACGGCAAACTAATGATCACCGCGGCTCCTCCGCTCACGCGATTCTCCGCGCGAATCTTGCCATTATGCTCTTCTACGATTTTTTTGACGATAGCCAGTCCGAGCCCCGTACCTTTGGGTTTGGAGGATACATAGGGTTCAAACAGCCTGTCGATCATGTCTCTGGGAAAACCCGGACCCTCATCCTCAGCAATGATTTCCAGCACATCATTGCCTGGTTCGTTACGCATTCTGGTTTTCAGGGTGACCACCTTGGATAGCTTACCCTGTTGCGCCTCCAATGCATTCTTGATCAGATTATGAGTCAATTGACGCATTCGTGGCATATCCAGTGACATCCTGGGAACGGCCGTTGACAACGCCAGATTGATCTGCACTGACTCATTAGGATTGCTGTACAAGTCTGATACCTCCCTCAGCAACTCGTTCATGCTGGTTGGCACGAGGGTAAGATTGGGGGTGGACGCATATTCGGCAAACGCATTAACCATTCCCTTCAACGAATCCACCTGATTCTCGATGGTGTGCGTCAATCGCTCCAGAAGTTCAACGTCTCCTCCGTCAAGCTTGTGAGTAAATTTGTGCCGCAAGCGTTCAGCGGATAGCTGGATAGGTGTCAGAGGGTTTTTTATTTCGTGCGCAAGTCGTCGTGCCACCTCACTCCATGCTGCGTCACGTTGCGCACTGATCAATGTTGTCATATCGTCGATGACGATAACGCGGCCAGTTAGTTGATCGCTGGAATCAAGCAGAACCGTGCCACGACAAAACAGGAAACGCCTGCCCCCCTCATCAAATACCTCGATCTCCGCCGACCATTCCTTGTCGGCATTCTGATTCAGCGGGACACGCACCTGTTCGCTGAACTGGGCAACGACACTATTGTCCTGCTCTTCGTGGACAAGGGTCTGCCCACGCATCTGCACAAGTTCACTACCCAGAATAGCGGTAGCTGCCGGATTGCTGGTTAGCACATTGTTCTGTGCATCAAGGGTTATGACACCACTGGATATCTGGCCCAACACCGCTTGCAATCTTGCTCGCTGACGCTCTATCTTGAGTTGACTTTGCTCGGCGCTCTGTCGGCTCTGTTCAAGCTGCAATGTCATGTAGTTGAACGACTGCACAAGGAAGCCCAGTTCGTCGTTTTTACTACGCTTGTAGATTCGCGTTGAGTAATTGCCCTGAGCAACCGATCGCGTACCTTCTACCAGATCATGGATAGGCATCATCAGCCGTCGTGCTGCATAAAGGGCAAACCATAACGCCATCATGACGGACAACAAAAGCGCCAGGGAGAGCGTCAACATGGAACTGAGCATGAGAGGGCGACGCAGGAATACAAGCTGACGGTATTGCTGATAGCTTGATTGCACGCTCTCCGCCAGATCTGACGATCTATCGTCAATCGGATACAAGGCCTGCAGTACCGAATTCTGGCGTGTTGCATCTTCGGCAAGCACAGGCGTGACCACCCGTATATATAGATCGCCACGACCAACAGGATCAACGCTGACATAGGACAGACCCTGCTTGGCCCGGCTGATCAAGTCATTCTCCGGGCGGTTGGGTTGTACAGAAATACTATCCAGCAATCCGGTTGAAGCAATGATACGGTTGTTCGGACCTATCAAGGTCATCTCGCTGGCAGCGGTTTCCGATGTCAGTGCGTTTAATTCCACCACCGCCACCGATTCACTGACACCCACTAGTTGATCGGCAATTTTCAGGGTATCGCGCTGAAGCATGCTCATTTGCAACTCCAGTGATTCACGGCTCAACTCCAGCGCATCATCCAGTGCTTTTTCGATCTCCAGATCAAAATAGCTGTTGATATTGGCGCGCAGAAAACGGATAGAAAACCCATACACCAGCGTGACCGGAACCAGCGCCAGAAGTACAGACACGATAACCAGCTTTACCGTGAGTCGCGAGCCTGCAATCCGCGCCCGAAACTCCTTGATCAATCGCCAACCATTGATGATGATCAGCACCGCAATAAAGCACAAGGCAAGGCCATTGCCGAGCAACAGCCAATGGTAGTACTGACCAAATCTTTCCAATTGCAGCGCGATGGTGCCAAGCACATAAAGCGAGGCAATAAGTACGACAAACAGCAATGCCATAAGCACCGCACTGCTTAACAGCCGTTGTCGCAGAATGTTCAGGTAGCTGGCCATCGATACTCCTCGCTTGCCAGTGTCCAGCTGGAGCGAATGATGGGTTGCAACGGCAATGGCAAGGCAGATTTACTCAAGCGCATGTCAATCGAGCCTACCAGCCCGGAGCCTTCCATCTGCTTAACCTGCTGTGCATCGAGCTCAACTGCCAATCGACCCAGCTGACCAAGACCTGTCAACGCTGATGCCAATGATCTGAAATTGCGACTGACATCGGTCTCAATGGCAAGTACCCGATAATGACGCGTCAATTCGTAGTAAGTCAGTTTGTAATGCCGCTTGTGATCCACAACCATTCTATCGGGCAGCAACCACAACGGCTCGCGTACATTGACGCTGAGAATGAAGGTCAGCGGCACACCGCTATCAAGCCCTGCCTGTACGGTAGAAGAAAGTCGGACAAGGGCGCTTGCCTGCAACCTCAATTCGTCTGCTTCTCTGACGACCTCGACATCAGTAAAACTGATGCGTCCCTGTCCATCAGTGGGTTCATTAGTCATGCGTTGCCAACTGTACAGGCCAGAATAGAACAGTCCCACCGTAAACAAGATCCAGAGCATTGCCGCCTGTGCGCTACCTGCATGGTCGTGCAAACGATATCGCTGACAGGCAAGCGACAATTTCACGGTGTCAGCTTCCTGATGGCTGCATAAAAGAAGCCGTCCATGCTCTGGTCACCTGGAAAAATCTGTTGCATCTTGCCCGCAAGTTGCGCATCAGATGTACGCTGTAGAAAGGTGCTTACCTGATGCTCGTTTTCATCCTTCAAGGTAGAGCAGGTTGCATACAACAGAACACCATTAGCACCCAGTGTCTGCCAGAGACTATCAAGCAGACGTCGTTGCATCTCAACCAGACTGGCAATGTCCGAATCGCGTCGCAGAAGCTTTATGTCTGGATGCCTGCGAATAACGCCTGACCCGGAGCAAGGTGCGTCCAGCAGAACCATATCAAACGCAGCGCCGTCCCACCATTGATCAACCTCAGTGGCATCGGCGTGAATCACATTAACGCTATCCTGCAATTCAAGCCGCACAAGAGTCTCGCTAACCCGATCAAGCCTGTCCTCATCATGATCTATAGCAGTAATACTGGAGAACAAACCCGACTCCGCCGCATGAGCGCTCTTGCCACCCGGTGCGGCACACGCATCCAGTAAGCGACCACCTGCAGGTACCAGCTTACTCATCAGTAGATTGGCAAGCTGCGCCGCCGCATCCTGAACACTCACATGCCCTTGGGCAAACCCGGGCAGAGTGGTCACGGCAACCGGAGATTCAAGCAGCAGCGCCTGCGGCATCTTGTTGACTCTGGATGCAGATATGCCTGCATCCAGCAGGCGTTTATGATAGTCAACGAGACTGCCATTACGGGCATTAACTCGCAAGCACATGGGTGCCTGAAGATTATTAGCGTCACAAATGGTTTCCCAGCGAGTGGGCCAATCCTTCTGGAACCGCTGCAGCAACCAGTCCGGATGACTGAACCGACCACTGGTCGGCAGGGCCGAATTCAGGCTTTCTGTCTGGCGTTGATAGTTTCGTAGCACGGCATTGACAAGACCGCGGGCCCAGGTTTTTTTTAGCCGCTCGATGACCTTGACGGTTTCATCCACCGCAGCATACGCAGCCGTTGGCGTATGACGTAATTGAAAAACCCCCAGTTGCATTAACAGATAAACATCACGGTCCTTGGCTTTCAGTGGCTTTTCGAGAAGCTGATCAACAAGCGCCTGGAGTTCGTGCGCCCAGCGACACCAGCCAAATATCCAGGCTTGTAGTTGCGGCTGCTCACCCGATGAAACTCTTTGCTGCGCGTCAGGCAACAACCTGGTCAATGAGCCACCAAGACCCTGCAACTGATACATCAGCTGCAAAGTCTGGTAGCGCAAGTTAGTAGCAGACTCAGCAACTGGCCTGATGTGCGGTTTAACGCTGTCGGACGCGTTAGCTATCGTACCGGATGCCGACACGGGGGACTGCGCAGATGTCGACTTTGCCATCAGGCATCCACCGGTGCGAAGGCTTCACCGGTCAGCGATTGGCCTTGGGCGAAATCTGCAGCCGACTGTGCTTTCTTTCCCGGCCACTGCAACTTCAGAAATTCGATATCGCGACTTCCGGTGCGCACGCGAATGGCCTCTGCATCGACGTGGATTATTGTGCCTGGTTCTGTTTGGTCATCCTCTGCGTGGCTATCGACTTCACGGCTTTGCCACAACCTGACGCGCTGACCGCATAGCATGGCCTCTGCTACCGGCCAGGGATTGAATGCCCTGACACGCCGGTGTAATTCCCCGGACGAAAGACCAAAGTCCAGTCGCGCCTCGGCCTTGGTGAGTTTCTCGGCATAGGTGACGCCCGATTGCGATTGAGCAACGGCCGGCAATTCACCCCGACAACGTGCCGGCAGCGCATCTAGCAAAGCCTGTGCACCAAGTTGCGCAAGTCGATCGTGAAGCTGAGCCGCGGTTTCATTCTCTCCAATGGCAAGCCGTTTCTTCAGAAGGACATCACCTGTATCCAGACCGGCGTCCATCTGCATGATGCACACCCCGGTTTCAGGATCGCCTGCGAGTATGGCGCGATGAATGGGAGCGGCTCCACGCCAGCGTGGTAACAAAGAGGCATGAATATTCAGACAACCCAGCTCGGGCATATCGAGCACGGTTTGAGGCAAAATAAGCCCGTAAGCGGCAACCACGAGAACGTCAGCGTGCAACTGCTGAAAATCCTGCAGTGCCTCATCTGCTTTCAGGGACACAGGCTGCAACACAGGCATGCCAGCATCCAGCGCACGCATCTTGACTGCGCCTGGCGTCAGTTTGCGACCACGCCCTGCGGGTCGATCGGGTTGGGTAAGTACACCAACGAGCTCGTGTTCACTGGTGAGCAGCGCATCCAAGGCTACAGCAGCGAACTCTGGAGTCCCCGCAAATGCCACTCTGAGGCGATCACAATTCATGGATAAAAACGTCAGCAGCGAAAATTAGGGTGGCCATTTTTATAACCGCGGGACTCAGGCCCGTTCCGGACGTTCAGGCAGATCATCGGGATCGGCGCCATCGCGTATCCATTTCTCCATACGTTTGCGTATACGGTTACGTTTTAATACCGAGAGATAGTCTACAAACAGCTTCCCGTCCAGATGGTCTATTTCGTGCTGGATACATACCGCCAGCAGCCCGCTGGCATCCATTTCGAACGGGTTACCTTCACGATCGATGGCGGCAATTTTCACATCGGATGGTCGTTTGACGGTCTCATAAACGCCTGGTATCGACAGGCATCCTTCCTGCATTTCGCCAACGCCTTCACTGTGCAGAATTGTCGGGTTGATGAACGTCAATGGTGTGTCGTTTTCTTCAGAAACATCAATAACAACAATACGTTGGTGCACATTGACTTGAGTGGCGGCAAGCCCGATGCCGGGGGCTTCGTACATGGTCTCGAACATATTGTCGACAAACGTCGCTACCCCGCCATCGACATCGGATATCTCAGTAGCGGTTCGACGAAGCTGCGGGTCGGGATAAAACAGAATATCAAGCAAAGACACAGCACGATTTCCAGTTGTGGACAGATGTGCCGATTCTACCAGCCACAGACAAGGCATCGCCTTTGCATATCAAGGTTTCTCAAGCACCGCCGATTCATCCAGTAGATAACACCGAATAACGAGGGAGAGTTCCCCAACATGGCTCTAAACATGACTTCGACGACTGCACGTTTGACCTTGGCAGTCAGTCTGTCAATTATCCTGACCTCCTGCTCCACAGGACAAAGACCTTCGGCAATGGCCATTGCGCCCGAGGCGTCGACGAGCGACCGCTATCGTGCTGAAAGCGACCGTGCTGTCGCTGGGAACGAGCAGAACATAACGGCTGTGCCTCGCGTTTACATCGACTCGGAAATGGTTGAGGAGAGCGCCCCTGAAGTTTATACGGTGGTGCGTGGAGACACCTTGTGGGACATCTCTGACCGCTTCCTGAAAGAGCCGTGGCGCTGGACTGAGATCTGGGGCTATAACCCGCAGGTGTACAACCCGCATTTAATCTATCCCGGTGATGTCCTTGCACTGGACTATGTCAATGGAAAGCCTATGCTGACATTGACACGCAAGGGCAAGACGATCCCGAACGGCGTTGGCCAACCGCGACTGGGCGCTGCAACACCCGCCACCGGCGGCTCCGGGGCACGCATCAAATTACAGCCACAAATTCGCTCAGAGTCTCTGGACGACGCCATTCCAACAATCTCGGGGAGTTCCATCTCACAGTTTCTGGTGCACCCCAGAGTGGTGGACAAACGAACGGTCGAGAGGGCACCGTATGTCATAGGCAACAATGATGAAAGACTCATCAGTTCTATTGGCAACAAGGTCTACGTTCGTGGTCGCCTCAACCGCGACCAGACCAGTTACGGTGTATTTCGCCAGAGCAAGATACTGATTGACCCAGTCAACGGCGCCAATCTGGGTTATGAGATGGTGCATGTCTCCGATGCCAAACTACTCAGTGTGGGTGATCCGTCGACACTGGGGATCACCACCAACAAGATGGAAACCATCGCCGGCGATGTCCTGCTGCCGCTAAGCACATCCAGTGCAACACATACCTACACGCCTCGCATGCCGGAACTACGTGGCGAAGCACGCATTGTGTCACTGGTTGATGCGATAGCTCAGACGGGCCGCAATCAGGTTGTGGTTCTCAATGTTGGCGATAATTCCAACATTCAGGAAGGTGATGTACTCGCTGTTGAGACCCGCGGAAAAAGCGTCATTGACAAATCAGGCAAGCTTGGATGGGAAGAGGTCACATTGCCCAACCAGCGAACAGGTGTTTTGATGGTCTTCAAGACCTTTGACAGGGTAAGCTATGCGCTCGTCATGGAATCGACGCGCCCGTTGAAGGTTAACGACATCGTTACGGGCATTTAACCCCGCTCTCGGCAAAACCTTAACGTGGCCGCGGGCAATAACCGCGGTCACAATCATGGATGATTCAGTAGCTACCCCACTCTCTGCCTGGCTGGCATTTACTCTCGCTTTCGATGCCAGTGCGCGTCTCGTGCAACACCTGCGACAGGAAAACCCTGATCCTGCGGCCGCGGGCCAACTGATCAGGCAGTTTCAGCGGGGAGACCCCGCCCCGCTGACAAATGCATTGTCACAAAAGATCACGGATGCACAGCTCCAAAGGCTCTGGGCACCTGAATTGCAGCAACGCATAGAAACCGCCCTTGAGTGGGCACAGGCGCGCCCCGAACACCACCTAATCGGTCTCGACCATCCACATTACCCACCGTTGCTTCTTGACACTGTTGATGCTCCGCCACTGCTCTATGCAAAGGGTGATCTGGCAGCGTTGAATTGTCCGGCGCTCGCCATTGTCGGCTCACGCAAGGCTAGCCGCCAGAGCATCGAGCTAACCCGAAAACTCGCCTCTGCCATGGCAGAACACGATGTCGCGATCGTCAGCGGTTTGGCGCGCGGTGTGGATGCTGCCGCTCATGAGGGAGCATTAGCTGTCGGCGGAAGAACCATTGCAATTGCCGCGACCGAACCCGATTCAGTCTATCCAAAGTGTCATGCGAACCTTTCGCTGCGGATAATTGAGCAAGGTGGACTTATTCTCACTGAATACCCACTGGCAGCGCCAACCTTGCGCTGGTATTTCCCCAGACGCAATCGCATCATCAGCGGAATAAGTCTTGGCGTACTGGTGGCGGAGGCCGGTTTGCCCAGTGGCACACTGACAACTGCCACTCACGCAATAAATCAGGGCCGTGAGGTTATGGCTATTCCGGGATCGGTGCAGAACCCGCAGGCTCGCGGCTGCCACGCCCTGATCAAGCAAGGGGCCACCCTGGTGGAAAATAAACAGGATATCCTCGACGCACTTGCGTGGCCGCTGTTGCGCAAGCTTGAATCGGCAGGCACAGAAACCACCGGGCCATTTGAAACTGAAGCTGAGTCTGCCGACAGCTCTTCAGAACCACAATCCAGTGTTCTTGCGGCTCTCGCAGTCGCCCCGGCCACCATTGATGACCTGATGACACAGACAGATTGCAGCGTCGCAGAGCTCACGACGCTACTGGGCATAATGGAAATCGACGGAAAAATCATGGCCGGCGCTGGTGGCCGGTATACCCGTTGCTAGGGACTACACCCTTTATTAATAGTGACAATACGTGCCAAATTACACGGCTGCGTTGACAAAGCCCGACCAAGCGACGACGCTATATGCTTTCGTAACCCTAAATCTGGACCCGTGTGCTGCGCGGTAGCCACTACAGACCAACCCTTATTTCATGAGCAAAAACCTCGTAATCGTCGAGTCTCCTGCCAAAGGCAAGACCATCGAAAAGTACCTGGGCAAGGATTACAAGGTCCTTGCCTCGTACGGGCACGTGCGCGATCTGCTCCCCAAGGAAGGTGCTGTAGACCCCGAAAACGACTTCAAAATGAAGTACCAGATGATCGAGCGTAACGAAAAACACGTTAACGCGATCAAGAAAGCATTGAAAAAAGCGGATACGTTACTGCTCGCAACTGACCCGGATCGCGAGGGTGAGGCCATCAGCTGGCATCTGGTTGAGCACCTGCGCGAAGAAGGCGATCTGGACGAAAAGACCGTTCGGCGCGTGGTCTTCCACGAAATCACCAAAAAAGCCGTTCAGGAAGCTGTGGATAATCCGCGTGATCTGGGTTACGACCTGGTCAATGCGCAGCAGGCCAGACGTGCGCTGGACTATCTGGTGGGGTTTAATCTATCGCCGCTGTTGTGGCGCAAGATCAGCCGAGGTCTTTCTGCCGGGCGCGTCCAGACACCCGCCCTGCGCATGATCTGCGAACGCGAAAATGAAATCGAAGCCTTTGTGCCTCAGGAATACTGGAGCATCATGGCAGAACTGGAAAAAGACACCCAGCCATTTACCGCAAGGCTATCCTTGCTCAACGGCGAAAAAATGAAGCAGTTTACCGTCACCAACGGCGAAGTTGCCAATAGCACCCGGGATATGCTCATGGGTCATGCTGCGGGCACTCTAACGGCCGTTAAAGTGGAAAAGAAGCAGCGCAAACGAAACCCGACGGCACCCTTCACCACCTCGACCATGCAGCAGGAGGCTTCGCGCAAACTGGGGTTCGGTGCCCAGCGGACGATGCGGACTGCTCAGAAACTCTACGAGGGGATCAAACTGGGTGATGAGGGCGCTGTTGGTCTGATTACCTATATGCGAACCGACTCCATCACCCTGTCTCAGGATTGTCTGGACGAACTACGCGAACTGATTCCAAAACGCTTTGGCCAGGATTATCTGCCAGACGATATCAATGTGTACAAAAACAAGTCCAAGAATGCACAGGAAGCTCACGAGGCCGTGCGCCCTAGTTCGGTTATGCGAGCCCCGGATGAAATCAAGCAATACCTGGAAGAGGATCAGTACAAGCTCTACAACCTTATCTGGAAGCGCACGGTCGCCAGTCAGATGATTCACGCAACCATTGATCAGGTTGCTGTTGATTTCGCGTGCGGTGAAGGCAATCTTTTCCGAGCCAACGGATCTACCGTAAAGTTCCCGGGTTTCATGACGGTCTACAGGGAAGATGTCGACGACAAGAAAAAAGCGGAAGACGACGATAAGCTGCTGCCGGAAATGAAAGAGGGAGATACCGTTCCCCTCCAGGACATCAAACTTACCCAGCATTTTACCGAGCCACCCCCGCGATTCTCGGAAGCCAGCCTTGTAAAAACGCTGGAAGAATACGGCATTGGCCGACCATCGACCTATGCATCCATCATATCGACGCTGCAATCGCGCGAGTATGTGGAAATTGAAAGCCGACGTTTCTTCCCCACAGATACCGGCCGTGTGGTTTCAGGTTTTCTGGCCAAACATTTTGACCAGTACGTCGACTATGACTTCACCGCTAACCTGGAAGACGAACTGGATGCCGTTTCGCGAGGTGAGAAAGACTGGGTGCCATTGCTGTCTGATTTCTGGAAGCCCTTCCATGCACAGGTGGAAGACAAGCTGGAAAATGTCTCTAAAGATGAGGCTATTCAGGCTCGTCAGTTGGGCATTGATGAAGAGTCCGGTCGACCGATTTCCGTGCGCATTGGACAGTATGGTGCCTTTGTTCAAATAGGAACGCGCGAAGACGAAGACAAGCCAAAATTTGCAGGACTGCGACCCGGGCAGCGCATGAACACCATCACGTTGGCAGAGGCCATCCAGTTGTTCGACCTGCCACGCGCACTGGGCGAATCACCTGAGGGCGAAAAAATCGTTGCCAACATCGGGCGCTTTGGTCCATATATCAAATACGACAGCAAGTTTGTGTCACTCAAGGAAGATGACCCGTATACCGTGACGCTGGAAAGAGCACTGGAGATTGTTGCCGAGAAGAAAATTGCCGATGCCAACAAGCTGGTGAAAGCATTCGAAGGCACTGAGGTACAGATTCTCAATGGCCGTTGGGGTGCCTACATTACCGATGGCAACAAGAACGCCAAAATCCCCAAGGAGCTCAAGGAGACACCCGCCGCTATTGATCTGGAAACCTGCCTGAAACTGCTTGAAGAGGCACCCGAGCGAAAAGGGCGTGGCAAGAAAAAGGCTGCGGCCAAAGCCGAATCGAAGAAAAAGGCAAGCAGTAAAAAGAAAGCTACAGCCAAGAAGAAATCGAAAAAGAAATCCGCCGCCAGCAAGAAAGCAGCCGCCAAGAAGCGGGCAGCGGCAGCCGCAAAGAAAAAGGCCGCTGCGGCTGTTTCCCAGCAGGAGTGACAGAACAGGAAGATCAGCAGAACATCCCGATAGTATTGGAATCTGCGGTAAGGGTACTTCGTAGCGGTGGCGTTATTGCCTACCCCACCGAGGCGGTTTTTGGACTTGGCTGTGATCCTCACAATCAGACAGCCTTGCAACGCATCATTGACATCAAGGGCCGCGATGCACACAAGGGTTTCATCCTTATCGCATCAGATCAGTCACAACTGATTGAATATCTTGAACCGATCAGCGTCGAGCAGCAAATCAAGCTTGATGAGTACTGGCCAGGGCCCGTCACGTTTGTAATACCGGCACGCGCCACCATTCGTAACACACTCTTGGCAGGTTATCGCGACACGCTGGCAGTGCGCGTCAGCAGTCATCCGTTGGTGGTCTCGCTATGCGAGATGTACGGTGGCGCTATAGTTTCCACCAGCGCTAATCGATCCGGTGAGCCAGCGCTATGCGCCGCTCAGGATGTCATACAGTTATTGGGGACTGATCTTGATCTTGTTATTGATGCCCCCGCTGGCACGCTGGATTCCCCCACGAAGATCTTTGAGCTTGCCTCAGGCAAGCAACTGCGTTAAGCCCTTACACCATTAGCTGGGTTACAATCATGCGAGTGATGTAAGGGGCAGGCTATTGGTTTTACAGGCTTGCAAGCCTTCTTCAAACATCTTTTAAACGTAAGCACGCATAACGCATGAGTGACATTAAATCTTCCGACAACAGCGTTGTAGACAGTAACGCCGTTTATCAGTTTCTAACCTCGTTTCACGATGGTCTGTGTCAACAGTTATCACAACTGGATGGTGGCGCAGTATTTACTGATGACAAATGGTCTCGCGAAGAAGGTGGCGGTGGCCTCACGCGCATACTCACTGATGGCGCGCTATTTGAGAAAGCCGGTGTGGCGTTTTCCAAAGTCAATGGCACTCAGCTTCCTCCATCAGCCTCAGCACATCGGCCCGAGCTTGCTGGTCGCGGATGGGAAGCCATGGGGGTATCGCTGGTACTACACCCATCCAATCCCTATGTACCAACCACCCATGCCAACGTGCGGTTCTTCCGTGCCGACAAGGAAGGCGAAGACCCGGTATGGTGGTTTGGCGGTGGTTTTGACTTGACGCCCTATTACGGCTTTGAAGAAGATTGTGTGCACTGGCATCAGCAGGCCTTTGATGCACTGAGCCCCTTCGGTGATGATCTACACCCGAAGTTCAAAACCTGGTGTGACGACTACTTCTATCTCAAACATAGAGATGAAGCACGCGGTATCGGTGGTGTATTTTTTGATGACTTCAATGGTGATGGATTTGAGCATGCATTTGGCGTCATGCAATCAGTAGCCAATCATTTATACCCAGCTTATGCCCCTATCGTGGAACGTCGGCGAAACATGCCCTATTCGCAACGCGAACGAGATTTTCAGCTTTACAGGCGTGGTCGCTACGTCGAGTTCAATCTGGTGTTTGACAGAGGTACGCTGTTTGGCCTGCAATCAGGCGGAAGAACTGAATCCATTCTGATGTCACTGCCACCCCATGTCAGCTGGCACTATAACTATCAGCCCGAAGAAGGTTCGGCAGAGGCAGAGCTTGCCACCCACTATCTACCTGCCAGAGATTGGTTGGCCCAGTAGGCGTGTTAGCCGGATATGAGTCTCGCCGGAGCTAGATGCGGCACCAGCTCTTGTTGCCAGGCATTCAACGGCTGCTTGCTTAACAATCTTGCCGCAAGCGCGCATAGTGCCGGGGCTGTCTGGATACCGTAACCACCCTGCCCGGCCAGCCAGAAAAAACCGTCTGCTTCAGGGTCTTCACCCACAACAGGCACTCTGTCGGGCGCGAAGGTTCGCAAACCTGCCCAGGTTGTCTCAACACGTGTGACATCAGTGGTCACAGCCTGTTCAAAGCGGTCGAGCCCTTCGGCAATGGTTAGTTCTTCAGCGAAGGCATCATGAGCTGTAGTTGGCGTTTCGTCGGCAGGCGAGACCATAAGCTTGCCGCCCAACGGTCTTGCATACCAGCTCTCATCTGCTGAGACAATTAATGGCCAGGCGTTGACATCATGACCCGCCGGTGGTGGTAGTAGTGCAGCAGAACGTCGATGTGGTATCAGGCCCAACGGTGCAAGCCCTACCAACGCAGCCAAAGGATCTGCCCAGGCTCCTGCAGCATTAACAACTTTTCTGGCAAGCCATGTTTGTTCATTGGCCGTGGTTATTTTCCAGTGCCCTTCAAAACGGCTTATAGCTGTCACAGATTGTGTGGTCGATACCTGAGCATTTGGCCGCTGTGCAAGGGTCCTCAGCCATGCTTGCAGAAGTCTATCGGCGTCGATGTCGAAAGCTTCTTCGGCAAAGGCTGCTCGACGCAAGCCTTCCTTTCTCAGAACGGGTACATGCCCTATTGCAGCCTGGGTGCTGATTTCTGTCAGATCTGGTGTGGCGCACAGCAGCGTGTCCAGCTCGCGTTCTTCCACATCACTTCTGGCCAGTAGCATTTCACCACGAGGCGATAGAAACCCTGCCTCACCCAATGCGGTGGGAGGATTGGAAAGATAGGCCTTGCTCTGCAACGTCAGCACACGTATCTCTGGCCCGCCGTAGCCAGCAATCCAGGCAGCCGCTGAGCGTCCGGTGGCGTGATAACCACAATGCGGCTCCGCTTCCAGCAACACCACAGTGACATCGTTGGGCAACATGGCGGCACAGCCGACGCCTGCCATTCCACCACCAATAATCAATACATCTGCAATTGTCTGATCCATGGCTATAGCGTAGCTCATTAGCCATAACGCGCAGCGAGATCGTTCTTACGTTTGAGCGTCACTGGACTCCGGTTTACCTGGATTTTATGCACAAGGATGTGGCTGATGCGGTTGTGAAAATAAAGGCATTGGGTGGAAAACATGAAGGCGGAGGAACAGTTAGCCTCTTCTGTGCGATACGCCTAGCCACAAGCTTTTAGTGCGCGAACGAGTCGAACGATTAATCTACGGTGTCGAATTCGAATGCCTGAGCGATGTTTTAAACTGGCTTTTACCTTGAGGTAAAGAGGCTCCTCGGCTTATCTCTTTTACAGTACTTGCATGGCTTGTTGCTAGTTCGTCCGAAAGACGACAGGATTGCGTCAATTTTTGACGCGGTGAGATTTGCAGGGTCTTTAGCGCTTGATGAACATAAAAACTGATTTTTACGGATTACAACATAACTCTTTTTTTAGTGTTCTATGCCTTCTTGAGACAGGCATTGCTCATACGCTTTGCGTTGATTATCAAAAAGTGCATAAGCCGACTGTCGCTTATCTGACATGACACTAACCTTGGATTACAGTGGTTGTTCCGATTGGACAGATTGGCATGTTGTTGTTGACGTTTAGATGAAGAATTTTCCATACCTGAATCATTGCTATACGATTATACAGTAGTCAGGTATGTTGAGACATAGTGTAGTGAGTGGGGTAGACTGTTGAGACAGACGGGTTGTGGAGGTGGGTCGTCAATTTTTGGTCATACCTGATTTAGTCTAATACTTGTT
>JBGCGC010000146.1:0-2784 GCA_045110475.1 Granulosicoccus sp.
TCAGCACCTTTAGCATCACTGAACATAACGCCGATGCTCACAAAACAAACATGCACAAAGGCCATAACAAAGACAGTGGCATTAACACTCAGGCCGGCGTTAATCAGTTTGTGATGCATATGGTCTCTACCGGCATCAAAGGGGGAGCGTTTTTCCAGAATGCGGTTGATCACCAACACCAGGGTTTCCATCAGCGGCAGTCCAAACAACCACACCATGCTTACCGCACTGAATACGGTACTTTGCCCCTGGTTCTGGCTGAGGCTGATCAGGTACCACGCCAGCATCAAACCCAGCATCATGCTTCCCGCGTCGCCTAGAAACACGCGTGCCGTGGGTCTTGCCAGGCGACTGTTGTAGCACAGGAAGGCAAGCAAGCTGCCTGCAATGCACATGATGAATACAGTCTGGCGTGTGTCTGTTGTTTCGGCACTTAAAAATCCGATGGCAACAAACGATACAAATAATAATGATCCTGCCAGTCCATCCAGCCCATCAATCATGTTGATGGCATTGATAACCCCGACAATACAAATGACGGAAAACACAATGGATGACATGCCCTGCAAATCCACCGGTTCGCTGCCCAGAATGCCACCGATTGTCTCGATCCTCATGTCGCCCCACAGCACCATCACTAGCGACAGCAGTAGTTGTGCTAACAATTTTAAGCGGGCACTTATCGACCAGGCATCGTCCACGGTTCCGACAAGCAGAATGACAAAACTCACAGCCAGTAATGCCGGGGGAGCGGAAGCGTCATTCAACACAAGCAAGGTGAATACGATGCTGGCAAATATGGCCATCCCACCGATGACGGGTATTTCGCCGTCGTGATGTTTTCTGCCTGACGGTACGTCAATGAGTGAAAATTTAGGGGCAATGCTCTCGAGCAGACAAATGAATATCGCACAGGAGATCGCACAAAGAATTACCGCGAGCATGATCTGTTTACCCAGCTTGTTGGATGCAATTTTTGCGTTTACAGACTAGGTGGGGTGTCGGGAGATTGGCCGGGTTTCCACCAGGCAAAGTTTGATATGGCAAACGCGTCTCTTCCATCGTCAGACCGCACTCTTGCGCTATCGACCGCGCGGCACCTGCAGAGCGTAAGGACACTGGATGTGCAAGGAATTGAAACCTCTGGACATGCATCAGCAGAGGTAGTGCGAAGTGAGGTAAATACAGAGATCAGAGCCATAAGCTGCTACATCATTTCCATTTAATTCGCAACACTGCTAAAAAAATAACAGTGACATAAATCACATTAAAAGAACATTGAAATGTGACGAATTGCAAAATATTAACAGAATGAATATTAAAGTGTGACTATTGTCACGTTATTTCTCATGCTTGTTAAACGTCCTGTATTTCATCAAGCATTAGCGCTACCTCGTGATTTTTCAGACTATTTCCAGCGGACTCTCACAAAGAATCCCCGGCACAAAAAAAACGGGAAAGCCGACCGGATTTCAAGGGCCTGGAAACTCGCCATAAGGACATATCCGCGCCTCTCAGCGAAGCTCTTGCAGCGGCCTGAATGACGCCCATGACTCATCAGATACACCCACGCGAATTAGACACATCCATGCAACGTTCAGCTAGAAAAGTGCTTCCGTGTTGAGGGCACTCGTTGCTAACAACAGCCCCGGTATCCCCCGATCAATACAAAGGTCATGAAGTACTGGTGACTGGTGCACAATAGACGCGGTTTTGAGCACTAGCGGTGACCGGATCCGATGAGTTTAGGAAATACAAAGCGGGTGAGTCGCGTAGTGCGGGGACTGGCAAGCCAGTCGCAGCCTGATCCATGCGTCCGATTTGGCCTCGTGTCAGACCGAATCCTCAACTGTTTCTTGCCTTCAGGTTGCGTAGTGTGTCTTCAGCGCGGTGCGTTGGCGCGCCGAAGTATTCGATAGGCAAACCGGTAGCGTGCCGCACCAGGGCAACAAGTCAGAGCAAATGCGGGTGATCGAATCTTCGAATCAGGTAAACAATCCTGCTGGGAGCTCGGCCGTGCTGGGTGCCTTGACCCAGCGAAACCGATCGAGCTTCCCACCACGATCCACGTAGACACCATCGAGGAATATCATGTGAAAGTGAATATTCAGATTCAGCGCGCCTCCGAATCTCTGTATCAACGTCACAGCCCCCGTGTGAGCTTCGGACGTCTTGTAGCCGGCTTTGTGGATCAGGTGCGTCGCCAATGTGCGATACACGATGTCCAAGACCTTCCCCATGATCTTGGGTTGGCTGGCAAATAGAAACCTGAGGGGGTGGGGGACACTGAGCACCCACTGACGCATCGGCCTGTGGGGTAGCACCTCGTCCACCAGAAGGGCAGCGCTTTGAGCCATGCGCCGTGCACCGCAACTTGGGCAGAATTAGCGATGCTTGCAACTGAAGGCGACCAGCTGCTCTGCGTGACAACTATCACACTGCACGCGCCTGCCGAACTCCGTGTGGACGGCCCGTGGATATCGTCGCTGCGCGACGAGCGTGTGGATTGCCTCTGGGCAGACTGGCGCCTGACCACAGGTACTCCACACTTACCCATCGCCCGACCACACTGCGCGGTCAACCCTCGTTGGGATTAGCGGCGGCGTTTTTCAAGGTAGTTGTTGCTTTTTTCTTGCTTACGCTACTTCTCTAATTTCTGCTGTTTTCGTTGTATTTTCTGGATTAAGTGTTACCGGACCGACTGGCTGCCAGTTTCTGGTTTTGCCTGACCAACGTTCTGGTTTTTCTGAGCGCTTGTTTTCATAGATCACCTGTCGCTTTTCC
>JBGCGC010000147.1:0-3776 GCA_045110475.1 Granulosicoccus sp.
TCCCGAAGGGCGGCTCGTCCAGGGGTCATCCGCGTTGTTGCTCGCTCTCAAGGTATACCCGATACCTTTTCGAGCTCACGCCTAGCGGCTGACCCCTGGACAAACCGCTGTTTGAAGCGTTTGAAGGTCACACTACACTAGCCTGCGCGGCATCAGTACCAACCGGCAACCCATCCGACGACCGCACCGCAAAGCAGCAATAGTGGTACACCCACCCACCATGGGCGAATAACGATAGAGGGCGGTTCGGCATCCGACGTCCATCGAATCTTGCCGGTAATCATCGGCAGGACGAGGTTTCTCCTTGCGTATATCCAGTACAGAAGCACCATACCAATGTGGAGTATCAGAACTATCTGAATAAGCTCTGCGTTTATATGGTGAATGCGATACATCAGATCCGACAGGCTTGAGCTGACCTCACCATACAGCGCACCCTCAACAAACTCGTCCTCATCAGCAATAAAAAGCCCAGTGACGGCCTGAGTACCCAGCATCAGGATCATGGCAAGCACAGCCCAGGCGCCAGCGGCATTGTGCTCACGCTCCAAAGGCACGTCACGACGCGCAAATTGCCTGATATGCTCAACACCCTCCAGTGGGGATCTGAACAGGCGCCTTAATCTGGCATTACTGCTACCAACCACACCCCAGAGAATTCTGAATACGATGAGCAGCAGTACAAACTCACCGACATCCTTATGCCAGTCGAAGAAAAGATCGCCAGTGAGTCCGCTATAGAGCAATACCGCAACGGATGCCACAAGCGCCCAATGAAACAGACGAACCCAAACGTCCCAAATGGCGATTAAGTCGTTTCTCGTCATCGGTTTTCCTCAAGAGCCTGCGCGGCGAAATAGGGTACGGCGAATATTAACGCATCAGCCGATGCAGGCCGCGCACACTCACAACTGAGACTACTATTTTCTCTCGGCGCGAAAGTCGTCGTGACAGCCTTTACACGATGCGCCAACATCGCCCATGGCACCTTGCAAAGCACCTAGCCCATCGCCAGCGACAGCCGCCATTGCGGCAGTGGCCTCTTTTAAGGCATCACCTTTCTCGACAGCCGCCGGGTAGGTCTCCCACAACGCAGGCAAAGCCCGGTTTGTAGCATTACCTTCTGTTTCACTATCCGAACCGGGAGGCCACATCTGTGACTGTCCAAGATTTGCAGCGGCATTCAGGTTCGCTGCTGCCTCAGCCGCGATCTCTGCGTCGTATGGCATATCCTCTTTTGCCATGGCTCCGAGTATGCCTGTGTTGAAACCGTAGATCTGAAACATGGCTTGTCGGGCTTTGATTGCCTTGTCGAATGGTCCGTCAGCAGCAACTGCCACAGCACTTGCACACAGACACACGACAGCACACGCGAGGGCGGTTTGTTTACCAGCGCTAGTTAAGTTCATCATGCAGATCGTCTCTCATTGTTAGGAGCAACCAGAGTATCAGCAATGCCTGCCAGTACACAAAGTGTAAATGCTGCATCAAACCTCAGGAAACCTTCGCAATTTTCTGATTATCAACCCAATAGTGAGACAGTCGTTTTCTTACCGATGCAACCGCACCGACGCTTAACAACACCGCATCAGAACGCCTTTTGAGAACCGGCCCGGTGTTTGTTCTGCGGCACAAAGCCGGTTCTTTCAGGCTCACGAGGCTGCGGTACCCAGAGCACTCGATCTGGATGCATGCCCGCGCCATAGACAGCCGAGACTGCTGACAGGCGCATACGATTGAGTAAACGCGTATCCACATCCCCACATAAGGGATGTGTTCCTCCATTGTCGAAAACCTCCTTATCCCACAAAGCCTTCCTTGCACTATAGGTAAGTGTATCCTCCAGTTCAGTGCAATTGATTTCGCTGGCGTCAAGGTCAACAATGATTTCGTCACCATCTTGAAGTAACGCTATCGCGCCGCCAAGTGCAGCTTCGGGACCGACATGCCCAATTACCAGCCCGACTGATCCTCCGGAAAAACGTCCATCCGTCATCAGAGCCACGACGATGTCACGTTCGCGACACAGCGTGGTGATGCGTGAGGTGGAATCAAGCATTTCAGGCATCCCGGGGGCGCCACTGGGTCCTTCATAGCGGACGATGACCATATCGTGATTCTGAAAATTGTCCGGGGCGGTTTCCAGCGCATCAAGCAGCGCCTGTTCTCCGTTAAAAATTCTTGCCTTGCCAACGAAGCGGTTGTCTTCAAGGCCACCCTCGACACCGGCAAGCTTGAGAACAGCACTGAATTCCGGTGATAGATTGCCACCCAGTAATCTCAGTCCACCGGTTTCCTTGTAGGGTGTGGCAACCGGGTAAACCACGGTGCCATCAGGGTCAACCGTATTCAGTCTGGCTACCTGCGCCGCCAGTGTCTCTCCTGTGCACGTAAGAGTGTCGCCGTATAGAAGCCCCGCATCCAGTAGCGCTTTCACAATGACCTGTACACCACCTTTCTCATCGATATCCACCATGGAATAGCTACCGTAGGGTCTGGCATCAGTCAACACGGGGACCACGTTCTGCGACAGGTGATTAAATTCTTCTGGCGACATGATGTCCGCGGCGAAATCCTTGAAGCCTGCTGCTCGTGCAATTTCCGGTGCATGCAACAACGCGTTGGTAGAACCGCCAACAGCCATCGCAACAATCACAGCGTTACGAATGGCATCGCGGCTGACGATGTCTCGTGGCGTGTCGTTACGATCAATCATTCCTCGAAGATAGGCCACTAGCTGTTGTGGAAATTCCTTTAGCCTGCGGGGGTCATCCGAAGGCGGCGCTACCATATGCAATGGCTGCATGCCGACAACGCCTATGAATGTCTGCATGGTGTTGTAGGTGAACATACCACCACAACTTCCATAACCGGGACAGGCCTCCTTGGCGATACGCTTCTTGAAGTCGTCATCAAGGCTACCGGCAACCTGAAACGCGGACACGATATCAATGGGTTGCTCAGTCTTTGAATCTCGGCCTGGGCGTATGGGCCCATCGGACATGATAATCCCCGGACGATTGTGCTCCAGTAGTGCTGCCAACGTGCCAACCGGTGGCTTGTCACAGGCAACAACAGCGATCGTGCCTTCGAGACCACTAGCGCTGAGATGCTCGCACACGGTATCGTGTGTCACCTCACGTCCAATCAGGGAATAACGCATTTCTCGGGTGCCGTTGCGCATACCGTCCGAAGTGGCCACCGTGTACTCCGGCTGCACAAGCCTCATTGCCATCTTGCCCGCTGCCTTGCCCAGATTTGCCCGAAGCTCCTCGTGGATGGCCTCCACTTTCCGCTGTACTCCCAGGTAGCACTGGCTGTCCCCCTTGGTACCGATCACGCCAACAGAAGGCTCGTGAATCAGATCCGGATCGGTGCCCAGCTCACGCGCGATACCGTAGGTTTGCGTGTTGCGACCCGGATTATTATCGAAAACCACGCTCTTGTTTTTGTTGGACATGGGAAATTCCTGCTGTACCTTGAAATTTGAAAAACGAGCGTATGACACCACGACGTGCCTGCGCTGTTAGTGTTCAAGCCGCACCCACTGAAAAGGATGAACCTGACACCGCCTGTATTCTGCCAGATTGACACGAGCAGCGAGTAGCCGATAAACACAATTGGTGCGTACAACCAGCCAAATGAGGCCTACCAGACAGTGAATAGTTCAGACTAGGAGTCTGCGCGGTAGAAAATACCGTCGCGAGAGCAGCCCCAATTCGAGTCAGTTTTATCGCTCATTTGAGGCGCTTAGTGGGCCTAAGTAACGAAAATGA
>JBGCGC010000148.1:0-4648 GCA_045110475.1 Granulosicoccus sp.
CGAGCGAGAGTAGTCCAATTTTGAGTCAAATTTTGTGCTCATTTGAGGAGTTTAGCTGGCTAAGTGACGAAAATGAGCGCAAAATTTGGCCAAAAGTGGGCTGCTCGTAGCCGATTGATTTCTGCCGCGCAGGCTCCTAGGACTCTGCGCAACCGGGATTTTCTACGGGGCCGCCTCCGGCCGCGCAGACTCCTAGTCTGATTTTATGAATAGCCCGGATTAAATCGATGAAGCAAACCTCCATGGCAGGGATTCTTGTCATGGTTTTTGCCACCTTCATATTTGCCGTACAGGATGCCATCACCAAATCTCTGGTCGCAGATTTACCGGTGGCGCAAATCGTGTTCGTGCGATTCACCGCCTTTGCCATTATGGCTCTATTCGTTGCGCATCGAAGCGTTGGAATACGGGCAGCGGTTTTATCAAAAGTCCCGGCTCTGCAGTTAACCCGATGTTTGCTGATGTGCGCCGAAATAGCACTCTTCGCCTACGCGCTTCGATTTCTGGGTGTGGGGCAGATACATGCCCTGTTCGCCTGTTTTCCGTTGTTCGTCGCCGCTCTCTCTGTTCCTGTTTTAAAGGAGTCTGTGGGCTGGCGACGTTGGCTAGCGGTTATCGTTGGCTTTGTTGGTACATTGATCATCGTACGACCAGGTACGGCGGTGTTTGATCCGTATGCGTTGTTGCCACTGCTAGGGGCATTGCTGTACGCGTTGTATAACCTCTTGACACGTCGGGTATCACGGCAGGATTCGTACGCAACTTCACTGGTGTATTTTGGGGTTGTTGGTGCGGTTGCCTCTGGTTTGTTTGCTGTCGGGCAGTGGCAGGATATCAATAGCTCGGCAGCACGCCTGCTAACCTGTCTTTGCGTGTTATCCGTCATGGCGCACATGATGTTGATGAAAGCACTGCAACTGACCGAAGCTGTCGTGCTGCAACCGTTCCAATATCTGATACTGCCATGGGCCATTGGGCTGGGCTTTGTATTTTTTGATGAAACCTTTGATGTTTTAACTGTGCTTGGTACTGTCATTGTTGTAGGCAGTGGTGTTTATGTTGCCTATCGCGAGTATCAGTTGTCCCGTCAGTCAGGTTAAGGCATGTAGCATCAAGTTCATTAAGGATGATTTACGCGATAGCTAAAGCGACGCCTATGACCGAGAATATACACAACTGCAAAATAGCCGGCTTTAACAGATGCAACAGGTTGACCGACAGCTTGGACATGATAAACAAGCGATAAAGCAGGTCACACATAAAAAGCACAAGAAAATACGCAGCTACCGCGTTGTTGGCAGAACCCTGATTTGAGAACCACACAAGTGCTGCTGTTGAAATCGATGAGGAGAGCAGGATGAAGCCAAGTTCCAGTTTCTGCCATTCTGCAACATGGTTGATTGCGCCGGAAGGTGCAAAGATAAAGCGTACTACCACGTACGGTGTCAGGTACTGAAGATAAAGGCCTGCGATAGACCAGTTTTCGCCAAACGCGAATTCACATAAAGCAGGTGCGAAATAGGCGATAACGGTTGCCGGGACAATACAAATCCACTGTAACAAATGAATTTGTTTCACCATAGACTGCCCCAGCTTCCCTGATTGATACAGGGATAGCATATCGGCGTGGTTAACCTGAGTAATCGCACGTCCGACTATCGACGTTGGCAACAGGCCGATACGTCGAGCGAGAAAAAAATACCCCGCCTGAACGTTACCGAACATCACTGACAGGACAAACAGTGGCAAGGCTTGGGAAAGCTCTGACAAGCCGGTTGACCATGTGGTGAATTTTGGAAATCGCTGGTATCTGTGTAATAGAATTCTATAGTGTCGCAGCCTGTCTTTTGAGCGTTGCCTGAGCAGTTCGATGTCCAGATGTCTAGTCTGGTAGATGATGCTGGCTGTAAGCGCAACAGGGTAGGCGGCTATTAGAATCAACAGCTTTTGCGCAAAGAAAAAACCGAAGAGCTGTAAAATTGCCAGCGATACAGCGTTAATGATTCGGGCGTTTGCCACAACCACAAACTGTTTCTTGCGTATAGACCAGAAAACCATCGTTTCGTTGAGAAGAAACAACAATACACCGACGACAACCAGTGGGACATACGATTGCAGTGCGTGTTGATTTTGAGGCAGGCCGAACACACTGACTGCAAGCAGGTAGGCAGTACCGAGTAGCAGCAGCAGTACGATGCTGGCAACAGTGGTGAGTTCTGCCAACCTGAACGCCATGGCGTCACGCTTGGGCAGAACGATGGCCAGCTCCAGACGTAGTCCGGCGAATCGTGCCATCACAAGAACCAGCGCCGTAAAAACACCAAATACACCGAGCTCTTCCGGCGAGTAGACTCGGGTCAGGAAGGGTGTTGCTGCGACAAAGACTATTTGCGCGAGTAATGTACCTTTCGTAAGGGACAGAATATGTCCCAGCATTGATCCTTTATTTTTTTTAGCCACGACTCTCTCAAGGTGTCACTGCCAGGGTGTCACTACGATGCATTGTCTATCCCGGCTGCACGGCTTGCAGGTATAAAGGCATGCCCGGAACGGAGTTGATCTAATTCCAGCGCGAAAGATCTTTGTGCAGTGTGGTTTCAACCCAGTCCCGCGTGCCCCTGAACTTATCCTGTAACATCGCTCTGGTGTCTGCCTGCATGTCAACCTTGGTGAGATTGGCCGAGCGCAGGGTTTCGCGAAAACGTCTGGAAGAGAGTTTCTTCGCGTTTTTATGAAGCCATGGTCTATTTCGGATGTATCCCCAAATGTCTTGAATAATCTCTGAGTTGGGGCTGCCACTGGAATTCACCTTGTCAACCGTTTTGATTTTTATATGCTCGATATCCAGAAACCCAAAGAGCTTCTGCATCACGGAGTTGGGCTCTGCCATGAATTCTTCAGCAATGACAATGTGAATGTTATCCAGCGGAAAATTGTCGTAAAAAGGCTGCAGGCGTTTCTCGTAGTGGCTGAGATGTGTAAACTGCCAAAGATGTTGCCAATGGTTGTTCTGGCGCTCTTTTTCCTTGGCCAGACTGGATTCGAACGTCTCTGTTTCCCATCCGCGTGACAGACAGTACATGTAGCTTGAGTAAGCTCTCTCTACCGGATCACGCAGTGCAATGATCAGGTGCGTATCAGGGTCGCAATGCTGTTTGATATTTTCAATCGACGTGTCTGGGTAGCTGGCTGTGCTTACCGAGGCGTCAACCCGCCATTTCTCGTCACCAGTTCCAAAAAGTGCTGACCATTTTTCACGAGAGTACTGTCGCTGTCTGGAGAACGATTCTGAGCCAAGCCCCTGAATTTCTTGAGTTGCGCCATACGTAGCGAGAAAATGTGGTTCTTTGGGATTGCTTACAAGGATGTCCGAATGCTGGTTGATCGCCGCCGCAAGAGCCGTCGTTCCACATCGAGGCATGCCGATCAGTAGCAAGTTGGGTGTTGGCATGGGACCAGAATCGATGAATACGTCAAGGAATACGTTTTAAACGCACGCGGATGCGATATTGACCATATTCGCTTTCATAGGATACAACACTCGCTGTTTGATAGCCGCCAACTGCCTTGCGCGATGAGCCTTGTATTTGGACACTCAGTACACTCTCACCTTAGGCACTGCTAAGGTCGCCGCATGAAATAGGCCCTTAGTGTACGCGATTACGCGAAAGAATCTTGTCAAAAATAGTAACTCCCGCTGCATTTGGTGGATATGTCACGATTGTTCGTCGTCAAGCTGGCGTTGGCAAGTAGTGCCAGACCTAGCCTGGATTATTCATGAAATCACCAAATCCTTCCGCATTCCCTTCGTCCGTAGCGAATTTCGTTCAGTCGGAAATACAGTCTGTATTCCGCTCCTTCACGAAATCCACTACGAACAAAGGGTCTGGTGAAAGGATTTGGCGTTTCATGAATAGTCCAGGCTAGGTCCATGCAGCATGGCAAGCCAGAGGCCTATCGTCCCGAAGATGTCAGTTTTCCTGTTTGTGGATCTTCGGTGTCTTGAAAGTCTTTAGTTGCCACATGCTCATCTTATAGGAAATCACCAATCCGACAGGAAATTTGGTGTGCTGACTCTGTGTTGTCGTAATCGGTTAGTTACATGGCTAATAGAGTTTGTCGGTTTGGGTATCCAATTCGGCTATGACTTGTGACGGACACTCGTCAGCAGCTAGTGCGGAAGAATTTATCGGGCGGGACTAATTTCTTTTTCCGTCAATTTTCCACATATTTTGAGGGGTTTAGCGGATCTGGAAAGCGATGAAGTTCAATGCAGGTCTAAATGGTATTGTTCGGAACAGACCGTCCTCGCTCCGATTGTTTGCCGCTGTGCAGGCCTTTGGCTAACGGTAACCTGACAACCCGGCCAAAAGGTGCGTCTGGTGGGGTATTTACGCTTTAGTCTCTTGAAAAAAGCACTGATCGAGCCTTACTGTCAGGCAAAATACGGCATGATCGGGCCTTTCTCCGGGTGTCAATTAGCCAGTTCGTACCTTAGGGTTTGGCCCAGTCCTAGCCTGGACTATTCATGAAACGCGGAAGGCCGCCCCGCCTGATTCTTCCACCAGACCCTTTTTCTGTAGTGAATTCTGAGAAGGAGCGGAATACAGACTGTATTGCCGACGGGGGCGCCCAGCCTGAGCAGGAT
>JBGCGC010000149.1:0-14147 GCA_045110475.1 Granulosicoccus sp.
TCTGGTTCAGGAAGTGATCAACCAGGCACAGTGCCATCAATTCCTGATGGCACAGACGGTTCAGACGGTTCAGACGGTTCAGACGGTTCAGACGGTTCAGACGGTTCAGACGGTTCAGACGGTTCAGACGGTTCAGACGGCACTGACGGCACTGACGGCACAGACGGCACAGACGGCACAGACGGCACAGACGGCACTGACGGCACTGACGGCACTGACGGTTCAGACGGTTCAGACGGTTCAGACGGTTCAGGCGGTTCAGACGGTACAGACGGCACTGACGGCACTGACGGGACAGACGGTTCAGACGGTTCAGACGGTTCAGACGGTTCAGACGGTTCAGACGGTTCAGACGGTTCAGACGGTTCAGACGGTTCAGACGGTTCAGACGGCACCGACGGTTCAGACGGTACAGACGGTACAGACGGTACAGACGGTACAGACGGTACAGACGGTACAGACGGCACTGACGGTTCAGACGGCACAGACGGCACAGACGGCACAGACGGCACAGACGGGCCAAATGGAGGGCCTAATGACGGCGGCGGTGAGGAGTCTGTCGATGATGATGCGACGGCCGCCAATTCAGACTTCTTCAACGTCAATCAGGGTGAGTCCGAAAATCTACCGGTTCTTGCCAACGATGTCGATGGCACGGGGAACGACAGTCTTACCCTGATTAGTGTATCCGGAACAGAAAACGCGTCTGTGACGGTCGTTGGAAACTCCGTGCTGTACGTTCCGAAGCCTGACTATTACAGCCCGGATGACCAGCCAGACACCTTTATGTATGTCATGCAAGATAGCGACGGA
Organism: Granulosicoccus sp.; assembly: GCA_045110475.1. Taxonomy (GTDB): domain Bacteria; phylum Pseudomonadota; class Gammaproteobacteria; order Granulosicoccales; family Granulosicoccaceae; genus Granulosicoccus. The sequence continues at coordinate 814 of JBGCGC010000149.1, forward strand.
GATCGACGGACCGGAAACGTTAGCGTCAATGTCATTCGTTTCAGCGATCTGGATAGAAATGGTGTCAACGACTTTGACGAATGCGATTGCACAGATCTGTTTCTTGAAACAGGTGTCAATGGTTCCGGTGTCGGAGCCGCGTCAAGGCTGCTTCTGCTGGCGCTGGCTATCGCAGGTATATTACGGTTAAGGCCCCGGCAAATACTTCCTGTGTCCAAGCCGACAGGAGGTAAATGACATGAACCTTCTTGAAGGACTTTTCCAACGGCGTCGTGCGCTGATACCCGGTCTGGTTTTTACACCAGCACTTTTCTTTTTCGCCCCTTTACAAGCTCAAGATTTCAAACAGCGTTTCTACCTTACGGGTGGTATTGGAATTACTCAACTGGAGCCAGAGAGCTCATCTGATGCGCTGACCATCAGTGACAAGTCTGACGCCGGCGGTCACTTTGGTATTGGTTATGATGTGAGTCGATTTTTTACACTGGAAGCCTATGCAGCCAGTCTGGGTAGTGCTGAAGTTGAGTTTCTCGACACCCCCGCCGGAAGTGTTGACTACACGGTGTTTGGCCTGAGTGCACTGGGTTATCTTGTCAACTCGCGTTCAGGTATTTTCCTCGCTGATGATGATACAACGGGATTGTTTCAACGAGAGGGCGCATCGGTGTACGGGAGAGTGGGTATCGGACATATGCAAAACGATTCAAGCAGTGTTGAGCACAGGCGCGATTATCCCAATCATCTGGCATTTGGCGTCGGGCTCGAGTACGGTTTTTCTAACGGATTCGCCTTGCGAAGTGAACTGATGAGTATGGACACCGATGCACAGTATCTCAACATCGGGGTTTTGAAGCGTTTTGGTAGCGCCGCACCTGCCCTGGCCGCGGCTTCGCCGGCAACAACCGATCAGGAAGTGAGCACGCCGGAGCCTGCGTCGGCGGTGGCCAGTGAGCCTTTGATTTTCAAGCCTGTGCAATCTCCGTACATTTATTTTGATGTTGATAATGCGGTGTTGACTCCCGAGTCCAACGAGAAACTGGACGTGTTTGCCAAGCAAGTGATGAACAACAATTTACAACTGCAGGTAGAAGGCCACACCGATTGGATAGCGCCAGAAGCTTATAACATGAGCCTGTCTGTGCGACGTGCAGAGGCCGTCGCCAACTATCTCGTGAGTAAGGGAATTCCACGTGAGCGGCTGACCACCATGGGTTATGGAGAAACTCGACCCATCAGCAGTAATGATACGGAGGATGGAAGAGCGCTTAATCGCCGTACAGAGATAGTTTTGAAATAGGTACGGTGGACCTCGTGTTGTTCGTGCTGTAGTGAAAATTCGTTTGCTTTCAATCTGAAAAGCAGCATACACATGTTGTTAGCCACTAGTCTTGCCTGCTATTGGACAAGAGGCTTGTCAGGCTGTTTGCCTGCGTGCGCTTAGCGCGACTATTTCATTTATGTTCCTGAGAGGTGCGAAAAGTCAGGTACAGTGAGGTGGCTGATATCTTTTAAATGAAGTTGTTTCTCTGGAGTTTACTGTGCTGCTACTCATCATCGGTCTTGTTCTGTTTCTGGGTGTGCATTTTGCCCGCGTATTTTTCCCGCAAAGGCGTGAAAGTTTTATCCGTGATCGTGGAGAGCTTGCATATAAGATTTTCTATTCAGTCTTGTCGATCATTGGGTTTGGGCTGCTCATCGTCGGCTATAGCCAGACACGCGTTACGCCGCAACACATCTGGTTTCCTCCAGCGGGTATGGCTCACGCAGCTTCTCTGTTAACGCTGGTCGCATTTGTATTGTTGTTCGCCGCCTATGTACCGGGCAATAGAATCAAATCTGCGGTGGGGCACCCGATGGTACTCGGGGTAAAGATATGGGCATTTGCTCATTTAATCGCGAACGGAAGGCTTGGCGATATGGTCTTGTTTGGTGCTTTTCTGATTTGGGCCATTGTTCTGTACGCACGCTCTCGCAAGATTGATCGCGCGCAGGGTGTGGTGAGAGTGAGCGCAAACAGCATAGCTCGTGATGCGATCACTGTGCTTGTTGGTATAGGGGCATGGTTGGTGTTTGCCATGTGGGCACATGTTCGCTTGATCGGTGTCAGCCCCTTTGGTGGTTAGCTTGCCGCAATGAGCCTGTTATGGGAACTAACCCATAAGGAGACGCACTACAGCGTTAGAAACTCCGGTGGGTCCGTACGCCTTTATACCAATCGCGTATTTCATAGCCAGTGGAATCCGAAAATGCCATTTGCCGGAGGTATCTGGGATTGCCTGAGTTTACCGGCTCTGCATAAATCACCGGGCCAGATCCGCCGAGTTCTTTTGCTTGGGGTTGGTGGAGGTGCAGTCATTCGTCAATTGCAGACGATTGGTGACTATGACCAGATTATGGCGATCGAGATTGACAAACAACACTTGACTATTGCTCGCGACTGGTTTGATGTTCGCGGAGAAAATCTGACTCTAGTCCATGATGATGCCATAGACTGGCTCTATCGGTATCAGGGAAAGGCGTTCGATTTAATCATCGACGATTTGTTTGGCCATGATGAGGGAGAGCCTGTAAGAGCGTGTCCATTAGAGCCACGTTGGCTGGAATGCCTGACCCGTCACTTGAACCCGGACGGGCTCCTTGTCGTCAACTGCATCAACTCCAGAGAACTTGTGCATGCATTGCCAGTGATCGGTGCCTCAGGATTTCGCGCAGGCTATCGTTGGCATCTGCCCACCTATGAAAATGTCATCGGTGTTTTCAGCACCAAGCCCATTCACGCCAGAGACTGGTCAAGGAATCTGGAATTCAGTTCCTTGAAGCCAAAGGCCCAACGTCAGGCGCGAACAATCATCCGTCGGCCGGTTCGTGGACTTGGTCTTTATAAAGACTGATATCGTCGACTACCTGAAGCTATAGGCGATCTGCGCACCCACTTCCAGCGCTTCCAGACCCGCCAGTCTGCCACCGATATCCAATGCGCCAAGCCCAAAGCCAAGACTTAGCGATGTGCTTTCAGTTGTTCTGGCCGCATCGTGGCTGATGCCTGCTCGCACAGCGAGTAAGTGGGTACCGTATTCAACACCCACGCCGATTTTCTGAGTGGCAAAGTTGTCCTGCTCTGCTTCATTTAACGCGAGATCGCCAGTTACGCTGAGTAGATCTCGTTGGAAGGCTGCTCCAATGATCAATTGTGGTGTTGTTTCGAATTCGAACCCGTTGGATGTCTTAATCGATTCGGGAATCAGGTTGCGTATGACGGCTGCTACTCTGACGGGCACATCGGGAAGGGTCATGGAACCACCAAGATCAACAGTGAATGAGCTTTCTGTTACCTTGCTGTCTTCCAGACGATCAGATGCAGACAACACATTGTCAAGAAACTCGTCGCGAACGTTATAGTTGATGTTTTGCGCCTGAAGTGATGAGATCTTGGGCGTTACCCCGACATCGACCTCCTGATCACCCACCTTGATTGTAGTAGCGAGGCTGACACCTAACTGGGTGCGTAGCAGGCCACCTCCGGAGGCTTGCGATTGCAAGACATCTTCTGGCTGCTCAACCGTCAGGGGTTGGCCAACTTCGTTGAAGCTTAAAAACTGTGTTGATTCGTCGTTCAGTTCGTCCAGAGTGACACTGTCACCATCGAGTAGCGTACTGAACTCGGATATGTAGTCCCGGTCACCGTTTGTGATATCCGGCGATCCAGCGCCGGCCGCACTGAAACGCAGATTGATTGCATACGGGAAGCGGGAGCGGGTGAAAGCCATGCCGACTTCGGCAGCGCCATAACCTTCAAGAGATTCTTCATCGACAAGATCCATGATGTCAAGTACCCGACCGGCAAGATCTGACAAGCCCTGTGTGTCGGATACGCAGGGATCGCTGCCAGAACCTGCAATAGGATTACAGGTGATTGGTTGGTTACTCAGGTCATCAATCTCCCTTTCGATGTCGCTGATAAGATCTTCATTTTCGGAGTCGGTCAGTGTGTCTATGGTATCGCCGTTGTCCCTGAACTCGGCACTGAAACCGAACCGAAAATGGATTGTTTCGTTACGTCGCTGCATGGCCATCATGGATGCCGGATTTTCCATCGCACCGTGGACGCCCTTACCGTTTGCGATTACAGATCCGCCTAGCGCAATAGCACGTGCATCGCTCGCGTTTGCATTACCTGTGGTCAAGACGAGCAAGGTGGCGAACGTACTGAGTGTCAGAATCCGGTTCATGTAATTTTCTCATGCTCTTTTCATTTGCCAGCTCATAACAGATGAGGGCTGTTTTGCCGTTTGACAGCACATTCCGTACCGGGAAAACACTACGATGGAACGGTATCCTGATGGGCGTGTATGTCGTTGGAGTCAAGAACAGCACGACTGGCTGCAATGATGGCATGTCGGGTTTGTGCTGACAGCATTGCTCGGGCCTCATCCTCGGCACGAAACAAGGCAGGCGTCGCCGTGATTTGTTCATCGTCATAGTTAATGTAGCCGCGCTTGTGCATAGCCTGAACGAATGCATTGTGCAAATGTTTGTCATAAAGTTCGGTTGCGGCCATCCCATGTGTTCTTGCCAACCGGTCTGCCGCAAGCTGACACTGCTTAGCCAGCGCTTGAGCCTGCACATGACCGTTGGGCGCATGGGCCAAAAAGCAGGCGCAAAGAAAGTCGCGTTCCAGCGCTGGTGTAACCACGTTAGCCAGACGTTGCAGCGCAACCGCTTCCAGCGTGCCCGCTGACGCTCTCGTCCACAGTTTGTCTTGACGCAGGATGAGTCCAGCAACGGCCAGACCATCAAGCGTCTCGGTGAGAGCTTCGGAGCCAAGCTCTGTCGTGGAAAACAGTTCACCCTGAATAACGGGAAACGCCAATGCGACCAAATGCTCTATATCCTGGTCACTGCGATCCTTCTGATTGGTAAAGCAGGCAGCCACAAGGGCAGGTAACGTGAGTAGATGAAGTATATTGTTACGAAAATACGTGAGTGGAGCAGCTTGCCCGGCACGGATTTCTATCATTGCTCCAACGTCATCGTTACTTGTTTGTATAAATCCAAGTCGCTCCCCGTGTTCTATCAACTCCCGGGCGTCAACCTCCGGGATGCTAACCAGGCTGGATGCATAAGCGCCTTTTAGAAATCGTTGGTATATGTCAATTTGTTGGCCGAGCTCATCGTGGCTGATACAACCACGCGGGGTAGCCAGAATGGTAGTTGCCAGTAGACTGATCGGGGTGACGCTGGCAGCTTCATTGATACGATGCATGATCGTGGTGCCCAATTCATCCACAACGGGTTTGATCCACGCAGGTCGCTCTTCGCTGACTGTCATCGAGCGCCAATCGGATCTGTGCTGTTGAAGCAACGAGTTCAGTTCAATGGGATCACCGAAACTGACATGGACGCGACCGTAATCCTCTTTCAAGGTTCTGAGAGATTTGAGCAACGCAAAGATGCTTTCGCGCTGCTTCTTTCCACCAGCCAGTTCGCTAGTGAAGGCTCTTCCTTCCAGAAGGCGCTCATAGCCAAAGTAGACGGGTACAAAAACCACTGGCGTTTGTGGTTGTGTCAAATAGGCATGTATCGTCATCGCCAACATGCCGCCTTTGGGTGGCAGAAGTCTGCCTGTTCGACTGCGGCCGCCTTCCACGAAATACTCCAGAGCGTGGCCACGTTGCAAAAGCTCTTTCAGGTAGGCGTTGAAAACTGTGCTGTACAGTGGTTTTCCGGCAAAACTGCGTCTGAGAAAAAATGCACCACCACGACGAAGCAGGCCACCGACAACAGGCAGGTTCAGATTAACGCCCGCAGCGATGTGCGGAATCGAAAAACCCTGCACATACAGAATGTAGGACAACAACAGGTAATCAATATGGCTTCTGTGGCAAGGCACGTAAATGATCTCGCGCCCATCTGCTACCGCTTTGAGTCGGTCTATGCCATTCAGCTCAACTCCATCGTATAGTTCATTCCATAAGCGCCTGAGTAACTTGTGCAGAATACGAATGGTCGGGTATGAAACATCGGCAGATATTTCATAGGCGTATTTGCGTGCTCGCGCGCGTACACGTTCCATGCTCGAATTTTTTGCGTCGACATTGATAGCCTTGCGCACGGCTGTATCTGCCAGCACATGGTCTATGAGCATGCGTCGATGTGACTGATCGGGGCCAAGACTGGCTATACGTCGTTGCCTGAAGTGGACCCGCAGAATTCTTGATAATTTTCGGGTGAGGATATCAGCGTTTTCACCTGAGCTTTTCAGGGTGTTGAACGACAGGGGTTCGCTTATGCTGAGTAAGGTGTGACGACCATGAATCAATGTGGTAATCAGCTTGCGAGTACGACCGGCAATCTGCCAGTTCTCGCTGAAAGCCAGGCTTACGATGGACGACTCCCTATCGGGTGCTCTTCCCCAGTAGACCGACACTGGAACAATCTGCAACTCGCCTGCGCTTTGGTCGAGACCCGCAGCGACCAGTCTGGATAATCGTCTGGATACAATAGGACGATGTTTTCTGAAAAAAGCACCTTTGCGCTGTTGCAGTACATCAACGGACACCCCCTCGCGAGCAGGCCCGAATGCCAGTCTACCGGCAGGATCGGGTAACGAGAGGCGTTTTGTCACTATTGCCAGAGCTGCTCGATCTGCCGCACCGCCCACTTCCAGAATGTATAACACGGGAAGTTCAGGGTTTATCAGCGCTGTCGGGTTGTCTGGCAGTACATCTGGCTTTACCCACAAGCTCATAAGGCGGGTGAGCAGCCTGTCTATGAGGGATCGCAGCGTCTCAGGCATAATAGGTGTCCGTGTTTGCAGGTCGATCATACCGTGTCCAGACTCACAATCCGCACAACATCCGAACTTCAACCGGAAACTGTCGAAGCACTTGACCCCGTCAGACTCAATGGCAAGATCTCTGATGTGTATCTGCAATTTGCAAATAGTGAGATTGCGCTGCAGGCTTATCTGAACATGGAGGCGAGTCTGCGCAAGGGGTCGTTGTCGACGTGTGAGCTTGAGGCGGTAAAGTTATGGGTCAGTCAGCAGACCGGTTGCCAGTACTGTCTTTCCATTCACAGCTACAAAGCTCGTCAGGCAGGCTTGTCCGATGAGCAGCAGCTTGCCATACGTGCAGGCTCCACGACCGGAGGAGCGCGCATGGACGCCTTGCTGTCAATTGCCCGAGCGGTTTACCAGACGCCCGGAAGCCTCCCGCAAAGTATGCTCATAGATGCCCGTGAGGCAGGCCTTGATGATGAGAATATGATTGATTTGATGATGGCGATCTCCACCATTTTTTTTACTAATTTGACGAATCACATCAACGATACGCAATCTCCTTTACCGCCAGCCCCCGCACTGACTTGACAGATCATCGCTTGGACGCTGTTGGTATCAGTTACACTTGCATCATGAAGAAAACCGCGAAGAATATTCTTGGAGAGGATCTGGTTCCCTGCGGTATGGATCCTGTTACCGGATTCTATCGTGACGGCTGTTGCGATACCGGACCTGAAGATGTTGGTTCTCACACCGTTTGTGTTGCGGTCACTGATGAGTTTTTGAGCTTTACCAGATCCGTGGGAAATGATTTGTCTTCGCCGATGCCGGCTTACGGATTCCCCGGTCTGAAGCAAGGTGATCGTTGGTGCCTTTGCGCAAGCCGCTGGCTACAGGCGTTTAACGAGGGCCAGGCGCCTCGGGTGTACGTTCAGTCAACGCATGAGGCGGCGCTACGGGTAATTCCGCTTGAGGTGCTGACGAGTATGGCAGCCGATCTGAACTAGGAGCTTGCGCGGCAGAAATCAATCGGCTACGAGCAGCCCACTTTTGGCCAAATTTTGCGCTAATTTTCGTCACTTAGCCAGCTAAGCTCCTCAATTGAGCACAAAATTTGACTCAAAATTGGGCGACTCTCGCTCGATCGCTTTCTGCCGCGCAGGCTCCTAGCCCCCAAGTATGGATCGGATAAGTACCTTGCCAGATACGGTGCCAAGCCTGCTGGCCTGATTCCAGCGATCACGCCAGCTCGTGCTATTGTCATCGTGCTCGGTTCGGCGCCGGTTAAATTGTGTTTGCGTGGCTTCTGATTGCAGCAGCATGATTTGCGCTGCCACCAGATCAACGTTGTACAGCTCATGAGTTGCTGCCAGACAAACAGGTACGACAGGCGTGGCGCCGGGTAGCCCAATCTGCTGTACACAGCTTTCAACTGCCTGCCTGATACTCACCGCTTTTGCGTTGTCACTGCGCAGATCGTACGGCGGTTGCCAGACAGCTTTTGGCTTGAGTTGATCAACATGCGTGATGACCAGCAGGACAGGAGCAGGGCGACGCATCGGTTGATTGCGCAAGGCGTCCTGCAAAGCCTGATGCAGTGCCAGGTCTGGCGCTCGGGCTGGCTGGTTAGCGCGTGCAACCCAGATCAGGAGGTCGGCCTGTTGTGCAAGGCCAACTAGCGAGTCAAGGTTGTCAAGCTTATCGTCGAGGCCTGTTGTGTCAATCAGGTGCAGGGCAGTGGATGAGTCGGCGTCATCGAGCATGTCAGTTGAATCGTCTGGCCAATGCAGTGAGTGTACGGTTTGTCTGTCTGTGGTTGGCAGGATGTCTGTTTCTGCCTCCAGATTACTAATTAGCGCGTTGATCAACGAGGACTTTCCCGAGCTTACCTGCCCAGCCAGTACGACTCTGATAGGTTCCACAGGCACTGCAAGATTATTAGTGTCTTGCGAGTAGTGATGGCTGCGGTAGTCGGCCAGCTCGTCCATTGAGCTTTTTAATCTGCCGCTGTACAAATCCATGCCTACCTGCACCAGCTCCTGTAACAACAATCGCTTGAGGTCATTTTGAACCTTGTCACTGAGATTGGTGAATATTCGATTGGTGAATTGGTCTCGAAGCTCTGCGGTAACCGCCGCTAGAGGGTTGACGAAACGCGTCGTGCGTCTAATGGTATTTATCCATTTTGCGCCGGTTTTAATCTGATCTTGCCGTGCATATAGATTCAATAGCGAGGACACTTTCACCTTGTCAGCAAAGGGGATGTATTCAAGAACCAGTTGTCTATAGCGACTGGAAGTAATGGACAGTACCAACAGCACTTCTGGCAAGGTAAAACTATAGGTTCTGTTTGCCGGGTATGCCGATTCTCCCGTAATCCTGTCGTTGAGCAATTTGTTCTCGATGTTGTAAAACCCGGATACAGCGGTGAGTGTGGCGAGGCTAAGTTCGGGCAGTTCTTCCCAGGTGGGCTGATTTTTCAGCGTTAGTTCTACGGATTCAACCGCCCGTAGCCATACCCGATTGTCAAGCTCAGTCCAATCGTCACGCTTGTCAAGGCGTACGGGCAGGTTCGTTTTTTCCAATTCATCGTCGCGTGTAACAGGGTCTGGCGTCGTCAAGGTACGGGTCGTGTCTTGTAACTTGCTGATCGCTTCTGAGGTCGGAGCCGTGATCTGATCGGACAACGCTTCCGGCCATAGGCGGTAAATGCCGTAGCCTGCCAATGTCACCAGCAGCCAGGCTGCACTGACGAAAATCAGCCAGTCATTCTGCCAAAGCATGACAAGCCCAAGCGCTACCAGCGTGACCAGTGGCAAAACGACAACAAGCGAGAGGTACCAGACAGCCGCTTTCTGTGACTTAAGAAATCGTCTCACTATTGACTTTGATTGCATCAGGGCCTTTGTTCCTTGAACGCATTGATGAACGCTGCTCGCAGCAGTTCCGGGTCGACTGGTTTGTCATGATTGCGTCGATAAAAATACAGGCAAGCTGCCCGGCCCAATGCATAGGTTGTGGCAAAACTGATACTGGCCGCTGCCGCGGCTCCCGCGCTCTGACCATAGACTGGTATGAACTTGGCGATTTGCCGTGTACCAAGGGAAATCAGGTATCGATACAAAAAACTGGTCCCCAGCGCTGCAACAAATTCACTTGCCATACGCTTGTTCCAGTCAAGACCGTACCGTCCCGCCAGTGCATGCAACATTTTCCCCTGAAGGCTGGGAACCGCTACCAGGCCGACAGCAGGCAGGATATCTGCTGCTGCGCTCGCTCCCGCGTAACCGAGAACTTCCTTGCGAACACTCAGAAAAAGCGTTTCTTCCTGTGAGCTGCTTTCGTTGCGTGCAAGGACTTTCGCTAGCTGAGGTACCATTGCAACAATGGCCTTTTGTAGTTCGGCGAGGCCAACATGTGGATTTTCAAAACCGTCATCCACCTCAGTGAAGTCAATTTGCACAGTATCCACCTGAGCGTCCAGTGCTTGCGCAATCTGCTGCGAATTGTAGGTAATGGCGCGTTGCAGGTCGGGCGGATTCAGCGTGTGCAATGCCGTGTGTATGTGCAAGATGGCAAGCTCTTCACGTTCGCCCTTTAGACCTTGTAGTGCTCTAATAACGGTATCCTGAGAGGGGTCGTCAACTCGGGTGATGATCAATAAGGCGTGACTACCGTGTTGAGCCATACGCAGATCTTCGGTTGGATCGTAACCTGCCTCGCCCAGCCCCCGTGTGTCCAGAAAGCGCAGCACGGGCGCGGTGCGCGGATGATCATAATGCATCGCGCTTTGTGTGCATGGCTCAAAGCCATTGCCAACCTCGGCGCGTGAGTCGCCTGTCAGGCGCTGGATGATTGAGGACTTTCCAGACCCTGTTTTGCCCATGAGCCACAAAACGGGGAGTTGTTGCCGGTGCTCATTGAGTAAGGTGTCCAGTGCCGGACTGTTATCAGGCTCAATTAAAGCCTGCAGCCAGCGACGCCAACCGGGTAACGCGTTCACAGGGCCTTGCAGGCGTATAATTGCAAGCCAGCCATATACACGGAAGCACCTTGCGCCATGCGCGAACTTATTGAGCTACAGTCTGGCCAGGTCGCTTTCATCAGCGGTCTCATGTCGGGTTTTTCGATATCCATCGCTGTGCAATTATTAAGATATGGGATCAGAAACCGCAAGACACAAGCCGTATTTCTGATGTTTTTGCTGTGTTCCCTGTTGTTTCTGCTTGCGTTATTTGTCGACGTACGGCTTAGCATCGAGTTGGCAGGTTTTGATACCGTATCTCCATTGGTTCTCGAGCAGGTTGGCCAGATTCGTCACCTCGGTACTGCCTGTGCCACCACTGCATTGATTATCTTCATTCTGGCCACCGGATCGCTGGGTTGGCTGGCCTCACCGCTCACCGGTTGTGTATCGACAGCTATCATGATTGGCGTATGTTGTCTGTTCTGGCTTGTCTGGACGAAAATCAACACCATTAGTGTATTACTGCTCAACGTATAAAACATCATGCCAGTCATCACCCGCTTGCTGGATTTTTTCGAACAACGCATAGAGTCGTTTCCGAATGAGCCGGTGAAACGCCCACCTGCTGCGGTGCTGGCCTTTCTCTGGCACTATTCCAGGGACTCATGGCCCTGGCTTCTGGCCATGGCCGTTTTCTCCGGAATTATTTCAGTGCTGGAGGTCAGTCTCTTTGCCTTTCTGGGCAACCTGGTCGACTGGCTTGATAACAGTGATCCCGACACCTTACTGACCGAAGAGTCCTCCAGACTGATATGGATGGGGCTGGTTATTTTGATCCTTTTGCCTCTGGCGGGGTTTATTCAATCGTTGCTATTGCATCAGACGGTGATGAGCAACTACGTCATGAGCATTCGCTGGAAAGCGCATCGATGGATGCTGGGCCAAAGTTATTCGTTCTATCAGGATGAATTTGCAGGCCGGGTTGCAACCAAGGTCATGCAAACCTCTCTGGCTATTCGCGATGCGGTGCTTAAGGTACTTGATGTTCTGGTGTACGTCAGCGTCTACTTCATTGGCGCCATGTTTCTCGTTTCCACATTCAGCTTGTGGATGATGTTGCCATTTGTCGTCTGGCTGATCTGCTACGCCATCATGTTGCGGTATTTTCTTCCCAGGCTCAAGCACATATCGCGCTTGCAGGCTGATGCCAGATCGGACATGACCGGCCGTGTTGTTGATAGCTACACAAACATCATGACGGTAAAACTGTTCGCTCATGCTGGCCACGAAGCCAGATATGCTCGCGACAGCATGCGCGGTTTCCTCAAGACCGTACATCCACAAATGCGACTGTCAACGGGCTTGAATGTTTCGCTGGATATCATCAATGCCTTGTTGCTCTTCAGTGTTGGCGCGGCAGGCATACTGTTATGGGTACAAGGCGAGGCAGGCGTGGGTGCTCTGGCCGTTGGTGTGGGTCTGGTGCTTCGCCTGCAAGGCATGGCGCACTGGATCATGTGGGAGCTTTCTGCACTATTCGAGAGTATTGGCATCATCTACGACGGTATGCATATGCTGTCTACCCGTCAGGAAATCGTAGATAAAAAAGAGGCGACGGAGCTGACAGTTACCGATGGCCGAATACAGTTACACAAGGTGAAATTTCATTACGGCAAGAACAAGGGGGCCATCGATTGTCTTGATCTTGATATCCACGGTGGTGAAAAAATCGGGCTTGTTGGTCGTTCTGGTGCAGGCAAGACCACCCTGACCAACCTTTTACTTCGACTTTATGATGTGGAAGAAGGCAAGATTCTGATTGATGGGACCGATATCAGTAGCGTCACGCAGGAGAGCCTGCGTCGTCATATCGGTGTGGTTACCCAGGATACCTCGTTGTTGCATCGATCTGTTTTTGACAATATTGCTTACGGCTGCAAGGGGGCCGGTATTGAGGATGTCATTGCTGCCGCCACACGAGCCAATGCGCATGAATTTATTCTGGAACTTGAGGATAGTGAAGGCCGACGTGGCTACGAGGCGCATGTTGGGGAGCGCGGTGTAAAGCTCTCTGGCGGGCAACGGCAACGACTTGCCATTGCCAGAATGTTTCTCAAGAACGCACCGATACTGATTCTGGATGAGGCTACCTCAGCGCTTGATAGTGAGGTAGAAGCGGCGATCCAGGAAAACCTCAGCGCTCTCATGCAGGGCAAGACCGTGATTGCCATAGCGCATCGCCTGTCGACTATCGCTGCGATGGACAGGCTCATCGTTATGGACGCAGGGGCGGTTGTAGAGGAAGGGCGGCATCACGATCTGGCAGAGGGCTCTGGCCTATACAGTCAATTGTGGGCGCGCCAGTCCGGTGGATTTCTGGCGGCAGGTGATACCGATGGCTCATTAGCCGAAGCCTCAGGTACTTGAGGCTACGAGCCTGCGCGGCCGCAGACTCCTAGCCCGGACTATTCATGAAATCACCCAATCCTTCCGCATTCCCTTTGCCCGTAGCGAATCCCACTCAGTCGGAAATACAGTCTGTATTCCGCTTCTTCGCGGAATCCGCTACGCACAAAGGGCCTGGTG
>JBGCGC010000150.1:0-7093 GCA_045110475.1 Granulosicoccus sp.
CGACTAATTCACACTCCTTGATATCGTATTCTGTTGTGCGAGAAATTGATGCGATGCTGTTATCCCGCGCATTTCTCAGTTCAAATGAAATCGGGCGATACTGATTGAGTTCGGTGTTGGCAGTGAAGTACGATGCAAGCCGACCTTCTCGAATCAACCCTTCGATAGACTCCTGATTCCCGCCCACTGATACAATTTCTATCTTAGCATTTGACAGCGTTTCCCTAAGCTCTGCCTCTGCGCTACCGCTTACACCCTCATAAGACGCTCTGATAGCCGCTCTGATACGTTCACTTTCATAGCTGGCTGTCATCTTGTAGATCAGAACCTTACCGTACGTGATGCCAGAGATATACAAAGGGGGATTTTCTGTTCCTATCTGGCCGCGGGCGATAAGTCCGTCAAGTTCAGCCTGGCTAAACTGATCGTTTACCAGATCTTGTGGAGATGTCGGTAACTCCATACTGACGGTAAAGGCTTTCTGGATGAAATAGGCATAGAAACTTTTTTCATCACGCGTTTATCAACCTCAAGAGCCCCTACTACACTTGCGCCAAGATACTCGGCAGTAAAACCCAGCTCCAAGGCTGTTTGAGAGGTCGAGTGTGCTTCTTTCTCTTCATAGAACGCATCAACCGGACCCTCAATATTCGCTGCCCTAGCGTCGGAAATCATTTCGCCGATGGCTGCATTGACCGTAGAAAGCGATGGATTTTCTACCGTACGGCTGTTACCGCTGAATAAAATATCGAGACTGATATTCAATGGAGCACGATCACCTATCGACAACTCGTTGAGTGAACCCACGCTCACATGACTGTCACCCTGAATAAGATTTCCTAGCCAGATAACAGAAGAATCTGGTTGCATGCTTATGAACTCGGCGGGAGTATCAGTCATTGAATATTCAGTCGTACTGCACATATATTCACGACCATCAATCGTTTCCAAAAAATTATCTTCCGAGTTGCCGGTGGGCGAGTTGCGTGGCTCCAGTAAGGGGGAGAACTCACTCCAGGAACTGTGTCCATATACCTCGTCATTAAAATCAGCACTTGGTCCCCCTGGGTCGTTCATGATTTCACCATCTTCACTACAAGCAACCAGCATGGTCAATGTCAGTGCAATGGCCGAGATTCCAACCTGTCTTGTCTTCATTTTTTTCTTCCTATTGTTTGATTGAATTGCGTTAAACAGCGTTTTATGAACAGCTCGTATTTAAAAAACGCCGCACCTGTCCTTCAGATATGGGAAAATTATCCCAAATTTATCACCTTATCATCGGTATATTTACCGCTCCGCCGTATCAGAAGCGCGATTAGAGTTGACAGATCAGGGTATGGTCAGATACGACGGGGCGGCCTTCCGCCTGAAGACGGCGTGCCTGCGCGGCCCGATCAGGATGGGACTACCGGGCGGCGTTCCGCTGGGTGGCAATCCGATACGTTGTGTTCGAGCGGGGCCGCCCCGGCAAATACGTTCCAACTTCTTGCGCTCACGCGTGTTCACCGCTACCGCGGACGGAAGGCCGCCCCGATGCAAGTTGATTGGGGCAATGGAGTGACTTACGTCACTCTTCGGTCGTTTTCTTGTAGGGATAGACCTTCAATCGCCTACCAGTCGAGTACTGATAGAGGGCTTACGGGGCAAGCTGAAGTGCCAAAGAACTCGGCGCGACGCCAGGCAATGATTCGCAGTCAGATCTGACGTCGCACCGATACAACCGTGCCTTCGCACAGCCCGAGCAGTCTCTCATCAAAATGATGGGTAACTATCTGAACTCATTGGCAGAACTCGCCAATGATTTCCACTGCTCGATTCTACTTGTGTGCCCGTTGTCGTTCGCAGACTCTCATTTGCAGACGCTGCGATCGCGCATAGATCTATTGCACCAATAATTGCGCCATCGCCTCTCGTCGTCAGTCTCAACGCAAAGCCTGCCAGCGTTACGACAAAACCCGCCGTGCGCGAACCCTCAATGCTGAACAACAACGTCGCTATCGATTGCGACAAAGAACACAGACGAGCAAAAGAGTAACGGATCAGGGTTACCGCATCGGGCCAGCTCCAGCATCGTCGAGCGCGAGTACAGAACAGCGTGCTACCCAGCCGCCTTCTTCGGTGGTGACTGCTGCACGCTGTCCCGCGTCAACTACATTGTCCGCCGGCGAGGATAATTGTCGCCGAACAGCACGCGTCATTGTTTGCCATCGCTGTGCTTGCGAATGTGCTGCCAGTGTCCGACTTGGCTTTTTAAAGTTCGGATATCGGCGGGCGCCAGACGGCGGGTACCGGGCACCAGCTCTACACCTATGAATGCTTTCTTTTGCTGAAAAGTGAGCTGCTTGGGTTTCAGATTGTAGTAGTCGT
This sequence comes from Granulosicoccus sp., assembly GCA_045110475.1. Taxonomy (GTDB): domain Bacteria; phylum Pseudomonadota; class Gammaproteobacteria; order Granulosicoccales; family Granulosicoccaceae; genus Granulosicoccus. Next base: position 2,371 of record JBGCGC010000150.1, read on the forward strand.
CTGTCTGTTCTCGCATGTACTGATCAGCAGCTCCGAGGAAGCCTGCGGTGCCCGCAGCTGGGTCTTGAATCACCTCACCCGGTTGTGGCGCGGTTCACGTAATCGTGTTTGCGTATCGGCGTAGATAGCACTGATCAGTGGATCATCGTGGACAGACATCTCGACAGTTTTATCCGGCTCTTCAGCTTTTTTGTTTTTTTGAATTTCAATGCGCTTGCCTGTCGACAGAGCCACCAGAATGGCTTTGTAATCATTGAGCAAATTGACAGCCCTGTGGTAGTGCGTGCTGGTTGAGAATTTCGGCCTCAGTATTTTCGTGCACCATTTTTATGAACAACAGCAACACCTACTCGGTGACATAGTCGCTGTAGTTAATACCATCGTCACGCAAGACGTCGCAGAGGTTCCAGAGCTTCTGCACGATGCCTTTATTGTTCATTGGGTTGAGTATCTGGTAATTGAGTACATGACTGTCCTGGAATGTTGATTCAGCGCTTGCAGAATGGCTCAGGAGTGTTGCTGTCTTCGGTCATCAAATGCATAAGGCGCGGATTGACGAATAACTTTTCACGGCCTGCCTGGCGTTCTTCAAGCACTCCGATATCAACCAATTGTTTCAGGTAAACAGATGCCGTTTGTCGTTTGGCCACTTCACAGTCAACCAGGTACTGGATGCGACAATAGGGTTGTTCGAAGATGACTTGTACAAGCTCATGACTGTAAATTTTTGGCACCTCTTGTTTGATGTACGCACTAGCGCTATCCATCAGGTTGCGAATGGCTGCAATTTTCTGACACGTCCAGCGTGAAACCTCTTCAGTGCCCTTGAGGATATAGAGCAACCAGGGTTGCCATTCCTCACTGGCCGTCACGGAATTCAGCAAACGATAGTACTCGCTCTTGTTCTGCACGATATAGCGGCTGAGATACAAGATGGGCAGTGTTAACAGACCTTGCTCTATCAGGTAGAGAATATTCAGGATACGCCCGGTTCGACCATTGCCATCATAAAACGGGTGAATGGCTTTAAACTGATAATGTGCAACGGCCATTTTGATCAACGGATCGATATCATCGTTAGCGTGGATAAACTGCTCCCAATTCGCAAGAAGCTCGCGTATCACCTGTTCACCAACCGGTGGTGTGTAGAGGATCTGCCCTGTGCTCTGGTTACCGATCACCGTGCCAGGGACTTTTCGGATGTCCATCTCACTACCTTTAAGCTCACTGCATATCTGAACCGCGGTTTTAGTACACAGAGGCCGATCAGCGAGGTGCTCAAAACCTTGCCGCAGCGCTGTGCGATAGCGGAGTGCTTCCTTGGTGGCAGGATCAGCGTCTCTGTCCTCGCTGGCGTGCTGAAACAGTTTGTCGGTGGTGGTCAGAATGTTTTCAATTTCAGAGCTATCTCTGGCCTCCAGGAGTGGCAATAGATTGATCAACAGGCTCTGGTTTGGCAGCAGCTCGGCGGCTTGTTTCAGCTCAGCAAGCGCCACACGGGCTCCGATACAGGCCTTGAGTATTTCATTGGCCTCAATCACCTGCGCAGCCGGAGGCAATGGCGGAAGCTCGTTATAAGGCTTTTCAGCATGCCACGACATGTTTACAAATTCCATTTTTTTGTACATGTTAGCCTGAAAAGGCGTTGACATGTCGATGTGATCGACACATTCTCATCATTATGTCGAAATAAAACGATTATATCGACAGGTTAGTTGATCATGTCGACATGATCGACATATTTCCACTGCATGTCGACAAAAGCTCATCTATTCGACATATCAATGACTTGTTACATCAGTTATGTCGATGGACCCCACTGTCCGAATTCAAGCCCAGAGCGCCTCACCTAACTCTTCCAAAACAGTGTCCAATCGCTTATCCAACACACTGTCCAGACGCTTCGCCCCGCCGTGCTCAGAAAAAGCATGTATTGACGAATTCACAGTCAACGATAACTTCAAATACCAATTGTTTGGCAAGGCGTTCCAGCCACTTTCGCTGATTAGGCTGCCAGCTATGGCTGGTATAAATCCGGTCCATGGCTTGAGCGACGCGCTGGTCAAACGGTTGCAAGGCTTCGCCCAAGGCCGCACGCCGGATGTGCCCGATAATGCTGGCTGCAATGTCCTGGTTACTCTGCTGACGCACAGCACTTTGCAGATTGGCTTCTGAATACCCTTCGCCATCGAGCAGTAGTTTGACCTCTTTAAGTTGCCCTCGGGTCAAATCACGTGGCCGCTTGACCACGACTGCCAGAGCCGCGCTCTGGTTGAGCTGTTGTTCGACAAAGTGCTTGAAGCTGTCGAGATAATCTTCACTGCATGTCCGTTGATCTCTGCCGCAGTGGTTTGTGCAATCTCTAGTTTCAGGTCTGATACCACAACATTGGCATTTTAAGCGGCAAAGCGCTTGCACAGCGCTCGGCCCATACCACTGCAACCACCCTTTACCACCACGTTTTAATTTTCTAGCTTCACACGCTGCCCTTCCAGTATTTGATGTTGTGTTGCAGGATTCAGGGGTATTATCTATCGACCCGCAGGCTGATACAGAACCTTTGACGCGACAACTATGAATTCCCCATGCACAGGCTATTTGCTTCAATTAGTACCTATTTGTTTCCCTCAGATACCGACACCAAAAATCGAGAAACATGAAACGCAATTGGCTCAAGGGTGATTGGCACCTGCATTCGCGTCATTCCAACGATAGCAGCAATAATCCGATCTCGCGCATCACGGCTCAGGCGCAGCGGCTGGGCCTCGACTATCTGGCGATTACGGATCACGACGTGCATGTGGATGGCTCAGTCGCCACGCATACCTGGGCCGATCCAGACTTCGCAGCGTCGCCGGTGCCAATCTTTCACGCAGCCGAGCTGACCGCCCCGCGTGGTCACCTCAACGTCTTCAAACCAGAGGCTTACGATCACCAGCGCCTGTTTGATGCCCGCAACGAGCGGGACTGGACTCTGCAGGCCCTGAAAACGGAATTGGGCTTGCACCTGTCCGCCAATCATCCACGGGTGCGCAACGATTATGGGTTCAGTTTCGATCTGGCCGACAGTTTCGAGCTTTGGAATGGGTCAGGCTTTGCGAAAAACGCAAACGGCCTGAAGGTCTGGGACAACCTGCTGCTCTCTGGTCGGATGCTACCCGGACGCGGCGGCTCTGACGCGCATCATGGGCCTCACCCTGACATGAGCAGGGTGCAAAGCGTCGAGGCACTAGGCAACGATGTCGGCACGCCAACAACTTGGGTTCACAGCGTCGGGCCGGATTTACCGAGCATCCTTGCGGCTCTGGAAGAAGGACGCGCCAGCGTATCGGCGAACCCCTACGCACCACGCGCCGATCTCACGGCACAGGTGGATGGCCAGCCCATGCGCATGGGAGCCAACCATGCGTTGCCGGCTCAACCTGTCACCATAACGCTGCAGCTGACGCAGGCCCTGCCCGCGCCTTACCGTGTGCGGATCATCTCCAACCGCACAGAACTCGTCACTCTATGGACCGACCCCAAAACCGGAACGGCCAGCTTCACCGATCATCCAGACAGCCGCCGCTATTACCGGGCAGAAATCGAGGGACCACAGACACCCTGCCCGGAAATCCCCTACGCGCCGACCCAGGCAGGCACGATGGTGGCACTGACCAATCCACTTTATTTCGGCTACGACCCAACATTCTGATCGGTCTTGTCTCACCCATTTTGCGTCATGCAGCGCTGCCTGTTTCCGCCATCGCGTCTACCAGCATCAGCATAGTAAGGGCTTGCCCATACGGTGTTGGCGTATCGGGAATCTGGCGATAGAAATCCAGCGTGTGTCCCATCGGCGTGCCATCGGATACATTCGAGACAAGACCGTCCGTGCCGATGCAACCCACCACCGCATCGCGCGCGCATAGCGCCGTATGGGTAAAGCGCCGATCAAGTAGACCCAATGCAACGCCACGGCTGATGCCATAGGCGATTCCTGCCGTGGCCGACGCCTCGATGGGCGAAGCGGGGTCGTCAAGCAAGGTAGTGAAAAAGCCTTTGCTGTTTTGCAAGGCTGCTCGCTACTCGAGTTGGCGCGCCAAGCAATGACGTTGATCTGGGTGATAGTCATCTGCTTAACCAGTTGGGAAATCACTTTACCTTGCTTTGTATCAACTGCTCTGTACCTGAGCAGATCATTGATGAAGATATACAGCTTGCCACTCTGTCACTACACACCGATGCAAGTTCAGCGAGTCAATTGGCAACACGATACCTTAGCGAGCACGCCACTGCTGTGTATCTGATTCGCCCCGATCAACATGTTGTAGCACGCTGAAAAACAGCCAGTGTTGAACAGATCAGGGATGCCCTTCAAATCGCTATCGGCAAAGGCTAAAACCATGAACAATACAACAAGCCCTGCACCAGCTTCATTGCTGAATACCGCCCCCAAAATACACAATCCAGACGGCTTTTACGACGAACTACTAGATGCTCACACTGAATTTAGCGATGAGCAAAGTGCAGATTTCAACGCCCGCCTTATTCTGCTACTTTGCAACCACATCGGTGAACGAGAAATCCTGAGCGAAGCTCTCTCTACCAAAAACTCTGTCCGGATATCCGAAGCTGCAGCCGCGCGGAGCCAACTGTTGTTGGCTTCCAGTATCAAGCTGCGCGCAGGTACTCGTGATGGAGTCCACCAACGTGAGGAAACGCGATGACTTGCCCTTTATCG
>JBGCGC010000151.1:0-9793 GCA_045110475.1 Granulosicoccus sp.
GCAAGCTCAAACTCGAGCTGAAGTTTCGTTAACGGGTGCTAAGGCTTATCCTCAAAAGGGTACCGGCCGTGCTCGTCATGGTAGTAAACGTGCTCCGATTTTTGTTGGTGGTAGTAAGGCGTTTGGTCCCCGCGCTCGAGATTATGGTTATACCCTTCCTAAGCGTGTTCGTCGTTTAGGTTTGCAAATGGCCTTGGCTGCTAGAGCAAATGATGGCAAACTTACTTTGGTAGATAGCTTTGGGCAGACAGGTAAAACTAAAGATTTTGTCTCCTGGGCTAAATCTAAAGGTATGGACGGTAGCGAGCGTGTGCTGATTGTTACTGACGATGAGTTAACCCGTCGTGCGGCTCGCAACCTGCCTTGGGCAGGTGTGCTTGCAACTAAGGGTCTGAATGTTTATGACATCTTGCGTTATGATCGTTTGGTTGCTGACGCTTCTATTTTTGAGGAGGCAGCAGAGTGACCGCTCATGACGTTATTTTAAGACCTGTTTTGAGTGAGAAAGCTTTAAGTACAGTTGAACAAGGTAAGTATGCTTTTTATGTTCACCCTAAGGCTAATCGTACTCAGATTAAAGATGCAATTGAAATTGTTTTCGATGTTAATGTCGTTAAGATCAATGTTTCAAATGTTCAAGGAAAAGTTAAGTCTTTGGGTCGTTATTCAGGGCGTCGTCCTGAACGTAAAAAGGCTTTGGTTACTCTTGCAGAGGGCCAGCGTATTCAAGAGCTTGAAGGGCTCACCTAAAAAGGGGTTTTATGCCAGTTAAGAATTATAGACCGTATACCCCTTCACGTCGTTACATGACGACCAGTGATTTCGCTGAGGTTACTAAAACAACGCCTGAGAAGTCGTTGTTAGCACCAATCAAGAAATCTGGTGGTCGTAATAATCGTGGGCGTATCACTACTCGCTTTCGTGGTGGTGGTCATAAGCGTCGTTACCGTATTATTGATTTTAGAAGACGTGATAAAGAGGGTATTCCTGCGAAAGTGGCGGGTGTTGAATATGACCCTAATCGCAGTGCAAACATTGCTCTGTTGCATTACCTAGATGGTGAAAAGCGCTATATCATTTCACCAGATAAGTTAGTTGTTGGTAGTCGTATTGTGAGTGGACCAGATGCAGAGCCTGTTGTGGGTAATGCAATGCCCCTTAGATTTATTCCGATTGGTGCCATTGTGCATGCTATTGAGTTAGTGCCTGGTAGAGGCGCTCAACTTGCAAGAAGTGCGGGTACAAGCGTTCAGATTCAAGGTCGCGATGGTAACTACGTTTCTGTTAGATTGCCTAGCGGTGAAATCCGCCGTATCCATGGTGAATGCTACGCTACTTTAGGTAGTGTTGGTAACGCTGAACATAAGAATATTACTGGTGGTAAAGCAGGTCGTACACGTTGGGCTGGTAAAAAGCCTCATGTTCGTGGTCGCGCAATGAACCCTGTTGATCACCCACACGGTGGTGGTGAAGGTCGTACATCGGGCGGCAGACATCCTGTCAGTCCATGGGGTACGCCAACCAAGGGCTACAAAACTCGATCAAACAAGCGTACGGACGGCATGATCGTTCGTCGTCGTTCCAAGAAATAGGAGGTAGACAACCGTGCCACGTTCCCTGAAGAAAGGACCGTTCGTCGACTACCACCTGATCAAGAAGGTGGAAGAGGCGCGTGCATCCAATAGCAAGCGTCCCATCAAGACATGGTCTCGTCGTTCGATGATCTTGCCCGATATGGTGGGCTTTACTATCGCAGTCCACAACGGCAGAGTTCACGTGCCAGTACTGGTTTCTGAAAACATGGTTGGCCACAAGTTGGGTGAGTTCGCGGCAACGCGCACCTACAAAGGCCACGTAGCGGACAAGAAGTCGAGATAGTCATGCAAGTCGAATCCACATTGAAAATGGCGCGTATCTCCCCTCAAAAGGCGCGTCTGGTAGCGGATCAGATCCGCGGTTTGCCTGTTGAGGGTGCTCTCGAAGTGCTGACATTCAGCGAGAAGAAGGCGGGTGCATTGCTGAAAAAGCTGGTTGACAGTGCCATTGCCAACGCCGAGCACAATGAAGGCGCTGACATTGACGAACTCAAGGTGTCGGCTGTTCAAGTGAACGCGGGGCCTGTTATGAAAAGGTTGAGAGCGCGAGCGAAAGGGCGAGCGAATCGAATCTTGAAGCGAACTAGCCATATCACTGTGACCGTTTCGGACGGCAGGAGCTAAACGATGGGTCAAAAAGTACATCCAATTGGTATTCGTCTTGGCATCTCCCAGGATTGGAATTCGACGTGGTATGCCGGCAGCGAAGACTACGCTGACTATCTCAACGACGACATCAAGATCCGTGAGTTTCTTAAAAAGGAGCTCTCTCACGCATCGGTTAGCCGGATCCAGATACAGCGGCCTGCCAAGTCGATTATTGTGACTATACATTCGGCTCGTCCGGGCATTGTCATCGGCAAGAAAGGTGAGGATGTGGAGAAGCTGCGCAAGGTGATTGCAAAGCGCCTCAGCATCAATATCAACAACGTAAAGATCAATATCGCGGAGATCCGCAAGCCAGAGCTCGATGCGCAGCTCGTCGCTGAAGGGGTAGCCCAGCAGCTGGAGCGCAGGGTAATGTTCAGGCGTGCAATGAAGCGTGTACTCACCAATACCATGCGTCTGGGCGCTCAGGGTGTGAAGATCGCGGTTTCAGGACGACTGAATGGTGCCGAGATCGCACGGCGAGAGTGGTACCACGACGGTCGGGTTCCTTTGCACACACTGCGTGCCGACATCGATTACGGGGTTGCTGAGGCCCACACCACCTATGGTGTCATCGGTATCAAGGTATGGATTTGCCACGGTGAAGTGTTCGATCTGGACGAAAAGCGCTCCAAGAGCGTCGCCAGTACCGCTGGAAAATAGACAAATAACAAAGGGCCGCTAACCGTTTGGGCTGATATGACCTTGTCGTCAGTCGCCGGTAGCAAACAGGGCAACAGAGAATGCTTCAACCAAAACGCACTAAATTCAGAAAGCAGCACACGGGACGTAACCGTGGGCTTGCGCAAAACGGCAACAAAGTCAGTTTCGGTGAGTACGGCCTGAAAGCGACTGCCCGAGGCAGACTCACTGCCAGACAGATTGAGTCGGCACGTCGTGCAATGACACGACATATCAAGCGTGGCGGAAAAATCTGGATCCGTATTTTCCCTGACACTCCTGTGACCAAGAAGCCTATAGAAGTGCGAATGGGTAAAGGTAAGGGCAACGTTGAGTACTGGGTGGCCAAGATACAGCCTGGCAAGATGTTGTATGAGATGGAGGGTGTTTCCGAGGAGATTGCCCGTGAGGCATTTTCTCTGGCAGCGGCCAAGTTGCCCATTGCAACCACATTTGTAGTGAGGACTGCAGCGTAATGGCTAATTCACATGTAACCGAGCTTACGGCGAAGACCGTAGATGAGCTTAATACAGAGCTCAGTGGCTTGTTTCGCGAACAGTTCAATCTTCGCATGCAGCGTGGCTCCGGGCAGGACGTCAAGCCACACAACTTCAAGCGTGTACGACGCGAGATAGCTCGTATCAAGACCATTATTCATCAGAAGCAATCAGTGGAAGGCTGAAAATGAGCGATTCGAATCAAGCAGCTTCTTCCGATGTTGCACAAAACAATAGCCGTACAGTTGTTGGTCGTGTCACCAGTAACAAGATGGAGCAGACTGCCACCGTACAGGTCGAGCGTCGAATAAAGCACCCCATTTACGGTAAGTACATGCGTCGTAGCAAGAAGTATCACGTACATGACGTGAACAACGAGCTGAACATCGGCGACGTTGTGCAGATAAAGGAATGCCGTCCGTTGTCCAAGACCAAGTCATGGACACTCGACAAGGTTCTCACTGCTGCTGCCGAGTAAGGCACCAGTAGAAGAGTTATTAAATCAGCGTAGATTGAAAGAAGAGTAGCGTCCCATGATTCAAATGCAAACTGTCCTCAATGTGGCAGATAACAGTGGCGCGCGCCGGGTACAGTGCATAAAGGTACTGGGCGGCTCGCATCGTCGATATGCGCGGGTTGGCGATGTCATCAAGGTGAGTGTCAAGGATGCTATTCCACGCGGCAAGGTCAAGAAAGGTGAGGTTTTCAACGCTGTGGTTGTAAGGACGGCAAAGGCCATTCGTCGTCGAGATGGTTCGGCAATTCGATTCGATACCAATGCCGCGGTTATCCTTAACGCAAAACTTGAGCCAGTGGGTACTCGTATTTTTGGACCTGTCACTCGCGAGTTGCGTACCGAGAAGTACATGAAGATTGTCTCTCTCGCGCCTGAAGTACTGTAGACAAATCCGGGATTACAGAAAATGCAACGTATCAAGCAAGGCGACGATGTCATCGTACTCGTCGGAAGAGACAAGGGACGCAGAGGCAAGGTCGAAGCGGTCCATGATGACCGGGTGATCGTAGACGGCATCAACCTTGTCAAGAAGCACGCCAAGGGTAATCCTCAGATGGGCGATCCAGGTGGCATTCAGGAAAAGGAGTTGTCAATTCACATCTCCAATGTAGCGTTGTTCAATCCTTCCACCAAGAAGGGCGGACGCGTAGGTTTTCGTACAGATGATGACGGAAAAAAGGAACGGTTCTTCCGTTCTGATGCTTCGTCGGTGGACGGTTGAGTACCATGGCAAGGTTGATATCAGAGTACCGGGAAAAAATTGTTCCTCAGATGATGGAGGAGCACAAGTACCAGAGCGTCATGCAGGTACCGCGCATTCAGAAGATAACCATTAATATGGGACTCGGTGAAGCGCTGGGCGATAAGAAAGTGCTGGAGCACGCGGTCAAGGATATGACCTCCATTGCTGGCCAGAAGCCTGTGGTGACCGTTGCGCGCAAGTCGATTGCCGGGTTCAAGATTCGCGACGGTTATCCGATCGGTGCGAAAGTCACGCTTCGCAGAGAACGTATGTACGAGTTTCTGGACAGACTCGTTGCTGTTTCCATCCCAAGGATCAGAGATTTCCGCGGCATAAGCACGCGTAGTTTCGATGGTCGCGGCAACTACAGTATGGGTGTCAAGGAGCAAATCATCTTTCCTGAAATCGATTACGACAAGATAGATGCAGTACGCGGTATGGATATCACGATAACGACATCGGCCAGCTCAGACGCGGAAGCGCTCTCGTTGTTGAAGAAGTTCAACTTCCCGTTCAGAACATAGGACTAGCGAACATGGCGAAGAAATCAATGGTCGCTCGTGAGAACAAGCGAACCAAGTTGGTCAAGCAGCACGCTGACAAGCGGGCAGATCTTAAAAAGACTATCTCGTCTGATGACAGTTCGTTTGACGAAAAGATGGACGCGATGACTGCGTTACAGAAGCTGCCCAGAGATTCATCTCCAGCACGGCAGCGTAACCGGTGCCGTATCACGGGTAGACCGCACGGGTACTACCGTAAATTTGGATTGAGTCGTAACAAGCTTCGGGAGGCTGCCATGCGTGGTGATGTCCCGGGTTTGGTCAAGGCGAGTTGGTAGGAGATTAATCATGAGTATGTCTGACCCCATAGCTGACATGTTGACCCGGATTCGTAACGGCCAGCAAGCACGCAAGGTATCGGTATCCATGCCTGCTGCAAAGCTCAAGAGTAGCGTTGCAAAGGTACTGCAGGACGAAGGCTATATCGGAAGTTTCAGTACTGGAGAAGCTCTTGGCAAGCCTACCCTGACTGTCGACCTGAAGTATTTCGATGGCAAGCCGGTTATAGATAAGATCAAGCGTATCAGTCGTCCAGGTCTGCGAAAGTATTGTGCAGCTGATTCCATACCCGTCGTATTAGGCGGGCTCGGAATCGCAGTTGTTTCTACTTCCCATGGCGTAATGACGGGTAAAGAAGCCAGTGCCAGAGGTTTTGGCGGCGAACTTATCTGCACCGTCAGCTAATCAGCACGTCTCGAGGAAACCATAAATGTCACGCGTAGCGAAACAACCGATCGAGTTGCCCAAGGGCGTCGAGGTCAAGATTAATGGCCAGTCCGTCAGTGCCAAGGGGCCGAAAGGACAGGAATCCCTGGACGTCCACGAGAGCGTGTTGCCTGCGCTCGATGGTGGAGTGCTGGGTGTGTCTGCGGCAAAACAGGATCAAAAGTCTATTGCCATGGCCGGTACCATGCGTTCATTGCTCAACAACCTGGTTGTAGGCGTCAGCACCGGGTTCGAAAAAAAGCTGGAGCTGAGAGGTGTCGGTTACAGGGCGCAGGCGCAGGGCAGCAACCTGAATCTCACCCTGGGTTTTTCCCACCCTGTAGTGCACAAAGTACCCGATGGTGTGAAAGTCGAGACACCTAGCCAGACCGAAGTTGTTGTTTCTGGAACCAACAAGCAAATTGTCGGTCAGGTAGCGGCAGACATTCGCAGCTACAGACCACCCGAGCCTTACAAGGGCAAGGGCGTTCGATACGTCGGCGAGTACGTTGCCATGAAAGAAGCCAAGAAGAAGTAGGGTCGCGAATAATGGACAAGAAAACAAACCGATTGCGTCGTGCAAAGCGTACGCGCGCGAAAATCCGGGAACTGGCGGTTCCGCGGCTCACTGTTCATCGAACACCGCGACATATCTATGCGCAGGTAATCGACGCAGATGGTGGGCGTGTACTGGCAGCTGCCTCCACTGTCGGCAAGGACATGCGTTCTGACGTAAAGAATGGTGGCAATGTTGACGCAGCAACTTCCGTCGGCAAGAGCATTGCTGAGAAGGCGGTCGCTGCGGGAATCAGCCAGGTGGCGTTTGATCGCGCAGGCTTCAAGTATCATGGTCGCGTCAAGGCGCTTGCTGATGCTGCTCGTGAAAACGGACTGAAATTCTAAGACAGCCTGACGGCTACAACCTTAAGGCTCGGAAATACTGGTATGGCACAGAACGATTACAATCAAAGCAGCGACGGCTACATCGAGAAGCTGGTCACTATCAACCGCGTGGCTAAGGTAGTCAAAGGCGGCCGTCAGTTCGGTTTTACCGCACTGACAGTGGTCGGAGACGGCAACGGTCGCGTAGGACTGGGGTATGGAAAAGCCCGAGAGGTTCCTCTGGCCATCCAGAAGGCCATGGAAAAAGCACGCAGAGACATGAAAACTGTCTCTCTTGACGACGGCACTTTGCAGTATCCCCTCAAAGGTAGGCATGGCGCTGCGAGGGTTTATATGCAGCCGGCGTCGGAAGGTACTGGTATCATTGCTGGTGGTGCGATGCGAGCAGTCTTTGAAGCGGTTGGTGTCAGAAATGTCCTTGCGAAAATTATTGGGACAAACAACCCCATCAACGTTGTACGGGCAACGATTAACGGTCTGAGCACCATGCAAAGTCCCGAGTCCGTAGCGGCCAAGCGTGGCAAGACTGTCGCTGAAATCAAGGGAGAATAGTAATGAGTGCCAAGACGGTTAAGGTAACCCTTGTTCGCAGCATGAACGGCAGGTTGAAGAATCATCAGGCAAGCGTCCGTGGTCTCGGGCTGCGCCGGATGCACCAGACAGTCGAAGTAATTGACACACCGGAAAACCGGGGCATGATCAACAAAGCCAGCTACATGCTTCGCGTTGAAGATTCACAAGCCTGATCCTGTCGCTGATTTGCATCGCGCACGATCTTCGCATTTTTCGGACAGCTAAAGATAGTAAGAGCAATATCCAATGAGTCTCAACAATTTAAGTCCAGCCTCAGGCAGCCGCAAGGTAGCCAACCGCGTCGGTCGTGGCATAGGTTCTGGCAACGGCAAAACATGTGGTCGTGGACACAAAGGCCAGAAGTCGCGCTCAGGTGGCTGGCACAAAGTCGGTTTTGAAGGTGGGCAAATGCCTATCCAGCGACGTCTGCCGAAGTTTGGTTTTACGTCGAGAATGGCACGCCACTACGCGGAGGTCAGATTGCACGAGCTTGACATGATAGCTGACGGCAATATCAACCCGGCTGCACTTGTCGAAGCGGGCGTTGTACCCCTGCAGACCAAGACGGTCAAAATCATTCTCTCCGGCGAGGTTTCCAAAGCCTGCACTGTCACTGGCTGCCGTGTTACCAAGGGCGCCCGGGCAGCCATCGAAGCGGCAGGCGGATCGGTCGCAGAACTGACCAAGCCGGCTGCGTGAGCAGAAATTTCTGGAGCGTTGCTTCAGGATTCACAGCGTAAATCCAGAGTAACTAGATAATGGCTGCAAACAAAAACAAATCTGCATTGGCTGGAATCGGAGGCTCATCCGAGCTTCAGACTCGCCTGCTGTTTGTATTGTTCGCTTTGATCATCTTCCGCACGGGTTCACACATCACGATCCCAGGCGTAGATCCGCGAGTAATGGCTGACCTGTTCGCTGCCCAGAGCAGTGGCATCCTCGGTATGCTGAATATGTTTGGAGGCGGTGCTCTGTCCAGAATGTCGCTGTTTGCGCTGGGGGTCATGCCGTACATATCCGCCTCCATCATCATGCAGCTAATGACGCATGTTGTGCCCAAGTTCGAACAGCTGCGCAAGGAAGGTGAAAGCGGACGTCGGGTCATCACCAAGTACACGCGATACGGTACCCTTCTGCTGGCGACAGTGCAGGCAACGGGCATCGCCATCGCGTTGCAGAATCAGGGCGCAAATGGGCAGAGTGTAGTATTCCTGACAGGCCCCGGATTCGTGCTCACTGCGGCAATAACGCTTATAACCGGCACAATGTTTCTCATGTGGTTGGGCGAGCAGATTACAGAGCGTGGTATCGGAAATGGTATATCTATATTGATTTTTGCAGGTATCGTAGCCGGTCTACCAGCAGCCATTGGTGGAACATTGCAGCTGTCAAGAACCGGGGAACTGAGCTTTCTTGTTGTTATTCTGTTGTTTGCCATGGTGCTTGCCGTTACAGCTTTCGTAGTGTTCGTGGAGCGCGGGCAAAGAAGGATCACCGTTAACTACGCCAAGCAGCAGCGCGGTAAGAAGATGTATGCAGCGCAATCCAGTCATTTGCCGCTGAAGCTGAATATGGCGGGCGTTATTCCGCCTATCTTCGCGTCCAGTATTATTCTTTTTCCGGCTACGCTTGGAGATATAGCAACCAGTAATTCCAACTCGTGGCTGAACACAATTGTGTCCACTTTGCAGCCTGGCCAACCCGTCTACATATTGTTGTACGCGTCTGCCATCATCTTCTTTTGTTTCTTTTATACGGCTCTGGTATTTAATGCCAAGGAGACAGCGGATAATCTGAAGAAGTCAGGTGCGTTTATCCCAGGTATACGTCCCGGAGAAAAGACTGCCAGATACATCGATTCGGTATTGACACGCCTTACGCTGTACGGCGCGTTGTACATAACACTTGTCTGCCTGCTGCCGGAGTTTCTGATTCTGCTCTGGAATGTGCCGTTTTATTTTGGTGGTACATCCTTGCTAATTATCGTTGTTGTAGTAATGGATTTTGTCAGTCAGGCACAGGCACATATGATGAGCCATCAGTATGAGGGCTTGATGAAGAAGCAGGGCACAAAAGGGTCTCCGAAAGGCGCCAGATAGCCTGTTCACACTGTGTAACAGCACCGAAGCCTCAAGAGTCGTCTTTTCAGGAGAGAGAGTATGAAAGTTAGAGCATCAGTCAAGAAGATCTGTCGCAACTGCAAGGTGGTCAAGCGCAAGGGCGTTATTCGCGTCATTTGCACTGACACACGGCACAAGCAGCGTCAGGGCTAGTTAAAAGATAATAGGCGGAGATAAGCATGGCACGTATTGCCGGCATTAACATTCCGGTCCAGAAGCACATCTGGATCGCATTGACATCGATTTACG
>JBGCGC010000152.1:0-9228 GCA_045110475.1 Granulosicoccus sp.
CTAGTGTAGTGTGACCTTCAAACGCTTCAAACAGAGACCACCAAAACGCCCTCAGCAAGGCGCTGTTCGCAGGCAAGGTCGGGATCCTTGTCAAGAACAGCAACGCGGCGGAGGGTGTTTTGGTGGTCTCCCGAAGGGCGGCTCGTCCAGGGGCCATCCGCGTTGTTGCTCGCTCTCAAGGTATACCCGATACCTTTTCGAGCTCGCGCCTAGCGGCTGACCCCTGGACAAACCGCTGTTTGAAGCGTTTGAAGGTCACACTACACTAGGTTCGGATGGCGAATTGAACGTGCACAATGTGTTGATAACGTATTCTCTTAGCCTGGTTTTTTTTCCGCCAATCCCAACTGGCGTAAATCGGTATCTTCGTGAATGCTGAGATGCTTGATGATCTTACCTTTTTCAAGCTGAATTACACGATCTGCGGAGCTGATTGTTTCGGGTCGATGCGCTACCAGCACGCGCGTGATGTTCATGACCTTGATCGCGGCATTAAGCTGTTTCTCGCGCTTGATATCCAGATGGCTGGTTGCCTCATCCAGCAGCAACAGGCTTGGCTTTCGATAGAGCGCTCGCGCAACGAGCACTCGCTGCTTCTGACCACCCGATAGAACGGTCCCCATGTCACCAATCAATGTGTGATAAGCCATGGGCATCGCCATAATATCCTCGTGAACAGCGGCAAAGATTGCCGAATACTCCACGCGTTTCTGGTCAACCTGTTTTGAAAAGAAACTGATGTTATCGCTGATTGATCCAGAGAATAGCTGATCGTCCTGCATGACAACCCCGATCATTGTTCGGTACTGATGCATTCCTATGCGCCGCAGTGGCTCACCATCCACGATGATTTCACCTTTAGCCGGCGTCAGTAGTCCCGCCATAAGTTTGAGCAAAGTTGTCTTGCCACAGCCAGAGACGCCAGAAATTGCCACTGACTCACCCGCATTTATTTTGAAACTGATATCTTCGAGTATCCACGGCTCGTTTTCCGCGTAACGGAAGAACACATTGCGCAATTCAACGGACACGGGTTTGGGGGCCATGCCTGCGGATGCTACAGCCAGTTGTGTTTGAGATTCCGGTTCAGGCTCGGTCAGTGCGATATCAGCCAGACGTTCACCGTGAAGCTTAAGCATCTTCAACTCTACAATTCTGTCCACAAGAGCACTTACGCGGCTCATGAACTGGTCCTTGTAGCTGATGAATGCCAACAGCATGCCAACAGAAAAGGTATTTTCCAGAACACGCGTTGCCCCCAGCCAGACAACAAGGATAGTTAGTGTGCCGACCAGAAGAGCATTCAGCGATGAAACCAGCAAATACAGCTTATCCCCGGTCAACTGCCGGTTGATGGTTTCAACCACAAGATTGACCCAATGACTGCGTCGTTCTTCCTGGGCGTTAAACAGTTTGACTGTCGTTATGCCGCGCAGTGTTTCGAGGAAATGCGTATCGCTTTTAGCGCCCCAGATAATCTCCTCGGCGGCCGCTTGTCTGAATCGAGCGAACGATATCCAGCGTATCAATGCATAAGCGGCGGCGAAGCAGGCCACCAGAATGGCGAGTGGTGGCGCATAGATGAACATGATGGCCAGAGTTATCGTGACCATGAGGCCGTCGAGCACAACTTCGATAAGCTCTGTTGTGATCGCCTCTAGAATGGATTCCTGAGAGGTGAATCTGGATATGACATCGCCCAGATGCCGGGATTCGAAAAAAGGTACCGGCAGGCTCAGTAGATGCTTGAACAGATTGGAGCGTGCCTGCACGTTCAGAGACGCCCCCAGGACCATCACAGTCCAGCTGCGCATGGCTGAGACGCCAACTCGGATGAGCAGCAGCAGAAAGAAACCGACGACCAGTGTGCTCAAAAGGTCCCAGTCTGCTGACACCAGCGCATGGTCTACCACCCATTGCATGAAAAGCGGGCTGATGATGGCGAAAATCTCGATCGCAAAGGCCAGCCCCAACAGTTGCAACAGCGCTCTGCCTATTCCCGAGAATGTGCCCAGCATGGCAGTGAGTTTAACTCTCGGTTCAGGCTCCACATTCTGAAACCCGCCTGTTGCCGTAAACTCAACGGCGACACCTGTGAAGTGGCGGGCGGTTTCGTTCATTGACAGTTTACGAACTCCAACATCCGGATCATGGATAACAATTCCTGTCTTGCTAACGCTTTTCAGCACGACAAAATGATTCAGATTCCAATGGAGTACACACGGTAACTTGAGCAACCTGAGCTCATCGAGTTCCAGACGCAAGGGTCTGGTAGCCAGACCGATTTGATCCGACACACGGACCATGTCCTCAAGGCTTGCGCCTTTGAGAGAAAATCCGTAACGCGAACGCAGATCTGTCAGAGAAAACGGCGAGCCGAAGTAACTGGACACCATGGCAAGACACGCCATCCCGCATTCTGCGGCTTCGGTCTGCAACTGCATGGGTAATTTGCGCCCGATGCCCAGCTTAAGACTGCCCGCGACACTCATTCGATGATCTTTCCTGTCAGTGTATACAGTGGTTCAAGTACCCACTCGATGAGTCGGCGTGTCTCAATGAGCACATCGGCTTCAAGCTCCATTCCAGGCTGCAGGTCGACACTGCTACCGTAGGCATCAACAGTCTGGCTCAGCAGCCTTACTTTTACCGGATATACCGGTTCGTTTGCGGAGGCTCCAGCCCCAGCGCCGGGTTGTTGCCGGGTGATACTTTGTCGGTTGACGGTTGAGCGTGCTACTTCAGATATTTCGCCTTCGTAGTGACCGAATTTCTGGTAGGGAAAGGCCTTGTAGCGCAGCAGTACCGGTTGTCCTACTCTTATGAAACCTATCGCGTGGGTGGGAAGATAGAGTTGCGCTTCAAGTGTTGAACCTTCAGGGATAATGTTCAATAGAGAAACATTGGCGTTGACACTATTGCCACGTTCAAGCTGTAATGCAGACACCGTACCCGACTCGGGAGCGGTCAGAACAATCTCACGACGCGACTCGGCTTCTGCAAGCGCCTGCTCCAGAGCATCGATGGCTCTGCTATTTTCAGCCAGTTCGATACGGTGCTTGAGTGGCAGTTGTCGAAGCTCAGTCTGCATGGATACCAGCTCACGCTGCACCAGTGACCGGTTGCGCTGTAGCTCTCCATAACGCATGAATTGCTCCAGTCGATCGTTTTCCACATCGAGCCAATTTGATTCGGATACCGCACCGTTTACGCGACCACGCGCGAATCTGTCAGAGATCCCCTCAGCCAGCTCTATGCGTTGTTTCTGGATCTCAAGTTCATCAGTTCGCAGTAGCTGTTCTTCAGACACTGCAGCCATGCGTTCCTGTAGCGAGCGGACCTGTTCCTTGAAAAGCGAAACAAGCACCTCCTGCTCATTGACCAGACTATCTTTGCGACGCTGCAGACGCTGGACAACCTGCTGTTGCGTCGCACCACGGGCTTCAGTATTCAGTTCGGCAGATACAGTGAGAATCAGCTCACCCGCATTGACGAAATCACCATCCTTGACATTCAGTTCTGTCGCTCTGCCCGACATAGGACTGATCACCTGCAACATTCCCTGCTCGGGAACCAGCCACCCGGTGACACGTTCCTTGCGTGTGTAATCAGCAAAGAACAGCAAGCTGAGGATGGCGCATGCTGAAATAAACGCAAAGAGGGAGAAAAAGGCCAATGTCAGTGACGGCGCTATCAATACCTTGCCCAACCATTGATTGCGTTGTTCGTCCAGAACCTGCTTGCGAAATAGCGGCTGATCGAGTTCCTTGTTGGCCTGGCGACTGGAAGAATCGCCGTCAGAATTGCTCATGGGTTAAGTGGATGGGCTCAGGATGTCGGTAAGAAAGGGCGAAAGTGGTGAATACAATATTGAAATCCCGGCATCCTGTTTCGCAGGCTTCGCGCATCTGTGATCTGGTGGTGCAGCAGGAACGTTCGGCAGTCGGGCATGCAGCGCGTACTCTGTTCAATCAAGACGTTTCCTCTGAACACAGAAGATGGTTCGATCAAGCTGTGTTCGAGAATTCTCCAAGGACGCATTCTGCAACAATTTTTGGCAACCTGATATGACGTGTGTCAAGATATTCACCTTGAGCCGATCACCTGCAGAAACAGCGAAGATGGAGAACATGTTTCAACGAACTGTGAGCGAACTCTTGCAACAAGTTGTAAGCACTTAAGCGTCAAATTAATAGATGCCTTGCAATTCTGGAGAATTGTTAACTGTAGCCCAGCGACGCACGAAATATGCTGGACTGAAGTCATTTATGATAAGTACTGAAATTTAAATCCGCTATTGATGAATCTCAGTGCTTTTTAGCTATAGCATCGAAGGGGAGGGGCAGTAAGCGCAACACTTGGGTAAATGTCGGCAGCCGCAGTGTCACTGTTGCAGTTTGCTGGCGATTGCATCATTCAATAATTAATCGCTTGATGTAATCAGTATGCGTTGCTGAGTCTGTCGGGTGCGTTGTTGCGCGTTCCTACATGGAACAGGGGTGCACTCAAGTACTATTTGATGGTCGTCTAAACTCGATTGTAAGATACAAATCGCTACTGGACTGACTCTCTCGCCTGAAAGGTGAAAGAGTCAGTTGAGTTTCAGAAAGTGAGTTTAAAAAAAAATTGCAGTCGACCAGGCGATGCCCTTAGTCGGACTACTTCTTACCAACCCCACTTGCCCCAATCGTATTTTTTGTCGTCATCCTTCTTGCTTTCGTACTCTTCCTTTTTCTCTTCAACTTTTTCTTTCACTTCTTCCTTGTGGTCGTCCCACCAGTTCTTGCCGTACGAATACCAGCTACTCCAGCTACCAGCTCCAGATACTTGGCTAAGTTCTTCCTTGTTAATGTCACGCATTGAATCAAACCTCCGATTAAATTTCAAAAAGAAAAGATATATGCCTATTGGCTAACACTTGATAACCCCAACGTTGTTGACAAGCGTTACACATCAAACAACGAGCGCATGTTAGTTTGACGCGCATTCGCTGTCAATAGTGAAGGTTTACTCTAACCACCGATCTACAGCAAAAACTCTTGGCGCTTAGCCTTTGCTTCACCTTTCATGTAGGCGGGCTAATTAAGCCTTTATTTGCCACAATCCAGATTAAATCAACTACTGAATTTCGATGGCTTTGCGGCAGTTGTACTGAGTCCGATCAGTGGTTTGATCGGCAATACAAGCTCGAAGACTAAAGTTGAAAGCAAAGGCACTTTCAACACAAGTCTCCGTCAAATACGCACTGGCAGCGGATCAGAATTTAGAAGCTGAAGTTCAGTTAGAGGAGAACAACAAACCATTAAGTTTGTGAATGACGCCATTGGTTGCGCGAATTTCAGTAGCTTCCACCCTTGCATAGAAATTAAGGAACAGAGATCCTTGAAATGAACTGATGAACACGGTGTCGTCATTGGCCATGGTCACGCGAGTGCCAGACAGATCGGAAAGCTCATTCAAATCAATTTCGTCATCCGCTACCACGTGATACCGCAGTGTTTCTTCAAGTTTGTCAGTATCATTTAATATGGCCTCAAAGGGATCGTAGATACCGAAGGCGGTATCGGTCGGCGCAAAAATAGTGAACTTCCTGCTGGTGTCGGATAGCAAACTGTCCAGACCAGTCCTGCGCAAAGCGTCGACCAGAGTGTCCAGATCTCCATCTGCTGCTATCGCTTCCATCAGGCTAGCGCTACCACCATCAGTGCCACCACCGTCAGTTCCACCGCCATCAGTCCCACCACCATCAGTGCCACCGCCATCAGTCCCACCACCATCAGTCCCACCACCGTCAGTGCCACCGCCGTCAGTGCCACCGCCATCAGTGCCACCGCCGTCAGTCCCACCACCGTCAGTTCCACCACCGTCAGTTCCACCACCGTCAGTGCCACCGCCATCAGTTCCACCACCGTCAGTGCCACCGCCATCAGTTCCACCACCGTCAGTGCCACCACCGTCAGTGCCACCGCCATCAGTGCCACCGCCGTCAGTGCCACCGCCGTCAGTGCCACCGCCGTCAGTCCCACCACCGTCAGTTCCACCACCGTCAGTTCCACCACCGTCAGTTCCACCACCGTCAGTGCCACCGCCATCAGTGCCACCGCCGCCGGTTTCGCCAACGCCCGGAGGTAGAAGCACTCGATCCACTACGTGGATTACGCCATTAGTCGCTGGAACATCACCGACAAAAACTTCGGCATCGTTAACATAGACTGCCTGAGGATTTGCGTTGTAGCGACTGGGCGCGAGAGACACCTCCAGAGTAACGCCATTTGCTGCGGGGACATTGGTGCCGGCGAAGGCGGTAGCGGTAGTACTGTCGACAACCATGCCAGGCAGAAAGTGATAGGACAATATATAAGAAAGCGCACTTGCATCACTAAACAGATTGCTCAACGTTGTCTCGCCAAGGCCGCTGAATGCTGCGTCAGTAGGTGCAAATAGTGTGTACCTTCTGTTGGTGTCTGCAAGTGCTGAATCCAGGCCGCTTCTGGCCATGGCATCGGACAGAATCGTAAATTCTGGCTGGCTGTTGATCGTCTCCAACACATTGCCGGTAGCCTCATCCTGGACGGCAAGGTTGACAGCTGGGTCTGGAGAGCTGTTGTCGCTACAAGCTGCCACTGCAATCAGGCAGCCGGTGAATAAGCCTGCGCGAAATAAATGTTTCATAGGTACCTTCCATGACGGGTTGACCAATCGTTGATGACGGCGATCGATGAATCTGCTGAGATTGTCAGGTTTTTCACGTGTTTTAAACCTCTTGACGAACAAATTTTCGCAAATCACTACGGTGTTCGCATGTGGATCGGCGCCTAAGTCTTGTCACGTCATTCGTGTGATGAGCGCCAAATGTTTAGAACTGGTATTGCAGCCTTGCTGTAAGGGCCACACCGTCTAGTTGCACGCCGCCGAGCGATACCGTTGGTTGTACCGTCACGAAAGGCACGGATAAATCGAGATTCTCCAGGCTTACGTCAGCCTGAATGCCATCCAGATAAGTGAGTGCCAGAAGGACAGAAGTCCTGGATTTCAGGCTGATATTCATGCCTGCGACGGCCGCCAGTCCAAATGAGCCCGATATGCCGATATCAGCGCTTTGACCAGCCGACAGTTGTGAACTCGCCAATTTTGGACTGCGGTGGTAAGCATACGTAATACCGCCACCGATCAACGGACGTAACGACACGGCTCCGCTTCCGAAAGAATACGTTTTCGCCTGGTAGGCGCCAATCAGAACGAGAGGCAACAGGTCCGCCGATGCAAATTCCTGACCACCAGAAAAGAACGTCTCGTCGAACCCCTGCGCCAGCGTTGTCTCGACCACCCATTGTGATTGTTTACCAAAAGTACGCCCAATACTCAGTGTCGGAACAGCTGAACCTGCACGGACATCGATAGCGCCGTCACCAGTCTGTGCTCCCGAAAGTGCGTTTATAGCGCTAAAACTTACGGATGTACTGGTGACTGACAGGGAAAGGTCTGTAATACCCAATCCCACATACCAGTCATTACTGATCGCCGCTTTCGGAAGCGTGAGGAACAGGATCAAGCATCCAGTGCAAAACAGGTTTGTCCGGGTCAGCTGGGTCATATATCGTGGTATCTCCATAATACTGGCCGCCAGACAGTGCTTCTGTTCACCGGCTGTTTTTCTGATGTGGGCGCTTGCAGAGTGTAAACGATATCCGATTCCAATCGAATCCATGAGCGACAATATATTCGGCGTACCGAATACACGGTTCATTTTCGGGATATTTAAACAGTCTATGATCGGTCTTCCTTCATTCCGTACGGGCTAAATCAATCGTCAGGCCCACTGAGTTTTGCGGCTACCATCATATGTGAGAAACAGGGAATGCGGCAATAGAGGGGGCTTTGCAGGAAAAAAGTGCCTCCAGTGTGATGCCGGACGTTCTTTAATGAACATTTGAAATTCAGAACGAGTCTCGGGTCTGATAAATCCTCTCTTAAACGCACCGATTCTCTGTGATTTACGTCCATTAATATCACTAATCTCAATTTCGCTATCGTGTTTGCGAAATATTTTCGTCAGTATGATTACAATTACGCCTTTCCACAAACGGCCGGTTAGAGTGAAACAAGCAACATTTACCCGCTTTGGGCAACCGTCACGCGTAATAGAATGTACCAACGTACCCGACTTGAAGGAACCTTCGGATTGGGAGGTCTGTGTTGACATTATGGTAACAACGGTCAATCCGTCCGATGTATCGGTGTTGCGCGGCCAGTATGGAAGTTTGCCGTCATCGTTTCCAGCGACCCCCGGGCTTGAAGGTGCCGGCCGTGTCGTCTCGGTAGGAAAGTCTGTGAAGGATTTTTCTGCAGGCGATAGAGTGATTCTTATAAGCAATAACAATTGGGTGCAACGAAAAAATGTACCTGCGACCTCCCTGATTCACGTACCAGACTGGCTGTCTCTGGAACAGGCTGCTCTTGTCAAGGTGAATGCAGGATGCGCACAGCACATGCTGAACACGTTTGCAAATCCGCTGTCGGGAGATCATGTGATCATCAATGCACCGATGTCAGCAGTTGGCCAGATGTTGATCACCTTTGCGGCAGAGAAGGGCTTGAAGAGCGTTTGTGTAGTCAGACGAGAGGACGCAGTAAAGGAGACGCTCGAATACGGGGCGGATTATGCTGTCGTGGCTGGTGACAATCTTGGTCAGACGGTGTCCGAAGCTACCGGTGGTGCATCGATCAAGGTTGCCTTCGATGCGGTGGCAGGGGAGTCTACTGCGCAATTAGCCGACTGTCTTGATATAGGTGGAACGCTGGTAAATTACGGGATGCTCTCAGGGCAAAGTTGTCTGGTTCGTCCGGATCACACCATTTTTCGTGATTTGCATGTTTGTGGCTTCTGGTTGTTGAAAGAACTGAAGAGCCTGAAGCTGCGTGAACGTCGCGGCTTACTGGAAGAAACCATGCAGGTGATGGAAAAGCGCGACGTGACAAATGCTGTATATGAAAGATTTCCCATAGAACAGATCGGCGACGCCGTTGAAGCCTCCGAATCTCCGGACAGAACAGGTAAGGTTCTGATTCTTCCCAACGGCCCTGTTGACTAGCCTGGATTATTCATGAAATCACCAAATCCTTCCGCATCCCCTTTTCCTGTAGCGAATTCTGCTCAGTCGGAAATACAGTCTGTATTCCGCTCCTTCGCAGAATCCGCTACAGAAAAAGGGTCTGGTGAAAGGATTC
>JBGCGC010000153.1:0-7334 GCA_045110475.1 Granulosicoccus sp.
TGAAGCGGACATTACCTACTTCATACGAGGCAATGCGGAAGCGTTCGCGGGCGCAGCAGAAACCTCACCACGGCATTAGGCAGATGCCATTGTTCAGGCACTGATCTGGGTGGGGTGAACGACGGGATTCGAACCCGCGACCACAGGAATCACAATCCTGCGCTCTACCAACTGAGCTACGCTCACCACTGCAGATCTGGTCGTAAAGTCACAACTCGTCGGCTACTGCTCCGGTTTGCCTTGCCAAGCCATCGCTCTAAATTTCACAACCCCAGAATGGTGCGCCCGGCAGGACTCGAACCTGCTACCCTCGGCTTAGAAGGCCGATGCTCTATCCAGATGAGCTACGGGCGCTCATGAGATTGTGCAGCTCTTCTTTCCTGCGATTCCGACGAACAGTTTCACCGTTTGGAAGAGCCCGCCAGGGGCATACCGTAATGAACCTGTCTTGCAAACAAACCTGACGAATTGGTCGGGGCAGCAGGATTCGAACCTACGACCCTCTGCTCCCAAAGCAGATGCGCTACCAGGCTGCGCCATACCCCGAAACTTCACATCATCAAGCCGCGCAATGATAGCCCCAACCAAACCTCTGGTCAACACTATTGAGTGTATTAGTAAACATCATTTGGCAAGGAAACACACATTTGCCCAGATCGGCAAACACCTATGAGTCTGCGCGGTAGAAAATGCCGTCGCGAGAGCAGTCCGAATTCGAGTCAGTTTTATCGCTCATTTGTGGCGCTTAGTGAGCCTAAGTAACGATGATGAGCGATAAAACCGGCCGAAGTGGGACTGTTCGCAGCAGGGATTTCTGCTGGGCTGCCTCCGGCCGCGCAGATTCCTAGTCCTGTTCGTCAAGCCATGTCATCTGAATGGCTTCAAGAATACCTTCGCTGGATTTTTCAGGATCGTCTTCGAACCCTTCAAGGGCCATGACCCAGGCGTGTAGATCAGTGAAGCGCACATATTGCGGATCAACATCCGGGTGCGCTTCACACAGCTCAATGGCTATTTCACGTACGTCGGTCCATTTCATCAGTGAGGCGCCTCGGCAACCATATTGATCGTGTATTTCGGAATTTCCACTATGAGATCCTCATGCCCGACAATAGCCTGACAGCTCAGACGGGAATCAGGATCAAGACCCCAGGCTTTGTCCAGGTAGTCTTCTTCAAGCTCGTCTGCCTCGTCCATGCTCTCCAATCCTTCACGGATGTGAACATGGCAGGTCGTGCAGGCGCAGGATTTTTCACAGGCATGCTCGATGTGTACACCATTTCTCAGCATGGCATCGCAAACGGATATTCCAGAATCGACCTCAAAGGCTGCGCCTTCCGGGCAGATTTCATGGTGCGGCTTTATCGTGATGGTGGGCATGTTGCCAGTAACTCCACGTTGTAGGCTAAAGTTGATGAAGACATGGCTATGGAGTACGTAAGATAGAGGAAAAAAGTCCTCCATTGCCGGTGCGGGCGATCCCTGACACCACAGTCGCGATGTCCATATTACGTATCTGCAGTACGGTCAGTGTGGCCCGGCGAATCAGTAACGAAACTGTCAATACCCTGACCAGACATCATTGTGCGGACACTGGCATTCATGCGTCTCTCCACAAACTGGCCACTACCTGTTTCAAGTTCAAGTACGGCCTGCTTGATGACTTCACGGTTATCACTCTGCAGAACTTCCTGCAAAGCCACAACCAGCTTATCAAGCTGCTCCCGTTCCCCGGAAGACAGATGCTCGTCGCCGTCACTTTCGAGCGCACTTGCAAGTGCCTCAAGCACACGCGAACCCTCCACGCGTTGTTCCTGCAACAGACGCTTCTGCATATCCTCACCGGCATTGTCCATCGAATCGCGAAGCATCGTTTCTATCTCACCATCGGACAATCCGTAAGACGGTTTGACATCAACACTGGCAAGTACCCCGCTTTCCTTTTCGAGCGCACTTACCGTCAAGAGGCCATCGGCGTCGACCTGAAACAACACTTGAATGCGAGTGGCCCCGGCTACCCGAGCAGGAAAACCTGCCAGCTCAAATCGGGCAAGCGATCGACAATCGTCAACAAGTTCGCGCTCACCCTGTAATACGTGCACCGCCATCGCAGTTTGCCCGTCCTTGTAGGTAGTAAACTCCTGTGCGCGGGAGATGGGGATCGTTGTATTGCGCGGGATGACCTTTTCGACGAGGCCTCCCATGACTTCAAGCCCCAGTGACAATGGCGTGACGTCGAGCAATAACAAATCACTATCGGGTTTGTTACCAGCAAGAATATCAGCCTGAATGGCAGCGCCAACCGCCACAACTTCATCAGGGTTGATGGATGTCAGCACAGGTTTACCAAAAAAATCGCTAACCGACTCTCTTACCAACGGTACTCGTGTGGAACCACCAACCATGACCACAGCACGGACGTCGTCAACATCGACATCGGCATCGCGAAGTACCTGACGACACGGCTTTAGCGTGCGACTAACAAGCGGCATGATGATTTCGTTGAACTCGGCACGGGTAAGCTGACCGCTGAACGAGCCTGCCTGCCCCACGGACCAATCGATGTCAACAACATCACTGGCACTCAGGCTCTCTTTTATCGATTGCGCATAGTTCTTGGCATCAGCGCTTGCCTGCGCGTTTTCAAGCTGGCCGATGCCAGCCTTGCCGAGCAGCCAACTGACCAGGAGGTTATCGATATCATCACCGCCAAGTGAGGTGTCTCCGGCTGTTGCAAGGACCTCAAAGATGCCACGCTGCATTTTTAACAGCGATATGTCGAAGGTTCCACCACCCAGATCATAGATGGCAACAATACCCTCCTCATCATTGTCCAGACCGTAGGCCACAGCAGCGGCTGTTGGCTCATTAATAAGCCTGAGAACATTCAAACCTGCCAATGCTGCCGCGTCTTTCGTTGCCTGTCGCTGGGCGTCGTCAAAATAGGCCGGCACCGTAACGACCGCTCCGACAAGGTCTCCTCCCAGCGTCGCCTCAGCCGTCGCCTTCAACCGCTGCAAGATGGCCGCTGAGACGTCCATGGCTGTTTTATTACCTGCCGCTGTCACAAATGCAGGCAACGAACCCGATACCACATCAAATTGATAATGCTCAGACAGCCAAGAGCTTTCGAGATCTGCCGCACCCTTACCCATCAAACGTTTGGCAGATCGTATAACACTGCCTGCATTGCCAGCGACTTTTTGCGCCTCACGCCCGACTAGCGGATCGGTATCTGCAAGGTAAGCTACAACAGAAGGTACTGATCGATTGCCACCATCGTCTGCAAGCACGTCAGCGCTGCCACTGCGGACGGCCGCAACCAGGGAGTTGGTTGTGCCCAGATCGATACCAACAGCCAGCTTGTGTTGATGAGGGGCTTGGGCTTGCCCGGGTTCGGCTATTTGCAGCAGCGCCACACGTGTATTCCTTGGGGTTGATAATTGTCAGTTTAACAGGTCGTCATGGCGTGCCAGGTCAGCCCTGCCACCGATGAGCCGGTCAAAATCAGGCGTCCAGCCTTTCTTCTACGCTCTTTGTTTCTCTCAGCAACTTGTCGAGGAACTGCCACTGCCGTGTGATTGTTCTTGCTGTTGCCCAATCAGACTGGCTGGCGGCGCGCGCAAAAGCCACGGCTTGCTCATCGATAGCGTGCTTTAATCGCCGGCGCATACTGGCCAGTTGTGCAAACGAATCGGTAGATGACTCGGCGGATTCGAGGGATTCTCTCAACTCCATCTGCTCCATCAGGAACATGGGATCCATGTGCGTATCTGTCTCTTCATTGATATCTACCCCGTTACGTTGCAAAACATAAGTGGCACGTGACAGGTCTTCGAGTAGCGTTTTGTAGCCGTCGTTGACAAAGCTTGCAGCCTGGAGCGACCATCGTTTTTGTGCGTCTGATTCTGCAGCGAATTTATCCGGGTGCAATTGAGTCTGTAACTCCCTGTATCTCAACACAAGGTGGTCTTTGTCAATCTCGAAGCTTTCGGCTATTTCAAACAGCTCGAAAAAGCTGCCCGATAAATCTAGAGGCATGATGTTATGGAGGTGAAGGTCGTTCACAGAAGCGCGGACGATCGATGGTGGACTTTGAGTACACCATCGACCGTGACAATGACGTTCGGATTACATTCAAATGGTGAATGATTCCCCGCAACCGCACTCGTCCTTGACGTTAGGGTTCTTGAACTTGAAACCTTCATTGAGACCTTCCTTGGTGTAATCAAGCTCGGTCCCTTCAAGAAAGACCAGACTTTTCTTGTCGATCACCACCGTGACGTCATTGTCTTCGAACACTTCATCGTTTGCAGCAACCTCATCGGCAAATTCGAGTACATACGCCAAACCGGAACAACCGGTAGTACGAACAGCCAAACGCAGGCCAATACCCTTGCCACGCTTATCAAGGAAGCCCCTGATGTGTTGCGCTGCGCGATCTGTAAACGTTACGCCCATAAATAGTTGACTCCCCGACGAGATGGCGAGACTAGCTCGCGATTGCAGCTTCTTTTTCCGTATCGCCGCGCTTGGCCTTGATGTCTGCAATGGCCGCAGCGATAGCATCCTCAGCAAGCACTGAACAGTGAATTTTTACCGGTGGTAGTGCCAGCTCTTCTGCGATGTGCTTATTGCGGATTTCGCCTACCTCTTCCAGTGTCTTGCCCTTAACCATCTCAGTGACCAAAGACGACGATGCGATAGCCGAACCACAGCCGTACGTCTTGAACTTTGCGTCTTCGATGATCCCGTCGTCGTTGACCTTGATCTGGAGCCGCATGACATCACCACAGGCAGGCGCGCCTACCATGCCGGTGCCCACATTGGGATCGTCCTTGTCGAGAACTCCCACGTTACGCGGGTTTTCGTAATGATCCAGTACTTTGTCGCTATATGCCATGTTGATCTCCGATGACGTGCTATTTGCATTTCCCTAATCCGACAGGATCAAGGTTTGGTGTGAGTTTACAAGCTGTTATCAATTGAGTCACCCGTCGGGCCTGCTGGTCGGCCTAACGGGCAATGGTAAGTGCCGGCTAGCTTGGACTATTCATGAAATGCCAAATCCTTTCCGAAACGATGTGGACTGGGCGTCCCCGTGATTTCATGAATAATTCAGGCTAGTGGCTTGCCCAGACTACCGTGTCCAGATCGATACCGTCTTTGTGCATATCCCACAAAGGTGAGAGGTCGCGCAACTTTTCAACCGCTTCACGCGTCTGCTTTATGGTGAAATCTACCTCTTCTTCGGTGGTAAAGCGACCAATAGTGAAGCGAATAGAGCTGTGCGCAAGCTCGTCATTTCGTCCGATGGCCCTGAGCACGTACGAGGGCTCCAGGCTTGCGCTGGTACAGGCTGAACCACTGGACACGGCGATGTCTTTCATGGACATGATAAGACTTTCACCTTCGACGAAATTAAAGCTCACGTTGAGGTTGCCGGGAATGCGTTGGTCGAGGTCGCCGTTAAGGTAGATCTCCTCCATATCGGAGAAACCGTTCCACAATCGGTCCCGAAGCTCTTTCATGCGCTTGTTTTCAGTGTCCATCTCCTCGTGGCAGATTCGAAATGCTTCACCCATTCCGACTATTTGATGAGTGGCTAATGTTCCGGAACGCATGCCCCGCTCGTGCCCACCACCATGAATTTGTGCCTCTAGACGCACACGCGGCTTGCGTCGAACATAGAGCGCCCCAATGCCTTTGGGACCGTACGCCTTGTGGGCGCATAGTGACATGAGATCTACATTCATCTCGTTCACGTCAATGGCGACCTTGCCGGGGCTCTGGGCCGCGTCTACGTGGAAAATGATGCCTCGCTCGCGGCAGATCTTGCCAATTGCAGCGATATCCTGAATGACACCGATCTCGTTGTTGACATGCATGATGGACACGACCGTTGTGTCATCGCGCAATGCCGCCTTGAAGACGTCGAGATCGAGCAGACCGTTTTCCAATGGATCGAGGTAGGTAACATCGAAACCGTCCCGCTCCAGCTGCCGGCACGTGTCAAGCACCGCCTTGTGCTCGGTTTTGAGCGTTACGATGTGCTTGCCTTTTTTCTTGTTGAACAACGCAGCTCCCTTGATGGCGAGGTTGTCTGACTCGGTAGCACCTGAAGTCCAGACGATTTCCTTGCTGTTTGCACCAAGCAGAGTAGCCACGTTGTCACGCGCTTGCTCAACCAACTCATCAGCGTGCCAGCCAAATGGATGCGAACGCGAAGCCGGATTTCCAAAGTGCCCTTGTTTGGTCAGGCATTCCGCCATTTTTGCAGCAACCCGCTCATCAACCGGCGTGGTAGCGGAGTAATCCATGTAGATTGGAATGTTTAATGAACTCACTGTATAAGCCTCGAAATTACTGGTTAGAGCAGCTCATCGCCGCGACTGAAAAATACTGAGTACTGATGTCTGCTTGTACGCACCAACTCAAGGTTTGTATGCTCATTTGCAGTGGTAGTGATAACGGATGGGACATCGATCAAGCGCACCGGTTAAGCATGCCGGCGTTCTGCTAGCAGGTTCTCCTGAATGATGGACACGCTCTGGACACGGTGCCTGTCAATCATGTCCTGCAAGGATACGCTGCTGAGAAATTCCTCGATCTGCAGACTCAGCCCCTCCCACAAATCGTGAGTGAGGCAGCGCCCATGACTATGGCAATTTTCCTTGCCGGCGCACTGTGTGGCGTCGACTGATTCATTGACAGCCCCGATGATCTCCGACACTGCCACATCTGAAAGCTCACGAGCAACAGAGTAACCACCACCGGGGCCGCGGGTGCTGATAACAAGGCCGTTCTTGCGCAGCTTGGAAAAAAGTTGCTCAAGGTAGGAGAGTGAAATCTCCTGACGAATAGATATTTCGGCCAGAGAAACCGGGCCCTGCTGACCATGCAATGCCAAATCCAGCATGGCCGTTACCGCATATCTGCCTTTTGTCGTTAGCTTCATAAAGTGTTAGCCGGTTTGCACCGTTTCACGCAATAGCAATATTGTCGCTTGTCCTACTAATTTAGTCAAGTATATAGTTGACTATATCGGTGGGTTATTAGGAGATATTGAGCGTTTTTTTCGTCGATCGGCTGTTTCTGATAAATTCTGTGTGCCCCGCCCCGTGGCAGCGTCAGGCTCCTAGTGTAGTGTGACCTTCAAACGCTTCAAACAGAGACCACCAAAACGCCCTTAGCAAGGCGCTGTTCGCAGGCAAGGTCGGGATCCTTGTCAAGAACAGCAACGCGGCGGAGGGTGTTTTGGTGGTCTCCCGAAGGGCGGCTCGTCCAGGGGTCATCCGCGTTGTTGCTCGCTCTCAAGGTATACCCGATACCTT